>CACVAX010000013.1 GCA_902727935.1 uncultured Sulfurovum sp. | reverse complement strand
AATATTGTTACTTTATTTTATTTAGTCATTTGAATACTCTTTTCAAATACTCAAATAATTAAACAAAATAGCTCTGTCTTTAAAAAATAGCTTAGACTTCAGCTATTCTTTATAGGATGGTTTTTTTTCGTCTAGTATAGTAGCATGATTTATATGTATATTTCATATCAGAAAAGCATAACATGCTTTTCGCTATACTTTATCCATTAAATTAAACAAGGATAAA
Organism: uncultured Sulfurovum sp.; assembly: GCA_902727935.1. GTDB lineage: Bacteria > Campylobacterota > Campylobacteria > Campylobacterales > Sulfurovaceae > UBA1140. Next base: position 150,845 of record CACVAX010000013.1, on the reverse strand, counting down.
TAAGATGGATTTAACAAGCTTATTACAAATGGGTGCAAATGTCATTCAAAATAACAGTGATGAGGCAACAACAGGACTGGACAGTGATGCACTTACAGGAGCATTAGGTTCTTTACTTGGGGGTGGTTCTGATGGTGGTATTGACTTAAGTAATATTATGTCTGGACTTTCAGAAAATGGTTTAGGTTCAGTTGTTGGTTCGTGGTTAGGTAATGGTGAAAATGAAGCTATTTCTGCTGATTCTGTTATGGATTTACTCGGAGCTGATAAGGTTTCTGAGTTTGCATCATCTTTAGGGCTTTCTGAAGAGTCGGCGACAGGTGCATTGGCTGATATGTTACCCAATGTAATAGACAATGCGACATCGGGTGAAGGTTCTATCATTGATACCATGTTAAATCAAGTTGGTGGGGTAGATGGTGCGATGAACATGTTAAGTAAGATGTTTAAATAACCTGTTTTTACGAAGCTTTGGCTTCGTAATGAGCTAAACTGAAGTGACTTTTATGTCTAAAATTGTATTATTTATCTTTTCCTTCACACTCTTTCTAAATGCAACTACTCTTAAAATAGCTTCTTATAATGTTGAGAATCTTTTTGACATGCAAAATAATCATACGGAATACACACAATATCAACCCAACCAGCATAATTGGACGAGAGAAAATTTAAAGAAAAAACTTTTAAATATTTCGGAAGTTATTTGTGATATTAATGCTGATATTATAGGGCTTCAAGAGATTGAAAATGAAAATACTTTAAAACTTTTGCAATACACTCTAAAAAGAGTAGGCTGTCACTATCAATACGCTGTGATAACCAAGAAGAAAAAATTAGCCATACAGGTAGCACTGCTTTCAAAAATTCCGATTGAGCATTATAAAGAGATTGACGTTTCTAAGAGTTTGGTTTATCGTAATATTTTAGAAACGAAATTTAAAGTGAATAATACTAGTTTTTATATTTTTGTGAATCATTGGTCATCAAAACGTTCAGGAGAACACAAACGTATTACTTCAGCAAATGCATTGGTTCAAAGGTTAAAAGCATTGCCTAAAAATAGTGAATATATTGTGCTTGGAGATTTTAATAATGACTATGATGAGTTCTTAAGTACCAAAAAAACAGCGATTAATCATGTTTTAAAGACCACAGGAAAAAATAACAAGTTTTTTAGAATTAATGACTTAGCAACCAATATTTTATCGCATTATAATTTATGGTTAGAGTTAGCAAATTATAAACGTTGGAGTCATAACTTTTATGGCAATAAACAAGCACTCGATGCCATGGTTATTCCCAAAACACTTTTTGATGGAAAAGGTCTTGATTATGTTAATGATTCTTTTTTTGTCTTTAAAAAGCGTTATCTTTTTCATAAAAAGGGATACATCTTTCGTTGGGTTTATAAAAAAAATCGCCATAAAGGTCAAGGCTATTCGGATCATTTACCCATAGTTGCAAAGTTTTCAACAGCAGTTCCTTTTATTAAAAAGCCTCAATCTAGTAAAGAGGGTTTGATTGATGATCTTTATCTAAAAACACCTCATTATCCTTTATTATTAAAACAGGTTAAAGTTATTGGCATAGAAAAAAATAAAGTGAGCATCTCCCAAAGCAACGTTAAAAAAGTTATTGATATTTTTGGCGTTGAAAAAAGTTTAAAACTAGGAAAAACCTATGACATTATGGTTTATGCTTGTAAAGAGTATAAGGGGGAATATGAAGTAATTGATTTTGAGATAGAAAAAAGATATGATACGCTAAATTTAAAAAAGGAATAGATATGACTTACTATTCAGAAATATTAGCGTTTCATATGATTGCTGTTTTATCATGGATGACCATGCTATTTTATATGCCAAGACTTTTTGTTTATCATCAAGAGAACAAAGAAACCAAAGCTTTTACGGATGTGGTAAAGATACAAGAGCGAAAAATTTATAAAGTGATTGGTATGCCAGCGATGTGGGCAACGATTGCTTCTGGTGGAACACTTATCTATTTGAACCCAGCTCTTTTAGATCAAGCTTGGATGATTGCCAAACTTTTTATGTTGGTCTTGATGGTTGCGTACTCTTTTTCTTTAGAATATTTTAGAAAAGTACTTGAACGTGATGAATGTATAAAAGATGGTCAATTCTTTAGAGCCTACAATGAAGTACCCACACTTTTTGCCATTTTAATCGTTGTTTTTGTTATTACCAAAGGCGTACCTATCTATTTTTCCATAGGTATCACACTCTTTTTTGGGTTTATTATTTATAAAATTTTGACAAAGAAAGTTTGATATAGTGCTTTGGTTTTAGCCAAGGTATTCAAGGCTAATACTTTTTATCTCTTGAATAACTTCAGGATGTTGGTCAACATAAACAGCACCCCCAGCTCCTCCTGAAAGTGTTCCTACAATGGCTGCAATTTTTAGCCATGAGTAGGGACGCTCTCCTGTTACTTTCCCTGTTTGTCCATTTATGGCATAATTATACATTTTATTTTTCCATTTAAATTCTGCTGTCCAAATGGGAAAAAGAACATTTTTATAAGAAGTATTATTATATTGCGTACTTAAGTGCGATATCTGTTGCTGGTCTCCCCCAATGTCATCCCTAATATCTTGACGAATAATATGAGTCATTTTTACCTTGGCAAGTTCAAAACCATTATCTAAACCAATGGTATACTCTTCTGAATCAAATCCAGAGAGATATTTTGGGTTAAAAGGAACAAGTACTTCAGTGTGCCAAGGGCTTAGGTTATCTAAAATGGTATTTGAAATGGTTTTAGATGCACCAATGGTAATGTCATCAAAACTATTAGAAACATGTCCTGAAACAGGTGTCCAGCGTATTCTTGATTCTTGTACCGTTCGTCGTTCTTGTCGTCCATCTACCATAACAGTTTTTTGAACTTGAACATAATAGATATCCCCTCGTTGACCATGGTAGTTGGTGTAAGTATCAGCATCATAAGTCCAATAAGGCAGATAGTAACCTTTTAGTTTCTGATTACTTTCAAAGAATTTTTTTAGTTTCGAAGGTGCTAACCAAAGTGAACCAATCCACTTTTTAAAAAGGTCATGTGCTTTTTTTTCTGAAATATGAAAAGGAAGTAAAGATTTTGGGGTAATCTCTTTGACAAAATTCGTAATGGCAGGAGTACCACAATAGGGACAATTAGAAGAGACTGAATAAGGGGTCATATTAAAAGTAGCAGCACACTTACTACAACTTACCTCTTTAGAAATTTCTTGTTCATGATGATGCTTTAAATGTGCCAGTGCTTCTTGTAAGTCATACTCTTTGATGCGTTCTACAGATTCTTCAATGGACTCTTGTGTGCCACAAAATTCACAATCTAAGGAGTTGTGAATGGGGCTAAAGCGTAAGGGTGCACCACAATGCTTACAGGTGAAATTAATCGATTTAAATTTCAATGTTTTGACTTTTTAGTTTTTTGGTAAAGGTGGAGGCGTAGCTAAAAAATATTTTTCCAACAGGCTATACGCCTCTACCCAATCTTTTTGTCCTTCTGTCCAGACCAATGTCTCTTTTTCAATTTTTTTGTCATTAATAAAAAGTTGAATGGTTCGAATATCATAAGGACCTTCTTTTTCATCATTTAAGGCGACATAGTACATGGTACTATTTCTTTGAGGTAAGGGGGGTGGTGTATTTTTGTCTATACTATTCTTATTAAGGCTTTTTGTGTCAAGGCTTTTTTTTGCCAAGCTTTCAGCCATATTTTGACCCAGTGCAATACCTGCACCCATACCAATCATATCACCCATTGTACCACCTGTTTGCGAACCTAAGGCTTGACCTGTTTGGTATTTGATGTTATCATCAAGATTGCCTGTGATTTCACGACTTGATCTTTCATCTAAGGCTTTTTCAACATTGGCAGGTAAAGAGATGTTCTCAACTAAAATTTTAGTAAGGTTTAGACCATACTCTTCAAAATAAGGAGCAATTTTTTCTGAAATGTATTCAGAGAATTTTTCATAGTTTGATGCCATATCAAGCACAGGAACTTTACTGTCACCGACAATGGTAGTAAATTTTGAAATAATAAGGTTGGTTAACTGCTCATCAATCTCATCTGTAGTGAAGTGATTGTCTGTTCCTACGATTTCATTCATAAATTGTTTAGGATTAGTAATACGAATCTCATAGGTACCAAATGCTCTTAGCCGAACCATACTAAATTCAGGGTCACGTACCATTATGGGGTTTTTAGTTCCCCATTTTAAGTCGGTGAAACGCTTGGTATTTACAAAATAAACTTCAGCTTTAAAAGGTGAATTAAAAGCATGATCCCAATGTTCAATCGAAGTCATAATAGGTAAGTTTTTGGTTTCTAATTCATAAATCCCTGGACCTAAAACATCAGCGATGACCCCTTCATTGACAAAGATTGCCATTTGTGATTCACGTACGGTGAGTTTCGCACCATACTTAATCTCATTGTTCTGTCTTGGAAACCTATAGACCATTGTGTCGTGAGAATCATCCGTCCATTCAATTACATCAATAAATTGTCCAAATACCCAGTCAAAAAATCCCATTCTTTATCCTTTAGTTACGTCAGCAACACTCTCTTCAGGAAGTGCTTCAAGTTTAGCTTTGGTTGATAAAAGTGCTTCTTTGAGTTCATGTTCAGTATTTTCAAGCTCAACGAGTGCTTTTTCTCTGGCTTGTTTTCCTTCTTCAGCAATTTCTAATGAATCATTGAGGGTGGCAATAAGGGTATTGTTTGCTACTTTAATACTTTCAATATCAAAAATACCACGCTCCATTTGGGTTCTAACTTCTCTGTTAGCATCTCTTAATCCTTCAGCATTTTTTTCTAAAAGTTCATTGGTCAAGTCAGCAGCATCTTTAAGTGCTTTGGCTGATTCATGTGATCTAAAAATGGTGACTGTTTGTGCCAATTGGTTTCTCCAAAGTGGAACGGTGTTTACCAGTGTAGAAGAGATTTTAGTAATCAGTGATTTATCATTTTCTTGAATCAATCGAATACTTGGAAGCGATTGCATGGTAACCTGTCGTGAAAGTCTTAAGTCATGTACACGGCGTTCTAAATCATCAGCAAAGCCTCGTACTTCTTTAAGCTCTTGAATTGCCATCATCTCTGATGATTCAGCTTTACTAATGTATTCTGGCAACACTTGTTCTTCTAACTCTTTTTTCTTGATTTCTCCAGCTTGAATATAGAGTTCTAGTCTCCTAAAATAATCTAAATTGGCTTCATAAAGTTTGTCTAAAGAGACCACATCTTTCATGAGCGTACTTTTATGGGTTTCAAGGTTATTAGAAATTTCATCTATTTGGTCACGAACATCTTCGTAGCCTTGCATAAATTTAACCAAGGGTTTTGTGCCTCCAAAGAGCTTAGAGTACCATGGTAATTTTTTGTTAGGATTCAACTCTTCAATGTCAAAACCTTTAATGGCAGCTACCATTTCATTTAGAACAGCACCTGCTGCTCCTGTATCTTTATTTTTTACCCCATCAATCATTCGGTTAGAGATATCATCAAGTTCTTCTTGTGCTGATGCTCCAAAATAAATGATTGAGTTTCTGTTATTGAAATCAAGTTCACTAAGGGCAATTTCTAGCTGTGATTTTTCTTCTTCTTGAACAGCTGGTAAGTTTTCATTTTGTTCGTCTATTGTTGTTTCTATAATTTCTTTAGTTTTTGTTTCCATATTGTTTTCCTTATTCTTTAATTTTTAATTTGTTGTTGGAGTACGTCAATGTTGACATCTAAGTCAAATTGATTATTTTTTTTGAGTCGTGCTAACTCTTTGTCAAATTTTATTTCAACATCATTCAAAAGTTGATGAAGTTTTTCTTTTGTTTCCCCTTTAATATCAGCATCGTCCATAGAGGTATAAGAGTTGGTTACTTTTTCCAAACCATCTAAATAGACGAGTAAAAACCTACGTGCCACACGAATGTCTTTAGGGTCTTCTTGAATGGTTTGAATAATATGCTCAGCTTTTTTGGTAGCTAAAGAGAGTTTGTCTTTAAGTACTAAGTCTTTGAAGTCGCCACCAATATGTGATTCAATACCAGACAATTTAAGTTTAGCATCAGAGAGTGTTTTTAATACCAATTCAGCTGAAACATCCCCAATGTTTTCGAGTTTGTCTGTTCTTGGGTCTAAGCCATAATATAAAACATATCCAATCATGGCAATTACAGCTAAAAAAATACCTATAAATATCGATTTATCACCAGCAACAGAAGCTGAAAAAAGTGTGGCAACGCCTAAAAGAATAGCTGACATGGTTTTATAAGGTTTGGTAGGTGCTTTGGTGAGCTTTTCTTTGTGGTATTTAAACTCATTGGCTAAACCCCAGGTATTGAGTTTGACCACAGCATAAAAGAGTCCAAAGGCTGTTAAGTTTAAGCCAAATGCTGGGATATCTCGTGCCAGTAAAGCCAAGACTACAGCTAAAAAAAGAGGGGTTAAAAAGAAATAAAGAAGAAGACCTTTTTTAGGTTTCGATGTACCAAAGTTGGCTTCTGGGTTGTATCGTTTTGCTTTTGTCATGTTTACCCCATAACCAATTTACCGAGTGGATACCAAACAGCAAATCCAGCTGAAAGTAAAATAAATAAAAAACCGAATATTTTTTGCAAAGGTTTTCCTTGATAATTTTTGTTTTATTTTAGCATAAAATTCTTATGGATTTGGGAACTTTTAATAAATAATTTTGGCGAGATACAAGCCTTCTGCTGCTGCCAGTTTAGTTTTATGCTTTTCTTCTAAGTCAAGCTGTTTTTTGAGTGCTTCAATTGACCATTTATTTTGACTAACTTGCATGGCAGCTTCGACCATCATTCTAACTTGTGAACGTAAAAATCCATTGGCTTCAAAATAAATAAGATGATAGTGCTGAAATTTTTTATATTTTGCTTTATAGATGGTACGTACATTTGTATGTGTGATAGATCCTGTTTTAATAAAATTAGAGAAGTCATGTTCTCCTTCAAAAATTTTAAGTGCTTTTTGTAGCATATCTGCATTAAAGTGAGCATAATAAGAGACATAATCTTGTTCGAAAACAGAAGGGATGGAGGTCTTAAATAAATAGCGATAGAGACGTTTTTTGGCTGAAAACCTTGAATGAAAATCATCATCTATCCAGGTTAAACGTTTTATGGCAATGTAGTGTAGTTTTTGATTGAGAGCCAGTTTAAGTTTTTGTAAGTCGTTCCAGTATGCTGGAACTTTAAAATCTATCACTTGCCCTGTGGCATGTACCCCTGCATCTGTACGTCCTGAACCTCGAATGTTAGCATTGATACCCAAAGATTTTAAAGCAATTTCTATATGGGTAGTCACTGTATTTTTGGTACTTTTTTGTTTTTGAAAGCCTTGAAACTTTCCTCCATCATAAATAATAATCGCCTTTATACGCATTAAAAAAACCTCAATACAAGACGTTTATAAAGATAAAACCCAAGAAAAAGAGCCACAAAAGAAAAACCAAAGAGCATCAGAAGCGTTCCCTTACTCTCCAAGATAATGGCTGAACTATAAAGTCCAATGGTCGTAACAGCTAAAGCTTGATAGGCATGGTTTTTTTGATAACGTGGATTAATAATTGAAAATGAGGCAATAATTGCTAAAGAAAGTAGAGGAATTAAACTGGCAAAAATAAAGAAAAATATTTTTGATTTCTTCTTGGGATTTAAAGAGAGCTTAATCCAATATTGAACAATGTTATTATAAGTAAAGGCATCTGAATTTAAATTTTGGAAAACTTTCATACTTTCATAATTGATTTTTTTGAGACCATTGGGGCTAAAAGTATAACCAGAACCATTGGTGAGGGTGAGGGTTACCAAGGAGTTATTATTGTCAAAATTAGCTTTTTGAGCAATAAAAAGTTGGTCTGAGTGTATTTTATCTTTTTTATAAATCACAATGTCTTTCATGGTGTCAGTCTCTTTACTTTTAACATAGACAAAAAGGTCACCAAACTTTTGTCCTAATTTAGAAGGATTAATATTCACCTGTGCTTGTGAAGTTTTTTCATGTTTAAAAGCTTTAAATTGTTGTTTTGTTTTAGGCATAAGTGCTAATGATAATATCAGTAAAATAATACTAAAAAGTAAGCCTATAAAAAAGAAACGATAAAGCAGCACTTTAGCATTAGAGCCAAGTGCAAACAGTGCCATGAGTTCATTGTCGTTGGAAAGACGTAAAAGGGTCATCACCATAGCGACCAAAAAGGAAACAGGTAAAGTATAAAACAATATTGAAGGTAGGTTGTATCCAAAAAGTTGCATCATCTCTATAAATGAGATTTGAATGGATGCTGTTAAAGAAGAAATTTTAATAATAAAAACAAGCGAACCAATAAAGAAAAGGGGTAAAAATATGGTAAAAAAAGAACTTTGAAAGTTCTTTGAGAGGTAGCTTGAAATTGAAGTTTTTTTAGCCATAAACAATTAAGCTGACGAGGCTTTGAACTTGCATATCAAACATATAGGCAATGAATGTTCCAATAATCAAAAATGGAACAAAAGGAATTTGGGTCTCTTTGGCAAGTAAAGAAGGAATAAGTGCTACAATGGCAGCAATAAATAAAGCATAAAGAAAACCAGGAAAGCCAAGTAACGCACCCATTGTACCTGCCACAATAATATCTCCTTCACCCATGGCTTCTTTATTTAAAAAGAAAGAGAGGTAGTAGCGTAAAAGTGTCATTCCTCCCACAGCCAATAGAGCATCTTGAATTGAGTCTAAAAAAGTTGGGGTTATAACAGCCAGAGTTAAAGCTAAAAGATTTAAGTTATCAGGTATTTCCATGTATTTGAAGTCTATCATCACCAAAGCCAAGAGTAGGGTAAAGACAACAAAGACAATGGGTAAATACCAAACCAAACCAAGTTTGTAAAAAAGTGATACAGCGATGATACCTGTTGCTAGTTCTATCAATGGGTATTGAACTGATATTTTTTCAGCACAAAAACCACATTTTCCTTTTAAAAATAACCATGAGAAGATGGGTATATTATGATACCACTTTAAAGGGGTTTGACACGATTGACATTTAGACGCAGGAAAAACAATGCTTTCACCTTTTGGGATTCGGTAAATAACCACATTTAAAAATGAACCAATTAAAATCCCGAAAATAAAGATGAAGAGTGCAATGATAAATTCAGGAGACATTAAAGTCCTCCAAATCGACGGTTTCTATTGACATATTGGTCAATAATATCTTCTAATTCACGAGGAGTAAAATCAGGCCAAAGAGTGGGGGTAAAGAAAAATTCAGAGTAAGAGTTTTGCCATAAAAGGTAGTTTGAAAGGCGTTGTTCCCCACTAGTGCGTATCATTAAATCTAAATCGATATAAGGAGTTTGCAGTTCAGTACCCAAACTCTCTTCATTAATCTCTTCACCTCGTTTGGCTAAACGGTTGGCTGCTTTTGCTATTTCTTCACGTGAACCATAGTTTAACGCTAAAATTTGGGTCACGTTGCTATGATGGGCTGTTTCTTTTTTAATGTAAGCAATGGTTTCTTGTAGTTTAGGGGAAAAGCCTTCAATATTACCAACGGTTTCAAACTTTGCACCAAACTTATGATAGGTTTGGAGTTCATTTTTAAGCCATGAATCCAGTAGTTTCATTAGAAAGGTGACTTCATATTTTGGACGTTTCCAATTTTCTGTACTAAAGGCATAAAATGTGACCGTTTCAATGGTTTCATGTTCGGCACAATACTGGGTAATATCACGGGTAATATTGGCACCTTGTTCATGACCTTTGGTACGTACAAGACCTCGTTCTTTTGCCCAGCGTCCATTACCATCCATAATGATGGCGAGATTTTTTAAAATATTTTTTTCTTTTGACATGTAAAATCTTTAAAATTTATTAGTTATTTATTGCCAACTTTTGGCTCTCTGTTAGTATTTTAAATGAAAGGTCTAGTTTTGAGGCTGTTCCTAAATCTATACTTTTATCTTTAGTGATGAAAGTGATACTATTATTTGTTGTTCCAAAGCTAGAACTATTTGCGAGAAGATTATAACATACTCCATCTATATTTTTATTTTCGATTAAGCTTTTAGCATTCGAAAAACCATTTTTTTTATCCATCTCTGCTTTGAACCCAATGGTTATTTGTCCGAGCTGATTGACGGCTTTTAAAATATCATCGGTTTGTTGCATTTCTATGTTCCATTTTGTACCGATATTTACTTTTTTTGTTTTTCCACGCTTTGGAGATTTTGGCGTGAAGTCAGCCACAGCAGCAGCCATAAAGAGAAAGACTTTTCTTTCTTTTTGGAGTTCAAGAGATGTTTGAAGTGCTGTTATAGTCGCTTCTTTTAATTCTTCAGCCGAGTTTACATCGGTAGTATTAATAGTTAAAGGAATGTCATCATGTGCTTTTGTTGAGATAAGATGAACCTTTGCTCCTTTGAGATAAAGAGCTGTAGCCAAAGCATTTGCCATTTTTCCAGAAGAGAAGTTGGAGACATAACGTACTTCATCGATTTTTTCTCGTGTTCCTCCACCTGTTACAATGACTTCTCTATTGTTCCAATATTCTTCACTGAGTAATACTTTAGCTGTTGCATAAAAAACTTCTTCTACTGTTGCTAATGCACCGTTTCCTATGTCTCCACAAGCTAAAAGTTTTGATTGGGAGTTGACAATGCTTATGCCTTTTGCTTTTAATGCTCGTAGAGAATCTAAGGTAGTACTGTCTTCTATCATATTGGTATTGGCAGCAGGAGCAATGAGTAGGGGTTTAGTGTAGGCAAGGAGGGTTTGTAGTAAAATATTATCAGCAATACCATGGTTAATTTTGTTGATGCTATTGGCTGTGGCAGGAGCAAGAACAAAGACATCACAGGTTTTACCAATATCAATATGATTGAGTGTAGAAGCCCAGGATTCAGAGTTTTCTGTTAAAACAGTGTTACGTGTTAGGGCTTCAAACGTAAGTGCTGAAATAAAACGTTCTGCCGAGGCTGACATGATGACATGAACTGAAGCTCCTGCTTTAATAAAAAGACGTGCTAAATCACAAGCTTTATAAGCAGAGATGCTTCCTGTGACTCCTAGTAAAATGGTTTTATTGCTTAAGTTTACTTGCATTTAAAACACCTTATTTCCCAAAAAACTTATAAAAAAAGTCAGGTAATATTTTGAGGGCTGAACGGGTAATTGCCAATGAGCCTTTTTTGACATCTTTGTTAAGCGTTGTTCCAGCTGCGACTATAACGTCATCTTCAATATTGACAGGAGCTACGAGTTGGCAATCTGACCCTACAAATACATTTTTGCCAATGATTGTTTTATATTTGGCTTTCCCATCATAGTTACACGTAATGACACCTGCACCAATATTTGAGCCTTCATCAATGCTTGCATCACCTATATAGGCTAAGTGACCAGCTTTTACGCCTGTTAGAGTGGATTTTTTTACCTCTACAAAGTTACCAATGTGTGTGTCTTTTAAATGAGTTAGAGGACGAATTCTTCCCATTGGACCAACATCAGAGTTTTCGATGATAGCGTCTTCAATAACTGAGTTGGTTTTAATATGAGCGTTAATGAGTTTTGAAGCACCTAAAATAGTTACGCCATTCTCTAAAATGCTTTCACCTTCGAATGTTGCACGGCAGTCAATATAAATCGTGTCAGGGAAACGCATCGTTACACCAGAAGCCATTAACTCTTTTTTAATTCGGTTTTGCATGATAATTTCTGCTTGTGCCAAATCAAATTTAGAGTTAACACCTTTAAATTCTTCTTCTCCTACATAGATGGGGCTTACTATTTTATTTTCGTCTACAGCCATTTTAATAATGTCTGTTAAGTAATACTCTTTTTGGGCATTCTCATTTGAAAGTAGAGGAAGGTAACGGTTCAGAAGTTCTGTATTGACACAGTAGATACCAGCATTTACAGTTGTGGTTTCCAGTTGTGTTGCATTACAATCTTTTTGTTCGACTATCTCTTGAACTTTTTCATTGTCAATTAATACGCGTCCATAACCATTAGGATTGTTTAGTTTTATGACAGACATATTAATGTCTGCTGTACCACCTGTTAAGGCTAAAAGAGCGTCTTGGGTAATGAGGGGCATATCACCATTCAAGATGAGTGTTTTTTCATATTTGCTTGTCACCCCTTTCATTGCACCACCTGTTCCAGGGTATTGTTTGGCATCTTGCATATGAAAGTTAATATCTTGATATTCTAATTCAATTGCTTCTTGTACACGTTGGGCTTGGTGATGGAGAACAACAGTGATATCATCAGAGATTTTTTGACCAGCATCTATGGCATGAAAGAGCATGGCTTTACCAGAGATTTCATGAAGAACTTTTGGGGTAGTAGATTTCATTCTACTTCCTTTACCTGCTGCTAGAATAACGATTGAAATTGACATAAAGTTGACCTTTGAAGTATTAAGATATTATTTTTTGTTATTATAGCTAATCACTCATTAATAAATATGCTATACTTTAAAAATAAAAATTAAAAAATAAATTAGGAAAAAGCATGGATAAAATAGGCGTGAAATTTTTTGAAGTTTTAGAGTATGATTTTTTTGAACCTCTACAGTATTGGTTAGAATATAATTTGGAATATGAAGACTTTATTGAACATATTAAAAGCAATGAAGTTATTGAACTCGTTTTAGAAGATGATGAAGACAGAAGCGAAGATATAGCCATGTTAGAAGTCTTTTTAGCAAAACTTTCCAAAGCAGGAATAAGTTATGAACTTTTTGTGATGAATAAGTCATGGGAAAAGAAAGAAATCAATGATATTAGGTAATTTGAGAGCTTTAATTTCTTTTATATTTTGATGTTAATTATCATAATAAAATACAATATTTTTAAGCCTCATTATTGGTTTAAAGGGTGTGAAGATAATACACATAGAGTCATATTCTATTTTGAGGGAAATAGCATTTCAACTCATTGTAATATAATCTTACTAAATTAGTATTATAAGTTTTCTAAATAAAGTGGAAGCAACTTCATTTCATTTAGTATCAGTTGTATTGATGGTAAATAGCAATTACTATATTACACACTTATTAGGTTTCAAAATATAAATATTATCTTTTTGATAAGATGTATCTATATTTTAGATACGATGTCTTAGCTTAAAAGCTGAAGTCAATTCATTTTTGAACACATTCACTAAGGAGAACCAAATATGTCAAAGAAAATAACAATTGGTCCGGTAGGTTATATGCCTCAATCGGCACCATCTATGGGTGTTGAACTTTCACCTGAAGGTAAAGCGTTACTATATGGTAATATTGTAGAAGAAGAAGAGGCGATGAGAGATGCTGCCAAAGCATTACTCACTATGGATAATCCAACTATCTTCCCTGGACCAATGGTTTTATGGGACTGGAAAGATGATGTTGCTGATAAGTCAGCAGCAATTTTAGATTTGGCAGCTGAGATTCCTGGTTGTAAAATTATCCCAATGCCAGATTACCGACCTAAATATCCAAAAATTGATGTTAAAGCAGAGATTAATCCAAATCACCCTAACTTAACAATTTTGGATAACAAAATTAAAGCAGCTGTTTTTGTTGGTGTACACTGTCACTATGCAAACCTAACGTTAAGAATGATTAGAGCTGGTACTAGCTGTTATACTGTGGCATTGTGTGCAGAAATGGGTCACGAGGAAGCAATGGCTTCGATTAGAGATCTTCATGCTGAAGATATTGCTAGATTTAAAGACATTGTTATTGAAGTTAGAAATGAACTTGGTATCGAGCATACAGCAACAATGCCTCCAGAAAATCCTTCTTTACCAAAAGAGGACTGGGGATCACTTACGCCTTCGGATTATGGTGAGTATAGATCTCTCATTATGACGAAAAAAGGCGAGCACGTTACAGCTGTTGAATAAGAATAGGAGATATAAATGAGTTTAAATAAAACACTAGTAGATATGAATTACCTCTTAAAAGAGGCACCGAGAGAAAAGCACTTTATCACAGGTGCTCAGGCGATGGCTGAAGCTGTTAAGAGAGCAAGTGTTGATATGGCAATTGCTTATCCTATTACACCACAATCTGAAGTAATGCACCTTGTTGGTGACATTTACGCTCAAGGTCACATTAAAGAGTACTACAGAGCTGAAGAAGAACTTGGTACGATGTCTGCAATTGCAGGTGCTGCTAGAGGTGGTGTAAGATTATTTACAGCAACTTCAGGACCAGGACTTTTAAGAGGACTTGAAGCAATTGTTTCATGGCCTGGACATAGAGTACCCTGTGTACTTGGTGTACTTACAAGAGTTGTAAATGCTCCACTTTCAATTCAGCCAGATAATATTGAAATGGCATACTTAATGCACTCAGGTGTTATTATGTTACATGCTGAAAATCAGCAAGATACATTTGACATGACATTAGCTGCTTTTGCAATTACTGAAAAAGTTGATGTATACATTCCTGTATCAGTATCAACGGAAGGTTTCTTTGTAACACACGCTAAGGGTTACGTCGAAATGACGCCTGAAGATATGGCATTTTCTGAACCAGATCCTTACAAGGCACCAGTACCAGCAATGGACAATGAAGTACCACCAGCAAGAATTCAAAGAGATGCTCCTGTTCAAAAGTCAAACTTTATGTCTTACTTAATTCACTCAGTATGGCAGCAAGAGATTTGGGATTCAAATGCACGTTCAATGAAGTATATCTATGAATACCTTGGTGGACCAATTGAAGTAATTAACCCAAATGCTAAAGTAATGATTGTTGCTTCAGGTTGTGCTGCTGCACAAGCTAGAGAAGCAAATAGATATGCTGAAGAAGAGGGATTAGATGTTGGTTTTGTAAAAGTAAAAGCCATTAGACCATTCCCAACAAATGAAATTAACGAAGCATTAGCAGGTTCAGAATGTGTAATTGTTCCAGAGCATAACATTATTGGATGGTTATCTAAAGAGATTAAAGCAGCTATTCCAAATGGTGGAATTGTTGTAGAAGGTCCAAGAGTATACGGTGGTATGACACTACCAGTAGAATTAATCATGACAGAGATTTATGATGCATTAGGCATGGAATCTCTGGTACTACAAGCATAAAGGATAAATTATGAGTTTAAATTATATGGTTCCAGCGTCAAAGTTTAAAAGATATTTACCGAAAGATTACGTTGAATTGGTAGATTATGGTCCATTTGGTAAAGACTTCTCTGAAGTTGGTACTAAAAATATGGGTAAATACAAAGAGTTAGTTGAAGAACACCCAATGTGTTCTGGTTGTTGGATGGCGTATTACATTAAAATCATCTTTGCATCACTTCCTAACCCAGAGCATACCGTAACTATTGGTACAGCTGGATGTGGTAGACTTGCTATTTCTCAAGCTGCTGTTCCATTTATTTATGGTAACTACGGAGATCAAAATGCAATGGCTTCTGGTATTACTAGAGCATTCAGATTAAGATTCCCTGATCAGCAAAAAGATGTTGTTACTATTGCTGGTGATGGTGGTATGATGGACATTGGTTTCTCAATGACAATGCATGCATGGTTTAGAGGTGAGAAATTCACTACTATCATGCTTGATAATGAAGTTTACGGAAATACAGGTGGACAAGAGTCTGGTATGTCTATTAAAGGTGCTGTTCTTAAAATGTCTCCAAAAGGTAAAAACTTTGGAAAAATGCCTGCTATGCAACTAGCAATTACTGCTGGATGTGTGTATGTTGTTAAAATGTCTCCAACAAACATCAATAAAGCAGCAAAAGCAATTAGAAGAGCAATCTTTGCAGCAAGAGAACTTGGACCAACATTTATCCATGCATATACTTCTTGTAACATTGAGTACTCTATTCCAACTCCAGATGTATTTAAAGATGCTAGAGAGATGGAAAAAGGTCGTTTTGCATTTGAAGAGTTTATGACAGATGAAGCAAAAGAACTGTTTACAGTAGTTGAAGCTAAAAAGAAAAAAAAGGTAAGCTAGATGGCAGTAGATAAAAAACGATATAACATGAGAATTTCTGGGCTTGGTGGACAGGGGGTTGTTACCTCTGCTCACATCCTAGGAACAGCAATGGATAATGCTGGTAAATTTGCTTCTTTGGTACCATTTTTTGGTTCAGAGAAAAGAATGGCACCAGTTGAAGCTTATGTAAGAGCATCTTCAGAACCTATTTACGAAGTAGGTGAAGTTGTTTACCCAGATATTATTATGATTTACCACCCACAGGTTGTAACGCATGGTAAGTCATATACAATGCCTTTTTATACAGGTCTTAAAAAAGATGCTTTAATTATCATTAACTCAGACATTGATGTTCTTGAGCCAGAAGATAAAGAAGTATTGGAAAGATTGAATGCAAAGGTTGTAATGTTTGAAGCAACTGAATTGGCACTTAAAATTGCTGGTACAGAACTTGCTACAAACATGGCAATGATGGGTATGGTTCTTGGGATAACAGGTCTTGTTAATGAGGACAATATTGAAAAAGCTGTTAGAGAAAGATTCCTAGGTAACTCATTTGTTGCTTCTGGTGGTACTGCATCACTGGATTCAGCTATTGAGAAAAAATTTAAGAAAAAAGAAGAATTACTTGCTAAAAACATGGAAGTAATCAACAAAACTTTCGAGATGGCTGCTTCTATTGATTTAAGCAATGCTCCTCTTATAACTAAAATTGAAATATAACAAAGGAAAATAATGTACTACGTAGCAAAAGTTGATTCGGATAAATGTTCAGAGTATAAGTGTAACATGTGTACACTTTACTGTCCAGAGGCAAATACATTAATGTATGATGAAAAAAATAAAACTTCATGGGTTGATGAAGATAGATGTAAGGGATGTGCAATTTGTGTATATGTTTGTTCTGACCTTCTTGACAGAAACTGTATTGAAATGGCAATGGTAACTACTGAAGAGTAGCGTTATGACACTTATGTAAAGAGTTTTAAATCTCTTTGCATAAACGGTTTAATCTGTCTTATTTGATAGGACAAAGCACTGTTCATCCATGTGTGTAAGTTTTATCTTTATTCTTTAATGGGAAAGAAAGATAAACTTTACATACATAGCATGTAGAGTAATATAAAAGTACATAGGAGAAAATATGGCTAATTTAGGCCCAGCTGACTATTCACCGTATCCAGTAGCAACCTACGATGGTTTATATACACCACCAGAGGGAAAAGCAATGCTTTTAACCGAGATGGTTGATGAAGAAGTAGCAATGAGAGAAATTGCGAGAGTAATGTTAACAAGTGACAACGCTACTATCTTCCCCGGACCACAAGTATTATACGCTTGGAGTGATGAGGCGAAGAAAAAAGCAACACTTATCAAAGAGATGGCAGAAGTTTTAGGTGCTAAAATGATACCAATGTATGATTATAGACCAAAATATCCTAAAATTGATGCAGAAGTGGAGATTAACCCCAATCACCCGAACTTAACAATTTGGCATAACAACATTAAAGCAGCAATTTTTATTGGTGTTCACTGTCACTATGCTAACGTTGCCTTAAAAATTGTTAGAGCTGAAACAGATTGTTATACAGCAGCTATGTGTGCACTTTCTGGTCACGAAGATGCTATGGCTACCATTAGAGATCAACATTCTGAAGATTTAGCAAAATTTATTGAGATTGCTAAAGAAGTTAAACAAGAACTTTCAAAATAGAGCTGAGGAGATTACTATGACAATGAGAAATCAAATGACAGAAGAGAAAAACTGGTCAGGTCAGAAATTAGTTTCGACTGATTATTTACTTTTTGAAGCTCCTAGAGAAAAGCACTTTATGACAGGTTCAGAAGTACTTAAAGAAGCGATGAAAAGATGTACGGTAGATGCGTCAGTATCTTACCCAATTACACCACAATCAGAAGCAGCTCACCTTATTGGTGAACTATGGGCTGAAGGTTACGTTGGTACTTACTTTAGAGGTGAAAATGAATTTGGTGTAATGTCAGAAGTTGCAGGTTGTGCAATGGCTGGTGCTAGAACAGTTACAACAACTTCAGGACCTGGTACACTTAGAGCAATGGAAAACTTTCCAATGTGGTCAGGTACTAGAATTCCATGTCAACTTATTTTAATGGCAAGAGGTATTAACTCACCACTTACTATTCAACCAGATAACTTAGAAGTATCTTTTTTACTTGAAACTGGTTGTATGATTTGGTATGCAGAGAATGTTCAAGAACTTTTCGACATGTCAATTGCTGCGTTTACTGTTGCTGAAAAACCAGATGTGCATGTGCCAATTATTACGGCTGTTGATGGTTTCTTTGTATCACATACAAGAGAATCTGTAATGTTACCAGCTGATGATATTGCACTTAGACCTTATGATCCGTACAAAGCACCATTGCCTCCAATTGACTCTGAGATGCCTCCAGGAAGATTCCTAAGAGATCCATTTGTAATGAAGTCTAACTACATTTCTTATGCAACTCATGCTTCATGGCAGTGGGAAGTAAGATCAGCTGTAGATAGATCAAGACCATATGCAAAACATTACTTAAATGGTTTAGTACATACTCTGGGTGATGAAGATGCAGAGATTGCATTTGTTGCTTGTGGTACTGCTTCTCATCAAGCTAAAGAAGCTAACAGAGAACTTACTAAATTAGGAATTAAATCAAAAGTTGTTAAGTTAAGAACGATTAGACCATTCCCAACAGAAGAATTATTAGAAGCTACAAAAGGCGCTAAACATATTTTTGTTCCTGAGTTTAACGTTACTGGTTGGCTTAATAACGAAGTACTTAAAGCACTTTATGGAAGATCTGAAGCCCAAGTTGTTGGTAGACCTAGAGTTGCAGGTGGTATGTCTATGCCAGTTGAAGCAATTCTTAAAGAAGTTTTTGACTACGTAAAAGTAGAGAAAGGAGCGTAACATGTCAGTAGATATTTACAAAATTAATCCCGAGTTTAGAGACATTATGCCTAAAGAGATTATTGATCTTGAAGATAATGCAACATGGCATGCTACGGCTGAAAAAAACCGTGGTATTTCAGACCTTACAGATAAAAAGGAAATTTTAGAAGAGCATTCACTTTGTGCTGGTTGTCCAGAAGCTGCAGCGTTAAGATATATCTTAACAGCACTTCCAATTCCAGAAGACACAATTATCGTTAACTCAACTGGTTGTACTTCTTTAATGTTCCCACACATTGCTTTACATACAGTACACTCACTGTTTGGTAACCAAAATGCTGTTGCATCTGGTATTAAAAGAGTTTTAGACTGGAGATTTCCAGACAAAGTTAAAGATGTTATTGTTCTTGCTGGTGATGGTGCAACTATTGATATCGGCTTAGATTACACGTTACAATCATTCTTTAGACAAGAAAAGATTACAACTATCTGTTTTGATAATGAAGTTTATGCAAATACAGGTGGACAAGAGTCTGGTTCTACCCCTAAAGGTCAAGTATTTAAAATGGCACCTAAAGGAAAAGTTTTTGATAAAGTACCTATGTGGGAACTTGCTGTAACTTCAGGTTGTCAGTATTCTGTTAAATTAACGGCTTCAGCACCTAAAAAAGTTGCTAAAGTGCTTAGAGAAGCAGTATTAATTGCCAGAGAACTTGGACCAACATACATTCACCTTTACACACCTTGTATTCTTGAAATTGGTCTTGCTGCCAATGAAGGTTTATGGGAAATGAAAGAGCAAGATAAAGACAGATTTGACTCATTCAGATATGTTTCTCCAGAAGCTGAAGAGTATTTAAAAGAATGTAAAGAAAAAGGACTTTTATAATGGCAAAAGATTCGATTAAAATTAGAATGCCTGCTCTTGGTGGGCAAGGAGCAGTTACAGCAGCACACATTGCTGCTACTGCTGCAGATACTGAAGGTTACTATGCAGTTTCTAACCCTTTCTTTGGTGCTGAAAAAAGAATGGCACCTTCTGAAAGTTATACAAGAATCGGTACAGTACCTATTTACGATAGAGGAGAAGTAATTTACCCAGATATCGTTATGATTTATCACCCACAAGTTGTGACTATGGGTAAATCATATACCATGCCTTTTTATGCTGGTATTAAAGACAATGGTTTAGTTATTATTAACTCTGACATTGAGCTATTAACTGAGCATGATAAAAAGATTTTAGCTGACAAAAATGTAAAAGTACTTACAAGAGACTTTACTAAATTTGCTATTGAAATTGCTGGTACTGAATTGGCAACGAACATGGCAATGCTAGGTGCATTATTTGGAGCTCTTGGTACAATTGGTAAGCCAGCTATTGAAGAAGGAATTAAAGATAGATTCCTTAAAAAATATACAGCTTCTGGTGGTACTGCATCACTGGATTCAGTTATTGAAAAAAAGTTCAAGAAAAAAATGGACTTAATTGAAAAAAATCTTGAGACTGCATCAGCAGCTTATGATTTAACTGCTGAATGGTGTAAAGAAGTAGGTTTTGAGCAAATGCTATTTGACCCTTCTCACGTAGTAGCAGAAGTGTAGCCTTCATAACAACTGTATTTATACAGTTGTTATTCTTTAATTCTTAAAAATATTACATAAATATAATTTTTTGTATTTTTATAATATTTTCTTCATTTATTCACTCAAAATTAAATTCATTTCCAAGGTATTAATATGATTTCTTCATTTGTCATTACAGGTTTTTTAGGTGTAGGTAAAACTACAATGTTGACTAACAGCGTTAAAGAAAATTTTGGCGACAAAAAAATAGCCATCATCGTTAATGAGTTTGGAGATGTAGGGGTAGACAGTAAAATACTTAAGAATGTTCACTCTGAAGTACTTGAAATTTCTGAAGGTTGTATTTGTTGTCAACTTGCTGAAGAGTTTGAGAGTGGGGTGCGAGAGATTATTGAAAAGTATAACCCCGAAATTATTTTTGTAGAAACCTCTGGAGCATCAGAACCTTTTCCTATTTTTCTTTCATTACAAAACTTGGGTATTTCGGTTGATGGTGTTATTTGTGTGGTAGATTCTAAAAACTTTGGTTCATATAAAGAGAATTCTACAGCCAAATATCAACTGGGTGGATCAAATATTATCGTGCTTAATAAGATAGACTTAGTCACAGAAGATGAGATAAAAGCACTTGAAATTGAATTGGCTGAAATTAAAAGTGAATATAATATTAAAAATACGATGACAGGTGAGCCTATATTTAAAAGCTATGTTACTCATAGAGCAGAGCAAGGCTTAGTGGGTAAAGAGCTTTTTGAGGGTATTTATAAGCAAGAAGAGGTTGTTGAGTTTGCACAAGATGCTAAACATTTAGACCATGCCTTAAAAGACTCTATTACACAAAAAGTTGCTTATCTAAAAAAAGACATTAATTTTTCTGATATAGATGAAGTTTTGAAAAACATTCCTAAGCCTATCTATAGGGTTAAGGGTGTGGTTAAAGTTAAAGATGTACCTAATGCCATTTTTGTTAACTATTCATTTGGCGATGCTTCATTTGAAGAGTTACAAGACTATGAAGATAAATCATTATTAATATTCATAGGGGAAAATGTTGAAAGTCATGTGACTGATCTAAGTAATAAGTATAGCATTTTAAATGTTCCAAAATTTTCTATAAATAAAGTGTAAGTTCGATTCTATCGAACCTACAGCTTTTGAATATCTTTTTGTGAAAAGCCTTTAAGGCTTAATCACAATGTCCACCACCACAGCATCCACCTCCACCACCAGGTCTCTCATTGACAGCCACTACAAATTGACCTCTGTCTACTTCTCTGGCTGTGAAGATATGTGCTTTACAGAACTCTTCATTCATGAGTTCAGCTAAGGCTTTAGAGTAGAGTATTGCATCATCTCTTTTTTCAAATTCTTTTTCTCTTTCGTATTCACTTTTACGAAAACATCCACACTCTTTTGCTACTTGTACATTAAACATTTATATAATCCTTTGAAATAATTTTATGGTCGATAATAGCGATTAAAACTTAAAAACTAGTTATTAATCATTGTCCCAGTCATCTTCATCATCTGCAGGAGTTAAGATAGTATGTATAACAATTTCATTGCCTCTGTCTTCGGCTTCAAAATAATGTGTACGACAAAATTCTTGGCTCATACGGCACTCTAAGACTTTAGCCTTCATAATGGCATCAGCTTTATTTTCATAGCTTAAGTTGTTTTCAAATCCAGATTTTTTAAAACAAGAACATTCATTTTCAATGCGAACGGTATACATATTTTTCCTTTTGTGCTTGACGTATTACTAAAGAGCTAATCTAGCTCTTTAATAACTATAAATTCACCATACTCATAAGAGTAAACTTTTTTTGCTTCTTTATCAATAATAACAGGTCGAATCCATTCATTTAATATGAACGGTTGTGCTAAAGAGTTTTCAACAGCCTTTGCTACTTTTTCAAGAGGGGCTTCCATAAATGTGAGCAGTCGTACAGGCTCATGGTAGGCTTTACCTTCTAAAAGAACTGATTGGGTAGGCAACCCAATTTTTAGGTCACTGTAATTTCCATTGTACACACCAATTTTTGAGACAACGTTGTGGTAAACTTTTGAACCAGCACCATAAATGGCATTGTCAACGGTTGAGAAATAATGCTCTAAGTTAATCCATTCTCCAACCACCAAAGGACCATCAAAAATACGGGTAAGTATGTCAGCATTCTCATTGTCTATTCGCCAGTCATAAGAGTGCAAAAAGAGTCTGTTATTGAAGCTTATGTGTTTTGTACTTTCTCTTGGACCAGCAAATACTCCCATGTTTCCTGCAAGACCCCATTCAGGTCTAGGTTCTGACCAATCCATAGACTTGACAAGAATATCTTCTTCTTTCGTATTTGGAAGGGCTGATGCTCTTTCTATTCTTGACTCTTTTGATGCTTTTTTAAAGTCATTTTTTAATTGAGAAAAAAGTTCTAGTTCAGAAGGATTAAGTATATTTGTATCATAAAAAGTCATTTCATCAGTACTGGTAATATGTAGTGCAGGGATAAAGCGTACATTATTTGGAATATTAATACCTTTTTCTTTGAGTTTTTGACGTATTTCTGCTTTATTTCCAATCATGGACAATGCTCTTGCATTTGGTAAACTAATACTCCCTCCACATGCACCACAGTCTAATGCTGATTCAAATGGGTTGTTATCTGATACACTACCATGACCTGATATAATTACAAACTTAGGGAAGTTATCGGCTAGACCTATCATTTTTAATAAGTTTTCTAAGTAGGTAACTTGTTCATCAATGGTAAATCCTACTAAAGTGAGTTTCTTTTTTTGAATTTCATAATCTTTAGGGGTGATATGATAAGCTTGTTTGAGTTTATCAATCACATCTTCAGATATTCTAATGCTAAGTTTTTGATCTAAAACAAGATGTTCCCAAAGTGCATCTATTTCTGAACTTGAAAGGTCTGTATCAGATTGTGTGGTTAAAACTTCATTGATAATATTGGTATGAAGTCTTTTAACATATAACTCTACTTCATCTTCAGTTAATTTATCGAGGGTATAGGTAGTTTTAGGCTTTTTAGCTTTCATTCCATCAAAAAGTTTTTTAGTTTTTTCTGGGAAGAATGTTTTTCCAAAAAGTTTTACACCAAAAAGCCATCCAATAGCTTCTACCATAATATAGGGTGTATAAGGGTTGTTCTTAAGGTCACTTAGTACTTTTTTGGTTGTTTTGTTAATACCTTTTTTTGTATTGTAATCATCATGAGATTCTATGGGTATTTCAAAAACAATATTTTTAGGTTTAACGATGGCAGGAGCTAAGGCGAGTTTATGTGCTTTATCGAACTCTACAAATGAGATAGGAATACCAAGAAAACCACCTGCACCATAAGTATCATGTGCTCCTGTATTTTCAACTTTTCTACGGATTACCTCTGACCTTACATCTAAACAAAAAATAGTAGCAGAGAGAGGTTTTTCTTCATAAGTATGGGGTGTTGTAAATTCATCGACACAATTAGCGATGTAGGTGTCTTCTAAAGATTTTAACCAGAGAAAACCTTCTTCTTTTTTGATTAAGTTTGCAAAATCTGAAAACTCTACAAGTGACATATCCAATGAAGGTAATGTTTTTTTTGCCAGTTGTACTTGTAGAGAGTTTAAATTGACTTCATCTTTAACATAGGCATCTAAAATTTCTTGATAATCTTTATGCTCTTCCATCGCATCATTATAAGTACCTGTTAGTTTACCTTTAGCTTGTAACAGTTTTAAGATAGCATAAGGAGTGTTATTCTTGATATAAGCTTCGAGTTTATCAAAATCATTCACTTCTGAATCTTGGGTATATTTTACTTCGAAGTGTAGTCTAACAGCCATATAATCCATAAGGGATGAAGGACGTTTTTGTTGCGAAAAGTACGCTTTATCTTCTGAACGGTATTTAATAAATCCAGCCCAACCATGTAATTTGAGTATGTGTGTTAAAAAATAGGCTTCGACATCTTTAACTTTTAGCGTTTCTAAGGCTTCTTGAACATAAGCTTCAGCATCAATAATATAGTCAATGTCTTCATAGAGTTTAAAAGTATGAAACATACCAAGGTCTCTATCTGTCATACTAAGGGTGGTTTGTTCTTGGTCAAGAAAACGTGCTATGTACTCAATTACATCTTTTTCTATGAGTTCTTTTTCACTCGTTCCAAACAAGGCATCATGAATTTCATAAAGTGTTAGGTTTTTTGTTAAAGACTCTATCCATGCTTCATAGTTCTTGTAAACAGAGTTGTCTTCAAGATAGCTGTGTAAGACTTCATCTATGTCATTAACTTTTAGCTTTTCATAATTTCTTAGGCTTTCCCATTGTGGACTTAGTTCTAGCATGAAGGTTTGTGCTTCATTGATGTGTTTTTCAAGTCCTGCTTGGCTTAAGGGTTTTAGTAGATTCTTTTTTAAGAATTCAGATTTAACTTTACCTTCATTGTAAAGTCCGACGTAATAGTCAGGATTCATATATACCTTACCACCAAAGATACTTTGTGCTTTATTCAAGCCTTCTTTAAAGTTTAGGTGTTCAAAACCCTTTAAAGGGTTATGGTGAATAAATGCACCAATAGGCCAATAGTGAGGTACAGTATCTTTAACTGCATTTAATTTTTCTAATATACTCATGCAAGTAACTCCTTAAGTCCTATAACACTTAGGACTAGTAATATAATAAAAATAGCAAAATGTAACCATCGCTCTTTAGGAGCTAGGTCAATATAGTGTACATTGGTGTTTGGCTTTCCAAAAACTGTTTTTGCCATGATTCTAGCAGCGATTAAAAAGTTTCCAAAAAAGACAATAATCACACTCAAATACCAAACGGTACTAATATCAGAATTGAGTATTCCATTTAGAAACATAAGCGAATTTGGAAAGGGGGGATAGAGTGCTAATGCTGTTAAATAAATGGTTAACATTAGTCCAGCATAAGGGGTAACAAGGGTAATTCCAGTAACCGATTGATAGTTAGCACTTCCATAGTTACGCTCATAATACTTTCCTATAAGGAAGATACCTAAAAGGGTTACGAGTAGGGATATGGCATATAAAGTACTCTCTTTTACCCCAAACATCACAAGCATTGGGGCATTAAAAAAGAGTATGTAATAAGCCAATTTGTACAAGTTATTTGTCTTATCAGCTTTATAAAGCGTGAATAAAGAACTTAAAAGTGCAATGACTACAAACGGCATTGATATGGTTTGTGGAAAGATATTTGAAATCAATACCCCAACAATTACTAACAATGCAGAGAGAAAAAATATTTTCTCTTTCCCTAATACTTTTGTCTTTTCAAAAAAAACAAAATATGGCACTCCAGCAAACAAAAACAGTAAAATAAAATCTATTAACATTGACATTCTCCCTTAAAATATTTTGAAGTATTTAATATACATATCTGAGATATAGCCTTCTTTTGCTAGTATCTTATAGATTCGCCATTTAGATTTATTGGGCTTATGTTCACCGATGGGTATGCCAACATAGTGTTGCTTATAGGTAAAGTACCAACCAATAACCATAACGGCTACCAACATGAAAAGTGTCATTGTTCCTGATACATGTAAGGTGGCAACTTCATAAAAAAGAATACCGTATTGACCATAGAGGTAATGCTCCAGTGATAAGCCTATAAATTCATAGGTAAATAAGACAATAATAAAGGAACTAATAACACCAAGAATCACTTTAGGTGAATTTGCTTTAGAAACTTCAAAGAAAGATAAAAAGAGCTGTGTACCTGTAAGCCAAGCAAATGCAAGTATAAGAATGGATGCATTAAAGTGGAAGAGGTCTTCGCCCAATAGCAACTTTATACCAATGAAAGCCACAACTGGTAATACGGTGAAAAAAGCAATCATACGGAACATGTTAATGCTATTATATTGGGGTTTCTCTTTCCAAAAAAGTTCATGAGAAAGTCTTCTTGGAATATTTGGTTCTTGTCGTGCCGAGTTGATAAGACTTCCAGATTCTAAAAAGAGAGATGCTTTAAAGATACCATGTACCATAAGGTGATAAATTGCCAAACTAAATGCCCCTAGTCCTACTTCCATAATCATATAACCCATTTGTCCAACGGTAGAGTAGCCTAAAGAACGCTTAATATCAGAAACTGCCAACATCAGAATAGATGCACCAATGGCTGTGATAAGTCCCATGACAAATGCCACATTGAGTACAGCAGGGGTCAAAAGAAGTAGGAAAGCCATTTTATTTAATAAAATACCCCCTACATTGACAACACCAGCATGCATTAATGCTGAAACAGGTGTGGGTGCTTCGGAAGTATAAGGTAACCAAAGATGAAAAGGAATAATAGCTGATTTCATCATGGCTGCAAATAAGAATAAGAAACCAATAACATAAATGAGAGGGTTTTCAATGCCTCCAGCTTCAGACATTTTCAACCATATCTGACTTAACTCTTCCAAGTCAAAGCTCTCAAATACTTTATAAGTTAAGATAACAGCAATAATAAAGAAGAGATCTGCGAGTTTATGGATAAGCATTGTCCAACCACCATTTTTAATGGCAGACTTTGATTCAACATTAAAGGTAATCAGAAGATAAAGGCTGATACTCATCAGTTGCCATGCAATGGCAAGAACAATTAAGTTGTTGCTCATAACAAGAAGATAGATAGCAGCAAATATAAAGTTTAACAGTATGAAAAATCTTTTATATCCTGGTTCATCCCACATGTATTTGGTAGAGTATTTACGAATAACAAGCCCTAAAATTGCAACATAAGGCACAAGAATTGAAGAAAGCTCATTAAAAACAAGTAATCCTCCAAAGCCATGAATAACTTCGTCAGTAGTCATGACATAATAAGTACCATAAAGACCTAATAAGGCAACACCTGAAGAGAAGAAAAGACTTACCTTAGGCATAAGAATTTTTTGGTTTAAAAATCCTATGAGTAAAGCAATCACAATTGGTATGAATGGTATGAGTAAAACTAGTTTTTCCATTAAAAACTCCACTATTTTTTTAGTTATATGTACTTATAAGAAATAAAATCTTAATCTACAATTAAAATAAAGTATAAAAGTAGATAGTAAGATAGATGTATCATTTCGTTATGCACAAAAATTAGACTTTAAAATGAGAATAAAGCCCTATATCCTAAGCATGATAACGAAATTTATAAATAGGAATTAAAGATACTCTATGGATTATTTATTTGTTGTTTGAATGAGATGAAATGAAACACAGAAAATATTCTGTGTTTAAGAGAGGTTTAAGACTATTGTTAAATTTCCAATTTTCTCATAAAGTTTTCGGCGATATCAAGACTTTTGTCTTTAAGGTAATCCCCAGCAAAGGGCTCATAGATTTCATAAACGGTTTCATGAAATAGTCTTAACCATTGTCCAAAAGCTTCACGGCTTAAGCCTTCCATGGCTAAGTGAGGGGTTAACGGATTATTTGTATATTCATCATAACCCAAAGCAGCAAACTTCCAAAACTCAACAATGAGTTTAAGATGTGCTTTCCAGCCAGAACTTTCAATATTATCTCCAAGTTTTGCTATGAAAAAAGGAGCAAGAATTGGGTCTTTGAGTACTTTAGGATAAAAAGCATGTACCAGTTCTTCCATATTTTCAGCATTCATGCTTTTGTAGAGTTCTTTAGACATTAACCATCATCCCCTGTTCCTTTGTAGATAGCATCATAAACAGCAGCCAGTTCAGTGGTATAAACAGCAGCCGAGATAACATCACAATTAAAAAGGTTAGAATAGCATGAAGGCTCTTCAAATAACTCTTCACCTGGGTCAATAACTTTAGATGCTTCTAAGAGACCTTGATTATTTTCACTCGCATATTTAAGTGCTGCTAAGAAAACATCGATTTTTTTTCCTTCAAATTGTTCATCTAAAATTTCTTTTATTTCCTCATCATTTTCATAATCAACTAAAAGTTGTTTTACTTGTGCTGCTGAGATGTATGCCCCTGAAGAAAAAGGACCATTGAGTTTAGAGTCTGAATCTAAGCCATCAATGAAATCCTCTTCTATGATTTCATTCCATGGGGTAATGTATGTTTTTTTAAATCCTAAATCATGAATACCTGAAATAGCAGCACCATGAACAAAGTAGAATTTTTCAAAGAAACCTTGAATAATGGCAATGAAATATCCATGCCATTTGTTAAAGTTACCATAGTCAAGATTTCTTGAACGTTTAACCATTTCTAAATATTTATCTTTATAGTAAACTTCAAGCTCTTGACGGTCATCATGTTTGAGTTGTTCTTTTGGTATTCTTACCGTCAAAGTTTCAGCAGCACCTAAATCATCAAATACATCAAAGTACCATGCTTTCATTTGTTCTGTTGAAATGGGGTGATAACTTACAGTATAGTCCATTTTAATCCTTTTTCTTTAATTTTTTTAATCGATAATTATTTGTCAAAGCCTAGCATTATGCCAAAAAGTTTGTCTTCAGTGAGACCCATTTTTGCCGAAGTCATTAGGTTGTTTTCTTTATAGTATTTAAGTAATTCTTCAGCATCTTGCCCTGTCATCATGGCTTGGTAATAAAGAGCAGCTTGCACCTCTTGTTCATCTACGTTAATATTCTCTTTTTTTGCCAAAGCTTCAACAATCAGTGCAGCTTTGATAGAATCTTTAGCCTCTTGTCTTACTTGGTTTCTAAGTTGATGAAACATATCTTTATTTTCTTTGTAAAGTTCATGTTCTTCTTTACTCATACGTTGAGCTCGTTCATTCACTTTAGCATCTATCTCTTGTTCTACCACATTATTGGGTAAAGTAAAGTCAAATTTAGTGAGTAGACCTTTAATAAGTTTTGGTTTTAGTTCTTCTTGATAGAGATTTGAAAGGGCTTGTGAATTGATTTTATCAGCCAGTTTTTCTTTAAGTGTATCAAGTGTTGCTTGGTCATCATTCAGTATTTTTTGAGCAAAAGCATCATCGGGTGCTACATACTGTTGTTCTTGAATTTCATGAAGTTTGACATTGAATTTAGATTCTTTTCCTGCTAAATCTGTTGAAGAGTAATCAGCTGGAAAGGTAACAGTGATGGTTTTTTCTTCATCATAAGCCATACCAATAACTTGCTCTTCAAAACCAGGGATAAATGAGTTAGACCCAACTTTTAAATTGAACTTTTCAGCTTTACCCCCTTCAAAAGCAACACCGTCTATAAAACCTTCAAAGTCAATAACAGCCACATCGCCATTTTCTACAGATTTTGCTGTTGGAATACTTGTAAATGGTGCTTGTTGAATTGCCATTTCTCTAAGTTGATTATTCACAGCATCTTCTGGTGCTTTGGGTTTCGTATAGCTTGGAATAATGTCCATGTATTCTACCTCGGTATTGATTTCTGGGGCAGTAGAAATTTCCACTTCAAGATAGATGGCATCATCTCTATTTTCATATTTTCGAAAACCTGGTTGTCCTAAAATGTCTTCTACAGGAATATTCGCTTCTTTTAGTCCTGTTTCAATAAACTCTTGAAGTATTTGTCCTTCTGCATCTCTTTGATAATTTTCGGGTTCCATACCCTTTAGAACATCGTCTACAAGGTTGTTGTCAACTGGTTCATCATCTTTCATTTCATTTGCCAGTTCTTTTTTTGTTTCTTCTTTACGTGCTTCTGCTTCTTTTTTCAGTTTCTCAACATTTGCTTGAATCGTTGAGTTTTTAACTTCACCAGAGATGATTACATTAATATCATCCAGTTTTTCTACTGTAACATTCATTACAATCCTTTTTTCATTTTTCATCTATATAGTTGCGTGATTCTAGCAAAAAATTGATTTATGTTGCTGATTAGAGCTTGGTATAAAGCTCTATTATGCTTAGGTGAGTAGATGTAGCCGTAGCTTTAAGTATCTTAATGGTTTTATTTTACTTCTTTAAAAGAATATTTCAGCTATAAATTTCTGATATCAAATTAAAAAAGGGGATATTAAAAATGAAAAAAGAAGATTTAACAATTTTATATGTTGAAGATGAAGAAGAGACGCGTAGTATTGTCAGTAGTATTTTGAAAAAGTACTATAAAGAAGTGATTGTAGCAGAAGATGGTCAGGTCGGGTTAGCTGCGTATAAAGCGTCTAACCCAGACATTGTATTGAGTGATATATCTATGCCCAACATGAATGGATTGGAGATGTCTGCAGAAATTAAAGCATTGAATCCCAATCAAGTTATTGCACTTTTTACAGCATTTAATGAACCTCAATATCAAGAAAAGTCAACAGAGTTAGAGATACATGCCTATATTTTAAAACCTTTTGATCACGATAGATTTTTTAATGCTTTGCATTATCTCAATATGTTAGTTTCGGTATAAAAGGGAGAGAATATGCCAGTTAAACATTTTAATAAAATTTGTGACCTAGTGAACAATCAAGAGAGTTTGGCAGATGAGAGGAAATTTAAACGTGCTGCTGCTTTTATTATTTGTGAAGTTATTGGAAACATTGAAGAGGTTGAAAAAGCTAAATATAGGGAGCTTTTTAAGATAAAATTTAATTTAGACAGTCATGAGTTATGGGAGATTTTACTCGATAAAGATTTTAGTATTCTTGATGAAGAGATAGCCTGTATTAAAGAGCAAATTGGGGGAGAACACAAGTATGAATTAATGCAATTTTTAAAGATTTTGAACCAGTTTGTTATGGCACATGGATGTAGTCAAGAAGATTATCGTAGATTTGAATTGGTTCGTGATAAATTGATAGAAGAGTTTAAATAGACTTTATTTAAACGCTTCATTGAAAAAACTTATTTTTGATTTTTTTTGTAGCTCTCTCTATAGTGACATCCTGAGCAAACTTCTTTCATTGAAGCTCTGGAGAGAGGTGCTTTATCTTGTCTGAAAGAAGGCTTTTTAGTGAAATTAATGGTTGCTAAAACACCTTCATTATGGTTTTCAATTGTGAGTTGACCTTCGATTGACTCTTCGATAATCATTTTTGACATATACAGACCAATCCCTGTACCTTGATTTTCAAATTTTGTACTAAAATAGGGTTCAAAAACCTTGTCGATAATTTTAGGGTCTATTCCTCCTGCATTGTCTTCTATGGTGATACTGCTATGACTTCCTTCTTTTATAAGACGAACAATAACCTTAGGATTGATGGTTTTATTACTAATATGAGCATCTTTTGCATTGTTAAAAAGATTTAGCAGTACCTGTTCAAGTTCATTTTGATAGCTGGTAATATGTATTTCGCTGTTAATGTCTTGTACAAGTTGAATATGATGTTCTATATAGGTATCTTGCATAAAACCAATGGTCTGTTCAATGGCACTTTTCAGTTTGAAACTACTTTTATTTTTGGCTTTAGGTAGAAAAAAATTTCTAAAGTCATCAATGGTTGTGCTCATTTTTTGAATTAAAAAGTTAGAACGTTTTTTAAAATCTTCCATCTGTTTAGGGCTAAGTGAATCGTTCTCTTCATAATTAAGAAACAACAGAGTATTGAGTGTGGAGAGGGTATTAAGAGGTTGTCGCCATTGATGGGCGATATTTCCAATCATCTCTCCCATCGATGCCATTTTGGCTTGTTGTTGAAGGATTCTTTCTTGTTGAATATTTTTTTGCATCTCATGTTCAAGTTGCGTAATGTCTGAAAGTGTTATGACAAACTCTTCTTTATTTTTTTCAAGACTGACAGCTTTCATGGTGGCTCTAAAAAAGAGCGTTCTCTCTTGTCGTGTAATTTTTACTTTATGTGATATTTGTTGGTTAAGAAGTTCATAAATATTATCTTCAAAATAGTTGCCATCAATATAGTTAGGGTCATCATTATCAAAGAGTTCAAAAATAGAGTTATGTTGCTGCGTAAACTCTTTGATGCTTCCGTATTCAGGAAATAGATTAAAAAATTGACGGTTAATATGAATAATCCCACCATCTAGTCTTTTGAGAAAGATAATATTGTCCGTACCATCTAATATTTTATTAATATGTTGTTCTTCTTTTATTTTTGAAATTTTACTTCGTAACTCTTTTTTGCTTCTTAATTTGGTTAGGGTCATAAGGCTAATCCTTGTTTACTATTTGATAAATAGATTTTATATCATTATTAATACAGCGTTTTATTTAAACTTTAGCTTATAAGTATGTTTTTTAGGTAAAAAAGTTTTCAATCCTAAGAGGTTTTGGGTTACCATAAGGGCTTATTGGCTAAGAGTAGATGGATGTAAACATTTTTAACCTTAACCTTAAAATAAATATCGCTAAACTCTGAAAAAATTGACATAAAGAAAAACACAATGAACGAAGGTCTACATTTTATAAAAGATGCTAATAACATGAAGGATGCTCTTAAAAAAGAGTTATTCGGTCAGGATAGAGCAATAGATGTTATTGCGAATAGCATTAAGAGTAACATGGTTATTGATAGAAATGCACCTAAATCAACGTATTTATTTTTAGGTCCTCCTGCAACGGGTAAGACATATTTATCTGAGCTTATGACAAAACAGATATCTGAATACAAAATACGAAAATTTGACATGACCCAATATCATGAGCAAAATGGTGGAGAACTTTATGGTTACCCTAAAGGTTGGTCTGGTTATGGAGTAGGGCAGTTAACGGGGTTTGTTTATGATAACCCTAAGTCTATCATCGTATTGGATGCTTTTGAAAAAGCTGACAATGTTATACAGAACAACTTACTCTCTATTTTTGAAGGTGGAGAGATGAGAGATGCTTGTGGTTGGGATAAAATGACAGACCAGCCCTGTAGTGATGATGATGCTAAAGTATATAATGAAGGTAATGCACATTTTACTGTAAACTTTAGAGAAACCATTTTTATTATTACATCGAGTTTAGGTAAAGAGCTTTATGGAGACAATAAGTTTATTAAACTGGTTGATGATGACTACATTCAAGCTGAAACAATGATTCTTGATGCTTTGAAAAGAGAAGAAAAACGGAACATTAAAACAGGTGGATGGCAAAAAGCAATTATTCCAGAGCTTATTTCAAGATTTTCTCAAGCAACCATTGTATTGTTTAACAAGTTGAACTATGTGGCGTATGAACAGATAGGGCGAAAAACATTTTTGGAGTACCAAAAAGTATTTGAAAATACGATGGAAATAGACTTCAAAGTAGACAAAAATTTTGACAATTTTTTAAAAGCGCAAATACTGGTTTTTGCTCCTGAATTTGATGCTAGACGTATTAAAAACAAAGTGGGTGAAATCTTTTTCTCAAAAGTGACCGATTATATTTATAGTATTGGCAAAGACATTACACAGTTTTCAGAAATTAAAGTGAGCATTGCTAAAAAAGCTGTTGACTTTTTGAATGAAAATATTCATCCTCTAATAAAAGAAGAAAAACTTGTTAAAGAGCTTTTTAGAAAAAACATAAAGTTAGAAGTTGAGCATGAATTTTCTGTTAAAGATGAAGTGATAACTTATAAAATAAAAAATTGTCGATTTAAACAAGTTAAACGAATTAAAGACTTTTCTGAAGATGGCTTAGTTTTTGATATTCCAAATGTCTCTTTTCATGACATTGCTGGTCACCATAAAGCAAAAAGTAGATTGCTTGAAGTGATTAAGTTTTTAAAAGAACCAAAACTACTTAAGGACTTCAATGTCCAACCTCCAAAAGGGATGCTACTTTACGGTCCTCCTGGAACAGGTAAAACACTTTTAGCCAAAGCATTTTCGGCTGAAGCTGAACTGCCATTTATTTCTATTACAGGAGTTGAGTTACTACAACTGGACAAAATCAAAAAGGTTTTTGAAAAAGCTAAAGATTATGCCCCTTCGATTATATTTATTGATGAGATAGATACCATTGGTAAACGAGAAAAAGAAAACAGTCGTGAAGTTCAGATTAATAAATTTTTAGCAGAAATGGATGGTTTTGGCAATAAAGAAGATGAACATGTGTTTATCATCGCAGCTACAAACTACAAAGAGAACATTGATCCTGCAATTATACGACCAGGAAGAATTGAAATTCATATTCCTGTTGATGATTTAGACAAAGATGCTCGAAAATATTTTATTAATAAGATTATTAAAAACAAACCAACTTCTGGTAAATTTGATATGCATAAACTTCTTATCTCTACAGCTGGTCTTACAGGTGCCCAATTAGAACTTATTTCAAAAGAAGCATCATTTTATTGTATACGTCATGGCATTCCAGCCATTACCCAAGCAATTTTAATAGAACAGATTCATTTTGTAAAGTATGGGGAGGGACACGCAGCAATATTAGATGAAAAAATGTATGAAAAAACAGCCATTCGTGAAGCTGCTCATGTGATTATGTCTAAAGTTCTTATGCCTCATGTACCGTTGAAGCAGGTATCGGTTATTCCTAAAAATAATACCAATGGGTTTATAGAAAATAATTATGATAAATTACAAAAAAATATTACCATAGAAGGTATGAAAAGTAGAATTTGTATCTCTCTTTCTGGAAGAATTGCTCAAATGAAAAAGTATGGAGCGATTGATGGTTTAGATATGGAAGCCTCATCAGATTTAAAACATGCGATTAACGATGCTTACATTGCTGTTGCTCATTATGGAATGGATGATGAAGTACGTTATTTTAATATTAAAGACCCTACAAAAAATAATATTGAAAAAGTAGAAACAAATGCTTCTCAATGTAATGACCCAAAACTTAATGATGTCATAGAACGTTGGATGAGAGAGAGTGAGGGTATGACCATAAAACTAGTGGATGAAAATTGGGATAAAATTGAAAAATTATCAAAAATACTGCTAGAAAAAGAGATTATGTATGAAGAAGATTTAGAAGGATTTTAGACTACAAAAAGTAGTCTAATTTTTAGGCTTATTGTGCACCATTTTCTACAGAATCAATCTGTTCTGTAAACTGTTCAATAAAAAAAGTAACAAGATTAGCAATGTCTTCAGGTGTTTTACTAAGATAGTTATCTTTAATAGGAATACGTTGCTTTTGAGTATGGTCTTCATTAATAATGTAAGTGAGTAAAATATAAGGTTCACTTGCATCTAATGCTGTTTCTTCATCCATGGTTACCCCAGGAATAAAGTAATCGAGTTCGATATCTGGATCTGCTAAATTTTTGTCTACAAGTTCTACGACTTTTGTCAATTTCGCTTTGAGTGCTGCTTCCATTTTATCTTTCCTTTTTAAAGTT
This sequence comes from uncultured Sulfurovum sp., assembly GCA_902727935.1. Taxonomy (GTDB): domain Bacteria; phylum Campylobacterota; class Campylobacteria; order Campylobacterales; family Sulfurovaceae; genus UBA1140. The sequence goes on along the minus strand of CACVAX010000013.1, from coordinate 115,185 downwards.
GTTTTTTAAGTTAACCATTACTTAAAATTTATTGTTAACAGTACGTTTTAGCCAATTTCAACTGAATCAATTTCACCTTTAAATTCTTCAGCAGAGAAGGTAATGAGGTTACGTATTTCTTCAGGTGTATTGCGTAAATAAGTTTCAGTTAAACGAATTTTACGCGTATGTACATTGTTTACACTGATAACATATTTAATTAAGATGTAAGGCTCTCCAGACACATCACAGCTTTCTGCTGTTGTGCTTACTTCAGGTACACAGTATTCAATATCAAGATCAGGGTCTACCATTAAATCGTCAACGAGTGCTACAATTTGTTCTAGTTTTTCTTTACGTGCTTGTTCCATGATGTTATTTCCTTTTGTACGTTTATAATAGAATGCCTCATTGCCCATTAAAGTAGACAATGAAATTGAAAGAGAATGCAAAAAAATATGCATCTCTATCATCACTTCTAAGAACATTCTAGCAAAAAAAATCATATTATCATAGTAAATTATAAATATAGTGGCTTAATTTTTAAGCATGACCTTTTTATACAAAAAAGAGAACTAAGTACTAGTTTTCCCCACGAATTTGGTAGGTAATGTCTCCAGCACCAAAAGCTGTGATGAGGTCTTCACGGTATTCTTTGATGATATTATTGTCTTGAATAACTTGAACCACACCGTCTTTACGAGTAATGCTATCAGCCATATGAAGCTTATAACGCGAAAATGCACCTTTTAAATCAATGTCTACTTTCAGTTCTCCTGCAGCCCATATTGGTAAAATAACCAATTCATCCACCCCTTCAAAACACTCTACAAAACCTTGTAGGTTATCCAGGGTTCTACTATATTTATGGGGTTGCCAAATGACATATAATTTATTGAAACCTCTTAGCTTTTGGTAAGACTTTAGAGACTCCATGGTGACTTTAATTTCTGTTGGGTGGTGACCGTAGTCATCGATAACCACACAATTTTCATGGTTTTGAACAATATCAAAACGTTTTTTGATGCCTTTGTAGTTTAAAAGGTTTGTTCTGATTTTTTCAATTTCTTCCCCCATTTCTAATGCTCCTAAAATAGCTAGAGCAGCATCAAGTGCAATGTGATTTCCAAAACCAAATACTTCAAAATTTCCTAAATCTTTTAGGGTAAAGCGTGTGTGAGGTTCACCTTGTACCAATATAAATTCAATATTTTTAATGTCTTTAGAAGGGTAAAGTTTAATACTTGGAATATCAAGTGAAGCTAAAAAATCATCTTCTGCATTGATAATACGTACTTTTGCAAGGTTCAAAAAGTTTTTGTAGGCATTGTAGAAACGCTCTTCATCATATTCATAGTATTCCATATGTTCAGGCTCAACATTGGTGACGATGGCTAAATGGGGATTAGAATTTAAAAAACTTTCATCACTCTCATCAGCTTCAAAAACCACTTTGTTATTTTGGGCATAACGTACGTTTGATCCAAACTCTTTGCTTATCGCTCCAATGAGTGCATTTGAATTAGGAATAATAGATGAAAGCATGGCAGACGTTGTACTCTTACCATGTGCTCCACCCACAGCATAGACTTCTTTATCTCCTAAAATGTCTATGAGTGACTCTTTTCTTGAAAGCAGTTCAATACCCAGTTCTTGAGCTTTTTGGTATTCTGGATTATTGGGGCGAACAGCAGCAGAATAGATAATTTTGTCTATCCCTTCTACAGCATCAGCATGGTGAGGAATGGTGATTTTAGCACCAAAATTAAGTGCTAGGTCATTGGTGATTTCTGTCTGTTTTATGTCTGAACCAGAGATTTTATGACCAGCGTTTGAGAGGAGTTTTGCAAGAGCAGAGAGTCCAATACCTCCGATGCCTATGAAGTGTATTTTTTGTGCTTCAACAGCCATTACATACTCTCTTCTAAAGCTTTAATTTCAGCTTTAGCTGCTTTAATCTCTTTAGCATATTTTGTAAGCAAAACATGTATGGGTTCTTTATATGTTTGGATAAAAAAGGCTGTGGGTTCAGACTCATCCACACCTGTAACATCCACAATATTGTCTATAAAATCATCAAAAGAGTGTCCAGCCATAGCCACAGCTGCATGGATAAGCATAGATTCAGCCAGTGTTCCGTCTTTAATGGTGAAGTAAAGAATTAAAAAAAGTTCTTTGGCAGCTTTTTTTTCATTTTCACTGTAGCGTTGAATGCCATTTTCATAAATGGCTCTCGCTGTGGCCAAGTCTTCATATTCATCCATGTTAAATTGTCCACCAGAGCTTAGTTTTTCAGCTAAGATATCAAAGGCTGTATTAACGATGAAAGTGAAAATTTCATTTATCTCTTCTTCAGGCACTTCTAAAAGTAGTTTTGCATCTAAAAGTTGGTAGCCTTTCGCAATACTATTTTCTTCTCGCATCTCTTTTTCAATGTCTTTTAAATTTCCTAAAAACTCTTCATTTTTTTTCAGTGCTTCTATGTCTAATTCTTCTTCTTGCATTTTATTCTCCTAAGTCTTTTTTAATTTTTTTAATTCTTTCTAAACACTCTCTTGTTTTTTCTTCCTCATAGACCAAGGCCAGTCTTACAAATCCTTGACCTTGCTTTTCTCTTCCTAAGAATGAACCAGGAATAACTTTTAAATTGTAGTTTTTGTAAAGAGCAATGGTAAAGGCGATTTCATCTTGGACTTTTAGCCAAATGTAAAAAGTTGCTAAAGGAGGGTTAATCTTTAAAATTTCTTTGGCTATTTCAAAATTTTTGAGGTATTTTGCTCTGAAGTGATTGACATGGTCTTGGTCAGCCCAAGCGACAGAAGCAGCATGTTGAAGGGGCAAGGGGGAGGCACAACCGACATACGTTCTATAGGTCATATAAGCTTTGAGTATTTTTGCATCTCCAGCAATAAATCCAGAACGTAAGCCAGGAGCAGAGGAACGTTTGGAAATGGAGTTTATGACTAAAATATTTTTAAAATCATGGTTTCCTTCTTCAATACTGGCATTGAGTAAAGAGGGGACAGGCTCATCTAAATAGAGGTCAATATAACATTCATCATTAAGCAGTACAAAATTGTGTTTTTGTGCCAGTCTAACCCATGTTCTTAATTCATCCATAATCATCGTGGCTGAAGTAGGATTGTTGGGGGTATTGATAATTACAAAATCACATTCAGCTAATTCTGTTTCATCAACTATATGTTCAAAGTTGTTTTCTTCTTTTAGATTAATATAAACTACTTTTGAATTAGTGGCTTTGGCAGCCCCCTCATAGATTTGATAAAAAGGATTAGGATAAGCCATTTTAGAGTTTTCAATATCATGCAGTAAAAACTGTGGAAAATTAAAAAGTACTTCTCGTGTCCCAAAAGTAGGGATAATTTGTTCATTAGAAAGCTTTAGATCAAAACGTTTTTGTAAATAACGAAGCATGGCTTCTCTTAACAGGGGTTCGCCAGAAGTTTTTGGATATTTATTGAGTAAGTGTGCCGAGCTGTTTAAGGCATCTAAGATAAATTTAGGCGTTTCAAATTGAGGTTCACCAATGGTTAGACTTAAAGGAGCATATTTTTGATTAGGAGTGATGTTTTCTAAAAGGGTATTGAGTTTTTCAAAGGGGTAAGTTTCAAATTTCACGATTGTTTACCTAGTTAATTTTGGAAGAGATTATAGCTAAAAGAAAATTTGGATTGGCAAAATATTTAGAAGAGAAGGTAGTTAAATAAGCTCCCACACTTATTTAACTTGTTTTGAAAATTTATTTATCACAAGCAATTGTTTTAGCGTTATTAAGTTTTTTGTAGTCATCTTTTTCTAGTTTAGCAGCTGCTAAATCTTCACAGTTGACTTTATCACAAGGGATTGTTTCTGCCATAGGAATCTCTGTAAATATTTCTCCTTCAACTTCTTCTAAATTTTCGTCACTACAAGCATCTCCTTCTTTTAAGTTAGGATTTTTGGAAGGAACTGAAGTTTGACCCTGAATCTTGATTTCTGGTACTATTTCAATTTTTTCCTCTGGGGCTATTGCTCCCTTACTAGTAGCTTTTAGTTGCTTACTTACGGGCAGACTCGATTCAGAAAATGAATGACTTGTGAGACCTACGAGTAGGAATAGGCTAAGCAGAATGTTTTTTGTCGCGATTGACTTCATTGTATCTCCTTTTACTTTAATGTTATAATTAAACATTATATAACAGTATTGCTTAAAAAACAACCTTTAATCCAAAAAAGAATATAAAATTAATTAAAAAACGACAAAGTACATAATATTTTTAACATAATCATATTACACTATTAATAATTAAATATAGGAGAGAATAATAATGAAAAAAATTGTACTATTAATTTACGTACCAGTATTACTTTTATCGGGAGATTTAAAGAATGCCTTACTTGAAGCAAGACAAGACCACAAACCTGTGATGGTTTATGTGAAGTCAGATTCATGTACTTATTGTGATAAAATGAAAGACAAAACCTTAGGTGATTTAGCTGTTAAAGACAATCTAAAAGGTTTTATTCTTGTTACAGCAGACAAAAATGAACGTGAAGCAAAACAGTATTTACCTGCAACACGCTATACCCCAACGGTTTATTTTATTTCACCAAAGTTTAAAGTGATTAATACAGTTAAAGGTTATTTGGGAAAAGATGACTTTAACTTGTGGATTAATGATTCAAAAAATAAGCTAGGTATGAATGTTGGTTCAGTTAAAACACTTCAATCACATAGTACAAAAAGTGAAAATTGGTTTTATGATATGGCATCAGCTGAAGATTATGCTAAACAAACAGGAAAAAATGTTATGGTTTATGTTGAAAATAGGCGTTCATCATGGTCAAAAAAGATGCGTAAAGAGACGTTAAACGATAAAACAATAAAAGAAGCGCTAGAAGACTTCGTTTGGGTAAAGTTAGAAAAAAACAGTGCCGAAGCGACGACTTATGGTTTAAGTCCTAAGTTAGCACCCACCGTCTATTTTAGAAGAGCTAATGGTAAATCTTTAGCAACAGCGAAAGGCTATTTTAATCCAAAAGATTTTATGGCTTGGGTAAATTATGCAAAAGGACAGATTTAAAAACCTGCCTTTTATAAACCCGTATTACAAGTGGCAATGTCTCCACTTTTAATACCTTTTCTAAACCAAGTTACCCTTTGTTCGGCTGAACCATGGGTAAAGGCATCGGGTACTACATAACCTTGGGCTTGTTTCTGTAAGGTATCATCCCCAATCGCTGAAGCTGCTCTTAAGGCTTCTTCCACATCCCCTTGCTCTAAAATATTAAAACGCTTATGTGCATGATGCGCCCATACACCTGCATAACAGTCAGCTTGAAGTTCCACACGTACTTGCAGTTGGTTTACATCTTTTGAGCCTCTGGCTTGTTGTTTCATTTGTTGTACCTTAGAAAGCGTTCCCTCCATATTTTGGATATGATGACCAACCTCATGCGCTAAAACGTAGGCTTGTGCAAAGTCACCTGAGGCATTGTGTTTTGAAGCCAATTCATCAAAAAAACCTAAGTCGATGTAAATTTTTTGGTCAGCAGGACAGTAAAAAGGACCCATTTGTGCAGAAGCATGACCACAACCACTGGTGGTTGAGCCACGGTAAAGCACCATTTTAGGTTCTTGGTATTTGGCACCATGTTGTTTAAAAATTGGTCCCCATACATTTTCTGTGTCAGCTAATACCGTAGAGATAAAACGCTTTTGTCGATCATCAGCTTCTTGGTTAACAGTAGAAGAAGTATTTTCTCCTGTCATCATAGAGAGTGGATTAAATCCAGAAAAATATGCCACAGCACCAATACCAATAATAGCCCAACCAAATTTTGTTTTTAAGAGTCTTTGTACCACTGGCCAAAGGAACATAAGTGTTCCCATAGAAGGCATACCACGCATACCTCCACTTGAAGAACCTTTAGACCCTCGTCGGTCGTCAACATTGGAGCTTTCTTCTCGATCTTCCCATCTCATCTATACATCCTTATTAATAAAATTTGTCAATTATATCACAAGTAAAATTTGACTACAATATTAACATTCATTAACACTTTAGGAGTTTTCTATGTCCCTCGCATTAGCAAGAAAGTATCGCCCCATAACCTTTGATGATTTGATTGGTCAAGAGGCAGTTTCACAGACACTTTCTTTAGCATTAGATGGAGATAGATTGTCTCATGCTTATCTGTTTTCTGGCTTACGTGGTTCTGGTAAAACTTCTACAGCACGTATTTTTGCCAAAGCTTTACTTTGTGAAAAAGGAACAACTTCTCATCCTTGTGGTATTTGTAACCACTGTATTATGGCGACGGAATCACGGCATATAGATATTATTGAGATGGATGCAGCCTCGAACCGTAAGATTGATGATATACGTGAACTTATAGAACATACTAAATACAAGCCTGCCACAGCACGGTATAAAATTTTTATCATCGATGAAGTTCATATGTTGACTAAAGAAGCATTTAACGCACTGTTAAAAACTTTAGAAGAGCCTCCTTCTTTTGTCAAGTTTATTTTAGCAACGACTGACCCTTTAAAACTTCCAGCAACGATTTTAAGTCGAACACAGCATTTTAGGTTTAGAAATATTCCTCAATCAGTAGTGAGTCAACATTTAGCCCATATTTTAAATTTAGAAAAAGTTGAGTATGAACAAAATGCTTTAGATATTATTGCTCGTTCGGGTGCAGGATCAGTTCGTGACTCTTTGACGCTCCTTGACCAAGCCATTGTTTACTCTAAGAACTTTATTAATATTGAAACTGTGACAAAGATGTTAGGGATTATTGAGCCTTCTATGTTGGAAGCACTTTTAACTGATGTGTTAGAAAAAAATGAAGCAAAAATTTTACTCTTTATTAACGCTGCTTCTGAATTTGAAGCAGAAATGGTGATTGATGAGTTAATGCTTTATTTAAAAGAGCTACTGCTAAGTGGTTCACAAAAAATAAAACCCATGATAATTGAACGGTTTTTTAGGATTTTAGCTGAATCAAAAGGCTTGTTGAGTATTGGAGGAGATGGAGACTTTGTGCTTTCTTTGACACTTTTTAAAATGATGGAAGCGTTACAGATTAAAGAGATTGATGGCATGATACGGACACTTGAAAAAGAGTTATCTGGGATTGAAATTAGAGCTGAAATTCCTAAGAAAGTAGAAGTACCTATAGAGGTAGCGATAGAACCTAAACCTGTAGAAGTCAAATCTACACCGATTATAGAAGAGCTAGCTGTTGTTAAGCCACTGGACAAAGGTCAAAAACTTTTTAAAGAATTGATTGTTAAGATGTACGACAGAAATTATGAACTGGGGGAATGTTTTAAACACGCGATTGTCTATAGTTCTTTTTCTGACAATCTATTAACATGGGAGTCAACAGCCAATACCGAACAAAAAACCCTCCTTAAAAACAACTGGATGACCATTCGTACTTTTGTACAAGAGCTATTTGGTTATGAAACAAAAATTAAAAATAATGCCAAGGAGTTACCCTCCCCAGTAGAAAACGCACCCATTCATGAATTACCTATTCATAACGACATGGATGATATTGACATGCAAGAACCTACGTCTATGATTGAAGATGAGGTGTTAAATCAGCCTATCTATAATGAACCGATGTCCAAAGTCATACAAAGTGAAGAAGAGATGAAAAGCTCATGTATTTCTCCAGGGCATGGAGGTGTAGAAGCAGCAAAAGAGAAAGATGAACAAAATATTTTAGATGAACCCATGATTGCTAAAGCTTTGGAGTTGTTTGACCCTAAAACAGTTAGGGTCAAAAGAAAATAGAAGGCTAGGGTTTACTTAAACTCAATTTTTAAGAGTTTAGAAAACATATTTTTAGGGTTATTGACCAAGATTTCAGTTCGATAAGAGGAGATAAACTTTTCATCAGCAACCTCCCAAATTTTAGATATTTTAAAGTTCGAAGCTTTTCCATCTACATAAATGGTTTTGGATTTTATTTTTTCGAGTTCATTTGCTTCTAAAAAAAGAACCAACTTTCCTTTACTTAAGTCTTTGACTTCTGCAAGAGATGTTCCCATGTTAACAAAGTCTCCTTCACTTACTAGAAGTTTATAGAGAAACATATTGTTAAGTTTAATATTTTTTTTAGAGAGACTATCGCGAAGACGTGCAATTTCATATTGTAAATCTAATTTCTGTTGTTTTAAGGAGTCAATTTTTTCTTGAGTTGAAAAGTATTGGGTCTTTGCATTGGTATAGGCATAAAAAGCATTGTCTTTTTGTGTCTTAGAGGCTGAACTAATATCAGTAATACGGAGATGATAAGCTTTTTGCCGATTAAGCGATTGTTTTAGGGCAGTTAAAATATTTTGATTAATTTGAATCATACTTTGAACAAGTTTTAATGAGGCATTACTTGATGTTAGTTTGGTTCGATCAAGTTTATCATCAAGCTTTATAATCGTCTCTTTAGCAGAAGAGCCTTCTAGTTTTATGGCTACTTTGGTTACTTGTGCAGCCACAGCAGCTTTAAGGGTAATGTTCTCATAAGGTTCTACTTTGGCGTAATGCACTTTGGCAAAAAGAAAGAGGGGGGAGAGTAGTAAAAGTAAATATTTCATGTATTATAAGTCCTTTTGATATATTTAGGGGATTATAACGCGTTAAGATTAATATATTTGTAGAGTTAGGTGTGACGATAAGCCGTGTTCTGTCGTGGGCAGTTATTTATCTAGACATAGTGTTGCCACTATGTTCAAGCGAAGCAGTTTTGTCAATCCAATGACTTAATGAGATTTAATACCATTACTTCTTGCTACGGACAGGGTTTACCTAGCTACCTATGTTACCATAAGTACTGGTGAGCTTTTACCTCACCCTTTCACCTTCACCACAATGTGGCTGTCTACTCTCTGTTGCACTTGCCCTCAGATTACTCTGGCCATCCGTTAGATGGAGTCCTATCTCATGTGTAGCACGGACTTTCCTCTCGTGACGAATGTCACCAGCAACTACCTATCACACCTGTGGAAGTATAGCCAACTAAGGCTTTTTTTTTGATATAATATTTTTCATGAAAACATTAAAACTTCTTCTTATTTTTATTATTTTATTGCTATTACCTTTGTTGTATGTCGCCATAGATAGTAATGACCATAAGAAAAGCATAAGCATTGCCATTGGTTCAAAAGTGGATGCTTATACTGCTTACGCCATGGCGTACGCCAAAGAGTTTAAAGAAGAGGGTATTAAACTTAATCTTGTTGAGACAAAAGGTTCAGTCGAAGCACAAGAAAAGCTCTTAAAAGGTGAAGTTGATTTTGCTTTTGTACAAGGAGGGACTGAAGAGAAAGAGATTTTAGCTTTGGCAAATATTATGTTAGAACCCATTTGGATTTTTTATAAAGGTCGCTCAATATCTGATCTTAAGAGTTTAAAAGGTAAACGCATTGCCATTTGTGAAAAAGGCTCAGGGATTTTACCTGTTACGCTTGACCTTTTGGATTTGGTGGGGATTAATGGATTTAACTCAAAACTCTTTCATGTTTCTAGTAATGCAGCGTATGAGAGTCTTAAAAAGAATGAGATAGATGCGATGTTTTATATTGCGTCGGCTGATGCTCCTTTTTTGAAAAGACTTATGACCATGCCCAATGTGCATTTGATGAATTTTACTGCTTCCCAATCGTATAAACAATTCTTTGTAAAACGTAACAAACATTTTGAAGTGGTCACTTTACATGAAAATGCTTTTGATATGAAAAAATATATACCTCGTAAACGCTATAAACTCTTAGCCAAAAATACCCTTCTTGCCACCTATAATGCTTCTGATGAAATGGTGCGACTAATGCTTAAAATTCTACATAGCGTTCATCGTAAAGTAGGGGTGTTTCATGAAGAAAATGATTTTCCAAATGCTTCTTTGTTGAAAGTGAAACAGCATCAAGCATCAAAAGAGTATTTTAGAGAACCAACACACTACTATGAAAATAATTTTTCTTTTTGGATAGCTCAAAGTCTTAATAAATTACATGATTATACTTTACGTTTTATTTTTCCCTTAGTGGCACTGTTTGCCTTTTTTATAGAAGTGATGATACCAGCCTTTAATCTTTATGGACAACGAAAAATAAACCGTTGGTATGATATGGTTAATCAAATAGACAATACAATTATGACGGTGAATTTAAAGAATGCAAAAGAGCGACGTGAAAAACTAAAGAAAATTTTAGCAGAGATACGAGGTACAGATGATATTGCTGCGAATCATATGGCAGACTTTTATACTTTACAAAATCAGATAGTAAATATTTTAGATGCGTTAGATAAGAGAATTAAAACTTTACATGAGAAGCATGTAAAGTTTTAAATTAAAGTTTTTACTCAAAACGCTCTCATAATTTTTTCAGCTATAATTTCAACAATATAACTGCTGAAAATAACAGCAAAGGAAGTACATGTTCGTAGATAGCGTAGATATTTTATTGAGTTCTGGTAAAGGTGGGACAGGTTGTGTTTCATTTTGGACGGAAAAGTTTGTAGCCTATGGTGGTCCTGATGGTGGTGATGGTGGAAAAGGAGGGAATGTTTATTTTGTAGTAGATAACAACACAGATACCCTTTCAGCATTGCGTGGGCGTAATCATATTAAGGCTGAAAATGGTCAGCCTGGTGAGGGTCGTAAATGTTATGGTCGTAAAGGTCAAAGTGTGGATATTATTGTACCTCCAGGGACACAAGTTGTGGATGCTTTGACCGATGAAGTCTTGTATGACTTGGTAGAAGAAGGAGAACGGGTTCTTTTTTTAGAAGGTGGAAAAGGTGGACTGGGGAACAGCCATTTTAAGAGTCCTTCAAATCAGCGTCCAACCTATGCACAACCTGGGCTTCCAGGGGTAACCAAAGAGCTTAGACTTGAAATGAAAATGATTGCCGATGTAGGGTTAGTGGGTTATCCCTCTGTAGGGAAGTCTACACTTATTTCTGCTATTTCAAATGCTAAACCAAAAGTAGCTGCGTATGAGTTTACAACACTGACCCCAAATCTTGGGGTGGTAAATGTGGGGGATTATGACTCGTTTATGATGGCAGATATTCCAGGAATCATCGAAGGTGCATCAGACGGTCGTGGTTTAGGACATGAGTTTTTAAAACATATTGAACGGACAAAAACATTGCTTCTTTTAGTAGATGCAGCGAACTACCGTGAAATGAAGTATCAGTATGAAACTTTATTGGTTGAGTTAGAGCGTTATTCAGAAGCATTGGCAGGTCGTAACTTTGCTGTTGCTATTACAAAATGTGATTCGTTCCCTGTTGAAAAAGTAAATGAACTGACCGAAGAATTTTTAGCAGACATCAATTTAAAACCAAATAAAATTTTACAAAAATTTAAAGCTAAAAAAGAATACACTTCTTATGGTTTTGAAGAAGACTTTGGGCTAAAGTTACCTAAAGATGAACCATTATTTGTATTGCCTATCTCTTCTGTTTCACATTTAAATACCGAAGCCTTACGTTATTCGTTAAAAAACTTTGTTGTGGCTGTTAACACGGAAGAAAAAGAGGGTTAATGTCTAGCAATCGTATTGTTATTAAAGTTGGTTCTCATGTCTTAACTGAAAATGGTGCTGTGTGTACACCACGTATGCGTAACCTTGTTGATTTAATCGCCGAACTTTCTAAACAAGGTAAAGAGGTTATTTTGGTGAGTTCAGGTGCTGTTGCAGCTGGTTATACGGTGTTAGCTCTTGACCGTATGGTGGTTAAAAACAAACAAGCATTAGCAGCCATTGGACAACCTCTTTTACTTAAAATGTACCAAGAAAAGTTTGCTGTGCATGAAATGCTTTGTTCGCAAGTCTTACTAAGTGCAGCCGATTTAGATTCAAAAAGACGCACTTCTTTAGCAAAGTCAGTTATTAATATTTTACTGGCTAATGGGGTGATTCCAATTATTAATGAAAATGATGTCATAGCCACAGAAGAGCTTGTTTTTGGAGACAATGATCAGCTTTCAGCTTCGGTAGCACATAATTTTGATGCTGAACTTTTAGTCATACTCTCTGACATAGATGCGTATTATGATAAAAATCCACGAGATTTTGACGATGCAAAAGTTTTAAAAGAGGTTTCGAGTATTTCTAAAGAGGAATTATTAGCAGAAACAACAGCGAATAATGAGTTTGCAACAGGTGGCATTGTCACGAAGCTAAAAGCAGCACATTTTTTACTAAAGCATCACAAACAAATGTTTCTTGCTACAGGTTTTGGATTGAGTGATGCTAAAAGTTTTTTACTCGATGGAGTTCATAAGGGTGGCACACTCTTTAGAACTTAATCTTCAGAGAGTGTCGCTTCTTACTGACACTTTCGATACATTTTTTCATACATAATCTTCTTGAATACGAGTTACTTTTTAAAAAATAGACAAAATTGATTAAGCCTATATATACTTAAGTATACAACGCTATAATTCTGCTCATTTTTGGTTATGTACTAATCTATATAACCCTCTAAAATTTTATTAAGGTGAGCCATGAATATCTCTTCTAATTTAACACTTGAACTTTTTAATCAACCTTTTTTACTTGAAAAACGTATAGAATTATTATTTGCGATAGGACGTACAGGTTCTATAACTAAAGCAGCCAAAGAAGTACCCATGAGTTATAAAACAGCATGGGAGGCTGTGGATAAGATGAATAACCTTGCACATACACCAGTGGTGGTTAAAGCTACAGGAGGAATGGGAGGAGGGGGAACAAAGCTAACTCCTTATGGTGAAAATCTACTGTTAAGTTACCGTCAACTTCAGAGTGAGCATCAACGTTTTTTAAAAAGATTACAAGAATTAACGGACATAGATAAAGGAGTATTAAATGACATAGGGCGTTTAGGATTACAAATAAGTGCTAGAAATCAGATTCAAGGGCGTATTAAATCCATCAAACAAAAAGAGGTTAATTCTGAAATCATCTTAGCATTAAAGAGTGGGTATGAACTGACTTCCATCATTACCAATACAGCCGTAGAATCTTTGAATTTAAAAGTTTCAGATGAGGTAATGGCAATTTTTAAATCAACTTCAGTAAAGATAGTTGAGGGTGAAGTAGAAGAGAAAAATGTATTTAATGGGCTGGTTACACATATTGAAAAAGGTAAAGATAATGCAGAGATTATTCTTGACATAGGTGAGGGTGAAACGCTTGTTGCTGTTATGCCCATTAGTAAAGAGTTGTTAAGTGTTACTGTCAAAGCCCATGCTGTTATTTCGGCTAAAGACATTATGATAGGACGCTAAGAGCATGATGCGACTATTTTTTATGATGACCATACTCATGTCTATGAGTTGGGCAAGAGAACAAACAAAACGCATACTCAATGCCAATTCAACGCTGACCGTTTTAGAAGTTCCTAAAGAGGTAGAGAGCTTAAGTGAAGCAATAAGCAAAGGTGAATTTTACGGACGTTTGCGTTTTAACTCCTTTTCATTTGACTGGGATGAAGAGATAGAAGGAAAAACAGGTAACCATCAAACTCTAGGAGTAGGTGGCAGTGTGCATTATAAAAGTGCTTACCTCAATGGCGTAGGGTTTACAGCTCGTCTGTACACTTCTCAAAACCCTTGGCACATGGACAAAACGAACCTAAGTTATTACAAAGTAGGAAAAGGCGTTTTAAATCGTCATGATGTAGCCACTAAAAACAGATATGGTATGACGAATCTAGCTGTAGCTTACCTTGAAATAAAAAACGAAAAAAACGCTGTAAAAATAGGGCGACAAATTGTAGAGAGCTATTTAACAAAGAGCAATGATATTAAGATGATTCCCAATACTTTTGAAGGCATTACATGGGCTTCAAAAGCCATAAATGGTCATAAACTCTGGACAGGTTATTTGGTAAAACAAAAACTACGTGACCATAACAATTTTCACCATCTTTTTGCGTATGACGATGGAGCAGGTGAGTACGACAAATGGCGAGAAAATGATGATACAGCGATGCATAGGGGGATTACCTTGTCAAAATTAAATGAAAAAGGAATTGAAGACCGACTCATGTTTATGGAGTTTTCTAATGCTAAAAACAATGACTTTAATTATATAGCGAGTTATACATTGGTTCCTGAACTCTTTTCAACTTTTGGAACGGACTTAACCTATAAATACAAAACCAAAAATGGCTACCTACTTTCACCCTCTATCAGATACATGCATCAGTTCGATCATGGAGCAGGAGTAATGGGTGGTGCGAACTTAAAGATTAATAATGTGGCTTATAATAACAAAAATTCTGTTGAGACAGATTTATATGGTGTACGTTTAGATGTAGGAAAAAATAGGTGGCGAATTCGTTCAGGTATTTCTAAAATAGCAGACAAAGCAGACATTATATCTCCTTGGCGTTCTTTTCCAACTAATGGCTATGGCTATACCCTTTTACAGTACAACTGGTATGCCAATACCACTTCTTATGTACTTCAAGGTGACTATGACTTTAAAGAGCAAAACCTTCATGCTCAAATGCGTTTTGGTATCCAAGACTTTGATGATGATAAATCAGGAGTACAAGCCGACTCAAATGTTTTACAACTAGATTTAATTAAGAAGTTTGAGGATTATAAGAATCTCTATACTAAGTTACGGATGGTTCGGGTTTTGGGTGATGAAAATACTATTGCATTGGATGGAACAAAGAAGTTGAATCCTTCTTATACGGATATTCGGTTTGAGGTGAATTATTTGTTTTAGGGTCAAAAGCGATGTGTAAGTTCTCATATATTAAAGTATGACATATAAGATTGAAGGGACTTACCATGTTAGAGAAAAGACTTAAAAATAATAAGAAATCGGTTTATGAGCTAGGTAAAGACTTTTTTGTCTCTATAGTTCTAATTCTAAGAATCATTGTTAGTATAGATAGGTTTTTCAAGGTATTAAATCAAGGTTTAGGATTAAGAGGAAATAAATTTTATCATCATCAAGTTTTCAAATTTTTTGGCTATACTAAAAATAACAATACAATGTACTTACCATGAGAGCAGTATAAAAATGGCTTTGATATTGGGTGGGAGTATTGAGACTGTTCCCTTTAGAAAGAGTTAACTAATAATTTAAAAACTCTTCTTATAAACTAAAGCTTTTCTCTCCATTTTTTTTATATTATGCCAACATGATATCTATAGCCGAACTAAGAGAAACCCTAGCCCTTATAATTTACAATAAATACTTTGAATTCTTCATGATGAGTATTATTATCTTTTCTGCCCTGTTAGTAGGGATAGATACTTTTGAACTAGACCCTGTTTACCAAGAAGTTATTTTTACGCTTGATCAAATGATTACCATTATTTTTGTGATGGAAATTATTATGCGTATCTCTTCTTATGAAAAGCCATTGGATTTTTTTAAAGATGGTTGGAATATTTTTGACTTTGTGATAGTGGCTGCGAGTTTAATTCCAATAGATGGAAACGAATCGGCTGTGGCACGTTTACTACGTATCTTTAGAATCTTACGGCTTATTACTATCTTGCCTGAACTTAAAGAGATACTGAATGCACTCTTTAGGTCGGCGAAGTCTATTGGATATGTATTATTGCTTATGTTTATCATCTTTTATATTTATGCTGTGATGGGAACCATCTTTTTTGAAAATGCTAAATCAGGAGCTTGGTCGGACTTGGGTGCTGCGTTGTTGACACTGTTTCAGATTATGACTTTTGAAGGCTGGACAGACATTATGCAAGAGAGTATGGAGATGCATCCTTACAGTTGGGTATTTTATATTTCATTTATTGTCTTAACAGCCTATACCTTTCTTAATATGATTATAGGGATTATTATTGAGACTTTAAATGAAGAGCATAGTAAAGAGAAAGTAGAAGAAAAAAAGAATGAAAAAGAGATGCTAAAAGAGTTGATTATACAGAACCGTCTTTTGATTGAAAAAGTTGAAAATTTAGAAGAAGTAATGAAGAAGAAAAAATAAAATAAAACTTTTTTACCCTTGTTAATCTTCGTTAATAAAAGATGACAACTCTGTTAATGTTCATGATTCATAATACGGTTATCAAAACTTAAAGGACTTAAAATGAAAGTTTTAAAAACATTAGCAATCGTAACAATTTCAGGAATTATGGCAACAACAGCAGTAAGTGCAGAGAGTGTTAAGCCAGACTGTAAAACAAGTAAGTGTGAAAGAAGTGGAAAGCATTATAAAGGTGGTAAAGCACATAAAATGTTTAAAATAAAATCAGCACTTAAAGCAGCAAACATCACATCAGAACAAAAAGCAAGTATTAAAGAGGCTCGTAAGGCAATGAAAGCTACGATGAGAGCAAAACGTGAAGAGATGAAAGCTTCAGGGACTAGACCTAAATTTATCACTATGGATGGTGTAGATAGAGAAGGAATGATTGCAAAATCAGTAGAAAGAGCAACTTTTAAAGCAAATATGAAAGCTGACATGATGGAAAAAGTTTTAGCCATCTTAACACCTGAGCAGAGAGTTCAGTTTGTTCAAGCATTACAAACTAAGTAATCGTATATCTTGATATTAGAAGACGATGCTCAATAGGCATCGCTTCTAATTTATCGAATCCAATTCATAATTAATTCATTTATAAATATTAACATCAGTGCAGAAATACTTAAGCCTATGCCTAAGTAGATAAGTTTCTTTAAATTCATGATATTTGTAAAAATATGAAACCCTATCCCTCTAAGTGTCAATATAAAAAAGATCAATCCTCCAATACTTCCAGCCAATGCCAAACCAGGTGCACCCATGAGTTTCATAAGGGTAAAAGATACCATGATATTGATAAGCAGGGTAATAGTGGCTATTTTTGCAGCTTTTTTATGCTCTTTTTTAGCGTAAAGAAAGAGTGCAAAGAGTTTGGCTAAACCGTAAGGAATAAGCCCTAGCATGTACATGGCTAAAACAGAGGCTGTACTTGCTGTCATCTCGGCTGTGTAAGCACCTCTTTCAAAGAGTAACCAAACAATAGGCTCTGCTAATATAATTCCTGTGAGTGTTGCCAAACCAAGTAACGCTAAAAGAATCCAAAAAACACGGTTTAGGTGTTGATAGGCTAAGGCTTCATTATCATGTTTAATAGCCTTTGAAATGGCAGGAAAAAGTGCAATAGAGGCTGCAATGGCAATAATGGCTAGAGGAAGTTGAAAAATTCGGTTGGCATAGAAAAGATAAGAGATAGAACCAGAGATAAGAAAGGAAGCCAAAATAGTATCTATAAACGAAGAGATTTGAGGCATGGAGTTTCCCCAAACAGAAGGGAAAAATAGATTATTAAATTCTTTTTTTTCTTTGTTTAAATCTTTTTGTTTACTCTTTTTGTTTCGGTATTTCCAACCACCAATAAGTATGCGTTGTAAGTTAAATTGTTTAATGGCGATGAGGTGGGCAATAACTTGAAGAATACCCCCAATGATTACAGCAAAAGAAAGAGCGATAACAATGGTTTGAGGCTCGTCTTTCATGTAAAAAAGTAGAGCAGATATCATAGAAATATTAAGCAGTGCTGTCGACATAGCAGAGGTTGCAAAGTGTTCTTTGTATTGTAGCAGTGTTGCTAAAAAGGTAACAATAAAGACTAAATCCAAATACCAAAAGTTAATGGCAGTTAATGGGGCTGTTTGGGCTATTTGTTCACTTGACCAATCGGGAGTAATAATTTTAGTAAGTATTTCAGGAAAGATGGTCACCAAGAGAGAGAAAGCTATGAGTATGAGCATAAAACGTAAGAAAATAGCCGTGGCAAAAACGCCTTTTTGTTTAGAAGCTATGAAGGAAGGCATAAATGCTTGGGTAAAAGCACCCTCGGCAAAGATTCGTCTAAAAAGGTTGGGAAGTTTAAAGGCTACAAAGAAGATGTCTGTCCAGATAGAAGCACCAAGAGCAGATGCCATAGCAACATCACGTCCAAGACCTGTAACACGTGAAAAAAGAATACCGAAACTATTTGAGAATATAGATTTTAATTTGATGATGGGTCTCCATGAGAGGAATGTTTGTTAGGCATAATCTTAGCGTAATAACCCTCTATCTCCTCTCAACTTTATGCTTCAAGGTTTATTTTATGTGTTACATATCGTGATGTTGGTGCATTCATACTGTTGATGTGTAAAAAATCTATTCGGGTGGTTCTTGGTTGATATTTGTCAAGTGGCTCTTTTTGAGTTATAATGGTTTACTCAATTGGAAATAGGGAAATCATTTGAAAAAAGCCACTTACAAACCAACGAATCAAAATACTATTGTTATAAATCAGACAGATGATTATTGTGAGATACTTCTTGATGGAGATTATAAAACCGTTTCTGTCGCTGATTTAGCTTTTGAAGAAGAGAACATAAAGTTCTCTACGCTTGATGAGCTCAAAGAGAATATTTTTATAAAATCTAATAGCATCAATAATCAAACAAGAAGATGATAAAATACAAAACTTAAATTTCAAAAGAGAAAATATGCCTTGTCAAGTTAAAATCAAAGATAAAAAAATTTATGCACCATTAAAAAATAAATGGTTGGTATTGAAGCCTGAAGAAGAAGTCAGACAAAAATATATATGTAGACTAGTTCAAAGTTATGGTTATAGTTTGGATCAAATGCAACAAGAAGTTCAAGTAAATAATTCTTCACGAGGGCAAGGTCGGGCTATGGCTGATATTCTTATTTGGAAATCTAAAGATGATAAAAATGAAGAGAATAGTCCCTTAATTGTGGTAGAGTGTAAAGCTGAGTACTTAACTATTAGGGAAGAAGATTATTTTCAAGGCTCAAACTATGCATCATGGGCAGGAGCAGACTTTTTTGTAACTACAAATCTTAAAGAGACAAAAATTTTTCAAGTTGTAAAAGGTAAAATTCCGAAAAGACTTAAAGAAATTATAGATATTCCAAATTTTAATATTGTAAATAATGATAAAAAAATAGAAGAGCTTTTAAAACAGACTAAATCGTTTACAAGAGATGAGTTTTCTAAACTACTTACTAAGTGCCATAATATTATACGAAATAATGACAGACTTTCTCCAGAGGCTGCATTTGATGAGATAAGTAAAATACTGTTTATAAAAATAAGATATGAGCGAAGTAATAATAAAACTCAACTTTTTTCACTTAATGAATTTATAAAAGAAAAGAATAAATATATAGATAATTTCAAAAAAGAGATTCAAAATAAGATAGAGTGGGAAGAAGAACATAAAGAAGAGTATATAAAAGTAGGTGACTTTGAAAAAGCAAAAAGTGTAGATAAAAAAGTTCTAGAATTAAAACAGTTACAAATACCTTCATATATAGATAAAATTTTTGATGAGACAAAAAAAGAATTTAAAAATGATGACCTTTTTAACGAACATGAAAAAATGCGAATAAAAGAAGGAAGTTTTGAAGCAATAGTAGAAGAACTACAAAAGTACAATCTTTCAATAACATCAGATGATGTTAAGGGTATAGCTTTTGAACAATTTTTAGGTAAAACATTTAGAGGAGAACTAGGACAATTTTTCACTCCTCGTACAGTAGTTGATTTTATGAATGATATTTTAGACCCAAGAGAGGGCGAAATTATTTGTGACCCTTGTTGTGGTAGTGGTGGTTTTCTTATAAAATCATTTGAATATGTTAGAAGTCAAATTGAAGAAGATATTCAAAAAGAAAAAGAGACTATAAAAAAGAAATTTTATGATGAAGAGTATGATAAATTAAATGATAAAGAAAAAGCTAAAATTGATAAAAAAGTAAATAATTTTTTTGCAAAATTAAATGGTGAACTTGATAAAAATATAGAAAATAGCAGATTAAAAGAATTGTCTTATAACTGTATATATGGAACAGATGCAAATCCAAGAATGTCGAGAACTGCAAAAATGAATATGATAATGCACGGAGATGGTCATGGAGGAGTGCATCATAATGATGGGCTTCTAAATGTAAATGGTATCTTTGAAAACCGTTTTGATGTTATTCTGACAAATCCACCTTTTGGTTCTCGTATAGAAAAATCTCTTAAAATTACAGAAGAAGATAGGCTTACTGATAATAATAGAATTGCAATATATCAAGAGAGATATGGTAAAGAGACTTATGATGATGCTCAAAGTCAAATTAATGACAACATCAATAAATCTTTATTAAGTTTATATGATACTGGTAAATTAAGTACTTTAACAGAAGTACTTTTTATAGAGAGATGTTTAAACCTTTTAAAAGCTGGTGGAAGAATGGGAATAGTTTTACCTGAGGGTGTTTTAAATAACTCTAATCTTCAAAAAGTAAGAGATTATGTAGAGAGTAAAGCAAAAATAATTTTAATTACTTCTATACCTCAAGATGTTTTTATAGCATCAGGTGCTACTGTAAAACCTAGTTTACTATTCTTTAAAAAATTTACAGAAGAGGAAGCTAAAGAGTATGAAACTATTAAGAATGAAGCTACCAAAACGATTAATAGTAAATTTGAAGAGCAATTAGAAGAAATTGAAAAACAATTATCTAAAAAGGGTAAAGAGGCTTTAATGGCTGATGAAAAGAAAAAGCTTAGAAAAGATAAAAAAGAGTTAGAAGCTAAAAGAACAGTAGAAATAAAAGTAGAAGTAAAAGAGACGTTTAATTATGAGATCCCAATAGCAGAAATTGAAAAAGCAGGTATAAGTACGACAGGTGCTAAAATAGAAAATGAACTTATTCCATTAGAAAAAGAGTTTAAAATTTACAGAGAGAAAAATAGACTTTGGGAGAGTAAAAAATTTAACTTAGAGTATAAAGTAAATGATAATAATATTGTTAAAATTTTAAATGATGAAGAACTGAGTATATGAGTAAAAATAATATAAGTACATTTTTAAAATATATATCTTTAAAAGAACTTGATTATTGGGATGTTAAAAGGTATTCGAATGATAATTTGTTGTCTTTTAATAACGCTGTATTATTAAAAGATATTTTAATATATGAAAAAGAAAATATTTTAAAAGATGCAATTAAAGAAAATAAATGGAAAATAATTTCAAAAATTAATTTTTCTGGTAAATTATTTTTAAGAGATTATGATGAAGTAGATACATATAAAGGTAGTTTATATAAAGTACCTTCTAATAGTATTATATATTCAAAAATCAATGTAAGGCATGGTTGTATATATTACCATGAACATAACAAAACACCTTTTACCGTAAGTTCTGAATATCCTATTTTTGTATTTAATGATAAAGAAATCAATGGCTATTATCTGAAATTAGTTTTAAGAAGTGCTTCATTTAAAAGGTTACTTGATACAAAAACATCGGGTATTGGTAAATCTAGAGTTAAAGTTGATGAATTTCTAAACATTAAAATTCCACTTCCTTCTTTAAAAGAACAAAATGAATTGTTAGAAAAATATAATACTAAAATATTATTTGCAGAAGAACAAGAGAAAGAAGCTAAAAAAATTGAAGATGATATTGAAGATTTTTTTAATAATGAAATTGGATTAGTAAAAAAAGAACTAAAATCTAAAAGTAAAAACCTACTAAAAACAATTACTTATACTAATGTTGAAAAATGGGGAGTAGATAAACTTAATACTAATCAAAACATATCTTACATAAAAAACTTTACTCAAAAAAATATTCAATCAATAGCTACAGTAAGTAGTGGAGGAACCCCTAGTAGAAGTAATAAAGAATATTACACTGGGAAAATTCCTTGGATAAAAACTGGTGAAGTTGTAAATGATATTATTTTAGATACAAAAGAAAAAATAACAGTAGAAGCCATAAAAAACAGTAGTGCAAAAGTATATCCAAAAGATAGTTTAATAATAGCTATGTATGGTCAAGGACTAACAAGAGGTAGAACTGCTAAATTAGGAGTTGATGCTTCAACAAATCAAGCTTGTGCAGTTTTATCAAATATTGACAATGAATTGATAGATACTGATTATCTATGGTTTTACTTAATGAATGAGTATCATAGGTTAAGAGAACTAGCAAGTGGAAACAATCAACCAAACTTAAATGCAGAGATGGTTAAAAATTATAAAGTAGTTATTCCATCTTTTGATATACAAGAAAAAATAGTAACAGAAGTCACAAAACGAAAAGCAAAAGTTAAAAGATTAAAAAAAGAAGCTATACAAAATAGAGAAGATGCAATAAAAGAATTTGAAGAGGAGATTTTTACAAAATGAAAATAAAAGAATTATGGATAGAAGATTATAAACTTCTACAAGATTTTAATACAACTTTTGATGAACAACTTATTGTACTAATAGGTCAAAATGGGTCAGGTAAATCTACTCTATTAGAGTTTGTAGCTAATATATTTTATGATTTATATGAGCATTTTGTGCTTGGAAAAGGTAGTAAACCAGAATTTGATTTTAAACTTAGATATAAAATAGAATATAGTGAAAATAAGTATGAAATATATATTACATCCAATAAAAAAACAAAAGAATATTATGAGATAAATATAAAACGAAATGATGAAAAATCTAAGAAATATTCAAAATCACAAATAAATCAAGAGTTTTATAGTGACTATAAAGATATGCTTCCTCAAAATGTTGTTATGTATTATTCTGGTATATCTGAAACTTTAGAAAATAAATTTAAAGTATTTCAAGAAGAATATTTTATAAAACCATCTGTTAAGAATAGTAAAAAAATAGAACAGCCATTTTTTTACTTTTTACCTGAAAACTTTTCTACCATTCTTACTGCTTTACTTGCTTATCAATATCGAGTGCCTGAAATATTAAAAGAACAGTTTGCTATTGATGGATTTGACAAGATAATAATAACACTTAAAAAACCGTATTGGGCAAAAGATACAATAGAAAATGCTTGGGGTGCTAGTGGGGATTTGTTAACTTTTATAGAAAGAATGATAAATATTTTAGGTGATATATCACACTATAAAATTACAGATGATAATATAATTTTCACTATTCCCTCACAAGAAAAATTAATTAATATATGGGAATTTTATGGTGAAGAAAAAAGTATTTTTGAATATCTTACAACTTTACAAGCAAATGATTTAATAGAAAATATTGAAGTTATGATAAATAAAGATGAGAAAATCATATCTCATAATAATTTAAGTGAGGGAGAAAAACAACTACTTACAATTTTAGGATTAAAAGAGTTGTTAGCTACTGAAAATACATTATTTTTACTTGATGAACCTGATACATATTTACATCCTAAATGGCAGAGAGATTTTGTAAATGAACTATTAAAGTTAGAAAATAATAATCAATTTATTACAACTACTCATTCACCATTAATTTTAGGTCATTTAAAAAAGAAGTACTTAAAAATCATTAAAAATGGAAAAATTGATGAATCTATCCATTACTCTTATGGAAGAGATATAAATTCTATCTTACTTGATTTAATGGGAGTTACAAAAAGACCACAAGAGCTAGAAGAAAAAGTTTCAGCTTTATTTTCTGCATTGGAATTGGATGACTTAACAGAAGCAAAAAAGTTATTATCTGAACTTACAGAGTACTTTGGAGCAGAGGATAATATAATCATTGAAGCCAATACTATTTTATCGATTTTAGAAGATTGATTAGTGAAATATATAATTAAAGGACAGCAACCACCTGAATTGATTGCTATACATAAAGGTAAAGATGCAAATGGCAAACACTATACATATAGTGCAGTTAGCGATGATAAAACTAAAAATAAAACAATTTATACAGATACTTTAGCTTCATTAATTCAAGAACAAGGCAGTATATGTTGTTATTGTATGCAATTTATTGATATAAATAGTCATTCTAGTATAAAGCCAACAATTGAACATTATATTCCTCAAAATCCTGAAGATTATAAAAATCTTGAGAAGAAAAAGAAATTGTATCATGATAAACTAGGTACAAAGTATCAAAATATGTTAGCAACTTGTCACGGAAATGATAAGTTAGATCCTGATAATAAATATTGTGACAAAAGTAAAGGTAATCAATTTTTAAAATTTCTAAATCCATTGGATGTATCAGCTGAAATAGTATTGGGCTATGGGCGTGATGGAAGTATAGTTTGCTTAGATGATTTGAAGAAAGTTGAGGTTAAGAAGGATATTAAAACTTTAAATTTAAATTTTCAGAAATTAAAAGATGCAAGAAAATCAATAATAGAAGCAGTGCAAAAAAGTATTATAATCGAGAAAAAAAGAGAAAGGAATAGGTTAAAAAATAAATTTAATAAAGATGAATTTAAACAAAAAGAACTTGCAAAATGTCAAATGAAAAATGGGAAATTTAAGCCCTATGTACAAGTTATGATTTATGAGCTTAATAAGATTTAATATTTTTATACTTTGAAACCATGACAACATCCCACATTCCAAATAAAATAATAAATATTAAAATTGTAAAAAGAGAGGAAAAAATACCAAATATAGAATCAAAAAAAGATATAAGCACTTTATACAGCAACATAAAAACCATTATAGACACCTCAAAAAAACACGCTGCTATTCAGATAAATAATACGATGATAATTTCTTATTGGGAGATAGGTGAACGGTTAAAAATAGAAGTTTTAAAGGATAAACGAGCTGTTTATGGTCAAGAAGTAGTTAAGAGAATATCTAAAGAGTAACATTAGAATATGGGAGTGGATACAGTCGTTCTAATCTTGAACGAATGATGAAGTTATATACGATTTTTAATGATAAAGAGATTTGTGCGACATTGTCGCACAAATTGAGCTGGTCACACTTTATAGAGTTTATTAAAATAAAAGATGAGCTACAAAGAGAATTTTATGTTGCTATGTGTTCTACCGAAAGTTGGAATGTTCGAACGTTAAGAGAACGTATCAACTCCATGTTATTTGAACGAACAGCTATTTCTAAAAAGCCTGAAGTAAGCATACGAAAAGATTTAGAACTCTTGAACAAAGATAATAAAATGAGTACGGAACTCTTTTTAAAAGACCCATATTTGTTTGATTTTTTAGAATTAAATGATTCATACAGTGAAAGAGATTTATAAAGTGCTATTTTACAAGAGCTTGAAAAGTTTATTTTAGAATTTGGTTAGGTAAATCCGACGAGAAAAAAAGCAAAGATTAAGAGAAGTTTGCTGTAATGTCAACCATGAAGATGAAAAAGAAAAAAAAGTTAATAGAAGAGCTAAAAAAAGTAAATGACTTTAGAGTAGATGAAGACAAGATAGAGTACCCACTGTACGAAATACTTTTTATGACAGTGTTTGGACTGTTGAAGGGATATGTAACATATAAAGAGTTACATGGATGGATGCAACACCAAGAGAATAATGAGTTATTTAAAAAGCTATTCGAAAAAGATAAAATGAATATTCCATCTCATTCAACACTACATAATCTACTCATGAATACAGATAATAATGAGCTAGAAAAGGTTTTTAGAGACCATTTTTTTCCGTATGTAACCCTAGATACAATGTCAGTCGATGGTAAATGGTTAAGGGGAAGTGATGTAAGTGGACAGTACACAAACGAGAGTCATAAATCTATTTTTAACGTACTAGACAAAGAGAAAAAGCTAGTAGTAGCCCATAAGTTTATGGAGAAAGGAAAATTAAGTGAAATCTCTGCATTTAGGGAGTTACTAGAGGATGAACGCTTTTGTAAAGGTGGTCAAATATTCTCATTTGATGCCCTAATGACGCAAGTTGATTTGTTAAATACCATCAATGATACAGGGCGAAGATATATTGCAAAAGTGAAAGGGAATCAAGAGAAGTTAAGAGATAAAGCCAAAGAGAGCATCAAACTCTTTGATAAGCCAACCGATAGTTACAAAGATAAGAGACCTACCATAGAGGGAAACAAATTAACAAGAAGAACCGTTGAGATTTATGAAAATTCTGATTGTAACTTGGTGATGTTCCATCCTGACTTTAAAAATATTCAAACCATCATAAAAATAACAAAAGAGCTTACCGATAATGATACAGGAGAGATAAACACAATCATCACTTATTTGGTTGCAAACTTCAAAAGTAATGCTAAATCTTTTCATAACTCTATCTTACAACATTGGAGTATTGAGACTTATCATTACCATTTAGACATGTTGACCAAAGAAGATAATCATATTGCTTATGTTAATCCCTTCTCTATGGCAATTTTGAGAAGTTTTACTATTAACCTTTATCAACTCTACTTTAATGCTCATAAGGGTGAAAAAATTATGAAATCTAAAGTCACCATGGCTGAAATTAAGAGAACTTGTCATCATTTAGATGATTTTACCTCTGAAATCTTTGAAATTGAGGCTTAGGTCTCTTTTTTTCTGTTCAAAACTACCTTTTTTGTTTTTTTAGGTACTGTCTCTTTTGGTAGATAGTGACATCTTAGGTGTTATCTTGGGAGTCATCGGATTTACCTAGAATTTGGTAGTGATTTCGCTTTCTTAAGTCGTCAAAAAAGAGTACAAATAGGAAACAGTGATTATGTAATGGATTTACTCTTTTATCATAGAAAGTTAAAGAGATTGATACTTATAGAGTTGAAAATAGGCGAATTTGCTCCACAATATAAAGGACAGGTTGAACTTTATTTAAAATGGCTATCCAAGTATGAAAAACAAGAAGATGAACAAGAACCAATAGCAATTATTCTCTGTGCTTCTAAAGATAGTGAAGTTGTTGAATTAATGGATTTAGAACGCGATAATATTCATGTTTCAGAGTATTGGTTAGAGTTACCTCCTAAAGAAGTATTAGAGCGAAAATTACATAGAGCAATAGAAAATGCTACGATGAACGAAGAATATGATTTAAGTACTATGAAGGCAAGAGCTAACCCTCATGTTAAGGGTAGTACGACAAAATAAAAGTACCGATTCGTTGGTACTCTTATGCTCTATGCTTCACGTTCCATTTGTTGGTGTATAAAAGCTGATGTGGGTGCGTCTACACTGTTAATGTGTAAAACAATCCACTCTGGTGATTTACGGATAAAATTAATGATTTTATCGAGGTTGTCAGATCTTTTCCATTGGTTTACAGCATACTTTAAATCCTCTAAAAATATATCATGTGCCATTTTATGCATTTCGTAAGAAGGAAAATCATATTTTCTCATAAGACGTTCTTCATTGCTAAAGTGTTCTTTTACATGAATAAGATAGGTGTCTAACTTTTCATTTAATTCTTCTAAGGTAGGTTGACCCATTTGATGCTGTGTTGCGAGTTTATCTATCTCATTTAGTAGTATTACTTCATCTTCATGAGTTTGTTGCATCTCTTCAACATCTAAGTCTTCAAGTTGTTCTATGTAAACTAATGCCATATGGGTAAGCCTTTTTGTTTTATTATAGAGGATAAAGTAAAATTATTTTTTGATAAATGTCAATTTTAGAATAAGAGGATATTTGAGGTAATTTGTTAAAAAATAGCAAAGATGAGATTTCCTCCTTTAACTTGAAAAAACATTTTGCTATCTATGTCGCAGAAGTTGAGTCAACTTCTTTGAAATTTTCGAACTTCTTCCTTTGACGCTTTGTCTAGCCCTCTTCGCGATAACGAATATCGCTATAACCATGATAGCTAGTTTTAGACAGAAAAATTGTGATATGTTTTAAAACTTTTCAAAAAAATAAAGATAGATAATACTAAGTAATATATAAAAATAATTTTTATTTCTATATAAATGTAAAAAAGTAAAAAATGTTTAAAAATATTATTTATGATAAAAATGATAATTTTAGATATTGTTTGTGCTATTAGGCTGAAATGGTTATACTTTCTCCAATTAAAAGATGAGGAAATGAGAATGATAGTAGGTATAGAAGGTACTGTAGAAAAGCAAGACCCAACTTTTGTGCATCTAAATGTGAACGGATTAATCTATGAAGTAAATATTTCAGTGAATACTTCGAATAGTATTAACGAAAATAAGCTTAAGTTATTAGTTACACAAATAATACGTGAAGATGCGAATTTACTTTTTGGGTTTATGGAAGTAAATGAAAAAAAAATGTTTGACACATTGATTAAGATTAATGGGGTAGGTCCAAAAGTAGCCATGGCAACATGTTCTACTTTTGTACCAGCCACATTTGCACGGATTGTGGCTGATAAAGATGTAGGACTTCTCAAACGTGTTCCAGGTATTGGACCTAAGGCTGCTAGTCGTATTTTAGTAGAGTTGGCAGATTTTATTGTTGATGCTAATTCAGATACATCTATACTTAACAATGGCATGTCAGATGCAATACTTGCATTGGAAAGTTTAGGATTTAAAAAAGATCAGATTCAAAAAGCATTGGCTGGAGCAACGGGAGACACAGCTTCCTTGGTAAAACAAGGGCTTAAGAAGCTACAAAGACTGTAAGAGAAATAAAGATAAAATACCCCAATAATTTATAAGGAAATAATTAATATGAATATTGTAATACTCTTTGGTGGTTCAAGTTATGAACATGAAATTTCTATTGTTTCAGCCATTACGCTTAAAAAAGTTTTAAAAAAATCAACCCTCTCTTTTGTTTTTGTGGATGCAAATAGAGAATTTTATTTAATAGATTCAGAAAATATGAAGTCGAACTATTTTGCAAATGCTAGTTATAAGAAAGCCAAAAAACTCGTGCTTAAAAAAGGAGCTTTTTGTACCATAGGGCTTATGGGATTAAAAGAACAAAATTTAGGAACGGTACTAAACCTTATTCATGGACGTGATGGAGAAGATGGGAAGATTGCTTCTTTGTTAGAGTTTAATGACATGGCTTATATTTCTCCTAGAGTGGATGCTTCGGTGCTTTCTTACAACAAACTTTACACCAAATTATATGCTGAAAGTTTAGGGGTGAAAGTTGTGCCTTATTCTGTGTTAAATTCTTCAGATAGTCGTGATGTAGAATTAGAGTATCCTGTGATTATTAAACCTGTAAGATTGGGTTCAAGTATTGGGGTGAGCATTGTAAAGTCTGCTGATGAACTAGACTATGCACTCGATGTGGCTTTTGAATTTGACAATCAAGTGTTGATTGAACCATTTATTGAGGGTGTGCTAGAGTACAATCAAGCTGGTTGTAAAACTTCAAAGTTTGAGCTTTCTATTGTTGAAGAGCCAAATAAAGAGGAGTTTTTAGACTTTGAAAAAAAGTATTTGGATTTTTCACGTGATGGAAAAGTAGGGGATGCTGATATATCTGTTGAACTTAAAAGTAATATTCAAGAAGCTTTCAGAAAGGTTTATGCAAGTATCTTTGAGGGTTCTATTATAAGATGTGATTTTTTTGTGGTTGATGGCGAAGTATTGTTAAATGAGATTAATCCTATTCCTGGGTCTATGGGCAATTATCTGTTTGAAGATTTTGAAGGGATGGTAGAAAGACTTATTGCTAAGTTACCAAGAGAGCATAGCATTAAGATAGATTATTCATATATTAACTCTATTCAGTCGGCGAAGGGTGGGAAAACTCAGTAGTTTTCCCATTTAGAGACTAAGGCTTTTATTTTGAAAAAGGAATAAAGGCGTAACCGTTGTTTTGAAGTGCAATTACTCTTGTAATTGAATTGGGAACAAGCTTGATAAATGGATAGATGTCATCATGCTTAATCTTAAATCGATCAACAGCTATTTGACAGGCTTCAATGGATAAATTTTTATGCTTTGAGATTTTGTTTAGCATCTTCTCTATTTTAGCCGTAGACTTGTCTTCTTTGGGTGCAAGAATGTCCGTACATCCAGAGTGAATGGTAAGAACAGCATCATAAGGAATCTTTTTATCTTCGTATTCTTGAAGACTAATGTCAATTAACCAAAGTCGAGACGCAATAAACTTTTTGTCAGCACTTGAACAATCAAAGACAACGGTTTGTTTTTTTACTTCTTTCGTGGGTACAGTTACTTTTTCTACTTCGACTACTTTCGTGCTGTTTACTTCTTGTGCAAAACCTACGCTTGTAAGAAGAACAGCAAAGGCTACAATGTTTTTTATATTTTTCATTTTTATAAGGCTCCTTTAAGTGAGCCACATTATAGCTTTTTTAATTGAGATTATTTAATAATCCTAGTCGCTTTCACAAACAATAAACTGTATTTACTGTCGTCCAAAGAGGTAATGATAATCCCTTTTCGTTTGGAAGCAGCATGAATAAAGTTTCCATCACCAATATAAATTCCTACATGGGTAACGGGAATGTTTCTTGATTTGTCAGTTAAAAAGAAAAGTAAATCTCCTTTTTTAAGTCGAAAACGACTCACTTCCTTTCCTACTTTAGATTGGGCATAGGCTGTACGTGGAATGCCTACACCTTCTTTTTTATAGATATATTGCGTATAACCTGAACAGTCAAAACCTTTAGGGTGTGTTCCTCCCCAGACGTATTTTCCACCTAAATGTACTTTGGCATTTTTTAAGATATTTTCTTTGTTGTAGTCCATGGCAGATTGTGCTAAAGTGCTTCGTTTACTTTCTAATTGGTCTAAGGCACTTAAAATACTATTTTGTTCGGCTAAGAGTTTATTACGGTTTAATTCTTTTAAAATGGCTTCTTGTTCAGCCAGTAGTTTGTCATAGTTTGTGTTATGTGTGATCCTTTTGCCTTTAAGTACTTTGCCATCTTTATCTTTGATAATAAAAATATTATTAGAACTAGCAAGGCTAAAAGAGCTAAAGAGTAGGAGATATAATATTAGATTTTTCATCCTAATATTATATCTAAAAGTTAAGGTTTTACAAAGAGTATTATTTAACCTTTTCTGTGTTAGGATAAATAAAAGAGAGTTCTTTTAAAAGCTTTACACGTTCTGGTTCAGTGGTTGAGTAGGCATTAAGCTGTACTTTAAGTACAGAGTCTTTAGCAACATTAGTACTTAGGTTATCATTGGTAGAAAGTATTAATACTTCTTTTTTACCTTGACCTGATTTGACGGTGGTCTGTTTGAATCTTTTAATGTCAATTTTACCAGCATATTGTCCTACGACTTCTAACTTGTAGGTATGGGTATTCGGTTCAGTGTTTTTAAAGAACATTAGGTAGTCATTAGAAACGGTTTTGCCTTCTATTTTATAGAGTCTATTACCTTTGTTAATGTCTAAAATCATGTACTCTTTTTCACCACTCATAATGAGCAACATAGCTACGATAAGTGCTAAAGCAACAGCATACATATAGCTGACTGGTCTTAGCATTTTTGTCTCTTTACCCTCGTAGGCTGTGGCATTACTTGACCATTTAACGAGTGAATCTTTACCCAGTTTTCCCATAACTGTGGTACAGGCATCAACACATTCCAAACAGTTAATACACTCTAGTTGTAAACCTTTTCGTATGTCAATGTGTGTAGGACAAACAGTCACACACTTTTCACAAGTGGTACATTCGTTATTTTCTTCAGCTAAATCTTTTTGTTTAAAAACAATTTTTTCTTTTTTCTCATCGTAAATTTTTCCACCTCTTACTGGATTATAAATGGCTTGTAGTGTATTTTCATCATAAAGAACTGACTGTATACGAGAATAGGGACAAATGTAAGCACACCAGTCTTCTTTTAGAAAAACAACATCATAGACAAGGAAAGCAACAATTCCAAGGATCATTCCAATAAGAACAGGATGTTCAGCAGGAGATTGAATATAGTTAAAAAAGTCTTCAGGGGGTACAAAAAACCAAGTAAAGTTTGCAGCAGCTACAAATGCTAAAGCTGTCCAAATTAAAATGGCAAGAAGACGTTTACTTGCATTTTCTTTGGTACTGTAGTCTGGTTCTTTTTGTTTGTTAGAGATTTTCTTTCGCATACCGAGTAGTTTGGTTTCGATAAGGTCACGATAGATAACTCTAAAAATGGTTTGAGGACAAGCCCAACCACAAAATACACGACCCCCCACAGCTGTAGCTGCAAAAATACCAATGAAAAGTAACATCAATACAAATGGCATCATGTAAAGTTCTTGCATGTCAAAAAGTGTTCCCATAAGATGAAGTTGCTTTTTGTCAAAAGAGAGTAGGAAAATATGATTTCCCCCAATGGTGATAAATGGTAGACTTAATGCAAATATGGTAGCTAATATATAGACATAGTAGCGTTTAATTCTAAAGGGCATTTTTGGTTCAAGCTTTTTAGGCTTTTCCTTTTTTTCCTGTTTAGGTTGAATATCGGTTGCGAGTACTTCTTCATTCTGAGTGGTTTGATTTTCCATGCTTCATCCTTTATTTTGCTATAATATTTTGGATTATAGCTAAATAAAGTTATACTTTTACTTATATCTTTAAGTTATAATTATTATAATCTTAGATTATTAAAGGAGATTGATTTGAGCAGTGTAAAATGTACCCATTGTCAGTTGGAGTTTGATGAGTCTGTTATGATTACAGAAGAGCCTTCGCTTTATTTTTGTTGTAATGGATGTCAAGGGGTTTACCATCTTTTAAAAGAGGATGGTTTGGATGCTTTTTATGACAAAATGCGTAATGCGACAATTGCTCCTCCCTTACAAAATAAGAATGATAGCAGTAACTTTGACTTAGAAAGTTTTAAACAGCGTTATCTTAAAATTGATGCTGATGGATTTTCACGAGTTGATTTAGTGATTGAAGGTATACATTGTGCAGCTTGTGTCTGGTTAAATGAAAAAGTTATTAATGAAACAGAGGGTGTCTTGGAAGCTAGCATTAACTTTTCTAACAATAAAGCAAAAATTATTTGGGATGAAGATACAGTAAAACTCTCTACTATTATAGATAAGATTCGTTCTGTTGGGTACAACGCCTATCCCTATGATTTTAATGAAGCATCAGAAAAATCTATTGAATCTAAACGAGATTATATATCACGTGTAGGTGTTGCCATATTTGGAACGATGAATATCATGATGATTGATATTGCAAAGTATGCAGGGTATTTTTCAGGTATGGATGCTGAAGTACTGCATATGATTCATGTGGTTGAATTTATTTTTTCAAGTATGGTTCTTTTTTATTCTGGAAAGGTCTTTTTTAAAGGGGCGTATTACGGTTTAAAAAATAAAATGATTAATATGGATTTATTGGTTTCTGCTGGAGCAACCATAACGTATATTTATTCATTAAGCATTTTATTAGGGGCTAAAGGACAAAGTTACTTTGATTCGGTGGCGATGATTATATTGTTTGTACTAGTAGGAAAATACTTAGAAGTTTTAGGTA
Organism: uncultured Sulfurovum sp.; assembly: GCA_902727935.1. GTDB lineage: Bacteria > Campylobacterota > Campylobacteria > Campylobacterales > Sulfurovaceae > UBA1140. The sequence continues at coordinate 82,047 of CACVAX010000013.1, read as the reverse complement.
AAAAATCTGCCATGGATAGCATGGACAAGATGAAAAACCAAATACCACTTGAAGCCACGGTGGTTAAAGATGGTGGTAAAGCCGTGGTGATGTTAGACCAAATAAAAGTAGGGGACATCATAGAAGTTAAAAATGGTGAAAAAGCTTCTGTGGATGGTCAATCTATTGTAGAGTTGGCTACTTTTGATGAGAGTTCGTTAAGTGGGGAATCTTTGCCTATTGAAAAACGAAAGGGCGATACCATCTTTTCTGGAACGATTAATACAGGTATTGTGATGCGATATGAAGCCTCTAAAAATTATGCCAATTCAACCTTTAGTACCATGTTAAATTTATTAGAAGACTCGTTGGCATCAAAACCAGAGATTGAAGAGATGACCAATAGACTCTCTAAACATTTTTCTTTGTTGATTATTAGTTTGGCTATTTTTTCTTTTATTGCTTGGTATCTTTATTCAGGTGATTTTGAGAAATCTTTAATTATTACCATTTCAGTGATTGTGATTGCTTGTCCATGTGCTTTGGCATTGGCTACGCCGATTGCTTCTTTGGTAGGAATCTCTTGGGCAACACAAAAAGGTTTACTCTTTAAAGAAGCCAAATTTATTGAAACCTTTGCACAAACCACAACGGTTGTGGTTGATAAAACAGGAACAATTACAGAGGGTAATCTAAGTGTTAAAAGCCAAACACAAAAGTTAGATGTTGAAAATTTGGCATTACTGTTTGCTTTGGTAGATGCATCCATTCATCCTGTGAGTAAAGCACTTAAGTATTATTTATTGGAGCATTATGAAGCCATAGAATCTAAAGAGTTAAAAAACATAGAACAGCTTTCAGCACAAGGATTAGAAGCAGACTTTGAAGCTAAAAAGATTTTAGGGGGTAATGCAAAACTTATGCAAACCCATGGTATAGAAGTAGTAGAAAGTGAATTTACAGTTTACCACTTTGCTGTTGATGGCGTATTGTTAACGACTTTTGAGTTAGAAGATAAAATCAAAGCCAATGCAGGAGCTTTAGTCAATTATTTTAAAATAAATAAGATAGAGATGATAATGGCGACAGGTGACAATAAACATGTGGCGAACAAAGTAGCTAAAGAAGTAGGGATAGAGCATGTTTTGTCGGAACTCTCTCCTATAGATAAAGCAAAACTCATTACAAGGCTTCAAAAAGAGCATAAAAAGGTTGTGATGGTAGGAGATGGTATCAATGATACTTTAGCTCTTTCTCGTGCTGACATTGCTATTGCTATGGGTGCTGGAGCTGACATTGCTTTAGCCATGTCTGATGTGGTGGTTTTAAATAACTCACTTGAAGGGATAAAAGATTCTTTTGTAATTTCAAGACGTACCTATAAGTTCATTAAACAAAATTTGATGATATCATTGGTCTACAATATCTTAACAATCCCCTTAGCAATAGCTGGTTATGTTGTGCCATTGGTAGCAGCACTTTCCATGAGTTTAAGTTCACTCTTAGTAGTAGGAAACTCTATGAGAATTAAGAAGGAAAAATAGAATGAATGAAGTATTACAATTAGAATTAATTGTTGGTGTGGTGGTAACTTTTACCCTTATTATGATTTTTGTGGCATCAGCCAAAAAAGGAAACTTTGATGATCAGAAAAAAATGATGGATGGGATGCTTTTTGATTCACCAGATGACCTTAAAGCAGCAGCTGAAAAAGAAGCAAAACAAGAAGAGATGAGAGCAAAAAAACGAGAAAAAAAAGAAGAGTAAAATAGATTTACTCTCTTTAACTTTATCACCTTAGAACAATACCTGCAAATATAAAATAACCAGTGAATTAATATGTATGTTTGAAATTGTATTTTTTAAACTTCTTTTATTTATTATTTGATGAGTTACTTCCAATATAACTTTAAAGATAAGCTTTTCCACATAAACTCCACAGTTAAGATTTAAAATATGTTAAGTTTTTATCAATATTTTATATATATTGAATAAATATTTTATTTTAAGTATTAAAAAAGGGTTTTTATGTTTAGGATTTTTATTAGTTTGGTTTTTATTTTGCTTTATAATGGATGTGCATCAAGTGCTCAAAATTCTTCAGCACTAGCAAAGGAAAAGGTTCAAAAAGTGGATAGGTTAAAGAAGTATGCCAATACAGTAGGCTGTAAAATGTTAAAAAGTGGATACATGGTTTGTCCTAAGTCAATGAATAAATAAATTGACTTTTAGGAGGATCACAAGACTGGTTTATAGTAAAAAATAAACCAATAAAAAAAGACCTGTGATATGAATGCTTTTAATAAGTGTCATCGCAGCAATGTTAGCTATTTGACATGAAGTACAGTACTTGAATTTTTTACCTTCATATTGAGCATAAAAAAAGTAAGTAACTATTGCTAGACATAGTATAGCTATGAGCGAATATTCGAATGTTTTCAATAGGTTTAAAGCAGAGCCTTCTAAGAAGAAGCTTGAAGTAAGTGCTAAGACTCCTGCAATGATTCCATATTGAATAGCATTTAAAATTTTGTCACTTATTAAGTTTGTGGGGCAAGACTCTAGGCTTAGATTATTTGTATTATTTGCTAGTTTTTGTTCAAAAAGCTGTTTTTCTTCTGGGGATAATCTAACTAAGAATGTTGATCCCATAACATAGTCCATCTTTCTTTGGATAAGAATGGCTAAGTCATTTTCAGCTGTTAGAAATTGCTGTTTTCCTTCTGCATCTTCATACATAAGTTTAATCTTTTGAGCACGTGTGGTGGTTGCTGTCAGATTGGGATAGTAGACTGTTGATTCAGTAGGATAAAGTTTACCTTCTTTGGTAAAGATAGTTGGGTTAATGATATCAATAAATTCATCATTATTTTTAATAACCATTACTTCCATAGGTGAGCCAATTTGAAAAGCTGCAAGACCTTCTAGGTTGTTAGCAGTAATTGTATCTTTTAAATCGGTAAGTAGTTGAGTGAGGGTGTCGTCAAAGTGACCTACTGTTCCCCCGAACCCAGATGTTGATTGGGCAGGGTAGGTAATGATTTCTTGTATCAAAATAGTACAGTTTAGTGACTTTTTGAAACCACAACAAGCATTTTTATGTTTATAACCATAAATCTAAAAAACTGCCAAATTTTACAAGTTCTCATTGCAATTGCAAATTTTCCTGGAAGCATGGTTAAATTAAAGTTTTCATTTTTTGCAAAGTTTAATTCTTCTTTTATCATTGTATTTCCTTTATTTTTTAAAATTTAGTGGAGCTAGAAGGCAATAAATTGACTTCTATTCTGGAATTAAAGTCCAACCTGGCTTGAGTTTTGCTTTCCAAATAAACATATGGTGTAAAATATGTTTAATCCAGTGTCCAGCAAGACCAATTTCACCAAAGGTATACTTTGTATCACGTCCTGTTCCTGGGTATTTTTCATAGTCAGGTACAACAGGATAAACAGTCATCGCAGCAGCCGTACCATTAAGTACTCCTTTACCTGCAGAGGCAACACAAGCAGCACCCATGTCAGCCATAGAAGCTTTGTGAAGTTCTACATCATCCCCTTTTTTAATCATGTCACATACCGAGTGAGCTACAGCTTTTCCGATGATACCTGCAGGCATACCTGTTCTAGGAGGTGTAGGGTTAATGGCTGTTCCATTTGGAGAAGACATTGGTTTTGAAATTAGGTGTGGAGGAGCAAAAGCAATTCCAGCTGCAAAGATGTTTCCGTAACTTGGGTTTTGGTAAGTTTCTGGCCAGTCAGATGCTTTCCAGTTTTCGTAAGCACCTGCATCATATTTTGCATCAACTATCATAAATCCATTTGGCATGAATAATTTGTCGGTAATGTCAGAGCCATCTTTTGCATAGGCTTTAAAGCCAACACCAGAGAAAGGAGGGATAAGCATGGCAAAGTCAAACGTTTCTTCATGCATTGTTCCATCAAGTAGTTCATACTCAATTTTACCTTCTTCAACTTTAGAAGTGTGCGCTCCAATAATCCATTCAACATCTCTTTCAGCATAGAGTGATTCAGCAAACAGTTTTGAACTTACAGCATATCCACCAACTTTCATGTGTAGTCCACCCATACCAAAGTCACCTAAGAAGGCTTCATTTGAAATCCACTTGATATCTAACATCTCTCTCACACCAGCTTTTTTAGCTTCGTGTTCAATGTTAAAAATGTATTCAAATGCAGCACCTTGACAAGTACAAGTACCATGACCTGTTCCTACAAGAATTTTTTGTCTTTCACCAGCTTTTGCTTTTTCAAAAATCTTAGTTAACTCTTCATTGGCATGAACAGCATGTTCAGCAGTACAAACAGAAACCGTTTTGTCTCCCATTTGACCTTGACCATTTCCAAGTCCTGGCGTTGCATCAAAGTTTAGTTTAGGTCCTGTTGCATTAACAAGGTAGTCATAAGTTAGTTCTTCCGTTTCACCTTCTGAACCTTCTTTGGTTGACTTGATAACAATAAATGGGGTATCATCACCTTCTTTACCTTCTGGGTGAATGGTTGTTCCTAGTGCTTGTTTGTAGATAATTCCAGCTTTTTCATAAATTGGAGCGAGTGGAAAAACCACATCAGATTTCTCCATTTGTCCAACACCTACCCAGATGTTAGAGGGAATCCAATTCCATTGTGAATTAGGGGTAACAACCACTACTTCATGTCCATTACCTAACCATTTTTTTGCAAATGTTGCTGTGGTATGTCCTGCAACACCACCACCCATGATTACTAGTTTTGCCATTTATTTGTCCTTTTTAATAAGTTTTTCTTATCTTAACATAAGAGAGTATGATTAACGATGATGTGAGTCAATTAAATAAGCTGATACTTCAGAGTATCCAATGAGTCCATCAATTTCTACTTTTAATTGTAAGGTATAACGACCTTTTTTAGTGAGTTCTACAGCTTTGGTTTTATAGTGATTATTACTATAGCTAACACTTTCTTCTAAATGGTCATCATATCTACTATGAGGACGCGTTAATAAAAAAGTTACTTTAGCATTTTCCACACTTTTTTGATTATGGGTAATGGAGTAAGTAAAACTATTTGAACCAGCATTTAGCTTGATAGGGGTACTTTGTGCTCTTTTTGCATTCGTATTTTGTGCATCATCCTCTAATTTAAGAAATTCTATATCTTCAAGTTTTATGCTGTACTTAGCGTTGAATTTAGCTTCTAACTCCATAATTTCATTGATATTCATATCAGCCATTTGGTATTTAAGCATGTAATTATTTGATTCATGAACAGGTACAGAAGTAGCTTGTTTGACTGTCCAAATAATCATCATTATACCAAAAGCAAGTATGCCCATTACAAACAAGAACCAAAATCTATTTTGATTTTTTTTAGTCATCTTTTTTCCTTATTACCATTGGACGTATTAAGTAAATCCAGGTTACTAAGACAAGACCAATAACAAGGATAACTCTTAAGACAGAGATAATTGTTCTTGTATCATTTGGGATGGTTGTTGTCATTTCAACATTTTTTGCATCAGCAATGTCATCTGCAAGTTCAGAATAAGCTTGAATAACCCCAATGTTTTGTTTATCTTCTAAGCTATTTTTATCTTTTACTGTAATAACATCTAATCCTGCATCACGTACATTTGAATAATTGTAAAGTTCTGCCATGCTTTTTGAAGAGGGAATAATCCCTATTCGTCCTGTTATTTCACTTTTTTCAGTAATCAGTGCATTGGGTGCAAAGATATAAAGCACATAAGGTTTTGTCATATTTGCTTCATGTTTTTTTGCATACTGAACCAAGTTAAATCCAATAGGAAATGCTTCATTTGTTGTTAAAACATAAGCACTAATGGTTGTTTTCTTTCTTAATTCATTTCCCATTTTATCTATGAGTTCAATTGCTTCGGGTTTTAAAGTATCATCTTTAAGTACAAATGGAGAGGCATTAAGAAGAAGAGGAAGAAGAAAAGCGAGTAATATCGCTTTTCCAGTTTTGAATATGCCGGGCATATTAACCAACGTAAAGAAGGTACTGTGACATTGAAAGGAAAACAGCAATAATAGCTGAACCTATCATACACGCAAGTAAGATTTTATCCATGTATTTAATCATAATTAATCCTTTATTTTTATTCTTTTTCTGATTTTGGAGCTTGAAATGCAAATTGTCTTTGTTGCTCTAAATCAGCTATCATTTTAACATTGTTAATGTCTCTAATTGGTCCTTCATCATAAGGAGCAACAGCTCCATAACGATAGGTTACCACAACTGCGAGTTGAAGTAAAACCAAGACAACAATTAACAAGACAACGGAAACAAGCATTCCTGGAAGACCATGAATACTCCAAATACTTCTTTTTGTATTTTCTGCCATGTGGGACTCCTTATTGTGCTATTGACTGAATATAAGCAGTCAATGCTTTTTCTTGAATAGGGGTAATCATGGTTTTAAATGATGGCATCGCACCAATAATACCTTTTTTACCATTTTGTAAAGTATGTTTTATCAGTATCTCATCATAACCTGTAAGGTCTGGAGACATACCAGCGTTACCTTTTGAATCAGCACCATGACATGAGGTACATGCTGCATACGCCGTAGGTGCTTCACCTTTTAGTCCACCAGCAATATATTCTGCAATATCTTCAGCATCTTGACCCGAAGCCATACCTGGAGGCATCATGCCCATTGGATATTTTAATTGGTTTGAACCATTTTTAATAACATCTAAGATTTGTGCTTTAGACATTCTTTTGGTTAAGTCTTGTGCTTTACCTGAAAGTCCATCACCTGTGTTACCATGACATGGAGCACACTGTACAAAGTAAAGTGATCGACCCATATCAGTTAGCATTTCAGGTGTTGCATTTTCAAATTTCTTTTCGTAAGTAGCTTTATGTGCTATTACTTCTTCATTATATTCACCAATTTGACTATATTGATCTACTGGATAACCAATAAGTCCATACCACATTGACCAAAAAAATACAGCTAAAAAGGTATAAGCCCAACCCGATGGTAATTCATTGGTTCTTTCACCAATTCCATCCCAGTTATCTTCCATTAGCTCACCAGTAGCTGTGTCTGTTTTCATTTGGTTAACGTATTTTACAACAACACCTGCTGTAATTACTGCAATTGCAATTGCTCCACCCATTGCGATGGCATTGACTCTATCTGTTAAGTCAATGTCCATGCTCATTACGACATAAATTGTTGCAATGATAAGTAGTGCAGCAAACCCTAATGCTTTTATTGTTAATGCATTCATTTAATTCTGCTCCTTTGTCTTCTTGTCTCTTTCGGAAGCTACTTTGTCTTCTACTGGAGGACTGTCGATGTTATCATCAAGTGCAATTCTTCCATATTTTTCAAAGTCTCTTTCACCTTTTTTTTCAGATCGGTAAAGGTATACAATATACCAATACAATATGATTGTTAAAAAAATGGTCAAGAAGAACATGCCATAACCTTGTATATTCTGAATGTCCATTTTCTTCTCCTTATTTTAAACTGTTAAGATAAGCAATCATTGCTACGATTTCTGGTACTTCACCATTTGCAACTGCTTGTTTAACACGTTCGTCTTTCATGTCATCAGCAATTTTTTTAGCATCAGCTATAACTTTTGGACGATGTGCTTCCCATGCTGCTCTGGTTCTTTTAAATTCAGGACCATAAGGTGTAAAGAATGCATTTTTAACAGTTACAGCTTCAGCATAAGCAGATTCAATATCGGCAACGTTTGTAAACATATGTTTATAGGCAGGCATAATTGAACCCGGTACCATTGCTTTTGGATCTAACATGTGATTTTCATGCCAATCTGTTGTACGGTAGTTTCCTACACGGTGTAAGTCTGGACCTGTTCTTTTAGAACCCCAAAGGAAAGGTCTATCATAAGCATATTCACCTGAAAGTGAATATTTACCATAACGGTCTGTTTCAGACTTAAATGGACGAATCATTTGTGAATGACAAGCAATACAGTTGTCTTTCACATAAATATTTTTACCTGCAAGTTCTAAAACAGTTTTAGGCGTTTCTGTCGATAATGGACGTGCAGCCTGTGCAAAGTTTGGAACGATTTCAAGTAATCCTGCAAATGAGATAACAATGGATATCATCACAGCAAAATAAAATGGATTTTTTTCTAACCAATGAAAAAACATAATATCTACCTCCTTATGCCATAGGTGTTCTAAACTGTGGTTCTTCAGTAAGTTTTCTACCAGCAGTTATTGTTTTGTACATGTTGTAAGCAAACAGAATAAATCCTGTAAGATATAACACACCTGAAACACCTCTAATTACGTAATATGGATGAAGTACTGTTACGGTATCAATAAAGCTGTATACCAAGTTACCATACTCATCTACTGCTCTCCACATCATACCTTGTGTAATACCTGCAATCCACATAGAGGTGAAGTAAAGTACAACGGCTGTGGTTTGCATCCAGAACTGAATACCCATAAGTTTTTTAGAGTAAATTTCTCTTTTCCACATACGAGGTGCCATATGAAAGAGTGCTGCCATGGTCATAAACACAACCCAACCAAGTACACCATCGTGAACGTGTCCAGGAATCCAGTCTGTAAAGTGTGCAATCGCATTAACTGATTTAATCGCTTGAATAGGACCTTCAATTGTTGATAGCATATAGAATGTTGAGGCAATTACCATAAACTTAATTAATGGATTTTCAGCCAATTGATTCCACTCACCTTTCATGGTAAGAAGCATATTAATAGCAGAACCCCATGATGGTAAAATAAGAACGATTGAGAAAGCAGAACCCATGGTTTGCATCCAATCTGGAACGGTTGACCATAATAGGTGGTGAGAACCAGCCCAAAGGTAAACGAACATTAGTCCCCAAAATGAAAGTAGTGACAATTTATAAGAATAAATAGCCTGACCAGACTCTTTTGGAAGGAAGTAATAAATCATACCAACGATTGGTACTGTAAATCCAAATGCAACAGCATTGTGACCATACCACCATTGAACCAGTGCATCGTTAGTTCCAGAATACATTGATACCGAGTGGTGAATAGATCCTAAACCTTCAGTTGCAAAATAGGTAGGAATGGACATGTTGTTGAAAAGGTAGAGCATAGCAATACCAAGGAAACATGCCAAGTAGTACCAAATAGAAACATAAAGTGCTTTTTCTCTTCTAATTCCAATCATTCCAAAAATATTGATACCCCACATAATCCAAATGATTACAATTACAATGTCAACCCACCATTCATATTGAGCATACTCTTTACCAGCAGAGATACCAAATACAAGGGTAACAGTAGCGATTAATGCTCCAATAAAGTAAACCCAAAAGTGTGCTTTACCAATGGTCATTAAAAGTTTTGATTCTGCCATAGATACTTTAAGTACTCTTTGTGCAAAGTAATACCAAGTAGCAAAGACTCCAGAAACAGTAAATCCAAAAATTACGGTGTTGGTATGAATAGGTCTTAGTCGCGAGAACGTTCCATATTCACCAATAAGGTAGTTTAATTCAGGGAATGCCAGTTGTAGTGCGAGAATCGTCCCTACTAACATACCTAAAAAGCCAAACAAAATTGTTACATAAGTAAACATTTTTGCGACAGTGTAGTCATATTCTAATGCTGCATTTGATTGCATACATTACCTCCTTAAAAAATATGGCTGTAATACTATAATTAAGAAAAGAATATAATCATAATAATATAGCCTTCAATTATAAGTATAATAGATTATTTTTACAAAAAACTTAATAGTCAATCAAAAGTTTTGATTTCTTTCTACAAGTTAATGTATGTGCGTAAAAAGTGTAATTATCTAATTTAAATCGGATAATATTACTCCTACTTCATTATATTGTGGGGTTTATAAGATTTATAAAAAAATGTTATTTACTTTTTTTAATTTGAATTATGTAGATTATTTTAAGAATACTTAATTTATTTAAATATTTAAATATTATTAAGTACTATAAGTTTTGTTGACATTAAAATATTTTTTATAAGCAAAATTATAACTTGCTTTAAAAGCTAAAAAAATGACTTAAATCAATTATTAAATAATGGGAAACAATATTAGGAGATAATTTTGTTATAATTATAAAATGATTATAGAGAAACTACGAAAATTGGCTTTATTTAGTATACTTGATGATAATGAAATAAAGCTCTTGGCTAGTATGAGTACCCTTAAAAGATTGTCCTATAATAATATTTTGTTTTATGAGGGAGATAATCCTAAATATTTTTATCTATTATTAGAAGGTAATTTAAAGGTTTATAAAACAGATTTAAAAGCCAATGAGATAGTTCTTCATCACTTTCGACAAACTGCTTTTGTGGCTGAAGTAGCTTCTTTAGAAAATATGAGTTTTCCTGCTACAGCCATTGTGACTTCTGATGAGGTTGAAGTACTTTTAATAGATAAAGAAAAATTTTCTAGTATGCTACAGTCAAATGGACGTTTTGCTTTTCATCTTATAAAATCCATTACAGCAAAAATAAAACAGTTAGAGTTGGTGATTAATCGTAATATGGTCTATGATGCTATGATGAAAGTATGCTCTTTTATTGAAGAAGATGCTCTTTATTTTGAAAGTGTTAAAAATAAAGACATAGCAAATTTTTTAAATATGGCACCAGAGACGCTTTCTAGGATTTTAACGAAGTTACGTAAATTAGAAATCATAGATAAAAAAAATGTACTTTTAGACAGTGATAAGTTAAAAGTATTGTTAGAAATTTAGAAAGATATGAGTGAAATTACTTAAATTATGAAAAACAACTACTTACAAAGAGGTACTTAAGCGATGAATGAAAAAAGTCTTTTAACACAATCTTTTAAGGTAAGTAGTTTATGACACTCACATCTTTCAGACCAACATTATAAAGGAATATCAATAAAATTAGATTGATTTAAATCATGAATATCAACTATTTTTTAGATAGCATTATATATGTTTATAACCAAGGAAAATAATGGAACATTTGCTTAATTCATCTTTAATTCAAAAATATAATATACCCGGTCCAAGATATACTTCCTATCCTACTGTGCCATTTTGGAACAGCGAAGGTATTTCAAGTCAAAATTGGAAAGAATCAATTCAGCACTCCTTTAAAGAAAGTAACACAGAAGAGGGGATAAGTCTTTACATTCATTTACCTTATTGTGAAAACCTTTGTACTTTCTGTGCTTGTCATAAACACATTACAAAACGTCATTCAGTTGAAGATGAATACATAGATACACTTTTAAAAGAGTGGAAACTTTATGTAGATATATTAGAGGATAAGCCTTCTATTCGAGAGATTCATTTAGGAGGGGGAACACCTACCTTTTTTTCTGCTAAAAATTTAAAAAGAATGATTAATGGTATTTTTGAAGAGGCTACACGTCATGAGGTATTTGATTTCTCTTTTGAAGCCCACCCTAATGACACAACTAAAGAGCAGTTAGAGGTATTATTTGAGCTAGGCTTTACTAGAACTTCTTTTGGGATTCAAGACTATGATCCAACGGTACAAAAAGCAATTAATCGTATTCAAACCTATGAAACGGTTTCACATATTCATGGACTCTGTAAAGAGATAGGGTATGAGTCTATTTCGCATGATATTATCTTTGGACTGCCTCACCAAAACAAAGAGAATATTAAAACAACGATTGCCAATACGATTAAATTACGACCAGATAGAATTGCTTACTACTCATATGCGCATGTACCATGGATTAAAGGAGTAGGTCAACGAGGGTTTGATGAAAATGACCTACCTAAAGATGAATATAAACGTGAACTCTATGAACTAGGGAAAAAACTCTTTTTTGAAGCTGGATATGAAGAGATAGGCATGGATCATTTTGCTTTACCTACAGATAAAATGCATCAAGCGATGGTAGAGAAGAAACTACATAGAAATTTTATGGGTTATACAGCAGGAAAAACCAAACTCATGATAGGTTTAGGAATGTCTTCCATTTCTGACTCTTGGTATGCCTTTGCACAAAATGAAAAACGTGTTGAAGATTATGTAGCCAGAGTGAATGAAGGAAAGTTGCCAATCTTTAGAGGGCATTTATTAACCCAAGAAGATTTAGTGGTTCGACAACATATTTTAAATCTTATGTGCAATCTTGAGACATCATGGGCAGAGGATGCTATGAAGTTAAATGACATTGATGGTATTTTAGAACGTTTAGCTGAAATGAAAGACGATGAACTCATTGAGATTTATGACGATAAGTTAGTGGTTAAAGAATCAAGCCGTATGTTTGTGCGTAATGTCTGTATGGCATTTGATCTACGTTTAGTAGACAGTAAGCCTGAGAGTCGAATTTTTTCGATGACGATTTAAGTTGCTTTTAGACTAAAAATCTAAAAGCGTTTGTAGTTGAGGCTTATCTATTAATTTACAATCTTTATTAAGAACACCCATTTTTTTAAGTTTATTTAAAACCCTTGAAAGTGTCTCTGGTGCCATATTTAAGAAGGAAGCTATCTCTTTTTGTTTGCTTTTTGTTAAATTTTTTGGGTGTTCTAAAATATAAGAACAAACTTTTGTAGTTGAATCATAGATGAGGTGTCGGTTAATGGCAATTTCAAGCTCAACCATTTTTTGTGTTAAGGATTTTATAACTTTAAAAGTGAACTCTTTATTGTCATTTAGTAAAGCAAGAAATTTTTTCCGATTCATTAAGAATACTTCTGTTTTATCTGTCATGACAACGGCTGTAGCTGGAAAGGTAATGTTTTCTAGGCTAGGCATTTCAGCAATTAAAAGTGGTTGAGTAAAATAATGTAAAATAATTTCTTTACCTTTTAAATCATTTTTATAGCACTTTAACTTTCCTGTTAGTAAAACATAAAAATATTCTGCTACTTCCCCTTCATAAAACAAAATATTATCTTTTGAAAGCTTTTTAACCATAGATATGTCTATTATTTCTTGAAGTTCATTATCACTAAGACCTTGAAATGTCTTGACTTTTTTAAGTTTACTTAGAATCATAAAGCGAGTATAACCAAATCTATGGATAAAAATCATAAAAACAAAATGATAAGTGATTAAAAACTTGACCCTTGTCAAGAGGAATACTTTTAGATAAGAGTATTCTATACTTTAAAATTATAAAAAATAATAGGAGTAAGCATGTCATTAAGTAGAAGAGATTTCTTAAAGAACTCGGCAGCCGTTGCAGCAGCAGGTGCTGTAGGAATAGCCATTCCCCAAGAAGCAAAAGCAGCAGCAGCTCAAGCTGAATCTAAATGGAGATGGGATAAAGCAGCTTGTCGTTTTTGTGGAACAGGATGTGGAATTATGTTGGCAACAAAAGAAGGAAGAATTGTTGCTGTAAAAGGTGATCCTGCTGCTCCTGTTAACCGAGGGTTAAACTGTATTAAGGGATATTTTAATGCAAAAATTATGTATGGAGCAGACCGATTAAAAACACCTCTTCTTCGTATGAATGATAAAGGTGAGTTTGACAAAAAAGGTAAATTCAAAGCTGTTTCATGGGAACGTGCCTTTGATGAGATGGAAGTTCATATTAAAAAAGCACTGAAAGCTTCTGGTCCAGAGGGTGTGGGGGTTTTTGCATCAGGACAATACACGGTTATGGAAGGGTACGCTGCTCAAAAAATGATGAAAGCAGGTTTCCGTTCTAACGCCATTGATCCCAATGCACGTCACTGTATGGCTTCTGCTGTTGTTGGTTTTTATCAAACATTTGGGATTGATGAACCAAGTGGTTGTTATGATGACATTGAGCTGACCGATACCATTGTGTCTTGGGGTTCAAACATGGCAGAAATGCACCCAATTTTATGGTCAAGGGTAACAGACAGAAAACTTTCTAATCCTGACAAAGTAAAAGTTGTTAACATTTCTACTTATAGACACAGAACATCTGACCTTGCTGATATTGAGATTATCTTCTCACCAAATACGGACTTAACGCTGTGGAATTACATTGCTCGTGAAATTGTTATGCGTGATGATGCTGAAAAAACCATTGATTGGGATTTTGTCAAACAACATATGGTATTTGCAGTGGGTCCTGTAAATATTGGTTATGGTTTACGAAGAGCAGGAGAAAAATCTCTTACAGATGGTAAATACAGCAAAGAAGAGATGAAAATTGTTTCTAAAGAGATGAAAAAAGTAGTTTCTGCTAAAGAAGCTCCTGCGTTAGAGCCTTATGGTTATAAAGCTGGTGATGTTATGGAAAATACAGCTGGTACACTAAAACATTGGGAAATCTCTTTTGAAGAGTACAAGAAATCTTTAGCACCCTATACCTTAGAATATACAGCTGAAACGACTAAAGGTGATCCAAATGAAGACATTGAAGTTTATAAGAAAAAGCTTCAAGCATTAGCAAACTACTACATTGAAAAAGGTCGAAAAGTAGTTTCATTCTGGACAATGGGTATGAACCAACATACACGTGGTACTTGGGTAAATACCTTGGCATACAATGTACACTTTTTACTCAATAAACAAGCTAAACCAGGTTCAGGAGCATTTTCATTAACAGGTCAACCCTCTGCTTGTGGTACGGCTAGAGAAGTGGGAACATTTTGTCATAGACTTCCAGCAGATATGATGGTAGCAAACCCTAAACACAGAGCCATTACTGAAAAAGGTTGGAATGTACCATCTGGAACGATTAATCCAGTTGGAAATCAACATATTATGAAAATCCATAGAGACATTGAAGATGGAGTCATGAAGTTTGCATGGGTAAATGTTTGTAATCCTTACCAAGATACGGCTTCTGCTTCGCACTGGATTAAAGCAGCAAGAGAGATGGACAACTTTATTGTAACTTCAGATGGATACCCAGGAATTTCAGCAAAAGTTTCAGACCTTGTTTTACCTTCGGCGATGATTTATGAAAAATGGGGTGCGTATGGAAATGCTGAACGCCGTACACAACATTGGCGACAACAAGTTTTACCTGTGGGTGACGCGATGTCTGATACATGGCAATGGATAGAACTTTCTAAAAGATTTACGGTGAAAGATGTTTGGGGTAAACAGCCTTTACGTGGTAAGAACAAAGATGGGTCTAAAAAGAGTTTACCAGATGTTATGGCAGCTGCTAAAGCTATGGGTTACACTGAAGAGACTACGATGTATGAGATTTTATTTGCCAATGAAAGAGCAAAGTCTTACAAAGTAGATACCACTAAGTTCCCTCAACAAGGTTATGATGATTCTGATTCCAGAGGAGACAGTCGTAATGTACTGGGTTCAGATGGTAAGCCTTGGAAAGGATATGGATTTATGGTTCATGAGTACCTTTTTGAAGAGTATGCAGGATTTGGAAGAGGGCATGGACATGACCTTGCACCATTTGAAGTGTACCACAAAGTAAGAGGGTTAAAATGGCCTGTTGTTGATGGTAAAGAGACGCAGTGGAGATTTAATGTTAAGTATGACCCCTATGCAGCCAAAGCAGCCAAAGAGTCAGGTGCTACGGATTTTGCTTTCTATGGAACATTGGCTAAAGCATTGGCACAAGGTGATTTAAAAGGGGTAAAAGACCCCAATAAAAAATCACTTAAAAACAAAGCAAAGATTTATGCACGACCATACATGGATCCTCCTGAAATGCCAGATGAAAAATACGACATGTGGATGTGTACAGGGCGTGTGTTAGAGCATTGGCACTCAGGAACCATGACCATGCGTGTACCTGAACTTTTCCGTGCTGTTCCTGAAGCATTATGTTACATGAATCCAAAAGATGCTAAAGAGAAAGGCTTTAAACAAGGTTCTCTTATTTGGGTTGATTCGCGTCGTGGAAAAGTAAAAGCAAGGGTTGAGACACGTGGACGTAACCGTACACCTCAAGGACTTGTTTTTGTCCCATGGTTTGATGAAAAAGTATTTATTAATAAAGTTTGTTTGGATGCTACTTGTCCGATGTCTAAACAGACAGACTTTAAAAAGTGTGCTGTAAAACTTTATCAGGCCTAAGATAATGGAACACTCTACTAACAGAAGAAACTTTATGGCGACCACCGTACAAAGTATTGGGTTAACGGCTTTGGGTGGAATGTTATGGAGTGGTTATACCGACAGTGTTAAAGCGTCACCTCTGGTACTTAGACCCCCAGGGGCATTGCCAGAGCAAGATTTTTTAACAGCGTGTATTAAGTGTGGACTTTGTGCAGAGGCGTGTCAAAACAGAGACACTAACATAGACAAAGAGACAGGAAAACATCGTGAGGGGACACTCAAAATGGCAAAAGGAGGTGACCCTTTACTGATAGGAACACCTTATTTTGTGCCTACGGATGTGCCTTGTTTTATGTGTGAAGACATTCCTTGTGTACCTGTTTGTCCTTCAGGAGCTTTAGACATGCAAAGTCTTTTGAGCCAAAAAGAAGAGAGTAAAGAAGTAGAACTTGACATTAATAAAGCAAGCATGGGTTTAGCCATAGTACATAAAGAGTCTTGTATTGCTTTTTGGGGAATTCAATGTGATGCTTGTTATCGGGCTTGTCCTTTGTTGGATGTGGCGATTACTTTAGAGTATCAAAAAAATGAACGGACGGGTAAACATGCTTTTTTATTACCCGTGGTGAATGACAATGCGTGTACGGGGTGTGGACTTTGTGAACAAGCCTGTGTAACGCAAGAACCTGCTATTTTTGTTTTACCAAACAAAATAGCCAAAGGTAAAGCTGGTGACCATTATGTCAAAGGTTGGGATGCCAAAGACCAAGAGCGTGTGGGCAATGCAAAAGCACTGGAAAATACGACCGATATCTCTAAAAGAGATTCAACGGACTATTTGAATTCGGAGGAGTTTTAGCAATGAAAAGTATTAAATATTTACTGCTTAGACGAACGACACAGATAGGTATTTTGTTTTTATATTTCGCTGCAAACGCTTATGGTTGGAATGTTTTGGCTGGAACTTTTGGAACATCCATGATTTTTGGAACAATTCCTTTGGCTGATCCTTATACCACGCTTCAAGTATTGGCAACAGGGTTTGTCTTGGGTACAGATGTTTTATTGGGAGCTGTCATTATTACTTTTTTTTACTTTGTGGTTGGAGGACGTGCTTTTTGTTCTTGGGTTTGCCCCATTAATATGGTAACCGACTTGGCAAATTGGCTTAGGCGAAAATTACAGTTGGATAAAGAAGAGGTGAATTACCGATTTTTAAAACGCTCTGCTAGATATTGGATAATGGGATTAGGTCTTATTGTTTCTGCTTTAGTGGGGATAGCTGCGTTTGAAATTTTTTCTCCCATAACCATTATGCAACGGGGCATTGTTTTTGGTTTTGGTATGGGTGGAGCTGTGGTATTAGCCATTTTTTTGTTTGACCTTTTTGGGGTTAAAAATGGATGGTGTGGACACCTTTGTCCTTTGGGGGCTGCTTATTCAATTATTGGCTCTAAAAGTTTGGTACGTGTCAAACACAATCATGAGAACTGTACGAATTGCATGGACTGTAAAGTAATTTGCCCTGAAAATCAAGTGTTACCAATGATAAATAAAGAAAGTATTTTTGTAACAAACGGAGAATGTACGAACTGTGGGCGTTGTGTGGATGTGTGCAAGGATGATGCACTGGAATTTAGTATTAGGAAACTAATATAAAATAATTTGGAGGAATGAAATGAGAAAATTAGTAAAAAAAGTAGCATTAGCTACCTTGGTTATAACAGGTACATCGTATGCTGCAAATGTTGCTGGGTGTACAGCTTGTCATGGACAAAACTTTGAAAAAAGAGCGATGGGAAAATCTAAAGTCGTTAAAGATATGTCTCTTGAAGAGATTACGGCTTCACTAAAAGGGTACAAAGCTGGAATCTATGGTGATACGATGAAACAGATGATGGTTTCACAAGTAGAAAATGTTTCAGATGCTGATTTGGAAGCGATGGCAAAACTTATTAAGATTAATCCTGGAATACAAACAGAACATGCTACAGGATTTGCAGCTGCTGCAGCTGTTGTGGCTGCTGGGGGTGATCATCATCACATTAACTTAAATGAAAACGCATCTAACGATAAGCGTATTGTTGATGAAACTTTGAGTTCAAAGAAAGCCATCACCGAAGAGTCTTTAGGACTTAGAAAAACAGACCTTTATCATGAAGACAACACAACAGGTGATAAAGCCGATTATGATAGACCAGCACCAGGATCATCCACAAAGTTTGAGAGAGCTTTTAAAGATGCTCCTCCTATGATTCCTCATTCGGTTGAAGGACTATTGCCTATTACTAAAATGAATAATCAGTGTTTAGGTTGTCACTTACCAGAGGTTGCCCCTTCAGTTGGTTCTACCCCCATTCCTGCAACACACTTTACGAATTATAGACCAGACACAACACTGAAAAAGGACATGGTTTTAAAAGAGGGACAAGTTTTAGGAATGACAATGTCAAATACCTCGGACATTGTGGTAGCTGAGGCTAAAAAAGGTGACACCCTTTATCAAGGGCGTTTTAACTGTACACAATGTCATGCACCACAATCAAAAACAGAAACGGCTGTTGCCAATACCTTTAGACCAGACTTTGCCAATGAAGGGGATAAAGAACATTCTACTTTAGCTGATGTTATGAATGAAGGTATTGATTATGAAGTAGAAGAAAAAACACTTTTTTTGGAAAATGAGTAGTTGTGGCAACTTCAAGAAGAGAATTTTTAAGTGCTTTTAGAAAACCTTTAATTAGAAGTGAGGAGAGCGAACCTTTGGTGCTAAGACCTCCTTACGGTTCACTTGAATCTCTTTTTTTGACGGAGTGTCTAAGCTGTGAGAGCAAAGCATGTATAGCTTCTTGTGATGAAAAAATCATTCTACTTAGAGAGGATGGTACACCGACTTTAAATTTTTCAAAGTCGGGTTGTACTTTTTGTGAAGCGTGTGCCATTGCTTGTAGTGGAAGAAGCAGTGATGTTGAGGTGTTGAGTTTAAATAATGTTCAAAATGCAGAACAGTTAAATGCACGATTTAAAATTTCATTGGAGTCGTGTGTGGCACATCATGGGGTTATCTGTTTCTCTTGTAAAGAGCCTTGTATTGATGATGCTATTTTATTTAATGGGATGTTTAACCCTGTAATAGATACCGATAAATGTACGGCTTGTGGTTTTTGTTTGGGACGTTGTCCTACCAATGCAATTAGTTTTACGGTATTAAAAATAGAGGAGGAGGTACTTTGATAAAAAAAATATTTTTAGCAGGTATGTTGGGGCTTACTTTTTTAAAGGCAGTGGTAACCCTTGAACCGATATTGAGCATTGAAGTCAATGGAACAACCAAAGATATGGTTGTGCTAAATAATGAACTTATTGTGGGTACAGATAAGGGATTACTTCAAGTCTATGATTATGAAACGCAGCAATTTATAAAAGAGATAGCACTTCCTAAAGTTAAAGATTTTATGGGTGACTTAGTAGCCCCTAGAGTTTTTTCGGTGGATAAACTAGAGGGGAAATATTTATTGCTTAGTGACAGTGGAAAAGGGGGGTATGCAAACCTTTGGATAGAGAAAGCAGGGATTTTAACACAACTTTTTAATGACACGAGTAAAAGAGCCGTTATTAAAGCACGATTTATAGATGTTAATCATGTTTTATTGGGTCTATTGTCCAATGAAGCTGTACTCTTTAATGTTGAGCTTAAAAAAGAACTCTATAGAATTCAACTTAATGAGTCTAAATTCTCAGATTTTGCACTTAATGATGACAAAAGTCAAGCCGTCTTCGCTTGTGAAAGTGGTATACTCAATATTATTGATATAAAAACTGGAAAGATAGTGAAAGTTTTAAAAGGTGTAAATGTTGATAATGTCTATAAAGTAGATTTCAAAAAAAATATTATAGCAGGAGCAGGGCAAGATAGAAGAGGTTCTCTTTATGAGGTTTCTTTGGCTCAAGGCTCTTATATAGAAGGCTCTTTTCTTATCTATGCTACGGGACTTAGTCCAAGTGCTAAACGGGTGGCATTTACGATGGATGAAAAAAATAACATTAGTGTTTATAATCGTCAAACAAAAGAAAAGATAGCATTGCTAGAGGGACAAAAAAGTACTTTGAATACCATTGTATTTAAAGATGAAAATATACTTTTTTCAGCTTCAGATGATAGCAGAGTTTTAATGTGGAATTTAAAAAAGAAGGAAAAATAAAATGAATATATCAAGTATTGTGGTGCAAGTATTACCTAAAAATTATGATGAAGTACAAAAGTTACTTGAAGAGAGTGGGGTTTGTGATTATCATTTTGGAGACAAAGAAAAAGGTAAAATGATAGTTACGGTTGAGGGTGAAGGGGTTGGAGAAGAGATAAAAAAACTGGTTGTCATTCAACAAACACAATATGTACTTTCAGCTGATATGATGCAAACCTATCAAGAGGAGCTAGAAGGAGCAATTAAAGAGCTTGAAGAGGCTGATGTGATTCCTGATATGCTTAATATGGATTCAGTAGACGTTCGCGATATTATCTACAATGGAGATTTACGAAAAAAAGATTTTCAAGGAGGCATTTAAGATGGTTATCATAGAGTCAGTGATTAAGAGTAATGCCATGGGTCGTTGGTATATTGAATTAAGTGATACTTTCAAAGAGATGACTCCTGAGAATAGGGTCATTTGTGTGGATATTCATGATTATGCTCAAAAAGTAGAACAGATGGGTTCGGAGTATGGTGAGGAGGTACAAGTAGCTTGGTCGAGTGCTGATGGGGTTACGGTGGAGCAGATTCATGAAGTACGCCAACAAATCATGGCTTATGAAGCTGAAATAGAAGCTTCTACTCAAAAGTAGAAGTTTTCCTAAATAAGCGTATTATTCTTCTTTAGATTTTTTCTCATTTTTAACTTCTTCATCTTGAGTTTTTTCTTCATTAGCTTTTTCTTCATTTTCATCTAAGTCTATTTTTTTAGGAATAATATCTTGATTATAGCCTTGTTTCTTACGTGATTCCACGTCATTTTGGTCGGCTCTCATAATGCCTAGCATCATAAAAACGTAACTTCCTACAAAGAAGACCATGAAGAGAAAAACGATAGGGAGTATGATGTAGAGAGGTTGTGCAATCATCTTATTTAAACCATCCTTTAATTGTTGCTAAAATACCTGTTTCGATACCTTTGTCTTCGTTGTCAAGCTCGGTGTATCGGTCACAACCAGCTTTTAATCCAGCATCACAAGCTTTTTGGTAGAACTCTTTTTCTTCTGTTCTGTCCTTTTCTACTCCAAAGCCACCACGATATAAAATGGCTACATTGTAACAGGCATCACCACTTTTAAGTTCACAGGCTTTAGTAAAAAATTCTCGTGCTTTAACATCATCTTGTCGTGTTTCATGCCCATCTCGATAGATAACACCTACTGATTCACAAGCACTTTTAATACCACGGTCACAAGATTTGGTTAAAAATTTATTGGCAATGGCATAGTTTTTGTTTTTATAATATTGAGCCCCCATGACATCACAAGCTCTCTCTTCTCCACTGTGACAAGCTTTACGCATATAAGACATGCCTTCATCTAAGATATCTTGCACTTTTGCATTGTCACCTTGTGTTAAAGGTAAGCCTACTTCATAACATGCTGTCGCGTCACTGTTAGCACATTTTTGTTTTAGAAGTTCATAGTTTGAAGCTGAAAGGTTAACTACTAATAGTAATATGAGTGTTAATAGTATTTTTTTCATTCATTATCTTCTATTTTGATTTCTTCTTATGGCTTCCATAAGTATTTGATTCTCTTCTTCCATTGTAGCAAAAATTTCTTGTAATCGCTTCTCTAATGCTTTTTCTGTTAAGTTTTCTTTTAAGGCAAGATTATAGTGTTTGAAAAAGTCTTTATAGGGTGTTGAACCTGATGATAATGCCAGTTTTAGGTCAACGTCTTTAAAGTATCTGTTCCAAGAAATTGTAACGTCTCTGGTTACTTTGTTGTTATTGATAAAGACAACAGCCACAGAAAGAATCATAACCATGGATAAAAAGACAATAAAAAAGATAATTGCCTGTGCAATACCAAGCATTTGAAACATGGTGGGGTTGAAAATTCCTGCATAAAGTAGAATAGGTAGAGAGATTAAAAAAGCAATAACCCATTTAACACTAATGCCACCAATAGGAGCTTGGTCAAAAATAAGCCTTTTTTTAGCTGTATTATTTTTTACTTTTGTAATTGTTGATAATATCGTTTCAAGAGAATATATTTCTTCTTTTGAGTTGTTTTCTTGTGACATTTTATTTCCTTAAAGAGTTATAATAGACTTTTATAATGGCTAAAAATAGAGATTATAGAAGTGTATTAGAAGCTTCCTATATTAAAAAATCATATAGGAAGTAGAATAGAGATAGCGACTTAGAATACTTGATGCTTAAGATACTCATCAACACTTAGAATAACAATAATGGCTAAAAAAGCAGCATTGATTTTCCAAAATACTGAACGAGCATTGCTAAGTTCAAATTTTTCTTTAAGCAGTTCTAGTGATGAAACAAATGCCCAAATTCCAACCAAAATACTGAGTATCATTGAGACCATAAATGGCTCAAAAACAGAAACTAAGAATATTCCAGCTTGAATGGTAAAGATGAGCCATACAAAGGTAAGTCTTTGTAAACTGGCCTGACCAAATAGACGCATGGCAGTTGGATAACCACCATCTTTGTAATCACCATGGAAGAGCATTACAAGTAACCAAAAATGAGGTACTTGCCAAATAAAGAAGTAGAGTGCTAAGGCAATAAAATCTAATTCCATTAATGAACTTCCTGCCACAAGCCATCCAATTGCAGGAGGTATCACCCCTAAAATAGCACCAGGCACTACGGCTAAAGCTGATTTTTTCTTAAGAGGCGTGTACATTGCATTATACCAAATAAAAGCAAAAGCAAAAATATTAACACCCGTTAAACCTAAGAGACTGTAAATAAGAATCATAGAAAGAACAATAAGAACAGCAGCAATAATAGTACCAGTTAAGGGAGTCATTCGTCCAGCAGCGATTGGACGATTTTTAGTACGTTCCATTTTAGCATCTTCTTTGTACTCTTGTACCTGATTGAGTGTTGAGACACCCATGGCGACAAGAAGTACAGAAAAAGTTGCTAATAACATGTCTACTCCGACATCTCCCTTTGCCATAATGTAGGCAAAGAGTGCAGATAAACTTACTGCGAAGGAGAGAACAAATTTAGTGACAATAAAAAAGTCTTTTATCATTTTAAAAGACTTTTATTTAGCATCTTGCATATATTTAACAAGTTCTGCAACATCAGCATCTGGAAGTGCAAATGGAGGCATTACCCCTGGGAAGAATCCAGCAGGAACATCTTTGTCTGGGTTAACAATTGCATCTTTTAAGTAGGCTGCATCATGTTTAGCACCAATACCTTTAAGTCCTGGACCTACAAGTGTTGCATCGCTATCTATTGAGTGACATCCAGCACAACCATTATCTTCATAAATTGATTGACCTTTTGAAATAGGTGCTGCATTAGCATCTTCAAATGGTGATTTAGCATTGCTTTCAAACCATGCATCATAATCAGCTTGTTCCATAACCACAATTTTAGAGTACATGTACGAGTGTGCTGTACCACAGTATTCAGCACATTCTACATCATAAGTACCAACAACATCAGCATTGAACCATTGTTTTGTTGTACGTCCTGGTACGACATCTTCTTTCATACGTAAAGCAGGTACATAGTATGCGTGAATAACATCGTTTAAAGGTGCTGTCATTTCTAAAATAACATTCGTTCCAACAGGTACATAAAGACCTCTTTTTACACCACCAATTTTTTTGTCATAAACAGAAGTGATTTTATGAACATGTCCAGATTTATTCGCTGGGTATTCATATTTCCATTTCCATTTTGAACCTTCAACTTTTACTACAATACTCTCAGACGCTGCTGGTAGGGTTCTTAAAGACTTCATAGAAGTATAACCATAATAAAAAAGAACCATCATTAGTAGTGTTGGAATTAAAGTCCAAGCAATTTCCAGTGAAGTGTTATGGGTAATGTTTTTAATGTCTTCATCTTTAACATTGTTTTCTCTGTATTTCCAAGCAAAGTAAAACATTGGAATAAGTACTGATAAACCGAGTACTACTGAAATCCAAAAGTTTATCCAAAATGCTTGGTGAAAATCTGAGGCAAAAGTTTCTGCCATTGAACTAAAACCACTTAGTGTGTTGTTAACATCCATATTGCCTCCTTAGTGTGCTGTTGAATGTGATGATGTAGCAGATGTATTAGCTGCTTCATGCATTAGTGTTGCTGATTCTGTAATATGACTTTCATCTTTAAATTGAAAGTGTTGTACATCAACACCAATGACAATCGCGAAAAATGTAAATACAATAAAGAGTGAGAAACCTGTCATCCAAATGATAAGTGTTTCACCTTTTAAGTGCATATAAAACATTAAAATTAACCAAGCTTTAGCAACTGCAATAAGCATTTGTGCTAAGAATGTTGATTCTGTCATAAACATATGAGGCTGAATAAAGGTAACAGCCGTCAATAATAGGAGTCCTACAAGAATTTTGTAATATCCTGATCTTTCTTTTGCGTAATCTATAGTATTAGTGTCCACCTGTAGCTCCTCCTGCTCCGATCATGTAGTAGTAAGGAAATACAAATACCCAAATAAGGTGTACGATGTCCCAGTATAGTGCGATGTTCCAATATAAGATATGGTGATCTGGTCTTACTTTTTCAGCATTAATTCTTTTAAGTAACCAAATCATAAGTCCAATACCAATAATGATGTGGAAACCGTGAAGTCCCGTCATTGAAAAATAAAGTCCAAAAAATAATTTTTGTCCAAGTGGTAATGATGAACCTGGAAGTAGTTGGTCATGCATTAAGAAGATACCATGATTGTACTCAGCTCTCCACTCAAAACCTTTAATGACTAAGAATGCTGCAGCTAAAATAATAGTTGCCCAAATCATTAGTTTTGCTTCTTTAACCTTACCAACTCTCATATTCAGTAAGCCAAGACCCATAGTCAGTGCTGATATTAATAGTACAACAGTGTTAATTCCACCAAGTAATCTATTTAAAGATGCCGAAGCATCTAAAAAGTCTTGTGGGTGTAGAGTATTGTAGTAAGCAAGTGCCATAAACATAGCACCAAACATTAATACCTCTGTAAACATAAATAGCCAAAAACCTAGTTTTCCACCATAAAAGTCATCTTGCCAACCTTGAACTAAATGTTCATTTCCTTCGCGATCTGTTGCGATTTCTGGTACGTATGGACCTGACATTAATCTATCCTTTGCATAGTTTCATAATTAAACTTAACCACTGGCTGACCATGATGATACTCATACGGATTAAAGTCAACATATGGAACTTTAGAATGGTTTTCTAATGGTGGAGGTGATGATGGTAGATGCCACTCTAATGTTGTTGCATTCCATGGGTTTGGTCCAGATGCCTCACCTTTTGTCCAACCTTTGTAAAATACTACAAACATGTAAACAAGTCCAGTAATAAAAATAACTGCCCCTACAAATGAAACTTGGTGATAAATTTGAAACTCTGGTAAGTAGTCAAAGTAACGTCTTGGCATACCATAGTATCCAGCGATGAACATTGGGAACCATAAAAGGTTAAATCCTA
The DNA here is from genome assembly GCA_902727935.1 of uncultured Sulfurovum sp. Taxonomy (GTDB): domain Bacteria; phylum Campylobacterota; class Campylobacteria; order Campylobacterales; family Sulfurovaceae; genus UBA1140. Next base: position 56,413 of record CACVAX010000013.1, on the reverse strand, counting down.
CAAATTGAAGATAGAAAGAAATTTTTCCATGGAACTCATTGTACATTTTACCTGTAACCAATGGGAACCAATAGTGTAGTCCAGCAAACAATAAGAATGCAACCCCACCTAGCATAGCGTAATGGAAGTGAGCAACTGTATAGTAAGTATCTTGAAGGTGAATATCAACACCAATCATGGCAATAGTTACCCCTGTAAGTCCACCAATTGTAAAGGTAATAATAGTTCCTAAAGCCCATAGCATAGGCGTAGAAAGAATAATCTTACCTTTGTACATAGTAGCAATCCAGTCATAGAATTTAATACCCGTTGGAATCGCAACGAAGAAGGTTAAGAATGAGAAGATAACTTTAGCTGTATCTGCCATACCTGAGGTATAAAGGTGGTGACCCCATACTAAGTAACCAATACCAGCAATTGAGGCTGATGAGATAGCAATGGCTCTGTATCCAAATATTTCTCTTCTTGAGAAAGTTGGAATAATTTCAGACATAATACCAAATGCTGGAAGAATCATTAAATATACAGCTGGGTGAGAGTAAATCCAGAATAAGTGTTGGAATAATACTGGGTCTCCCCCCTTAGCTGGGTCAAAGATACCAATACCAAAGTATTTTTCAAGAATTGCTAGAATAAGCGTAATACCAACGACTGGTGTTGCAAGAAGTTGAATCCATGCTGTTGCGTAGATACCCCATACAAAAAGTGGCATTTTCCAAAAACCCATACCTGGCGCTCTAAGTCTATGAATTGTTACAAGGAAGTTAAGTCCTGTAAGAATTGAAGCCATACCAAGAATAAACGCTGCTACAAGTGTAAAGATTACATTTGTACTGGTGTTAATTGAGTAAGGTGCATAGAATGTCCAACCTGTATCAGCAAAACCTGCATCAGTAAATAGTGATGCCATTGCAACAAACGTTCCAACAACATATAACCAGAAAGTAAACCAGTTAAGTCTTGGGAAAGATACATCTTTCGCACCAATCATCAATGGCATTACAATGTTACCAAATATTGCAGGAATTCCTGGAACAATAAATAGGAAAATCATGATGACTCCGTGAAGAGTGAAGGCTTGGTTAAAAGTGTCTCCGTCTAAAAACTGCCCTCCTGGTGCTAAAAGCTCTAAACGCATCATGAAAGCTGTTGCTACAGCAATGAAAAAGTAGAAAAACATTACAGCTGCATACATAATACCAATTCTTTTATGGTCTACAGTAAGCATCCACTGCATGAATGTACTTTTTGGGTGCCCAATGGCACAGTGTGTTTCGTCGAAATAAGTTTTACTCATCTAATTGTCTCCTTTATTTTGATGATGTTCTCGGTCATCGTTTCTGTTACTTGTTTTTACGAGGTAAATAAAGAATAATAGCATCATTGCAAACATAATGGTTGCTGCTATTTTTTCCCATTTAAAAATATAGGTTTTAGCTTTTGGGTCATAAGCAAAACAAAAAAGCAAATTTTTTGCAATGGTCGGTCCTATTTTCCCTTCACCAGCTTCCATAAGTGCCATTTTTACATCAAAAGGAAGTTGTTCGATACCATTGAGATAACGGGTTACTTTTCCTTCTGGTGATAACATAATTAGTACAGCTGGATGAATCCAGTCTACTACACCAGATGTTGGATTTACTGTCTTTTCGTAGCTAAAACCAACTGTATCTGCAAGTATTGCAGAAGAGTTGTTTTCAGAGAGAACAAAGTGCCATGCATCAGGAACATAAGATCTGCCCATTGAAATAAGGTGTGTTTTACGTTTTGCTGCTGCAAGTGCTGGTGTTTCCGTCTCATCAAATGAGATGGTAAGTGCTTTGTAGTCTATATTTTCTGCTAAGTCAAGTCGGCTTAACATTTGAGCCATGTCTTCAAGTTGTGGTGTACAAATACCTGCACAACGAAAATAGTTAAGAGAAATAATGGTTGGCTTCCCATTCATGTAGTCTTTTAAAGTTCTACTTTTCCCCGTTTCATCGATAAACGTTAAATCAAGTGGAACCATAGCCCCTAATTTTTCATTTAATCCAAGATTGTTAGCTTGTAGTATTGATAATGACAGTAATACAAGCATTACGATTTTTTTCAATTTACCCTCCAGTACTCATTGTTCTTTAGCCGTACACCTAATCGAAGTTAAAATTAGGTAATAAACGCATTAAATTCTAATCTACACTAACTTAAATGGTAATGAAATTGTTTTACATTGGGAGATAAAGAGAAGTAATATGTTACATAAGTTCAAGTTTGTATTTATATATAATTTTATCTTTTAGTTTTTCACAAGTGGAACTTATCTAGTCTAAGAAATTTTTAATATAATATACAACATATTCACACAGGAAAAGATCAAATGAAGCAAAATAATATTGTTAGTGATACCGTTTACGGACATATTCCCTATAGTAAACTTGAAGAGAGATTTTTAAAAAGTAAGGTTGTAAACCGTTTACTTTTTGTTTCACAAAATGCCTTAGCATACTTTGCTTTTCCTTCTATATCAACTAAGAGGTACATTCATTCCTTAGGCACAATGCATGTGGCTTCTTATATGTTCAAAAATTCTTTGATTAATAGTTCAAAAAAGAGTCGTAAAAGTTTTTTAATGTCTGCTAAAGTTGAAATAGAAAATCTTATTGAAAGACATGCTTTAAAAATTGACTTAAAGACCTTAGATATTTATGATAAAACCCTTTTAGGTTTTTCATTTATTTTAGATAAGAAATTTAATGTTAGCTATCTTATATTGTTACAATCTTTACGTTTGGCTGGACTTTTGCATGATGTGGGACATTTGCCTTTTTCACACCAAACAGAATATGCTTTAAAACGTCTTTATTTATCTATCAAGAAGAAAAAAGTACTCAATGAGGAAGAAAAAAAATTTTTAAAATTTTATAATAATATTACTACTAATGGTCAGTTGGTCTTACATGAAAGTATAGGTTATTCTTATCTTGATATGTTATTTAGACATGAGTTGGCACAAAACAATGGTACAAATAAAGAAATTGTAGAACTTTATTACTTGATGGTTAAAAATATACTGAATAATATGGAGACAAAAGACTTTTCGTATAGTACCTTACATGACTATGTCGCATCTTCGATTGATGCAGATAGAATTGACTATATTAACAGAGACCTATTAGCTTCTGGATATATTTCTACTTCTGCTGATTTTTTGAGAGTGACAAGAGAAGCCATACTTATTGAAGAGAATAAAAAATTTCAACTTTCATTTATGTCGTCAAGTTTGCCTGATATTGAGCATTTATTAGAGAGTCGGTTTAATTTATATAAAAAAGTATTTTTTACCCATAATATTGCACGTTTAGATACCCTTTTAGAAAAAGTTATTACTTATTTAGCCAAAGAGTATTTGCTATCTATGCCTAAAGATAAAAAAATTTATCAAAGCATTGCCATGATGTGGCAATTTTCTAAAGAAAAAAACACTGTCAAACAGTTAGACATCATTTCTCAATTGGATGAAAATTGGCTTATATCACTGTTTAAAAAAGAGTACTTCAAAATAAAATATCAACTCTCTTTAACTTATGAAGAGCGATATTATCTAGCTGCTTTTGAAGACATACTTTTTGGTAAACATTTTTTTAGAGCCCAATGGCAGAACCTTTCTGAATTTTATAAACTTTTAGAGTTAAGTGAAAAAGAACGGTATATGTTTAGAGAAAAGTTTGGTAAAGTTTCAGAAAAAAAAGAGAAACGTTTAGAGAAATTGTTAAATAATTTTATTCATCAATATAATCAAGGGGATGACTTTTTTAGCTATTCGATTATTTCTCTTTCAATTGGTATTGATAAGAATTTCTTACTTTATGATGGTGAAAAAAGTATTAAAATTGATGAAGTTTCAACGCTTAGAAAAAGATTGATTACTTCCAGGTCAAATACAGTGCCTTTTTATATTTTTACAAATAAAAAAAGTTTAACTAAAGAGATGAAGGAAGCATTGAGGGAGATTTTATTTAAAGTTTTTTTGTAGGAGAGAAGTCTTAAGACTTACTTCTCCTTTTTCTTGCTTTTCTCTAAAAATCCTATAAGAAATTTTTTGAGTTTATCTAATAAGTTTGAAAAAAACTTACTTTGTTTTTTGGGTGGGTGTACATAATCACTTGGTAGCATCGCATCGGCATTGTCCATGAGTACTGGAACAAAAAGTAAGGATACAAAGACGGCAGCGACCGTACCAGAAATCAGTGCAACACCAAGCCCCCCAAAGATTGGGTCACCAGCAAGTAGAGCTGAACCTAAAATAATCGCAACGGCTGTTAAGAAAATAGGAATGGCTCTGGTAGCTGAGGCTAAAGCAATTGCACGTTTTCTTTCTATGCCTTGTTCGTTAATTAGTCCCATAGCATAATCAATCAGTAGTAAAGAGTTTCTTGAAGAAATTCCCATTAAAGCAATAAATCCAATAAGTGAGGTGGCTGTTAAAAAGAAGGTCTGTGTTGTAAGTAAATCAGCAACCCAGTGTCCTACAATAACCCCAATTAAAGAGAGGAAAGAACCTCCTAAAATAATACCACTTAGAGCAAAACTTTTGTAGTAAATAACCAATAAAAAGAAAATAAGAACCAAAGCAGCAATAAAGGCAGCCCCTAAATCTCTAAAGGTATCAAGGGTTACTTTCATCTCTCCATCCCAACGAAGCAGGTATTTTTCACCTGTTTTTTTATGAACTAACTTAAGGTCAAACATATAAGTTGAAATGGGTGCGTTGGAAACATGATATTCTTTTGAAAAGTATTCTTCCATTTTTTCTCGTGCATCTAATAAAGGGTACACTTGAGAAACATTATCGGTTTCAGCAATAACATTAATCATACGATTTAAATCTTTGTGCATAATGGTTGGATTAGAATTTACTTTGACAATCTTAACCACTTCAGTTAGGGGAATCATTAGACCTTGTCTGTTCATAAGTGTTAATGAAGTTAGTTTTGACCGAATGGCATTATGACTGCTATTTTGAAGTCGTTTGGTCTCATCACTTAAGCCTAAAAATATAGGGATTTGCAGAGAACGATTTTCAGAGTTTTTAGTGGCAATAACCATACCTTCAAAGGCAAGGTATAAAATGTTATTAACTTGTTCTATTCCTAGTTTTTCCAAGGCAATTTTTTCGATGTCTGGTAATAGTTGATATTTCTCATAAATATCATCAGCCATGATATCTACATCAACTAAATCTTTTGTATTGCTTAAGATATTGGCGACTTCAACAGAAAGTTGACGGGTTTTAGGAATATTATCACCATGAACTTCCACAACAATTTGTGCTAAAGTAGGAGGACCAGAGGGTTGCTCGATAAATTTGATGACTGAACCAGGTACTACCTCTTGACAAGTTTCTTGCACGATGGGACGTAAACGACTAATCATCAGAAATGAAGGCTCTTTTCTTACTTCATTAGGCGTAAGGTTAATGGAGAGTTCAGCTAAATTTTCACTTCTTTTCATGAGTGAACCTTTGACTAGTCCAGCGTAATCAAGAGGAATACCTTGTCCATAAAAAATTGAAATATCCAGAATCTCTTGTTCATCTCTTAAAATATTAGAAACACAAGACGTCACTTTTTTTGTTTGTTGTATTGAACTTCCTGTTGGTGTATCTATGTATATTGAGTAGGTTGTTGCACTTTTTCCTGGTAGCATTCTTGCGAGTACGCCACCTGAAGGAAACATTAATAATGATGCAAAAAATGCAATGATGGTTAAAATAATAACCATTTTTTTTCTAAATTCACTGGTTAAAATCCAATAGATAAAGCTTTCAAGTTTTTCCATCTATTTTTCCTCTTTCTTTTTATCTTGACAGGTTGGACAGGTGCCATCACTACATATTTCACAGATTCCATATGGATTATGTTCTGTATCATGACATTCATCGTGCTTAGGTTTTTTTAATAGCTTAAGGCTTAAATAAGGCGTAAAAATATAGGCAACAATGAGTGAGGCAAATAGTGCTACAGGTACATTATAAGGAATTGGTTTCATGAATGACCCCATCATTCCCCCAACAAATGCCATAGGTACCATGGTCATAATAATGGCAAGGGTTGCGATATTGGTCGGTCCTCCAACTTCATCGGTTGCCTCAACAAGCAGTTCTCCCATTTCCCTGTCTTCAACACCTGGGCTGTGCAGGTGACGGTGAATGTTTTCAATCACAATAATCGCTGCATCAACCAAGAGACCCAATGATAGTAAGAAAGCAAAAAGGGTAATTCGGTTCATGGTTTGTCCTGTCATATAGGCAATAAACAGCGTAATGGCCAAAATGGCTGGAACAGAGAAGGTGACAATGAGGGATTCTCTCCAACCTAAAGCAAAGACAAGCATAATGGCAATAATAATAATGGTAATAACCAAGTGATGCATTAATTCATCAACAGCAGCATTGGCTCTTTCTCCATAATCTCTTGTTTTACGGTATTCGATTCCAAGCTCTTTAAATAATGGCTTTTGCTCTTCAATAAGCTTCATGACATCTTGTGCCACAAAGACAGCATTGGTACCAGCTAGTTTTGAGACAGAAAGTGTTACTTGTGGTATATTTGGGCTTAAAGCTTGTGAGGTATCATTATTGGGTCTAAAAATTAATTCAACATCTTGAAATTTTTGTTTGTCAATACCTTGTTCCACTCTGGCAACATCTCGAAGATAAACGGGGGAATCTCTATAGGAGGTGACACGAACACCTTCAATGTCTTTCACACTCGTAATGGCATTGGAAACACCAAAGAAAACCAATTTATTTCCTTTGGTTCTTCCTTTAACATCTGGTACATTGACAGCAAGTTGTTGAAGTGCTGTCATAATTTGTCCCATAGATAGGTGGTAAGCCGAAAGCTTATTGACATCAACTTCTATATTAAATTGTTCTTTATGTGAGCCATGAAGGGTTGTTTTGGCAACATTGTCAATACTACTTACCTTATGTTTAAGGTTTCTTAGCTCTTCATTAAATTCTACAAGGGAAAGCTTGGAATCTTTTGTTTGATAGAGGGCAAGGGTGATAATGGGTACATCAATGTCAATGTCGAAAGGTTTGACCAGTGGTTGTTCAACTCCCTTGGGCATTGAATCCATATTTTGCATAATTTTATCATAAAGTTTTAGGTTAGAGTCTTCTCTGTTTTCTCCAATGTAGTACATAACATTGACAATACCTACACTGTCCATAGAAGTACTATATACATGTTGAATTCCTCGAACCTCACGAAGTTTTTTCTCTAAGGGTTTAGAGATAATATTTTCGATTTCAAGAGGGGTAGCACCTGGCATAATAACCATAATACCACCACCCGAGATAGCAATTTGAGGATCTTCTTCTCTGGGCATGGTGGAAAGGGCTATCCAACCAAGTGCAAGAATAACAATCCCTAGTACTGCTGTTAAAGGGTTTCTTAAAAACCCTTGTCCTAATTTACCTGCAACATCTTTAATGACGTAAGGTTCTGCTGCTTTTTGTCCCATTTTTAGCCTTTAATGTGTACTTTTGCATACATGCCTGGATAGATTGATTTGTTTTTAGAGTCAAATTCAATCTTCATTTTAAATTTTCGTGTCATCGGATTTGAACTTGGAATAATAGAATAAATTTTTCCAGTAGTTTTAAAATTAGTAGAGGGTATCTCTACATTAATAACTTTTCCTAATTCCATAAACTTAATATCATTTTCAGATATTTCAACAATAATACTGAGCTTTGAAAGGTCTGTTAGTATGACGCCAGGCATCCCTGGTATTGCCATTTCTCCCACAGAAAGTTTTCTTGCAATAATAATACCAGTATTAGGTGCTTTTAGTTTCAAGTAATTATACTGATTTAGTACTTCTTTTTTCATTGCTTTTGCTTGTGCAACCTGTTTTGAAGCTATTTTTACCATATCTTTGAGATTTTTTGCACCAAGTTCAAGGTTTTCAAGTTCATATTTGGAGACCATTCCTTTACTAAATAGCCTTTTATATCTTCCAAGATTGAGTAGAATATTATTGTATTGATTTTCATTCATTTGTAGAGCCAGTTGGGCTTGTGAAATCGCAAGATTCACTTGTTCTTTTTTTGAATCAATTTCTTTTGAGTCAATTTCATAAAGTAATTGACCTTTTTTAACAATATCACCTTCAGCAACATACATTTCTGTAACAATCCCCATATATCTACTCGTAATCATTTTTTGATTATCTGAGATAATTGAACCTGCAAGTTCGAGTTCTATTGCGTGTAGTGTGCTTAGTCCTAAGACCATCATCATAAGTAATTTCATTATTTTTCTCCTTCATTAAGTATACTTTTTAGTTCAAAAACTTTTGCATTTCTATCATTTTTTGCTGTTAAAAGTTGCATTAAAACTTCCAATTCTTTTGATTGTTTTATGAGTACATCAGAAATCGATTTAATGCCCTCTTTATATTGCTCTTGGTAATTTTCATAAACTTTTGAAGCAAAAGAAAGTTGTGTTTCAAGGCTTCTAATATCAGCTTCTTTACTTTTTGCTTCTGTTTGTAATTTTGCAATTTTTAAGCCAATACCTTTTTGTGCTAATTCAACTTGTTCATGAACTTTCATATTTTCTACTCGGGCTTTATCTAAGTTATTTTTGTCAATATTACCATTAAATAAGTTCCATTCTAGTTGTACGCCAGCCGTATAAAAGTCCTTATCTGTAAATTGATTAAATGCTTGATTATCTGATGAACCATATTCTCCAAATGCCCCTACTGTTGGTAAAAAATTTGCTTTTTCGGCTTTTATTGCCATATCAGTAATTTTTAGTCCAAGTTCTGCTCTTTGAATGTCTAAATTATTTTGAAGAAATTGGTTGATATCAACTTCAGGCATAGGAGCGACATCTGTTTGAGGGCTAATAGAGACTACATGTTTGTTAAGTAAAAATGAGAGGTATTGATAGGCTAATTTTTTATTGTAATTTGCTTGTGAAAGCATACTGTCTGCTTCTGCTCTTCTTGTTTCTACTTCAAGTTCATCAATTTCTTTAGCAAAGCCTTCTTCCCTCATACTTTTTACAATGTTTTCTAACATTTTTATGTTTGAGAGGATATTTGAAAGATTGTTAATGTATTGATCAATAAGAGAAATATCATAAAAAGTTTTGGTTGTTTGAAAAATTTTTTCATTTAATAACTTTGAAGTATCAAGTTGACTCATATGTTGTAATGCTTTGGTTATTTTTCCATACTGTTCAAGTTTTCCACCTGTGTAAAGAGGAATCATATAAGTAAGCGTTGTTTGGTAATGGTTTCTTGCATTGGGATAGTTGAGTTCTTGTGGAGCAATAGGTAGGGGATTTGTTTGTCCTGTCATGTCAAATTCAGAAAAACCAAAATCTCCAAAAGTTGCTTCCCTACTTTTTAATTTAAATCCAAAAATATTCCCTGCATCATTAGAGCGTAATGCTTGAAATTGAGCATTTAACTTACCATAATTATGCCCTTTGGAAGCTTGGGCTTCATATTGTCGCATCTGTTCATCAAATTTTGAAATTTTTAATTCAAGATTATTTTGTTGCATTATTGTTAAGGCTGTATCTAAAGAAAGATTCTTTAGTCCTTCAGCAAAAGAAAAGGGACTAAGTAGGACAGTTAAAATTATATATCGTATAGCTTTTAGAAACATGTTAATCCTTTATAATTAATAGTTATTAGAATTATAAGTAAAAAGTATTAATTTCAGTTGAATTTAAGAAATCTTCCTAATGAATAAATTATTATAGCTATACTTATTTAAAATTATAATTTTAATTTATAAAAATAATTTAAAGAGGAAAAAGTGTTACAAGTAGTTCCCCCTTAAAGAAGAGGAAAGCTTTAGGAGAAGAAATATTGTTAGATACTAACGTAGCTGATACTAATACAAGCTTCTAGTCTTGAAAGTTCTGAAAGAACTTCTTTTTTAACATTGCCTTCTACATTAACAACAGCCAAGGCATGAGATTGGTTGTCTCGACCCAGCCTAAAGTCAGCGATATTAAGTCCATGAGAAGAAACAATACGACCCACATCACCAATAACACCAGGAACATCCGTATTTCTAAATAAAATTAATTTTCCTTTTGGTTCAAGGTCTAACTTGTATCCATCAATGTCCATAATACGTAATGTTTGTTCACCAAAAACAGTACCAGCAATAAAAAAGTCACCATTTTCAGTGGTGACTTTAAGACTTACTTTATTGGTAAGTCCAGAGTTATTGATGGCTGTTTCTTTAATGATTTTAATATTTCTATCTTCGGCAACAAATTCTGCATTCACATAGTTTACTTGGTCCTCTAGGGATTCACTTAAAAGACCAACTGTTGCAAAAGTACTTAAAGAGTCTAAGTATTCAGAAACATCACCTTTCGTGGTGATTTTAATGCTTTTAACTTTAGAACGTGTCGCTTGAGCTGCAATGTTCCCCATTTTTTGAATAAGTTCCAGATATGGACGTAAAAAGTCAGGTAATTCACTCTCTTTAATAGGTAAATTAAGTGCATTAGGATAAGCAATAGACTTGGCAGCTTGAATGGCATTTTCAGCAGCTTGAATGGCAATATTTTGTTGAGACTCTTTAGTATTAGCACCTAAGTGAGGGGTAACGGTAACATTATCAAGATCAAGAAGAGGATGGTCTGTTGCTGGCTCTTTGTTAAAAACATCAATTCCAGCCATATGAATCTTACCAGATTTTAAACCATCAAGTAAGGCATCCTCATTATAAAGACCACCTCTAGCACAGTTAATTAGAACAACACCATCTTTCATCTTAGCTATTTCTTCTTTGTCAATCATTCCTAAAGTTTCTTTGTTCTTAGGGGTATGAATGGTGATAATATCACAAGCTAAGATGTCTTCGAAGTTTTTGGTATAAGAAATATCAGCATCGGTTACTTTTCTTGGGTCAATATAAGGGTCATAGGCAATGACATCCATTTCAAATGCTTTGGCTCTTTTACCCACACGTGAACCAATATTACCAAAACCAATAATACCTAGTTTTTTATCTTTAAGTTCTGTACCATACCAGTCTTGTCTTCGCCATACTCTGTCTAGTTTTAGATTGTTATGTGCATAAGGAAATTGACGTACACAAGAAAGCATATGTGCTAAAGTAAGTTCCACAGCAGCAATGGTGTTGGCTGTGGGTACGTTCATAACAACAATACCTTTTTTACTACAACCTTCTATATCTACATTGTCAACACCAACCCCAGCACGTACAACAGATTTTACTTTACTTGCATGATCTAAAAAAGCTTGGTCAACATCGGTAGAAGAACGGGTAATGGCTACATCAGCAAGGGCAATAATTTCGGAGATGAGCTTATCTTTAGGCTCATCTGCTGCATTAATTAGGTTTATATCAGGATCATTTGTGAGAATATCCAGACCTTTTTGGTGGATATGGTCACAAACTACAACAGTAATCTTAGACATATTTGTCAATTCCTACTTTCTTTTAAAGTCGCCAAAAGCATCACCAAGAGTCATACTGTCATCTTGTTCTGCATTAAGCTTGTCTAGTGCTTCTCTCTCTTCTTGACGTTCAAGTCTTCTAACAGAAACTCTAATTCTATCAGTTTTCGCATCAATGAAAGAAATTACAGCTCTAATTACTTGACCTTTTTCAATCTCTTCTTCTTTTAATGGTGCTAAATCATCAAGTCTAATTAATGCATCAACACCAGCTTCAATAGAAACAAAAATACCAAAGTCTTTTTTGTCTTTAACTGTACCTTCTACAATGTCACCATTTTTATGGTTTTTTGCAAAAGCAGCTACTGGAGATTCTTGCATGGCTTTAATACTTAAAGAAACTTTACCTTGATCTCTGTCAATTTTAATAATTTTAACTTCAACTTCATCACCAGACTTGTATAACTCTTTTGCTGATTCAGACTTTTCCCAAGAAAGTTCTTGATTATGTAAAAGACCTTCAACAGCACCAATTTTAACAAATGCACCGAAGTCAGTTACTGATGAAACAGTACCTGTAATTACATCACCAACTCTGTTTGCAGAGGCAAATTGATCAATTGGTTTAGGTAATAATGTTTTTCTTGAAACACGAAGTCTTCTTTGTTGCTTATCAATTTCAATAATCTCAACATCAATCACTTGGTCAATTTCAATATAGTCTTTTGGATGTTTAACATTCTTTTCCCAAGAGAGTTCCGATACGTGTAAAAATGCTTCTAAGTCTTCACCTAAGTCTACAAATGCACCATAAGGCTCAATGTTTGAAACAGTTACAGAAACAGTATCTCCAGCTCTTAAAGTATTGTCAATGTCTTTCCATGGGTCAAGATTTGCTTCTTTAATAGAAAGAGAAAGATGTCTTTTCTTTTTATCGTAATCAATGGCAATAACATTAACTTCATCTTCTTCTTTATAGTATTTTGAAGGATTAACTGGACCTTTGTGAGAAATTTGTGAGTAGTGAACAAGTCCATCCATACCACCAACATCTACAAACATACCATAAGAAGTGATTTTTTTAACCGTACCAACAACAACAGCTTTGTTTTCTAATAATTTGTCTACAATCTCTTGTGTTTCAGCTTTTTCACGCTCAATAAGTGCTTTTCTTGAAACGACAACTGAATTCTTTTCTTTGTCAACTTTTACAATAAGTGCTTTGACTTGTTTACCAATTGGGTCTACTTTATAAGAGATATAAGAGAGTGTTCTTGGCATGAAAAACTCTAAACCAGAAACATCTACAACAAATCCACCTTTGTTTTTCTTAGTAATCGTACCTTCTACAACGTACTCTTGTTCTTCATCATACTCTTCAATAAATTCAGCTAAGGCAGCTCTTTGCTCTGCTAATTCGTAAGATACACTAGGTCGCTCACCACGTTGTCCCGTGATAACAACTTGAATGGTTTCACCTTCTTTGAAGAAAATTTCTCCATCTTCATCTCTAATTTGGTCTAATGACATTAATGCTTCGTTTTTACGACCGATATCAATAACTACTTGATTCTCAGTTTCATCAATTTTAACAATTATACCATCTACTAAATCACTTTTTGTGTCTGTTTTTTTAAACGACTCCTCGAGCATCGCTCCAAAATCTACGTCTTCTATTTCGATATCTTCGAATTTCATGCTTACTAATCCTTGCTTGTGCCTAATTTTGCGCTATTATACTCTTTTTTATTTAATACAATATGAAAAAAAGTAAATATGCTGTTTGGAAGATTATTTATTGAATTGGCTAAGCTAACACTAATTAATTTAGCTTTTAAATAGTGTTAGAGAAGAGAGGTTTTAAGGTGTTTTATGAAATTTTTTCTATTTTGGAGATAACATTCTGTACAATCCAGTCAGGGGTTGACGCACCAGCTGAAATACCACAAAGTTGTTTGTTCGTAAACCAACTAGCATCTAATTCACTTTCATTTTCAATCAAATAACTGTCTGGACAATCTTTTTGAGAGATACTGTGTAACATTTTAGTGTTAGAAGAGTGTTTTCCTCCTATCACAATCATAATATCAGCTTTTTGGGCCAGTTCTGAAGCTGCATCCTGATTTTCAAAAGTTGCATTACAAATGGTATTAAACACACGTACTTCTTTATTGGTTTGAATTAATGCACAAACAATATCAGCAAAATCTTGAGGTTTTTTAGTAGTTTGAGAAACAACAGCTACTTTACTTTTTAACGGTAAACCGTTTAATTCTTCAGGGGTCAGTACAATGTAGGCATCATTTTTTTTAGTTGCGTAAGAGACCACGCCTTTAATTTCTGGATGCTCTTTATCTCCAAAGATAACGATAGAGTAACCTTCTGTACTCATTTTTTCAACAATATTTTGAGGTGTTGTGACATAGGGACAAGTAGCATCTATAATTTTATTTTTCTGTTTTTTTAATTTTATTAATTCATTTTTAGGTATTCCATGGGTACGGATAACCACGGTATTATCATTTTCAATTTCTTCAATTTTTTCAATTAAACCAATATTATAACCATCTTTTAGACGATTTATCTCATCTTTATTGTGAATAAGTGGACCGTAAGTAAAAGAGTTTTTATGTTCTTCAGCAATCTCAATGGCACGTTTCACACCATAACAAAAGCCATAACTTGAAGCAAGTTCAATTTTCATAGTATTAATCCTTAATCTGTGTAATTTGAGAGAGTATATCGAAAAAATTTGGGAATGAAGTATCAATGCATTGTGTGTCTTCAATTTGCATTTCAGCCAAAAGTCCAGCAATGGCAAAGCTCATGGCTATTCTATGGTCTCCATAACTGTTTATAGTTGCCGAGTTTAGTGTTCCTCCCATAATTTCATAGCCATCTTCATGTTCTATAGTTGTTACACCACAAGCATTAAGCCCTGTAAGTACGGTGTTTATTCTATCACTTTCTTTAACACGTAACTCTTTAGCATTTTTGACTAAAGAAGTTCCCTTGGCAACAGACATAGCAATGGAGAGAGCAGGAAGTTCATCAATAAGCCATGCAATATTATTTTCTACCGTTACAGAAGAGAGTTTTCCATTATAAGAAATTTTGATGTCCCCAATTGGTTCATAGATATTCTCTTTTTCAAGGTATGAGATATTTGCACCCATCTTTTCCAAGATTTTATAAGCCTCAATTCTAGTAGGATTTAAGGTGACATTTTTAATAACCGTTGATGCATTAGGAATAATGGCAGCTGCTACAGCAAAAAAGAATCCACTTGAAGGATCAGCAGGGACAGTTATATTTAGTGGGTTCAATGGTTGTGTTAAAGGATCAATTTTTATCCATCCATCAGACTGTAGTGTAATTTTTGCACCCATCCCAGAGAGCATTCTTTCTGTATGGTCACGTGAAAGAAGTTCTTCTTTATAAAGAGAGCTATCATCAGCTTGAAGGGCAGCTAAAATAAGTGCTGATTTAATTTGGGCAGAATCAATAGGAGAAGCATATTTGAAGGATTTTAAATCACCACCTCTAATAGCTAAAGGAGCAAGGTTTCCATTTTCTCTACCATCTATCTTAGCACCAATATTACGTAATGGAATAGTCACACGATTCATGGGACGTGAACGTAAATATTTATCACCAGTTAAGATGAATGAACCTTCAATTCCTGAAAGTAATCCAGCATAGAGTCTCATGCCTGTTCCAGCATTTCCACAATCTAAGATATTGGAAGGTTCGCTAAGTTTTGTAGGAGGGGTTATTTCAACATCTCCTCCATTTCTTTTGATAGAAGCACCCAATTGTTCAGCAATGGAAAGCGAAGCCAAGGTGTCTTCTCCTAAAAGAAAGTTTTTAATTTTAGAGGGTTTGTCTGAAAGTAAAGAAAACATCGCACATCTATGCGAGATAGATTTGTCAGGAGCAATGTCTGAACACTCTAAAGAGAATGCTTTAGTAGTAGCTGATATTGTTACACTTTTCATCGAAGTCTAGCTCCATAAGTTGCCTCAAGTGCTTCAATAATAGCCGTAACTGTCTCGTCAATCTCTTTATCTTTTAAGGTGCTTTCTAAAGATTGTATAAACAGACGTAGCGATAAGCTTTTTTCATCTCCTAGTACTTCATCTTCATAGACATCAACAGCATAAAAATTTTTAAGTAAAGGTAGTTTTAAAGTACTGATGCTTAAAGAAACTTGACTGTATGGGGTATTTTTATCAATCACAAAACTTAAGTCTTTATAGACCCCTTGAAATTTAGAAATAGGATTGGCATTAATATGTTCTGGTATTAAAGCCAAAAAGTCTATTTCTGCTACAAACGTTTCTTTTAAATCAAATGCTTCACAAACACTTGGGTGTACTTTAGAAAGATATCCACAAGTTTGATTATTGATGATAATATCAGCTGATTGATAAGGATGAATAATTTTATTGGTTTGTACTGCTGTTCGTAGTTCAAAGTTTCCAATAACAGAGGAGATTTTTTTGACAAAGCTTTCAAAGTCAATGTTGTTAGGCTTTCCTGCATTGGAAACATTTTCAGACTCTTTTTGACCCGTATAAATAAGGCTTAAGACCTCTTTCTCTTCACGTAATGCATTGAATATTGTTCCAATTTCAAAGAGTGCTGTAGATTTTTTAGAGTAGTTGACATTACGCTGTGCAGCTTGGAGCAGGTTGATAAGAATGGTTGTTCTTAATGTGTTAAAATCCGTAGTAATTGGATTGATAAGATCTAACTCTTCATTAACTGTTGGAAAGTTATATTTTTCTAAAAGGGTTTTATCTGTAAAGGCATAAGAGATACTTTCATCAAATCCTGTAGCAACGGCACGAGAACGCAGTTCTTTTTTGACATAATATTTTTTCATGCTACTATTGTTACGATTTTTTTCAATAAATTTTAATGCTTTGGCTTCAATGTTGTCTATACCAATGATACGCACAACTTCTTCAGTAATGTCTTGTATATTTTGAATATCATGACGATAAGCTGGTATGGTTACCCCAAACTTATCTTCAGCTGTGGTTTGGACAATAAAACCTAAAGATTTTAAAATATTAATAATTTCCATTTTAGGAATCTCATTACCAATAATTTGACAAATCTCTTCTGTAGATGCTGTAATAATTTTGTCTTCAACATCTTGGGAAATAGAAATCGTACCATCAAAAAGCTTTGAAATATTATAGTTTTCAAAAAGATAAGTTAAGTAACTAATTCCAAAACATAAGTTGGGTTCAGAGCCACGTGAAGTATTGTAGTAAAGTTCATCAGTGCTAAGTTTTTGTTCTGAGACAACATCTACTAAAATAGTAGGATTTATGTAGGAAGCTTGAAAAAGTATTTGAGTTGATTTTTCTGTTGCTTGAGACGCTTCTTCTTGATTGATACCTAAATAAGCCGATAACTTGTTATCAAGTGAAATATGTACAACATCATTAACATTTTTGACATTAATAAGTAGTTTTGTGTCATCTTCTAAATTTATATGACTTACATCATAAGCTCTTAGAATAACGCCTGTTGAATGGGTGATATATTTTAAAATATTAGCCAATGCATCTTGTTTAAGGGCTTCTACAAAAGCCAGACGTAATGCAAAAAGCAAAGAAGTGTGTAAGCTTTCTATATGTGCCATTGCATATTCTAAAGAGGCTTTAATTTCACCTTCTGTCGTTAGCTTAGTTACTCTTGCTAAACCAATTTTTTCATTGTTTTGACTCTCATAGTCAAATTTTTTCATTGGAATATTAAGTGCTGCTGAAAGGTCTCGTGCCACACCATGTACCGAAAGACAATCACCACGGTTTGCTGTAAGTTCAATTTCTATCACAGTATCTGAAAGTTTGCTGTACTCATTTATCTCTTTACCGACAATAAGCTCCCCAACGCTTTCATCTAAAATCATAATGCCATCACCAATGTTTGGTAGCCCTAGTTCAGAGGCTGAACAAACCATGCCTTCTGATTCAACACCACGTAGTTTTGCATGTTTAATTTCAAAGTCTTCACCCAGTTTTGCACCAATGGTTGCTACTGCTACATATTCTGCATGAACAACATTGGCTGCTCCACAAACAATTTGTCGTACAGTACCAGCATTTATTTCAATTTGACAAACATTTAGCTTATCTGCATCTGGATGTTTCTCACAAGAGAGTATTTTCCCCACAACAATTTTTTCTGGAATAGTATGTGTTGTAAGACTATCTACTTCTAAGCCAATGGCATTAAGTGTTTTGTAAAGCGTGTCATTAGATATTTCTGAAATATCTAAAAAGTTATTTAACCAAGTTCGTGTAATTATCATCTAAATTGCTCCAATAAGCGTGTGTCACCTTCAAATAGCATTCTAAGATCAGGAACTTTGTGCAGTAACATGGCAAATCGTTCAACCCCTAAACCAAAGGCGTAACCACTCACATTTTTATACTCTACAGCATCAAAAACATTAGAGTCTACAATTCCACAACCCAGTACTTCTAGCCAACCTGTGTGAGAACAAACACGACATCCTTCACCTTTACAGAAGATGCAAGAGATATCAACTTCAGATGAAGGTTCAGTAAATGGGAAGAAACTTGGTCTAAAACGTACTTCTACCTCACCAAACATGTGGTGCAAAAAGTCCGACATAATTGCTTTTAAATTAGCAAAGTTAATTTCACCTTTAGCATCAACAACCAAACCTTCTACTTGATGAAACATAGGGGTATGGGTAATGTCATAATCTTTTCTAAAAACGGCACCTGGTGCAATCATACGAATAGGTGGTTTTTGGCTTAACATGGTTCGAATTTGTACAGGAGAAGTATGTGTTCTAAGAACAGCACCATCTTTAAAGAAAAAGGTGTCTTGCATGTCACGAGCTGGATGATTCTTTGGTAAGTTTAGTGCTTCAAAATTGTGAAAGTCATCTTCAACTTTTGGACCATCTTCAATGGAAAAATTTAATGCGACAAAGTAGTCAATGATTTTATCCATGGTTGCCATAACAGGGTGATAAGCACCTTTTTCATTGAGGTTTTCATAAAGAGAAACGTCAATAGCTTCTGCTTTTAGAACTTTTTCAATTTCTTCTTTTTTAAGTGTTTCATAACGTGCATCAAAGCTGTTTTGTAGGTTTGTTTTATTTTTGTTTAGACCTTCAGCAAAGGCTTTTTTTTCAGGTCCTGGTACATCTTTGAGTTTTGAAAACTCTTTTGCCAATGCACCTTTTTTACCGAAAAGTTCAATCCGAACTTTCTCTAAGTCAACAAGTGAATTCGCATCACTAATTTGGTTCTCTAATGTTTCCAAAATAACCTCTATCCAATTATTTTATTTTGTGGGATTTTATCCAAACTATGCTAATAGTGGGATTGATTGTGTTATAATTTTTAAAATAAATAACATAAGTAATATGAAGGATTTAGCATGTGTATTTTTTGTAAAATAGTAAATAACGAGATACCAAGTAACAAGCTTTTAGAAAATGATGATTTTATCGCATTCCATGACCTACACCCAAAAGCACCGATTCATGTTTTGGTTGTTCCTAAAAACCATGTTGATTGTTTTCAAGATGTGAGTGCTGAGATGATGGCTAAAATGACTCTCTTTGTTCAAGAAGTAACACGGCTGACAGGCATTGATAAAACAGGCTATAGGCTTATTACCAATAATGGTGATGATGGTGGACAAGAAGTGCATCATTTACATTTTCACGTAATGGGTGGTGCAAAACTACCTTTTGGACACTTGAGCGATGAACCACATAAAAATATGTAAACAAGTTTAGGAAACAATAAACAATGACATTAGAACAATTAGACAAACAATATGGTTTACAAACCTATAACCGAAACTATACCAACTTCGTAAAAGGAGAGGGGTCAATACTCTTTGCCGAAAATGGAGATGATTATATAGATTTTGCTTCAGGCATTGCTGTTAATTCAGTAGGGCATAATAACCCTACTTTAGTTAATGCCATTCAAGACCAAGTAGCAAAGATTATTCATATCTCTAATCTACAAGTGATTGAGCCACAAGTAAAACTAGCAGAAAAAATCTGTACTCTAGCCCATTATGATGGAGCAATTTTCTTTGCAAATTCAGGAGCAGAAGCCAATGAGGGAGCAATTAAAATAGCCCGTAAATATGGCGAAACACGTTTTGAAAAAAAACGTTATAAAGTTATTACCTTAGAGCATTCTTTTCATGGACGTACCATCACCACAGTCAAAGCAACAGGGCAAGAGCATTTTCATACGCCAAACTTTTCACCCTATCCCGATGGATTTTCTTATGTGAAAGATTTAGAAGCTGTTTATGAGAACCTTGATGATGAAACTGTGGCTGTGATGATAGAGCTTGTTCAAGGAGAAGGAGGGGTGCGTCCTTTTCCTAAAGATGAGATTCAAAAGCTGGAGAAACATTTAAGAGAAAAAGATATTTTACTTATTGTTGATGAGGTTCAAACAGGTATTTACCGTACAGGAAAAATCTTGGCTTCTAATATGTATGAAATAAACCCAGACATTATTACCATGGCTAAAGGTCTTGGTGGGGGTGTGCCTATTGGGGCTGTGATGACGAAACATAAAGATGTTTTGGTAGCAGGTGATCATGGTTCTACTTTTGGAGGAAACTATTTAAGTACACGTGCAGGTTTGGCTGTACTTGAAGTGTTGTCAAAAATGGATGAAGAAGGACAACTGACCGAAACTTTGGCATATTTTACAGTGAAGTTACAAGAGATGGCAGTCAAGTATTCAAATTTATTTACAGAAGAAGTGGGCTTAGGACTGATGCGAGGATTACGTGCTAAAGATAATGATACGATGAAAGCTGTACTTAGAAACTGTATGGAAAACAGAGTAATTGTTCTTCCTGCTGGAAAGAATACCGTACGTTTTTTACCAGCATTAACCATTACAGCCTCTGAAATAGATGAAGGGTTTAAGCGTTTTGAAAAAGCTATTTCTTCTATCTAGTTTTTTGTTTGTTGCTTTACAAGCAGAAAGTGAATTAAGTGATTTTCTTTCTGCTGATAAAAGTGAACTATTACAATATCAAAATGAGCAAAACAGTGTTCAAAGTCATCAGCTGGAAAATTCATGGATAAATCCTATTACCCTACAGTATTCTAAAAACTATTCAACACAGTTTGGGAGTACAGTTGATACGCAACAGTTTATTGTCTCTGTAGATCAACCTATTTTTAAGATGGGAGGAATTTGGGCTGCCATTAAATATGCTAAAGCCTTAGGTCAAGCCAATGGTTTGGACATTGAACTACAAAAACGTCAACTTATCTCTCAGGCACTAAGCATTTTGTTTAATCTTAAAAAATCAAAATATCAATTAGCTAAACTTGATTTAAGTATTCAAAATGACAATTTAGACATTACAATACAAAAAGAGAGTTATGAAGAGGGATTAAGTAACCGAACCCTTTATGACCAAGCGATGCTCAAACGTAATCAGGATATTACTTCTAAATTAGAGTTAGAGTTAAGTGTTACAGCTTTAGAAAATGATTTTGCTCTTTTAAGTGACAGCAATCCGTATGCTTTAACCTTACCTAATTTTGGAATGATAGACCAAGCACGTTATATGGATGAACAGTTAGAACTACAACGAGATACCTTAAGAGTAGAAGAGAAAAAACATAATAAATTTATGACATTAACCCAGTACTTACCTGAAGTTTCCGTAACAGGTCGCTATACAGATGAAGATTTGAATCCTCTTTTTTCAGGAGGAGCTTCTAGTTTAAGTAGACAGTATTTTAACTATGGTTTTAATGTAACACTACCCTTGAATATTAATAGTCTTGACGATATTCAAAACTCTAAAATAGAGTATTTAAATGCTAAAGTAACGTTGAATGAGCAGAAAAAAACGGTAGCCAATAATTTTAAGTTAGCGCAAAAACGTTTAGAGATTATAGATAAAAAAATAGCCCTTTCTCTTGATGATGAAACACATTATAAAAGTATGTTAATCACAGCCCAAGACCTTGAAAAACTTGGAGATCAAACAGCTTTAGACACCGAGATAGTAGCCAATTCAGTAGGTATTAGAGCCTTAGATCAAGAAATTTATAAAATAGATGCACAGTTAGAACTTTTAGGACTTTATGTTAATGTGGCTGATGCATTATAGTTTTTTATCTATTGAAAACTTAATCCCATCACTGTAATGTCATCACTTTGTTGAGTATCACCTTTAAAAAGCATAAAACTCTTTTTGAGATCTTCATACTGTTTTGAAAATGAAAGGTGCTGATGTTTTAAGATGAATTTTTTAAATTTTTCTATACCATAACGACTGTTATTAGCTCCTTCTTGGTCAGGCATACCATCTGTTGTTATATAGAGTTTGGTATCTTTTTGAATCTTGATGTCATATTCGGTATATTTTTGACTAAGAGAAGTTCTTACATAACCAACACTCTTTCGGTCTGATTTTATGATTTTGAGTTGATTGTTATGCACAATATACAGAGGTGTTTTTGCACCTGCATATTTACAAACATTTGTTTTCTTATTGTAATAAAGTACTCCCCCATCAAAACCACTGTTTGACTTAGAGCCTTTATCTTGCTGGAGCATCATTTTGATACTAAGGTTAAAATATTCTAAAATTAATGCTGGGCTGGGTTTTAGTGCTTTATTTTTAATTTTAGCAATAACTTGTTCTTCAATGGCTTTCACGAGCATGGTCAAAAAAGCACCTGAAACACCATGTCCTGCTCCATCGATTACCATGATTAAAATACTGTCTTGGTCTAAAGTATTAATTAAATAGATGTCTCCACCTACAATGTCTTTGGGTATCCAACAAATAAAATTATCACTACAAAAATTTTTTAAGGTATTAGGAGAAGGTAAGATGGCTTGTTGCATGAGTGAAGCATACTCGATAGAGTCTCGTAAAGTATTATTGATTTTTTCTAATTCATTTACTTTTTTACGTAAATCTTTAGTTAAGTCTTGAAATTCTGAAGAAACAAGTTCGGCTGTACTTTCATAGAGGTTTTTATCTTCTTCATAAGTACTATAGCTTTGGTTGACCAATTTTAAAAGTTTTTGAAAACTCTCTTCTGTTATGTCTTCTACGCTAGTAATATTTACCTTTTTAAGTTGTCTGCTTAAGAGTCTATTGACTTTCATCATCTAATCTTTTTAAGATTCCCACATCAACGTGACGGTCATGGTTTGATTGAGCAGACCACATTTCCCAGAAGCTTGTGGAGAAATTTCACCATAAGAATAAAACCCAACTTGCGATACATTGGATTTAAAAACTTCTTCAAGGGCTTCTATTTCATCTTCTGTTTGCTCTTTTAAAACAGCTCTACGTCCCATACAACTAATACTTAGTGCCAATACAGGACTCTCTAAAGTATAGCGAAGATTTTGGGCTGCTTTTTGAGCACCTGCAATAATATAACTTGGACTTCCTTTTAAAAATATTATTTTATCCCCTTCTTTGATATCACCATAAACTCGAATAGATTGGGTCTCTTCATCAACGGAATAGAGTGTTCTAATTTTTTTATCATTTTCTTCATCAATCACTAAAAATGGAAATTGTAAGGCAGAAATAGGAAGATTGTTCGCATGTTCGCCCATATAATGCTTATAAAGTTTTAAAATCGGTTTATCATCTACCGTATAAATAGTATTTGTTTTTTCATCACAAGAAGTGATGATTCTCTCCATACCATATTTGTTCCATCCTCCCTCTGAAGCATAGTCTATGTTAAAATTTTCACCATAAAAACCTATGGCAGAAACATAATTTGGAGCTGCTTTTCTATTCATTAAAACCCATGTCTCTTTAAGCTTTCCATTGTCACTAGCGAGTCCTCCTGTTACAGCGATGCTTCTATTTAAAACACTGTTAATACCAGCGACCAAACCAGAGCCTTCAACAGTTATCCCCTCGCTTAAAACAAAAAGTGCTTTAAGTCCTTTTTGGTCAAATTGTTTGGCTAGATTAGAGCCTTTTTCAAAAGACTCTTCAAGCTTTTCCACTTTGACATATTTAGCCACAATTTTTGTCTTTTCAAATTTTGTAATGGCAACAGAAAGCGTACCATCATGTAGTTCTCCTTGATAAATTTCACCTGTTGTAGAACAACCTGTAATGATAGCTTTAGGAAACTTATCAAAAATTTCTTGAAAACCTTTTTCATTGCTTTTAAAGTCATCATTACTGAAGATGTTAATTAAGGTATTTTCTGAATCTAATGAAGTGTCTAATTCTTTTTGCCATGTGCCGTTTTGATATAAATTTATTTGTGTTCTCATGATATATCACTTTTATGGATTTAGATTATTATATCTTAATATTTATTTAAAATATATTTTTAATTAAATTATTTAATCTATTAACTTGCTTATCTTTAGTGTATAATCCATTTTAAAACAATTCAAGGTAAAAAATGCAATTTTCAACATACATGAACGAATGGCTCTATGGAGAAGAGGGCTATTACAAAACTTTTAAAGATATTGGGAAAGAGGGTGACTTTTATACGGCTGTTAGTACAAGCTCGTTTTTTGGAGCGAGTATTGCGAATCATTTTTACAAATTACTGCAAGAAGCGTCATTTAAAAGAGATGGTTGGCTTATAGAGGTTGGGGCGCATAAGGGTTATTTGCTTTGTGACATGATTCAGTGGCTTTATACACTTGATCCGACATTGGTTCAGACTTTGAAGTTTGGAATAGTTGAACGACAAGAACATGTTCAGAAAGAGCAGTTGAAGTACATCAAAGAGCGTTTTGGTTCAGACATTAGCATTATCCATTTTTTTGACATAGATGAAGTAGAAGTGGATTATGCCTTTGTGGTTGCTAATGAAATATTTGATGCGTTTCCTTGTGAGTTAATCAAAGATGGAGAACAAGCTTTTGTGATGGACAATGTTATCGAGTGGAAAGAAGCCGATGCAG
Organism: uncultured Sulfurovum sp.; assembly: GCA_902727935.1. Lineage (GTDB taxonomy): Bacteria > Campylobacterota > Campylobacteria > Campylobacterales > Sulfurovaceae > UBA1140. The sequence continues at coordinate 31,988 of CACVAX010000013.1, read as the reverse complement.
AAATATTGACTTTTGCCCAAGAACATCGACAAGTTAAAGGTGAAGTCTCAGTAGGTTATGAAGAATTTGCTCTTCACATGGCAAAGGGCATTAAAAAATGTGACTTTGTTTCCTTTGATTATGGTGAAAAGTTTGTACGAAATGATTTTTCAGTACGGGTGTATGAAAAACATAAAGTGTTACCTCTTTTTGATGAAGCATTAGTGTTAGTCGATGCTTTTAAAAAATCAGACATTACTTACGACGTTAACTTTGGGCATGTTATAGAAGCTTTTGAAGAAGCTGGATTTGAGCTAGACAAGTATGAAACACAGGCTAGAGCATTGGTAGGGTTTGGACTGATAGACATACTAGAGCAGTTTGCTGCACAAGCGAGTCAATCAAATTATGTTCGTGAAGCAGATAAAGTTAAAACACTTATAGCACCAACCATCATGGGCGATAAGTTTAAAATGGTACACTTTAAAAAATAATTAGGAGTAGGGATGTCACCACAAAAAAAAGCCACCATTGTTGCCTCTGTTGTCGCCACTTGTTTAACCATATTGAAATTTGTCATCGGTATTGCCTCTGGTTCTGTGGCTGTTTTGGCTTCAGCAATTGACTCCTTGCTTGACACACTTATCTCTGTTTTTAACTTTTTTGCCATTAAAAAATCTGAAGAGAAAGCCACGAAAGAGTTTCAATATGGAAAAGGAAAAGTTCAAGCCATCGCAGCTGTGATTGAGGGAACGATTATTACACTTTCTGGTTTGTACATTATGTATGAAGCTGTTCAAAAAGCCATTCATGGGACAGAAACTACTTTATTAACTCCTGCTATTATGGTGATGCTTATTTCTATTGTGGTTACTTTCACTTTGGTACGGTACTTATTATTGGTAGCAAAAGAAACAGATAATTTGGTGATAAAATCAGATGCTTTACATTATCAGACAGATTTATGGGCAAATTCTGCTGTTTTATTGGCTTTGGGGATTGTGTATTTTACTGGTTTAGAAATAGTGGATGCTATTTTTGGTTTTGCTATAGGGGTTTATATTATTTATTCTGCTTATGAAATAATTGTAGAGGGAATTGAAATACTTTTAGATAAAGCATTAGATGATGAGATTGTAGAAGCCATTCATAATATTTTAGAAACGGATAAAGAGGTAACTTCTTATCATTGGCTAAAGACAAGAACAGACGGTTCAACCAACTTTGTGGAGTTTCATTTGGTTTTTCATCCGAAGATGTATCTGCTTGATGCTCATAGAATTTCAGACCATATTGAAGAGAAAATTCGCTCATTGGATTCTAAAAAAGATTGGTTGATTGTTCCTCATTATGACCCTTATAATGATGAGTTTTTTAACGAAGAGTATGCTCCTAAGAGTTATTAGAGAAAAATGTTTTAAAAGTGTTGAGATTCACTCTTAAATGAGTTTAGATATTAGTACTTGTATAGCAATGGCATTACATTTGGAAAAAGAAGATTATTTATTTGTAGCTTTTTAATAAAAAATCTTAGAAAAGAGTGACATTCTCTAATATTTTTGCTATACTATTTTTAACCTGGATGGTTCGACTACTGTTATTTGTGGTCCAACATTATCTATTGTGGGACATGTAGTTCATTGGTGTGTGGGTGTCTTCGTTTGAGTCTAGCTTTGCTGACAAGAAGATGCCCCCTAAAGATGACTCTCTCCTACACCGTTGGCTTTTTAGGGCCGGCTTCTATGCAGAACGGCTGTTCGGGGCTTTTTTACCAATACTGTCTTTAGCAGACGGTTCTTGTGACTGGTTACAGTATGCTCTCACTTCATTCTAAATATCATTGTTGAACTCTTTTTTCTTTCAATTACTTTCAAATAATCATTAGTGTATAATATCGAAATTTGATTCTGGAGAATATTGTAGTGAATGTATTAATAATAGGTGCTGGTGGACGTGAATACTCTATTGGAATGGCACTTCAAAAAGATGAAAAAGTAGATGGTTTATATTTTGCTCCAGGTAATGGTGCAACTGATGAGTTGGGAACTAATTTAGACATTTCTGACTTTAATGAATTGGCTGACTTTTGTGAAGCTAATAATGTAGAACTAACAATCGTTGGACCAGAAGCTCCTTTGGTAGCTGGGATTGTTGATGTATTTGAGAGTAGAGGATTAAACATCTTTGGTCCTTCTGCTCAAGCTGCACAACTTGAAGGTTCCAAAATTTTTATGAAGAATTTTTTAGCACGTCATAATGTTCCTACAGCGAAATACATTGAGACAGACTCTTTGGAAGAAGCGTATAAGTTCATTATGTCACTTGAAGCCCCTATTGTGGTAAAAGCAGATGGTCTTTGTGGTGGTAAAGGGGTTATTATTGCACAAAACCACAACGAAGCTAAAAAAGCAGCTGGTGAAATGCTTTCTGGTAACTCTTTTGGTGATGCTGGAACCTCGATTGTTGTAGAAGAGTTTTTAGATGGGTATGAGCTTTCTGTTTTTGCACTTTGTGATGGTGAAGACTACGTGGTACTTCCTGCTGCCCAAGATCATAAAAGACTGCACAATAATGACGAAGGTCCAAACACAGGTGGAATGGGTGCGTATGCTCCAACACCTTTAGTAAATGATGAAATTTATCAAAAGCTAGATGAACGTGTTATTGTGCCTACTTTAGAAGGAATGAAAGCAGAAGGTATGCCATTTAAAGGGGTACTTTTTATTGGCGTAATGGTGGTCAATGGTGAGCCAATTATCTTAGAGTATAACGTACGTTTTGGAGATCCTGAATGTGAAGAGCTTATGCCTCTTATTAAATCTTCTGTGTTGGATTTATTTTATAAGGGTGCAACAAATGACCTTAAGAGTTTGAAGATAGAATTTCATAATAAATTTGCTGTAGGGGTGGTAATGGCATCGAAGCATTACCCTTATAAATCTTCGGTTCCAGCTGAAATTATTGTGGATGAGATTGTACATGATGAAATCTTTGCTGAACATGCACATATCTCTTATGCTGGTGTTTCACGTGGAGAGGGTGGAGAACTTTTAGCAACAGGTGGTCGTGTGTTGGTGTGTGTGGGTATGGGTGATACGATTGCAGAGGCACAAAAACGTGCCTATATGTTGGTGGGTCAAGTTCACTTTGCTGGAAAACAATGTCGTACGGATATTGCTTATCAGGTTTTAAATAAATAAAATAACTTTTGAATGATTTAAAAGTTTTTGGAGTTAAATGCGTAGTTTTTTTACTATATTTCTATTGTTGACCACGGTTCTATTTGGGAAAGAAACAATTGAAGTATTTGCTTCAGAGGTTCAATCAACAAAAGACTTTTTTGAAGCCAAAGGTGATGTTGTTCTATTGTATGATGGTGCGTTACTAAAAGCAGGTAGAGCTACGTATGATAAGAACAGTTCAGAACTCATATTGTATGGGGGTGTTGAGATGATTCGTGAAGATGAAACAAAGCTTTCCTCTGAAACATTGCATATTGATACCTCTTCTAAAGCTGTAGACTTTAAAGACCTACTTTTAACAACAGAGCAAGATTTATGGATATCAGCTAAAGAGGCGATAAAAGAAAAGGAAGATTATAAAATTCTGAATTCTGTATTGTCATCTTGTGATAAAAAGAATCCTGATTGGACAATAGAATTTGCTGAAGCACATTATAGAAAAGAAAAAGAGTTTATGACTCTCTCTGATGCGAAACTCTCTTTTTATGATACCCCTATTTTTTATTTTCCTTACATGGCATTTCCGACCATTAATAAACGAACTTCTGGTTTGTTATTTCCTCAATTTAGGATTTCAGATATTGAAGGTTTTGTTTATGAACAACCTCTTTTTTATGTAGCAAAGCATAACGTAGATATTGAATTAAATCCTCAAATAAGAACCAATAGAGGTTTTGGTACACACCTTACAACACGTTTTGTTGATTCAAATCATTCAAAAGGAACATTTAGAACAGGGTATTTTAGAAATAATAATAGTTATGCGACAAAAAATGATTTAAATCAAGAGCATTATGGTTTTGAGTTTCTCTACTCTTCTACGGATATTTTACCTAAGTCAGAATTTTTAGATAGTTATCAAAGTGGACTTTTTATTAACTCAACCTATTTGAATGGTTTAGAGTATCTGAACTTACAAAAAGAGACAGCTTCAGGACTTATTTCTTCGAATTTAATTGAGTCACGTGTTAATGCTTTTGCTTATGATGACAATGACTACTTTGGATTATATGCGAAGTATTATATTGATATTTCTAAAGAAGATAATCAAGAAACCATACAAGAATTGCCTACGCTACATTATCACCGTTTTATGAATTATTTATTTTCTGATAAACTCTTTTATACGTTTGATGCACGTATACATAATTATACAAGAGTTAGAGGTTCACGTGCACATCAGACACAATTTGATTTACCCATTACTTATTATGATTCATTTTTTAATGATTACCTAGATTTAACACTTTCTGAAAACCTCTATTTATCAGATGTATTTTTTTCAAATTTAAATCAATCTAGTGAAAATTATCGTTATTATCGAAATTATCATCGTTTGGAACTCTCTTCAGATTTGGTCAAAGCCTATGGGGAGAATACGCATACTTTGCATCCCTCTTTTGTCTATACTAAACCCAGTTTTGAAAATGAGACTCCTGTTGAATATACAAATTTAAATGATGAACAACAAGAATTATTTGTGACACAAACAGAAAAAGAAAATATTTCATTGGGTTTGAGTCAATATTATTATAATAAAGCCTTAGAGATGAATCTTTTTCATCGTTTGGCATTTGTTAAGTTTTCAGAAGAAACACTCAATAAGGGTGATATTAATAATGAGTTTGGGTACAGCGTAGAGAATTTAAATTTATATTCAAATCTTTTTTATTCCTTAGATAAAAGTGCCATACATTCATTAACTTCTTCACTGGCGTATAATCAAAGCAACTATGATATAATGTTAACACATTTTTACAATAATGATTTTTTATTAAATAACGAAAAAACCAGTTTTATAAATGCTAAATTTATACAAAACTATAATAAACATAATCAGTGGTTTAGCTCTGCTGATTATGATTTGTCTCAACAATTTAGTCATCAATGGAATGTAGGTTGGACACATAAGCAAAAATGTTGGGGTGCAACGGTCAGTATTGGGCAAGAACAAATTCCTAATGTAGACAGTTCATTTACAAATAATATGATTTATTTTGAATTGAACTTAAACCCTTTAGGTGGCATTTCCAAAAGTGTCGAACAAGAATTTTCTTCACAAGGTAGTTAGAATGGGTACAGAAGCTAAAGTAGGTCTTTTTATCACATTGTCACTGTTTTTTTTATTGGGATTACTTTCTCAATTGAGTAGTTTTGACAATTTATTTAAAGAATCTTATCCTGTATTAGCACAGATAGAAGATGGTTCTGGTTTAAAAGATAAAGCGAAAGTTAAGTTAAAAGGCGTTGATATTGGCTATGTTGAAAAAGTTACTTTAGCCAAGAATGAAGTACAAACACATTTAATGATAGATAAAGGGGTGCAAATTCCTGATGATTCTATTATTACTATTTCACAAGATTCTTTATTAGGTGGAAAATTTTTAGATATTAAACCAGGTGTTTCGGTAATCATGCTTCAAGCAAATCAATTGTTAAGCAAAGAAGAAAAAGTCTCTTCTATTGCCGATGCTTCCACTTCTGCTGATGCAGCTTTTAAAGAAATTACACTTTTAGTCAGAGATGTTAGAGATATCTTTAATTCAGGTGGTAAAGAAGATATTCAAAGTACTTTGGCGAATTTACAAGAATTTTCATCACTTTTAGCTTCTATCTCTAAAGAAGACAATGAAACAATTCATAACATTATTAATAATGCAAATTTATCCTTAGTTAATGCAAACAAAGCAATTTTAAATGCAGATGAGACAATTTCTAAGTTTGCTAGTATGAGTATGGAAATTACTAAAACTTCTCAATCTTTCTCAGAGACATCTAAAGAGTTTAGGCAAACAGGTAAAAGTATTAACAAGGATTTACCAAAGATTATGTCCAGAATTTCTGAAATTACAAAATACTTAAATTCTGTTAGTGCAACACTGGATGCCAAATTACCAACAGCTATGGATAAGTTTGTGCGTTTAGAAGACAATCTAAATAAAACAATTGAAGACAAAGATAGTTCTTTAAATAAAGCATTAATTTCTGTAGATGGTTTTTTTACAGAAGGTACAGAGACCATGGATAAGATTGATAAATATTTAGATGCAGCCATTCGGAGTGAATTGCATTTAGAAATGCGTTCAGACCAAGTCTATGATGATGGTGGTTATTCAAAATCACATTTAAACTTAACATTAAAACCAGATCCAACAAGATATTATATGCTAGGATTAACCTCTAAACCATCTTTTGAACAAGATGATAGTTTTGCCAGAGGTTATGCAGGAAATAAACTTCATGAAAGTGGTGATTTTTTATTTTCAGCACAATATGGTAAACGTTATGATGATTTACTTTTTCGTGTAGGTATTATAGATAGCCAAGGTGGTTTTGGTGTTGATTATTTTGCATTAAATGATACGCTAAAGTTAACAGCTGAAGTCAATGATTTTAATGCTGTGAATGATATAAGAGGGTCAAATCCTAATGTCACGGCTACCGTGCGTTATCAATTCTTTAAACATATTAATGCTTATATTGCTGGAAATAACTTGATGAATTCAAGTGCTAATTCTATTTCAGCTGGGGTAGGAATTAGTTTTGTGGACAATGACTTAAAGAATCTTTTAGGTACAGCAGCAGCAGCTGGAGGAAACTAGGTGAGTATGGTGGGTTCTACTTCCTTATTTGTTAATCGAGAAGAAGCTGTGGCAGCGTTGATAGAAGAGCTACCAAAACGTGTGTTCTCTTCTGAAAATACAATTGTTTTAGGTGTTAGTGAAGGAGGGGTATACTTTGCTGATGCTTTAGCAAAAGAGTTGAATGTTCCTATGAATATTTTATTGACTGAACCTATTTACTCATTAATTAATCCTAAGTTGAGTATTGCAATGGTGGGAGAGACAGAAGAAGTGGTCATTCATCAAGCATTGGTACATGCTTTTAATATACCTAAAGATTATATTTATAATGAAGCACATAGTAAATATTCTGATGAAATTTTAGGTTATATGAGAAAATATCGTAATGGAGAGGGATTAAAAAACTTAGATGATAAATATGTAATTTTAGCAGATGAATGCGTGGAAACAGGATTAACAATGATGACAGCTGTAAAAACAGCAATTTCTTTGGGGGCTAAAAATATTTTCATTGCCGTACCTGTTTTAGACAATGTTGTCTATGAAAGCATGGTGATGATATGTGATAATATTTTTTGTCCACATAAGATAGATGATTATATTTCTATTGAGTATTATTATGAGGAAATTGAACCTTTTAGTTTTAAAGAGATAGAAGAAATTATGAATAAAAATAAGATAGGAAACAAGCATTAATGAGCGAACAAAACATTGTAGTAAGTTGTAATAATTTAGAAGAGAAGTATGGGTTTAATAAAGTAGCAAAACAAGCCAGTGGAGCTGTCATGTATCAATGTGGTGATGCTGTACTTTTGGCTGCCATTGCCATTGACCCTAAAGCTGTGGAAGAAGATTTTTTACCCTTAACCGTTCAATATGTTGAAAAAGCATACGCAGCAGCAAAAATACCAGGTGGTTTTATAAAAAGAGAAACTAAACCAGGTGATTTTGAAACTTTAACTTCACGAATTGTTGACCGTTCAATTAGACCACTCTTTCCTAAAGGCTTTAATTATCCTGTGGTTTTAACCATTACAGTACTTTCTGCTGACCCATCAGTTGATATGCAAGTAGCAGCCCTACATGCAGCTTCTGCAGCATTGTATACTTCAGATATTCAAGTCAACCAGGCACTTGCAGCTATACGTCTTGGTAAAATAGAAGATGAAGTACTTATTAATCCTACACTTCTCGAACAAGAAGACTCAACCCTTGATTTATTGGTGGTAGGTTCTGGTTCAGATGTCTTGATGATTGAAATGTGTGTACATGCTTCTGAAAATTCTGAAGCTGTACAAAATAGCAATGAATTGGAAGAAGATGAATTTTTAGAGATTATTGATATTGCTCAATCAGCCATTAAACAAGCAAGTTCTGCTTATGAAGTAGATTTTAAAATTGCTAAAAAAGAAATACTTGAACTTGAACTTGTTGAAGAGCAAGAAGATGAAACACTGTATAAATTTATTGAAGATAATTATGCCCAAGCAGTTTCATTGGCTGTACAATCTATGGCAAAATCAGAAAGAAGTCAAGAACTTAAAAAAGTCCGTGAAAACATTATGAATGCTTTAGAAGAAAAAGGTGAAGAGGTAGATAAAAAATTACTTTCTAAAATGCTAGAGCTGTACAAAAAAGCTGTTGTTCGTTCACTTATTTTAGAGAAGTCAGTTCGTGCTGATGGTCGAGCCTTGGATGAGGTACGTAACATTGATATTGAGACCAATATTTTACCGTCTGTACATGGTTCATGTCTTTTTACAAGGGGACAAACACAGGCATTAGTGACGGCAACTTTGGGTGATGCTAAAGCTGCTCAAGCCTATGATTTAATAGGGTCAAAAAATGCACTTTATGAGACTTTTATGGTACATTACAACTTTCCAGGTTTTTCAGTGGGTGAAGCAAAACCAGCAAGAGCACCAGGAAGAAGAGAACTCGGTCATGGTAATCTTGGTAAACGTGGAATAGAACCAACACTTGATCTTAGAAGAGAAGGAACAGTACGTTTGGTTTCTGAAATTTTAGAGTCTAATGGTTCATCTTCTATGGCAACAGTTTGTGGAGGTTCTTTAGCACTTAAAGCAGCAGAAGTTGAAACCTCTAAGCTTGTGGCTGGTATTGCTATGGGTCTTGTAACGGATGGTGTAAAACATTGTGTTTTAACAGATATTATGGGCTTAGAAGATCATGATGGCGATATGGACTTTAAAATTACAGGTACATCAGATGGCATTACGGCCATGCAAATGGATATTAAATTGGGTGGTATTGAGGCAGAAGTTTTAAAAGATGCACTTTATCAAGCCAAAGAAGGACGTTTACATATCTTAAATATTATGGAAAAAGCACTTGTAGATATGAATCCAAGCTCTGCTCTTCCAAGTTTTACGACATTTGATATTGATGCGTCACATATTCCAGCCATTATTGGAAAAGGTGGGGGAACAATTCGTGAGATTATTGAACAATATGGTGTAGCCATAGACATTGATAGAGACAATAATCAAGTAAAAATTACAGGTGATTCTAAAGAGAGTGTTGAGGATGCTAAAGCATTTATAGATGATATTACCTCTGCTCCTGTTAAAAAACAGATGGTGTATGAGATTAATAAGCAATATGCTGGAAAAATTAAGAAAATTGTAGAATTTGGAATGTTTATTGAAATGCCAGATGGTTTTGATGCATTACTGCATATTTCAAAAGTAGCCAAAGAGCGCGTCAATAACTTAGAAGAGCGTTATAACATTGGTGATAATATTAATATCATTGTTTTAGAGCAAAAAGGTAAAAAAGTGGAGCTTTGTACTCCTGCATATATATTGTAGAGATTTACCTTGATTTATTTTAACCCTTTGTAAGTTATATTGGTTATAATTTCATCGTTATTATAAATCTCTAGTAGGGAAACAGGTCGCATTTATGTGCTTGTTGGCATGGAGACATGTTTACGCTATCCGAATGGATTTAGAAGACAGTCAACGGGGACTTAAAGCCCATTAATTTAAGGATATTAAAATGAAAAAGTTTTTCTTACTTTTCTTAGCACTTGGTGCTGTTGCTTTCGCTAACGAAGGTGGCGAATCTATGATTAAAGCTTACTCAGTAGTTGCTGCTGGTGTTGGTCTTGGTCTTGCTGCTCTTGGTGGAGCTATTGGTATGGGTCATACAGCTGCTGCAACTATTGCTGGTACTGCTAGAAACCCAGGTCTTGGTGGTAAACTAATGACCACAATGTTTATTGCTCTTGCGATGATTGAAGCACAAGTTATTTATACACTTGTTATTGCTCTTATTGCTCTTTACGCTAACCCATTCCTTGGATAGGTTTTAGTTTAAAGACCAAATAAGGTTAGAGTGGTATAATCCCACTCTAACTTTTTAGTTACCCTCATTTCTTAAAGTTTAACAAGCTTTTAAAACATTGTTATGTGCGTCAGTGGTGGAACGGTAGACACGCTACCTTGAGGGGGTAGTGCCCTATGGGCGTGGAAGTTCAAATCTTCTCTGACGCACCACTATCTCAATTCTTTTTAGTTCAAAATACCATAAAATAATCATCTTAACTTCTCTTTCAATTCCTTTAAGTGTATAATAGTTCCATGTTTGGGGTAACCTATTGGGTGACCTTGATTTATTTTTGTGGGGTAACCCATGTACGAGGTAAAACTATGGCTATTAAAAGTGATGACTATAAGAGTATTCCCAAAAATGCTAATATCAAAATCCATAAAAAAGACATTAGAAAGTTTTGGTTTAGATTTAAATTAAAAGTGTGGGATATACATAAAGGGGAATACCGTTATAAACAATTCTCTAAGAGCTACAAAGTAAAAGCCACTAATCATTCAAGAGCTGACAACATTAAAGAAGCCCAGTTAAATTTTTTGAAATTTAAAGAAGAGACTGAAAAAAAAGTAAATGGTTCACATGATGAAAATATGACTCTTGATGAACTATTTATACAATACATGGAAACACAACCTTTTAGCGATGGGAACGAAAAAAAGAAAAAGAATTATGATTTACGCATTGGTAATAGTGGTTTAACTAAGTCTAGTAAAGAAAACATAGCAAGGCATAAGACTTTACGAGAACAATATAATAAGTATAAAATAGGGCATTTACCTATCAAAGATATTATACCTCATCAAATTAGTACCATTATTTCAAAGATGAAAGAAGAGTTTCATCTTGCTGATAAAACGTGTAAGGGTGTTCTTGAACTTTTAAACCCAGTCTTTAAGTTTGCACTTGCTAACCGTTATCTTGTAATTAATCCAGCTGAATACCTAACAGTAAAAGTAGCTTCTCAAAAGATTATTATTAGAAATCCTACGGAAAAATTTAACTGCTTATACAATGGCATTAATGAACTTTGGAAAGATGACCCATTCTATAGGGCTTTTTTTCTCTTTGGTTTTACAGGAAGACGCAGGGGAGAGGTTTTATATCTTAAATGGGAAAATGTAGATTTTAAAAATAATTGCTATTGGATAGAGCAGGGTAGTAAAAATACTAGCAGTACTAAAAATAATGATAAACAGCAGTTTCCATTACCACCAATCATAAAAGAAGCCTTAGAGCAAATATTAGACGATAGAACAGGTTATGTTTTTAAAAGTCCAATTACTAGAAAACCTTTAACAGGTATTGACCGACCAACCAACAATTTAAAAAAGTTTACTGGTATGCATGATTTTACATTTAGACAGTTTAGAAACATTGTTGTTTCTGCTAATGCTGAAAATGGTGTGGACTCTATTATATTAAGTGGACTACTTGGTCATAAAGATGTACATACTATCAATAAGTATCTTAGCCTTTCCACGATGTCAAGTGGTCAAGTAGGTATTGAGAGTATGGGAAAGATTTTAGATGCTGAAATATTAGAAGAAAAAGAACCTACCGTTGAGGAACTGAAAAAGCAAATGGAAGAACTACAAAATAAAATTAATAATTTAACAGATAAAAAGTAAAAGAGTAGGGTAATTTCAAAACACTATAAACTGTAGTAGGTTTATAGTGTTTTCCTATTTTATGGGTTCTTCTTGCTTCTTTAAGAAACATTTCAATTCCAAAACACTATAAAATATCCAACATTAAGCTTTTGTTGCTCAAAAACACTATAAAATGTACTAAATAAAGATTAAAACTAAGGATTTTAAAATGAGTAAAAAAATAGAACGTATAAAAGAGAATGTTACTATCAAAGAGTATAAAAAGTTAATGAGCTTTACAAAAGAGCATGAGAGCCTAAGAGATAATTCTAAATTGAATTTATTAAGAGCATTTACAATTCTATTTTATACTGGTTTAAGAGTTAATGAACTTCAAGCTTTAAGAATAGGAGATATTAAAGAACTGATTAAAAACCGTTCTGTTAAAGTTGAGTTAGACAAAACCTCAACAGAGAGAAAACTTTATTTAAGTAATGATTTTGAAAAAGCGTTATTAGAATTATTTGATTTAAATGAAGATGATGAAAACAGAGTTATAGCCAAAGGTGCAAACAAAAATAAAAAAAGTGGTATTCATCCTATAACCTTTATTACTCATATAAATAAAATCATGAAAGAATCTTTGGGAACTGGTTTTACTTCTCATAGCTTTAGACAAGGGCTAATAAGTGAAATGGGTAGTAAGTCGGTTAATGTAAAGATTATCAGTAAATTTATAGGTCATAGAGATGTTAAAACCACTTTGGGTTATATTAAACCTACTGATAGTGATATTAGCCAGTCATTGGTTAGGTAGTTAAAATCTACCTTTTACCTTTAAATTATTATTTAAGTTCTTTTTGTGTCCTTTACATTAAGATTATTAAGAAAAGCATGATACAATTTAGAAAGCAAGGTGGAAGACCCTTGTAATTTAAATTACGGACTAACACATGAAAAACAATACAGAACCCACCCCTACACATCAACCCCAAACACCACAAAAAAGATTTATGACCCCTAAAGAGTTAGCCAGTGAATACAGCTTTAGCACTTCTACACAAGCTAAATTACGTATGAAAAATAAAATACCTTTTTCAAAAATAGGTAGATACATTCGTTATGACCGTATAGAGATTGATAAATGGATTGAAAATAACAAAGTAGAAATGAAAGCCTAGAAGAATAAACCCAACACCAAAAAAATACAGTGTTAGGTAGTTAAGCTAATGATAAAGTTATTCTACCATAAAAACACTAGATATTTTTTTAAAATTTTCGCGAGGTGAAAACCCTTGTACTAAATTTATGAAACGGAATGACAATAATGAAAAACAAAAGAACAATTTTAACAACAATCTTACATGAACTAATCAATGGAAAAAGTGTAACCTCTATTGATACAAGAGCATCAAACACCAATCAATATTTTAAGACTATTAAAGACCATGGAATAGTATTAGTTGAAGAATCAAATCCTAACCCACACAACAACGGTAGGCATAAATCAAGAACCCTTAAAAATGAACCTGAGAATATTCAGAGGGCAAAAGATTTTTTACAAAAAAAATACAAGAAAAATAATAAGTCTGCTTGATGTTCAATCAAATAGGTGTTGATACGGTTCAACTTATCGCCAATTATACAACAGTTATTAAGATGGTTGAGCGTATGGGCTTAAGTGTTACTGTTCCCAGTAAAAACAGCCCAGTCAGTCGAACCATTACCGATATTGAGAACATCAAAGACCACCACCAACGGTATAAACATGATGAGTTCAAAGCAGTAACCGAAGTAGTGAAGCTTACCAAGGGTAAGAGTGTTTCTAATTACATCATCATCACTAAAAACATTCCCTTACTCTTTGACCATGCAACTCATCATAAAAAAGCTAAAGATAGTTTTTGTCTTCTAACCTTTACTGGACTTCATCAACCGAATTCAAAAAACAATAGTGACGCTATGAAAATAGTGAGTAAGTTTTTTAAACGTAAAACTTTTAAGCGTGTCTCTATTGATATTGCCATTGATACCCAAGAAGACAAAGAGCCTATAGCCTACAAACGCAAAGAGCCATTCAGAGCTAATTTAATGCCTTACTCCAAGCATGGGGTAATTATCCCACCCAATGGAGCTACAAGCCTTTATATTAACCGTGTGGAGGGTTTGAAGCCTATTAGCAAGGTTCTTTATTATGACAAGTATTTAAAAGAAAAAAATTATTTAAAAAGAGAGGTAAACCATGAATTAAAAAACTGGAAGAGGTTGGAGGTTACATTAACTTTTGATGCGACAGACCGTAATAACAAAGGCTTTACCCAGTACATGGAGAGCATGGACTTTATGGACGATGTAGCGAGTATTGATGAGGTTGCACGTTTAGCAAAGGTTAAAACTTATGATACTGATTACCTCATCTATCAGATAAACAGTTTACTTGATAATCGGTTCATGAATAACCGTGAGAGTAAAGAACAATTTAACAGCGTTGAAAGTCTGACACGGTTTAAAGTGTCGGATTTTAGAAGATTTATTTTAGTAATTTAGGAGAGTAGAACAATGACTACAAAAAAAGATAATCCCAAGCACTGGAACTTATGCCCCATTAAAGAAGTGGCACAATTTACAGGCTTTACAGAGCAGAATATAAGAGACAGATACAAAAAAGTTGAGGGTAAAGAGAACCTTTACAATGCTATGCAAGTAATGACCTATCTCAACAAAGAATCTATTACAATGGAAGAGTTAGTTTTATTGGTTGAGATGTACTTAGGTACTACTCTTAAAAGTAAATTATTGATTGAAATGATTAACAGAAATTGGGTAGATTGAGTGTTTTAGTCCCTTTTTTTGCTCAATATTTCGCTAAAGGTGGTATCAAGTGGGCTTTTTTTGTATCAATAAAAATCACTATAGTTGTGCTAAAAGAGCTTTATATAAAATTAAGGCTCTTTTTTTAACTTTTGAATGGTTTTTAGGGGCTTGACACAATTTTCTTTTAAGAAAATACAATTTAGCTAGACTACAATAGTTGTGTTTTTATAGTTCTAAGGTATACCAATGATACCAATAGCTTTAAAAAAATCCTGAACGAGAGTGACTTTCCATAGTGATTCCGACTCATGCACACCTTTGAACGCTTACAGTACCTTTTTTAATACTCTGTGTTAGGTGAGAGGGTAAAGGGGCTTAGAATTGATTTATACAATTCAACAACCAATGTTAAAAGAAATCAATTTTATTAACATTGGTCAATCTATAAGTTACTTTAAGCCCTTAACCTAAAATATAAATATCTATAAGTTACTTTCCTCACTCTTCTAAAAGTTTAATCTCTCATTGCTGTTAAATCCTACATGAGCTTATGATGTTGGTTGGTTGTTCCTTTAGTTCTTCTTTTAATTCTTTTTCTTTTCTTCTCTAAGTCCAGTACTCATATTAAATAACTACTTCATCTCTTCTCAATCTACAGATAAATCATTAAGAGTAAAGAGGTTTAAATATACCTACTCTCTACTTCTTTTTTTACTTCTTTTTAGTAGGCTTAAAAAGCTACAACTAAGAAGAGCCATAAAAAAGGGTATATTTTTGCATATAAACAAATCCTTTACAAACGCCTATAATATAATACTTTCAAGAGAGTTTAGTATCTCCAAAAATCCAACTTATTCTATTTATTAAAAAAGTCGGATTTTTAAAAGGGTATTTTTTTTAGAATATTTGCCTATAATTATTAAAAATATCGTATTTCAAATTAATCGGGTTTTGAATACTCTCATATTTAACTAAAAAAGGTCAACCATGATAACAGTAAAATTGAAGATAGATAATGATAATTTTGAAAAATTTTTAGCACATATTCAAACACTAGATAAAAATATAGTTAATTCAATAGATTATAAGCTACCCAAACCTAAAGCACCTAAGATTAGTAAAAAACCTAAACCCAAACCTAAACCTAAACCTAAACCTAAAACATTTGAACAACCAAAGATTATCTATAAACCTTATACATTTGATAATTTAATGCTTTTAACTGATTTAGTGATTCAAGATGAATTTATATTTCATGACACTACAAAGGTAAATAAAATTGAATTAATAGCTAACTATAGGACTGTTCTCAATATTGTGGAGCGTATGGGCTTAACAATTAATACAATATCCAATATCCCAGTAAATGCAACAACTAAAGATAAAGCTATACGGTACAGGGTAGATAGTTTTAAGGTAAAAAATGAAGAAATTAAATTAATTAATATGCGAATTACTCAAAATATCCCTCTACTTTTTGATTATGCGATACAACAGAAAAAGGGGAAAAGCACTTATTGTTTATTAACTATTAGTGGACTGGAAGAACCCAAAGAACAAAAAGTTTTTAATCTTATTCTTAAATTTATTGAGAGAAAAACATTTAAGTTATATAGGGTTCATTAGTTTCCTAAAAGCCCTAAATCATGATACTTTACAGCAAGTTTCACTACAATAAAAAGAAACTTAAGGATTAAATTATGAAACAAAAACACATTCAAACTAAATACATTGATAGACTTTATAAAAAAATGATGACTGATGCAGATTTTAAAGATGATACGTTGCGAGTGGTATTTGGGAAAGGTCAACCCACCGAGATTGTAATTGCTAATCCACAAGGTGAAATTTATTTAAATATCATAGATAAAGATAAAGATTTTAATTCATTAGCCGAAGAGGTTTTAGAGATGTTAGAAAGCTAACCTCTTATTTCTCCTTATTAATCACATCTTGAAGAGCCTTAGCCAGTGCCTTATACTCTTCACAATCATTTTCTTTTGACTCTTCCAGTGTTTTGTTTCTCTCATAAAGGTCTAACCATGATTCTACCCAGTCACTAACTGGACGGTTATTTTTTCCCCATCTTACACAAGTATTATATTTTACATTAGTTAATTCAGAGAATTTTTTAAGTGTTAACTTATTTTTTTTCAATCTTTTTTTAAATTCTTCAATTGTCACAAATTAACCTTTCTTTTCAGTACTTAATTATATTGAAAAAGATGTATTAAATCCTTATTTATAGGGGTTCTAAATACTGTTTTTAATAAATCAAATATAAGTTATTTAGGCAATAAAAATAATATTATTTATGTTGCTTAAAGTAGTTTTTAAACTAAATAAATATGTATTTAATAACTTTTTAAGTTAAAATAGTGCTATAATTTCAAACATCCAAACTGGTTCATTTAAGTGGATTTAGATTGAAAATACACCCAAAGGATAGAAATGAGTTCAAAAAAAGAGATAGAAAAACGATGGATAACACCTAAAGAATTAAAAGCGTTACATGGCTTTGGTTTATCAACACAAGCAAAAATGAGAGTGGACAAAAAAATACCTTATTATAAAATTGGTCACTTCATCAAGTATGACCTTAACGAGATTAACCAATGGATTGAGAATAACAAAGTAGACGTGAGAAAGTAAGCGTTAAATGATGAAATATACAGCAATGAAAGGGGCAAACAATGACTATTAAATACATACCTAACAATAAATTCACCTACAGCAGACTAACGAGAGAGAACATTTTTAAGTTAAGCAGCCAATGGTGTGAAGACATTAAAAGTTCTTCGTTGAATGATATTTTTTTTCTTGTTACTGGTGACGGTGATGTCTTCCCAATGAACATAGATAAAAGTTAAGCAGCGAATAGATTAAATGATGAAATATACAGCAATGAAAAGGGCAAATAATGACTAAAATCATGAAAGTTGATAACCCTACCGTTGCTAATATTTTGTTTAATGAGGAGAATGTTACCCATAGACAGATGGGTATAGATACCATTGAGCTTATTGCTAATTATGAAACGGTTGTAAAACTGGTAGAAAAGCAAGGTTTTAGCCTATTTAGACCTAAAAAAGCAAAGAGCAACAAAACCTTTAAGCGTGTGGAATATGCCTTAAAAGAAGATAGCAAGAGACGCTATAAGGCTTCTTCTTTTTCTCCTATTGTTGAGATGGTTAAATTACCAAAAGTACAGGGTAGAGGTCAAAAGCCTTTACTTATGAGCATTGTTAGAAATATTCCAGTTTTATTTGATGTGGCAACACACCATAAACAAGCTAAAGATACTTTTTGCTTAGTTATTTTTGCAGGTTTACACCAACCCACCAAGAAAATAAGCCATAAAGCCATGAGTACGATTAGTAAATTTACCAACCGTAAAACTTTTAAAGTCCGTAGTATAGATGTTGCTATTGATACCACAGACTTTAGAAGTATTAGCCATAAACGAAAAGAGAGCTTTAAAGAGCAGTTAGCCCCATACTCTAAGTTAGGGGTTATCTCTAAGGGTTCAAGCTTTTATATTAACAATTTTGAGCATGTAAAGAGCATTAGTAGAATTCTTTATTATGACAAATACTTAAAACAGACCCAACACCACGGACAGAAGTTAAGTAAGGGCTTAAGCAACTGGAAACGGCTTGAAATTACTTTAACTTTTGATGTGACAGACCAACATAACAAAGGCTTTACCCAGTACATAGAGGGTTTTAATTTTTTAGATGATTTATTTGATATTGATGAGGTTGCTAAAAAAATCGGAATTA
Source organism: uncultured Sulfurovum sp. (assembly GCA_902727935.1). GTDB lineage: Bacteria > Campylobacterota > Campylobacteria > Campylobacterales > Sulfurovaceae > UBA1140. The sequence continues at coordinate 13,644 of CACVAX010000013.1, read as the reverse complement.
CGAGCTATTCCCATGATTACATCACTTATCAGATAAACAGTTTGCTAGACAATCGGTTTATGAATAATCGTGAGAGCAAAGAACAATTTAACAGCGTTGAGAGTTTGGCACGGTTCAAACAATCAGATTTTAGAAGATATGTATTAGCAGTTTAGGAGATAAAAACATGCAAAAAAGTTTATACGATGTCATAGAAGATTTTGACACATTACGGTTAGAGTTACTTTATTATTTAAAGAGTAATGAGAGTTATATTAAGGTAGAAGTGGGCGAAAGCTATAGTGAAAAAAGTGATTTTTTACAGATACTTGGAGGGCTTGAATTCACCAATGAAAAGTTAATAGAACGCTTTAAAACGGTAAGTGACGAACTAACCGAAATAATGAAAGTGCAAAAAAATGACACTCACTAAAACAAAACGAGGTTTTAATCTTAAAGATTGTGGCTTCAAAGTTAGATTTACCAGTTATGAATACAGAGGTTCGCATGTGTATTTATATAACCGTGGGGTACTGGTGACCATTTATGAGAATAGAATGAAGTTTGAAAAAGCTTTAAAGAGTTGCTAAGGGTGACGACTACCAATCTTTTACCCTTAGCCAGTCCACATTATAAAAATGTTTGAAAGGACATAAAATGATAACTAAAAAAATGAATATAACCAACCTACTAACAACATGTGCAATTATTGCACTACTTACAACCTCATCACATGCTAAACAAGGGGTTTACATCGTTGAACCTTTTTCATGTGAAGTAGCACTATTAAACTACCACCATTTGACCGAGACAGTAAAAGAAAATAATCCACCATTTGTTCAAACTCAATTAGAATTATCTTTGAGATTGACTAGAGAAGAGTTAGCAGAACATAGTGAGTGTAACAGCACTGTAAGCGAGGTGAAGTAATGGCAACTAATAACCCTTTACTTACCGACTACAACACCATGGAGCAAATTAACCAAGAGAACGATTTAACAGCCATTGAAGTACAAAGGGGCGTGGGTTCTTATTTTCCTATCTTTGTATCTTTGGGAATTACACTTTATGGGTTCTATTTGTTCCTACAAACTATTGTAGATAGTAGTTTAGTCATTTATGGAACATTAACTTTTTTAGGTGTGTTACTGGTGTATATTGAACATCATAGAGCTGGTTTAATATCTGATTATTTAGGGTCAAGGCTGGAAAAGCTGGTGAATAAATTAGCCACTATTCCTACTATTGGGCTTATGGTTGGTATGGCTATAACTGTTCTGTTTATTGCCCTTGATACATGGGGAGCGATGCAAAGTGCTGATAGTATTGAGCGAATGCTAGTTAATGGCATTGTAAAGAATTCAGAGCAATACAAACTAGAAGACGCAAAAGCAAAGAGTGGCGTGAATGAAGCACATGCTTACCAAGAGCAGCTAAAAGAGTGGAGAAGAGCAAAGAGTGAACATTATAACGGTTGTGATGCATCATGGAGAGTTCCCACTTATAGAACGAAAAATCAACAATGTAAAGATAAATTTACTGAAGCAAAACCAACAGCCGTTTCTAGTACAGGTGGAACGATTGCCATAGGCACTTATAATTCCATGGAAGCCAAAGCCAAAGAAGATGTAGCAGGATATAGAAAAATGTTCTTTTGGGTATTTCTTGGCTTTTCAATACTGTTAAACTACTTTGCCATGGCTTCATTTTTTAATTAATACAGAGCAAAAAGAAAAGAGTTAACAGCCGAAGTGATAGACGAACTCACCGACCGAATGGAATTAATGAATGCTGAAAAGATTAATAAACTTTCTTTGAGTACTAAGGCTCAAAAGCAAAAGTTAGAAGAGAAGAATGTGATTGATGTGGAGATTGAGAAAGAGACTTATAATATCGTTATAGCTAAGAGAGCTAAAGCTTTAATGCGTAAACGTGAGATACCTTTGAAGATAGCTAATAATGAAAGTTTGATGGAGAACACAAAGGCTGGGCATGTTGTTAATCCGTTTGCTAATGATTCAGAATTTGACCCTCATAACCAATATAAGCACAACGGAAAAATATACCATCATAACGACCCCATAACGACAGAAGAACAAGCTATGGCTAAATCTTCCATGTATTTCGGAGAGAACAGCAAACGCAACGCAGAATTTAAAGGCGATGTAGAGTGGCTAAGTGATACCGAGCTTAAAACACATTCAATTTCTAACTGGAAACAAGACATATTTTTTAACGTAGACGATTTAATAAAGCTTGTTGATAATAACATTGCTTTCTTTTGTGTATCAAGTTTTGGTTTATCTAAGAGGATAAAAAGCGAAGAAAAATATTTACAATTTGAAGCGTTTTGTTATGATAGACAAAAAGAAAGAGATAGTCTAAACAATGTTACAGTTCAACCGTTAAACGAAGAGCAAGAAAATAACCTACAAAATACCCAACCGTTAAACGAGTCCGTTATAACGAAGAAAAAAGAAACTGAACCGTTAAACGAGTCCGTTAAACGGATAGACTTAAAAAACTATTCTACTGGTGATTTAGAGCTTATAGATTTACTTTGGAAACAAAGAACCGTTAAACGGAATGACCAACTAGAAACAAGGGATAATGTTTTAAAGATTATTGGTGATAATAAAAATAATACTTTGAGGCTTAGGAACTTATATAAAAAGTTACTGGAAGATGGCTACATTTATAAGCGTGTTGGTTATTTTGCTAAGGTGGAACTATAATCCTAAACCATGTGGGCTACCCAGTCCACAATATGATTTATTTATATTTAACCCTTTTAAGTGTATTATAGTTCCAAATGACTACCAAAGGTAAGACAATGCAAACTGTACAAATTGAAGTTGAAGAAGATAAGCTAGAACTCTTTTTAACAATTATTCAGAATTTAAAAAAAGATATTGTTAAAAATATTAAATTACCAAACAACTTAAATACTTTAGATATTGAATCAATAGAAAAAGATAGTGAAGACTATCAAGACATACAAGCTATCAAGGCACAAAATAACCCTAAATACAGTATTGAAGAAGCTAAAAAACAATTAGGCTTATAAACAATGAATGTAGTAATTGACGACAAAGCAATAAAAGACCTCTCCAAAATTCAAAAACAAGAAGTTAAAAAAATCCTTTTAAAAATTGAAGCACTTGAAGATTATCCTGATGTAGCCAATATAAAAAAGCTTACTAATTTTGAACCACCTTATCGGTTAAGAGTTGGTAATTATAGAGTGCTATTTGATATTGAAGACAATACAATAACAGTATATAGAGTGAAGCACAGAAGTAAAAGTTATGAGTGATTTACAAAAGCAATTAGAAGAAGAGCTAAAAGACCCAGAGTTTAAAAAAGAGTGGGATAAGTTAGAGTTTAGATATTCAGTTATTAAACAGCTTATCAAGATACGAAATACTTACAATCTTTCACAAGCACAGTTAGCTGAAAAGCTTAATACCACACAAGCAGTTATTAGTCGTATTGAAAACGGAACTGTTAATATTGGTATTGATTTTATTGAAAAGTTGGCTAAAGCCTTTGATAAGAAAATAGAATTTAGATTGATATGAGTCTTTACAATGGGTAACCTAATGGGTAACCTATGTTTTTTAAACCCTTATTTTATAGGGTTTTATAGCCATTATTAAAGTGGTTCAAATCTTCTCTGACGCACCACTATCTCAATTCTTTTTAGTTCAAAATACCATAAAATAATCATCTTAACTTGTTACACTAAAACCTTCGCCAACTTCTGATACTCTTCACATTCACTTATAAGGTCTTGATGTTGACCTCTGCAAACAATCTCACCATCTTTAAACACCAAAATAGCATCTGAATTTTCTATGGTACTTAAACGGTGGGCTACTGTTATGGTTATCATCTCATCTTTAAGGGCTTCTAAGGCTTTTTGAATAAGGGCTTCACTTTTATTATCTAAAGCTGAAGTAGCTTCATCGAGTATAAGAATATCAGGTTTTTTGTATAATGCACGCGCCAGAGCAATACGTTGTCTTTGTCCTCCTGAGAGGTTATTTCCATTTTCTGTTAGCATGGTATGTATGCCACTGTCTAGTTCTTCTATAAACTCTAAGGCATGTGCCTTTTTTAGAGCTTCTTTTACTTTTTCTTCTGAAAATGCTTGACCATAAGCAACATTTTGAGCAATGGTGTCATTAAAAATATAGATACGTTGTGTAACATAAGCAATTTTTTGATGTAAGGATTTTAGGGTTAAGTCTTTTGTATTGTACTTTTCATTGATGAGTATTGCTCCTTCGCTAGGATCGTAAAAACGAACTAAGAGATTTACTAAAGAAGATTTTCCAGCACCTGAGTCACCCACAAGTGCAATGCTTTCGCCACGGTCAACACCTACAGATATGTTATTTAAAGCTGTTTTATCATCATATTTTAAAGAGCTATGCATAATCGATAAATGCTTGATTTGTTCTTTTAGTTCAATTTTTCCAGAGTTAATGGTTGGTTTTGTATTAAGAAGTTCAAACATGCGTTCATTGGCAACCACAGCATCTTGTGCTTGATTATATAAATTAGAAATACGTTTTATGGGTGTGTAAAGCATAAAAAGTGCAGCTGAAAATGCAAAGAAAGCACCCACCGTCATACGACCTTCAATAACCTCTGTCCCACCAATATAAATAACAACACCAATGGCAATTGAACCTAGTATCTCCATAAGGGGTGAGGTTAGGGCAGCAACTTTAACTTGTTTTAAAAGGTATTTAAAAACATTTTGGTTTTCATGTGCAAATTTTTTACTTTCGAGCTTTTGGCTGGAGTTAGATTTAATGACTTCGATGTTTGAGAAGATTTCACCTAAACGAGAAGTCATGTCAGAAGTACTTTCTTGTGAAAGTTTGGAGTAACGTTTCATTTTTTTAGCTAAAAGACTTAAGGGGTAAAGTGCAATGGGCATGATAATAAGGAAATAAAAAGCGAGCTTTGGACTTTCATAAATGACGTATCCTGTTAAGGCTACTATGGTTAAGGTTTCGCGAATAAAGTCGGGGATAATTTTGGTAACCACGTTTTGAATTCGTGCAATGTCATTGGTCACACGTGACAAAATTTCACCTGTGTGCATTCTTTGAAAGAAACTTATGTCTTGGTAGGTGAGGTGGGTTACTAAGTTGTCACGTAGCTTTCTAACGACATCTAAACCAATGAATGACATGTAGTAAGTTTGGATGTATTGCCCAACTCCTTTTAGTGAAAATACAGCAATGATAATGAAAGGCATAAGAATAAGCATGTCAGAATCTTTAGCCACAAAGATATCGTCGAGTAAAGGTTTAATCATTTGGGCTGTTCCCATTGTTCCTATGGCAACAGCGAACATTCCTAAAATAGCAAAGATAAATTGACCTTTATAGTCAAGAAGATAGGGGAGATATTGTTTGAATAGATTTTTCATATTTTTCTTTTAGTAAGAGGTTAGTCATATGGTAGGGAAATAAGGCTTAAACTTTCTCCCATAACGTACCATCTGCTGTGTCCATGATGCTAATTCCCATAGCAGAGATTTCATCACGAATGGCATCGGACTTTTCATACTCTTTGGCTTTTTTAGCTTCATCTCTTGCAATGATGAGTGCTTCAATTTTTTCTTTTGTTTCTTCGTCAATCCCAATTTGGAAATAAGAGAACGGCTCTTTCCCTCCAAAACCTAAAAGCTCATCAATAAACTCAATGTTTGCCAAGGTCTCCTTTTTGAGTCCTTTGTCTTTTGGGTTTTCGTCAAACTTGTCGTTGGCTTCACTAATCATCTCTTCGATGCGTGCTAAGGCTACGGAGATGTTTAGGTCATCAGACATGGCAGCCATAACATCTTTGTGGAAAGCAATGTTTGGTTTAGACGCTTTGGTTGGTGTTACACGCTTCTTTAGTCTATAAAGTTTGTCCAAACGCTTTTTTGAATTGAGTAAATCTTCTTCGTTGAAGTTAAAGTCATTTCTATAATGAATGGAAATTAGGTAGTTTCTTAAAATCTCACCGTCGTAAATTTTGAGGGCATCTTTAATAAAAAAGCTGTTTCCCAAAGACTTGGACATCTTTTCACCGTCAATGTTCACAAAACCATTGTGCATCCAGTATTTTGAAAGTTCATGACCTGTGCTACAACGGCTTTGAGCTGCTTCGTTTTCGTGGTGAGGGAAAAGCAGGTCAGCTCCTCCACCGTGAATGTCGATGCTGTATTCGTTTGTACCTTCAAAGTGTTTTTCAATCATGGCAGAACATTCCAAGTGCCAACCAGGGCGACCTGTGGAGAAAGAGGTTTCAAAACAGATGTCTTCGTCTGAGCTACATGCTTTCCAAAGGGCAAAGTCTTTTGGGTTACGTTTAGCTGTGTTGTGTTCGACACGGCTTTGGTTGTCTTCGTCATTGACGACTTGGTGCGAGATGTTTCCGTAGTTTTCATCTTTGGAAGTGTCAAAATAAACATCACCCGATTCAACAATATAAGCAATGTCTTTTTCTAACAGTCCTTGAATCATCGATTCCATTGCTTTGAGTGATTGGGTTGCTTTGGGTTCGATATCTGCATCGGCTACGCCTAAAATACGCATCTCTTTTTTATAGAGCTCAATGTAATGCGTGGTAATCTCTTCTAGGCTTTTTCCTGTTGCTTGGATTTTTTTGATAATTTTGTCATCAATATCTGTAAAATTTTTAGCCATGGTTACCTCATAACCAAGGGCTTTTAGGGTACGTCTTAAAAGGTCAAAACTAAGACTTGAACGTGCATGACCTAAATGAGAATCATCGTAAACCGTTGGTCCACAAACATAGATGGATGCTTTTCTAGGTACTATGGATTCAAATGGAAGTTTCGTTTTTTTAACGCTGTCGTAGATATGCATGGAGATTTGACCTTTATTTTAGTAGTGAGATTATAGCAAATTAGTGTGAATCCAACAAGCCTTTCATTTTTCGGTCTAAACTCTTTTTAATCATCTTTTTTAAGGGGCGAGGGTACATAATGCGAATGTGTGGTAACCACTTAATAATCAGCTCTTCAAGCTCTTTAAAGTTACTAACCGTGTATTGCACTTCGATGTCACCATTGTCAAAGTCGGCGACCACTTTTTGGCTGGGCAAGTACTTTTTTAAAATAAAGTAACGCCGAATGGATTTGTCAACACGCAGTCGAACCGTTGTTTCGTCACGTCCAAAAACAGCCCAAGGCGTTTGAATACGTTGGATGAAATCACTGATGTCTTTATGCATAAAAAAAGTATTTTTTCGTGTGAGTACCTCTTCTATTAATGAGATACGTAAAAATTCAAACTTGGATTTACTCACATTTTCCCCCACAAGGTAGAAGTTTTCATTGAGAAAAAGAATTTTGTACGGATGAAAGTCACGGTAGGTGAGGGTGCGTTCGGCTTTATAGGTCAACTTTATCTCTTTGTTAAACTTAATGGCATGTTCAAGCTTTTTGATAATGTCTCTGTTGTTAATGTTCTCAAAAGGACGGGACTTAAAGTCGTAAACCGACATGGATTTGTTGATGAGGGCTTCAGTTTTCTCAGAGATAAGGGACTCTTTAGAGGTAATACCAAAAAGATTCACAATATTCGCAAGGGTCATTAAATCCGTAGCAGAAAGGACATCTTCTAAAAGAATTTTCTTATAGGCTTGGTAGCAGTCACCTTCTTTGGACATGAAGTCACCAAACAGTTCTTTAATAAGTTCAAAGTCACGCCGAATGGTTCGGTCACTGACTTCGTGCTTAAGGGCAAGTTGGCTGACACAAAGTTTTTTACCGTAGTTGAGTTGTTTGAGTATTTCGATGGTTCGGTGTAGGCTTGATTTTTGGCTCATTGCTTTTCCTTTGGGTTTATTAGATATCTTGTAAAATTAGGAAACGATGGCTTTAGCCTCGTCATGTTCGGGACTGAAGTCTCCGATTCCAAATAAGTTTTGCAAGAAGTCTATTATAGTGTCTAAATAATTTATCGGACATAATACGACCAAAGATTAGTTTATAATGCTCTTACAAATAAACAATAAGGAGTCAGAAATGGACTTAACACAATTTGGTTTTAACGATATTGATTATTCGACATTAAATAAAACAAAAACACCCTATAAAATATACGCAGAGCTTTTGGACAGTAAAGCACAACAGCAGTTTATTGATGTATTAAATGAGCCTTATGTAACTTATGGGGCATTAATGCCCGATGCTCATGCTGGTTATACCATGCCCATTGGTGGGGTTTGTGCGACCAAAGAGATGGTTGTTCCACAGTTTGTGGGCTTTGACATTGGTTGTGGTATGTGTGCTTACAAAACAGACTACAGCAAAGAGCAGATAGAAGCCAATGCCGATACGATTTATGAAAAGATTGTTGAAACCATTCCTTTGGGTTTTAAAACGCATAAAGATCAGCAGCCTTTGAATCTTGACTTACCCAAGACAGACTTTGCTGAACATGTGTTGCAAACCACGGGTTTAAAACAAGTGGGAACACTGGGTGGAGGTAATCACTTCATTGAGGTGGGTTATGGGACTGATGAAAAAGCTTGGATTGTTGTTCATTCGGGTTCACGTGGTTTTGGGCATAAGATTGCTTCGCATTACATGTTGGAAGCGTATTTGTTGAAAAATCCATCCGAAGAGAAGTTGGAAGCTGTGCTTGATGACTTTAAAGTGCGTAATGTGAAGTTTAAAGAGAACAATCCAGAAGGGTTTGAGAAAGCTTTAAAGAAGTTTACCGAGAAACAAAAACTTGACATTGTAAAAAAGTCAAAACTGGACAACATCAAAGAGATTTTACCTCTTGACACACGTACCGAATTGGGACAAAATTACATTAAAGATCAAAACTTTGCTCTGGCATTTGCCTTGGAAAATCGAAAGCGTATGATTTCGGACATTCATGTCATTATGAATGACGTGATTGGTGGAGAGTTTAGCTTTCAAGAGCATGATGAGGTACGGTTTATTAATCGTAACCATAACCATGCTGACTACGATGCACAAAGAGATGAGTGGATTCATAGAAAAGGAGCTACCCATGCTGAAAAAGGCATGAGAGGGGTAATTCCGGGGAACATGAGAGATGGATCCTTCGTGGTTATTGGCAAAGGAAATGCTGATGCTCTAGCTTCGTCATCCCATGGAGCAGGGCGTGTTATGAGCCGTAAAAAGGCAAAAGCCAATGTTTCCATGGAAGAGTTTGAAGCATCCATGCGTGGGATTCGAGGTACGGTGGATGAAAATACTTTAGACGAGTCTCCTTTTGCTTACAAAGATATTTTTGAAGTAATGCAACTGCAAGATGATTTGGTGGAAATAGAAGAGCATATTAAAGTGCTGATTAATGTCAAAGACAATGCTAAGAGCCGTTTTTAAAGGCTTAGATTTTTAACCTGTATCAAGAGAAGTAACAGTTATTTATATTATAATTACAGCATAACAACTTAAAGGATATAAATGTTAGCAGAATATAGAGACGAAATTAGCGAGTTAAAACAAAGCAATGCACACTTTTCAAGAATTTTTGAGAAGCATAATAAATTAGATCATGAAGTTGCAGCTGCTTTAGAAGGAAGAACACCGTTAAGTGATGTTGAAATTGAGACGATGAAAAAACAAAAGCTTTTATTGAAAGATGAAATGCTTAAAATGATTTTAGAGTCTAAAGAAGCATAGTCTTTTATTTCAGTGCTTTTTGTAAAAAAGCGTTGAATTGATTTGCAAAGTTTTGGGCATCTTTTTGCCCAAATGCTTTTGGTCCACCCGTGACTTCCCCAGCATCACGCATCTCTTGCATAAAGTTTCGAATTGTTAAGTACTGTTTGATATTTTCAACCGAGTAAAGCTCACCTCTATGGTCAATGGCATGGGCATTTTTAGAAATGATTCGGTCAGCCAAAGGAATGTCAGCTGTAATGACTAGGTCATTTTCCACCGTCATCTCAACTATTTTATGGTCAGCTTCATCAGCTCCTGCATCCACGATGAGGTATTCAATGTATTTGGATTTTCCAACGTTTATTTTTTTGTTCGCAATGACATAGGTTTTGAGTTTTAAGCGTTCAATGGCTTTGACTACTATGGGTTTTAGTAAATTTGGGAAGGCATCACCATCTATAAATAGAGTCATTAATTTTTTTCTTCTTTTGAATTGTCTTCTATGATTTCAGTTGTAATTTCATCATAGCTTTCAAGTGAGAGTTGTGGAAGTTGCTGTAGTTTTTTTAAGGCATAGTACTCTTTTTTGAGTTCTAATTTTTTTAAGTCTTCTTCTAGTTGGATTATATTTTGACGTTTGGGGATGAGCTTTGTCAATATATTAATGTATTCTAGTTCTTGTTCTAATAAAGTAATTTCAAGTTCTTCAATCTCATCTAAAGTCAGATACAACTTACTTTCTTTTTGACTTAGTATTTTTTGATACTCTTTTTCATCAATGAGGTCAGCATATTGTGTTTTTAACTCATTGATAGAATGAATTTTTTGACTCACTGTATCATTGAGTTTTTGTAGAAGTTGTTCTTGAAATTTTCTCTCTTGTTGGGTTGTGTTCAGTTGTTGTTCTTCCTGCTCTTTTGCTTTTTTTTCACGGTTAATTTGATTTTTTAGTTCTTCTATTTCTATCGTGTGGTTGTTGAGTGCTTCACTGTAGATAGATAGACCCTCTTTGTAAGTAGTGTCTATTTTTTGAGCTAGAAGAGCGAGGTTATTGTCTAGCTCTTTACTTGGGCTTAAATTGCTCATAGAAGTCTCCTTTAATTTAAAGAAATATTTGCACGTTGGAGCATTTTTGTACGTTTATGTTGTAGTGCTTCTAATTTGGCAACAACTTGGTTCTTTGTACCATTTTTTGCTTGTTCTTCCAGACTTTGTATGTTATTATTTAAAAGTAATATTTTCTTTTCTAATTCATGTTCAGTTTGTGTAAATCTATGTTCATTCTCTGCAAATACTTGACGTAACCATTTGATTTTTTCTTCTTGTTCATCAAGAATGAGTTGTTTTTTATGTAGGGACTTTTTATATTTATTAACAAAGTAGATAAGTACTAAAAATATAAATAAAATGAGCAAAGCGAGAGGTTGATGGTAGGTTTCTGGAATCATATTGGTCTTCTTTGTTTATTTTTTAAGGGTATATTTTAGCCAAAAAATTTGATAAAGAGGTAAGTTTAAATTCTATAGATTTCTTGAACGTAACTAACAAGTGTAACAGCAAAAAGAAAGAGTAGGGGTTTGTTACCAAGCGTTTAATCTTTTTGCGTACAATATGTCTAGAGAACAAAGGAGTAATCGTGACCAAGATATTGATGATAGAAGATGACAGAGAGATGGCTGAACTGATAGAAGAGTTTCTCTCGCGTTATGGTATGCATGTAGAGAATTATGAAAATCCAGAGTTGGGGCTTTCTGCATTAAATTTTAAAACATTTGATTTGCTTATTTTAGATTTGTCTCTGCCCAATATGGATGGCATAGAGGTCTGTAGACAAGTTCGTGTTAAATCAGATATTCCCATTATCATCTCTTCAGCTCGTTCGGATATTGCTGATAAAACAGCCTGTTTTTACATGGGAGTTGATGATTATTTACCCAAACCTTATGAGTCTCAAGAGTTACTGCTTCGTATTCATTCGGTACTCAAACGCTTTAACAAACAGCCCCTTCAACAAGAAGAACCTGTGCGTATTTTTACGCTTGATAGTGATAAGCATGAAATCAAAAAAGAGGAAAAACTCATCTATTTTACCAATGCCGAGTTTGAGATTATGGCGTATTTTATTAAAAAGCAGGGTTTGCTTATCAGTCGTGAAGAGATTTTGACCAATGTTGAATCGATTAACTATGAGAGTTCACTCAAAAGCATTGATGTGATGATTGGTCGTTTACGTGCCAAAATAGAGGAGAATCCAAAACAGCCCAAACATATTATCTCTATTCGTGGTTTAGGATACAAGCTTATCAATGAATAGACATGCCCTTCGTTTGCAAATTTCACTCTTTTTTGTTTTTTTACTCTTGAGCATTAATACGCTTTTTTTTGTGCAACATCAGCTTGAATCCAAACAACTCAAGCAAGAGATGGTTGACCGTTTTCATGAATCCATGCGTGTTTTAGAGATGGGACATAGAGAGCATCTTCCTTTTGAGGGAATCAGAAATACCCTCTATATCATGACAAAAATGCAACTTTTAGAAGAGCCTAAAATAGTTGATATTAACCGTGCAACTTCTTTGGTGAATGATAAAGATTTGAAAATTTATCGTCAAGATGGATACCTCTATTATCTTCATAAAAATCCTCATGGAGAAGAGGGGATAGGGTTTGCCTATAAAGAGAAAGCGTACGAAAGCATTAACACCACACTTTTTGCTCTGCTGATGAATGTTTTTGTATTTCTATTTTATCTGTATGTTATGAGAAAATTACAACCATTACAGAGACTCAAATCGAAAATTGTTCGTTTTTCAGAAGGAGAATTGGAAGTATCCGAAGCTCAAAAAGGAAAAGATGAAATCGCTGAGGTCTCTAATGAATTTAACAATGCTATCGCTAAAATAAAAACCCTTCAAGATTCAAGAAATCTCTTTTTACGTAACATCATGCATGAGTTAAAAACCCCTATTGCTAAAGGAAAACTCATTACTGACCTAATGGATGACACCAAAAACCAAGAGAGATTGCAACGCATTTTCTCACGTTTTGAGTACCTTTTAGGAGAGTTTACCAAGATAGAACAGGTCACTTCTAATGCCATGATTTTAGATAAAAAACATTTTAGAGTGATTGATATTTTAGATAATGCTTTTGATATTTTGCTCATCGAAAGCTCTGCTGTTGAGATGGAAATCAAGGAAAGTTTAGAGATAGAAGCCGACTATGAACTGATGTCTACAGCGTTTAAAAATCTTATAGATAATGCTTTAAAATATGGAACAAAACCCGTAAAAATTATTATAGACAAGAGTACCGTAACCATTGAATCAAAGGGAGACAAGCTAAAAAATAGCTCCTTTGAAACAGCCTTTAACCGAGCCTTTGAAGACAGCTCTAAAGGTTTAGGTCTTGGACTCTACATCACCCATCATATTGTAAAAAAACATGGATTTGAATTGAAATATGAGTGGATAGATGGGGTGAATCGGTTTAGGGTTTGTTGTTAGAAGTGAGTAATTTTATTCATCAATATTTAAAGTGATATCATATACAATATTCTTATGAAGATTGTTATTGACACCAATATTATTTTATCAGCTCTTTTTTCAAATAAAGGAGCATCTAATAAATTGCTTGTTTGGCTCTTTAAAACTAAAAAAAATATAATGTTGTATCTAATACTTTGGTGACAGAGTTTGAAGATGTTTTAACAAGAGATAAAAACCTAAAACAGTATAACAATTTAGACAAAGAAGATGTTGTAGCTTTTATTGATATTCTTACACCCAAAGAGTACTTGATAAAAATAGGAGTAATACAATGAATTTTGCACTAAGAATCCCTGATTATTATAAAAGTGATCTTACTCCACGACAGAAAATCATTCGTTCTTAAGAAAAGCACGTTTGAGTAAGCCAATCAGAATATGAAATTCTTGTTTTTTAAGAGAAACATTGACCAAGACATTTTTTAACCATTCTAATCCA
>CACVAX010000012.1 GCA_902727935.1 uncultured Sulfurovum sp. | reverse complement strand
TCCACTCTTGCCTCATGCCATGGGTAATATTCTTCTAATATTGACTTTATTGCTTTTATATGTTTCATTTTTTCTCTTACTTTTCTCTTATTTTAGCATCTTTTCTTCTTGTTGTCGTGGAGTAAGAAAAGTGATATTGAGTTGTTAAAAGGTAATGTTTCGATGAATCAATTTATTATTAATGCAATTGCCGAAAAATTGGCTACCTTGAAGACCTTAAATCATTTAGAAAAACGAGCATTAAGAGGTTCACGAAAACATGCTTTAGACTTATTATCAAATGCTCCAAGTGTTGACCCAAGAGAGCATGATAAGTTGTAGAGACGTTTTACTTTATTTTTTGCATCTCTATTGACTCTCAAAAAACTGTTACCAACCATTTACTTTTGGTTACCTATCATTTTCCTTTAAAGAGTACTATTAAGTCACTAATCAACAAAGGATAAACAATGAAAACAGCAAGTATGAAATTATTTCTTTTACTTTTTGTAAGTATCTCACTTACATTTAGTGGATGTGGTAGTTCAAGTGACGCTTCTAGCACAGAATCAAATACAACCGATACGGATACCAATACCACCCTAACTTACACCGATACCGATTTTGAAGCGACCGATTGGACAGATGAGACACACAGTAAAAATGTAGACCCAAACTTTGAAGAGGTTTTTGATGATACCCAAGTGAAGCGTTTAGATTTTGTGGTTAGCTCAGAGCGTTGGCAAAGTATGCTTGATGACATGACACAGACCTATGGTACATTTGGACAAAGCTCTAGGAACAATACGCTTGTGGATACCGATGAAGACCCTATTTTTGTTCCAGCCGATGTTTATTATGAGGGGAAAGAGTGGTACCGTGTGGGTATTCGATTTAAAGGAAACTCTTCTTTACAGACTTCTTGGCAAAGTGGTATTTTAAAACTTGCGTTTAAACTGGATTTTGATGAGTTTGAAGACACCTATCCACAAATTAAAAACCAACGCTTTTATGGATTTAAAAAGTTTTCTCTAAAAAATAACTATGATGACAGTGCTTTTGTACGTGAAAAAGTAGCTGCTGATGTCTTTAAAAATGCAGGTATGGTGGTATCAAATACAGGATTTTATGAACTCTATGTTGACCATGGGAATGGAGCTGAATATTTTGGACTCTATACCTTGGTTGAAGAGGTTGATGGCACAGTAGTTGAGACACAGTTTTCAAGTGATGAAGGAAACCTCTATAAACCAGAAGATGGCAGTGCCAATTTTGCAGAAGGTACATTTAACAAAGATGATTTCACTAAAAAAACCAATGAAGATGATGAAGATTGGTCAGACATTGAGGCACTCTTTTCAGCGTTACATGCCACTACCCGTACCACCGATGCACAAACATGGAGAAGCAATTTAGAAGCTGTTTTTGATGTGGATGTTTTCTTAAAATATTTGGCTGTTAATGGCATTATTCAGAACTGGGACACTTATGGACTCATGGCACATAACTACTACCTTTATAACAATCCTGAAAATGGAAAACTCACATGGATTCCATGGGACAACAATGAAGCCCTACAAGAGGGTAAACTTGGTGGTGCATTAAAGTTAGACTTCTCCAATCTTTCAAACAACTCTTGGCCTTTAATTGCCAAAATTTATGCTGATGATGTCTATAAAGCCCAATACGATGCTTATGTTAAAGAGGTAAGTGAAGATGCCTTTAATGTTGATACCATAAAAGCAACCTATGACACCTATTCTTCATTGATTGAATCGTATGCCATAACGGAGAGAAGTGGGTATAGCTTTTTAGGTAATAATAAAAGCAGTGAATTTTCACAAGCGATTAGTACACTTAAAACCCATGCAACCAGTCGTGAGAGTGCTGTTGAGAGTTATTTAGAGTAAACGGGTTATCAACTATTTGATTACCATTCGTAAAATTAAAATATAAAGAAGAAACCATGAAATTAATGCAATTATCATTACTAATAACTTCACTCCTACTACTTTTAGGGTGTGATACCTCCGAAGAGACGTATGATACCAGTGGCTTTGATACTTATAACAACGCTGAACTTTCAGGGTTTTATAATGCTTATGGATATTTTGGTGAAAATGTTATTTTTGGAGAACAGAATGTTGTGGGCATTTGGGTGCTTTATGATACCTCATCCGACAGTACACTCTATACCAAATTTTCAGATGATGGAGAGATGCTTATGGGCGATGGGTCAACCTACACCTATGGGGTGGCTAAAAGTGGCTTAAGCATTAACATTAGTACGGGTGAAACACTGGTGATTACAACTTCTGAAATTTATAAACAAGTGGATGATTTGGACTGTTACCGTGTGAATATTGTGAGTAGCAGTAACACCACCTCTTCTGCTGATATGTGTCCCGATAGCTAAAATAGAGTGTTACTAACCATTTACTTTTGGTTACCCACGGTTTGACTTAAATTATTATAATGATGCATATCCAATAATTTAAAGGAAAACAGATGTCTATCTCATCCATTAGAGGGTGTATCGGTTGTGGAGATTGTGTCAGAGCTTGTCCTACCGATGTACTTCGCCTAGACCCAAAATCGGGTAAAGCTGTTATTATGTATGTGGCTGATTGTCAAATTTGTCACTTGTGCCGAATGTATTGTCCTGTGGATGCCATTATTATCTCACCTGAAAAAACCATTCCTGTCATCGTAGCTTGGGGATAATGATGGAAACAACACTCAAGCAACAAACTCTTTTTATGGGACTCTTAAGCTTTATTGGAGTGCCTTTGCTTTTATGGGCTGTGGGAGAGTATCCTGTGCGTTCCATTTTAAAAGAGTCTCTTTCAGTTCTAACACTCTTTGCATTTTTTATGATGACGGCACAGTTTTTTCTCTCTCATGCCAACAGCATGATGCGACTTTACCATTTTAAAGAAGTTTTAAAATGGCATAAAATAATTGGCTATACCTTTATTTTGGTCTTTATATTTCACCCTCTGTTTATTGTTGTACCAAGATTTTTTGAATCGGGTCTGCTTCCTATGGATGCATTTCTCAAACTCATTACCACCTTTGAGACAACAGGTCAGATTATGGGATTGGTTGCGTATATCTTAATGTTTGTATTGGGTGCAACTTCAATTTTTCGTAACAAAATGGGTATGAGCTATAAAAAATGGAAACTGCTACATGGTATTTTCTCTCTACTTTTTATTGGTTTTGCCACCTATCACGCCATAGACATGGGAAGACATGCCGAAAAAGCAATGGCAATATGGATGATTCTTTTAGCTGTTACAGGGTCAATCTTATTACTAAAAACATACCTCTCACCAAAGGAGACACACCATGAAGCAAGATAAAATAGATGGATTTTCAAGAAGATCCTTTTTAGGATGGGCAGGAACAGCCGTAGGCGTTGCCACCATTGCTTGAGCAAAAGCAAGAGGTTAATCGCCCTGTAATTGACCCTGATGGTTTTGTGGAAATGGAACATGAAACCGATGTATTGGTGATTGGTGGTGGGGTAGCAGGTGTGTTTGCCTCGGTTAAAGCCCATGATGCAGGAGCTAAAGTTTTATTGGTTGCCAAAGGAGGTGTTGGAACATCAGGACAAACACCCTTTGCCAAAGGGGTTTTCTCTTTTGATGAAAAAAGCTCCAAAATCTCACTCGACGAGTTTACCAAACAGGTCTCTTATTCAGCCCTTGGTACAAACAATGCCGTCTATACCAAACAGATGGCAGAACACTCAAAAGCTAGGGTAGATGAGCTTAAAGCGTGGGGATATTTTGACCAAGCACTCTGTAGAGACCCTTTACAAAAACCGATTAAAGAGCGTGAAATTGCTATGTTGGAACGTATTAGCATCACCCATCTTATCAAAGAAAATGGCAAAATTGCAGGAGCAGCAGGGTTTAGCTTGGATACGCAAACCTTGCATCTTTTCCGTGCAAAAAGTGTGATTTTATGTACGGGTGCAGGTGGATTTAAACCCAATGGTTTTCCTATTTGTGACTTAACCCATGATGGTACAGTGATGGCGTACAACATTGGTGCAAAAGTAACAGGCAAAGAGTGGAACGATGGACACTCAGGCTCTGCTAAAAATGCAGCTGCTACTTTTGATGGATGGCATGGTATGTTTGAGCAAATCCCTAGTACCACAGGTGTAGGTATTCGTCATGACTTAGGAGTGGACTTAAACTATCAAGCGTATGAAAATGGAGGACCTGTAAGCATGGGACCTCCTCATGCAGGAAACCGTTCAACCACCAAAGGGGGACCTTATCGACCAAAGGGTTTGATTGACCAAGGACCACCACCAGGAAGTGGCGACAAAGAGGATAGAAGAGGTTCTCCACCTCCACATGGAGAGGGAAAGCTTCCTCCTGGTATGAACATGGCGAGTGTGGGGGGTGCTTCAGCAGGATTGTCCATCCATAAATCCGAAGGACTCGTACCCATCAATGACCAATGCGAATCGACCATTAAAGGGCTTTATGCAGCAGGAGATGCGTTGGGGTCGTATATGGCTGGAGCGATTTATACCCAAATAGGCTCATCTATGGCAGGTTCATCGGTACAAGGGGCGATTGCTGGTGAAGCTGCTGCAAAATATGCTACTGATACCACTTTGTCGACCATTTCAAAAGAGAAACAAAAGCATATCAAAGAGGAAATACTGGCACCTCTCAATCGAAAAAAAGGTTACTCTCCTGCATGGGTTACCCAAACCTTGCAAGGGATTATGATTCCCAACTTTGTGCTTTACATTAAAAAAGAGCGTATGTTGCAAGGAGCATTGAGTTATGTGGAAGAGTTACGTGACCATCATCTCCCGATGCTCAAAGCCTCTGATATGCATGAACTACGACTGGCTCACGAAACCATTAATATGGTTATCAGTGCCGAGATGAAACTCAAAGCCTCCCTCATGCGTAAAGAGAGCCGTTGTAGTCACTATCGTACCGATTATCCTGAGATGGATAAGGAAAATTGGGAAGCATGGATTAATATCTACAAAGGAGCTGATGGGCAAATGGCATTTGAAAAACAGCCGTTTGGTACGTGGGCAACGTAAAAAAGGTTAAGGGTATTTGGCTCTGTTACCAAGCATTTACTTTTGGTTACCCACGGTTTAATCAAAAACCCTATAATGAGATTATCAAAACAATTAAGGATTCAAAAATGAAAAAAATTATAACAACCTTGGCTATTTTAGCCATTACAGCAAGTTTTGCACAAGATAACAGACCTCCAAGAGGTGGAAATGGTCAACCCCCAGCAGAAGCCATTACAGCGTGTGAAGGTGAAGATGAGAACACAACGTGTAGCGTAGAGACACCAAGAGGCGATACTTTAACAGGAACATGTCAAAATACACCTGATAAAAAATATTTTGCGTGTATGCCTAAAGACCATAAAGAGAGAGGTTCAAGACCTGAATAAGGGTTGAGATTGCTTTTTTAAAAAGATTAGAAGCTTACACTTGGTAAGCTTCTTGATGCTACTGAACTTAAACTTTTTTCATGTAGTGTTCGTACGCCTTGGGATAGGGCTTTTTGAGTAAAGCCCCTTTTTCTAACGGAACAAATAATTCATCATAACGCTTATAGTCTGTTTGGTCAACACGGTAAAAAATATGGGTACGGTTTAACTCATTAGGGTGTGAAAGACCTGCTGAAGCGTAAATCTCTACAAAACTTTTGAGTGTCTCTTCATGAAAATTGGCAATACGTTGTTTTTTATCTTCTACTACTAAAGCTTTGGCTAATGACTTGTCTTGGGTGGCAATGCCTGTGGGGCATTTGTTTTTATGACATTGTAGGGCTTGGATGCATCCTAAGGCAAACATCATGCCTCTAGCACTTGCACAAAGGTCAGCCCCTACAGCCATGGCTTTGACGATGTCCATCCCATCAATAATGCGTCCTGAGGCGATGACTTTAATATCTTCTTTTAATTCAAAACCTACAAGAGTATCAACCACAAAAACCAACGCTTCACGCAGAGGCATTCCTACTGAATTGGTATACTCTACAGGGGCTGCTCCTGTTCCTCCTTCGCCACCATCTACCGTGATGAAGTCGGGTTGTATGTTTAACTCATGCATGGTTTGACACAGTTCGATGAACTCCTCTTTTTGACCAATGGCGAGTTTAAAGCCTACAGGCTTTCCCCCACTAAGTTCTCGAAGGTTTTCAATGAAATGCAAAAGTTCTTCATAGCTGTTAAAGGCTGAATGCCGTGGAGGCGAATCGACTTGGGTATGGACTTCAACCCCTCGTACTTGGGCAATTTCGACCGTGTTTTTATCGGCTGGTAAGATTCCTCCATGCCCTGGTTTTGCTCCTTGGGAGAGTTTGATTTCTATCATTTTAACATTGGGAAGAAGGGCTTTTTCTTTAAAGGTATTATTACAAAAAGTGCCTTGGAGAGTACGGCAACCAAAATATCCTGTACCGATTTGCCAGATTAAATCGGCTTCTGATTCTAAGTGATAATGGCTAAGTCCACCTTCGCCTGTGTTTAAAGCAAAATTTCCTATTTTTGCCCCTTGACCTAAGGCTAAAATGGCGTTAGAACTCAATGCCCCAAAACTCATGGCAGAGATATTGAGTACACTCGCCAAATAGGGTTGGCTACACGATTTTTCACCAATCAAAACACGAGGGTTCTGCTCTAAAGTCTCAGCGTTGATGGCTTTGAGTGAGTGTCCTATCCATTCGTATCCTGCTTTATAAACATCGACTTTAGTGCCAAAAGGGATGGTACTCATCTCTTTTTTTGAACGTCGGTAGACCAAGCCTCGGGTTTGACGGTTAAAGGGAACACCATCAATATCAGACTCTATAAAATATTGGCGTATGGGTGGGCGTAACTCTTCTAGCACCCAACGAAAACGCCCCAAAACAGGGTAATTTCTCCAAAGAGAATGTTTGGTTTGATAAAGGTCATAAAACCCCATGCTAATAATCAGCAGATAAGGGACAATAAGCCACCAAAAAGAAGAGGAGACAAAGGTTAAAAGTAAAATAAGCAGAGGAGTAATAAGGGTAAATTGGAGAAAGCGTTTTTTCATTGTTGATTAATTTCCTAATATTAATATAAAGAGTATTGTATCACGCTAAGTGATTGATTGTAAGTTAAAACATAATTGATAGGTAAAAACTCAACTCAAAATTATTATCATCTGCTAAATATTTATTTTTTTTATAAATAGCATAAGGAGGTTTGGTGGTTGTTTCGTATTCACTTTTTGGTAGCCATTCATTGTAGAGCCAATGGATGAATTTTAGTAAATCTCCATCAACCCCTTTGATGTCAAATCTTGCATACGTCCCATCAGAAATTTTGAATTTAGGTAAGCGTTGGTTCTCCTCTAACTTTTTGTCCATCACTTCGATACAAGCAACATATTGGCAGAATTTTGGGTCGGTTATGACAGGGTTGTCATGAAAAAGAGCAATGTGTTGGTAGTGGCTAATGTCATTACTGTAACTCCATGTCTGAATTTTTTGCCAAGTCTGTTTAATTGCATCGTTGTAGCCATTGTGTCTTATGTAATAGGCTTCGATGCAAGGCATTTTAACAATGGTGGCTTCGAGGTTATCAAAGTTTGCATTGGAGGCGATGGCTTTTTTAGATTTTTGCAAGATACTTTTTGAATAGGCTTTATAAGCCCCTTTTCGCCATTGGGTAGGGGTCACTAAAAATCTCTCTTTAAAGACACGTATAAATGAAGTGTGCGAACTGTAGCCACACAAGGAGGCTATTTCGGTAATGGTCGAGTATTTATTGGTAAGTAAAAGTGAAGAGGCTTTTTGTAATCTAATGGACTTAATGCTTTGGTAAATGTTTCTAGCAAAAATTTCTTTAAAAATTTTGTGCATGTAGGGTTTGCTAATATGAAAGTTTTGAGCAAGTTCATCCATATTGATATCTATCTCTATATGCGTATAGATATAGTAAAGTATGTCATTTGAAATTTTTGTTTTTTTATTAAGGGTTTCTCTTTTCATGGTAGTTGAATTATAACGAAAAAGAAAAAATAATGCTTTTTGTGCTATTTATAATTAACAATAGAAACTATTTTGAATAAAAATAGATAACAAAAGAGATAAAATAGGTGAAGAGATATTTTTTTTAAAAGAGTAGAATTTGGCTATCTTAATTAATTGGAGCAAACAATGCGTAAAATATCAAAAGTCTTAATTGCCAATAGAGGTGAAATCGCGTTAAGAATTATCAGAGCGTGTAAGGAGTTGGAAATGAAATCAGTAGTGGTTTTTTCTGAAGTTGATGTTCATGGAGTGTGGGTTAGAAAAGCTGATGAGTGTTATCCTATTATGGGAAACCCTGTTGAGGCATATTTAAACTATGAACGTATTATCTCTATGGCAAAAAAAGCAAATTGTGATGCGATTCATCCAGGTTATGGTTTTTTATCTGAAAGTGCTGAATTTGCACAAGCGTGTAGTGACAATGGGATTATTTTTATTGGTCCAAAACCTGAACACATTGAATTGTTTGGTGATAAAATGGCATCGAAAGTAGCCATGAAAGAGATAGGTGTTCCTGTACTTGAAGGAACAGATACCCCCATTTTAGATAAACAAGAGGGTGAAAAGATTGCCAAAGAGATAGGTTTTCCTATTATTATTAAAGCTGCTTTTGGTGGAGGTGGTCGTGGTATGAGGATTGTTAGAAAAGGAAAAGAGTTTTCAAAGATGTTTGATGCTGCCACCAATGAGTCGATTAAATACTTTGGAAAAGGGGAAGTGTTTATTGAAAAATATGTTGAAAATCCACGACACATAGAAGTACAGATTGTTGCCGACAGTCATGGAAATGTGGTGCATTTAGGGGAAAGAGATTGTTCCATTCAAAGACGACATCAAAAGGTAATTGAGATTGCTCCTTCGCCTCGACTAAGTCCCACGGTTAGAAAAGAGTTGTATCGTGTTTCAAGCAAAGCCATGTTTAAATTGGGCTATGAAAGTGTGGGAACCTTGGAGTTCTTAATTGATGAAGAGGACAATATCTATTTTATTGAAATGAACACGCGTGTTCAAGTAGAACATCCTGTGACTGAAGTGATTTCAGGTGTAGACATTATCCAACGTATGATACAGATAGCTGAAGGAGATAAACTACAATTTTTACAAGAAGAGATAAAATTTAGAGGGTATGCTATTGAGTTTAGAATTAATGCTGAAAATCCTCAAAATAATTTTATGCCATCGGCTGGAACCATTAAAAACTATCTAACCCCTGGAGGACCTGGGGTAAGAATAGATTCGAGTTTGTATGAGGGCTATGAAACACCTTCTAACTATGATTCGATGATTGGAAAATTAATTGTTTCAGCATTGGATTGGGAAGGGGCTGTCAAAAAAGCTAAAAGAGCGTTGGATGAGTATAACATTGATGGACTCAAAACGAACATACCTCTGCATCGAGAGATTGTCCGAGATGAAGATTTTATCAGTGGAAAATTCAACACGGGCTTTTTAGACTCAAAAATGGAACAGTTTAATCTTTCAGCACAATCTTCTTTGGAAGATGAAGAGAAGAAAATTACCTTGATATCAAGTATGATTAAGAAGATAAAAGAGAATAATTTAACCACAAGAAGCTAAAATTAGGTTAAAATTTCTGAATACTTCTTAAAGAGAGCATTATGGATAAAAATTTTAATTATTCTAGTTTAAAACTAGGCATTATTGGTGGGGGGCAATTGGGAAAAATTATGTCCCAAAAAGCTAAAAAAATGGGCTTTCATGTCACCATTTTAGACCCAACCTTCAACTGTCCTGCAGCACAAGTTTCAGACAAACACATCATGGGAGGTTTCCATGATGTTGAGAAGCTCGAACAGTTGGTTCAAGAGACCGATGTAACGACTTTTGAGCTGGAACATGTGGAGACTTCTATTTTAAAAAAGCTTTATGATCATGGGCATGTGATTCACCCTTCTCCTTATGTCATTGAACTGATTCAAAATAAATATGAACAAAAAAAGCTTTTAGATAAAGAAGGTATTCCTGTACCAAAATATAAAAATGTACTTTCAGAGCAAGATTTAGCCAGTTTTGGATTTCCTGTGATTCAAAAAACAAAACGAGATGGTTATGATGGCAAAGGGGTGATGATGCTTAAATCCGAAGCTGATATTCCCCATGCCATTCAAAGTGATTCTTTTATTGAAGAGTTGATAGAGATTGACAAAGAGTTGGCTGTTATTGTGGCTAGAAATATGGAAGGTGAAGTGACATCCTATCCTGTTGTGGAGATGCTTTTTGATGATCGGGTTAATATTTGTGACTCGGTAATGGCGCCTGCAAAGATTTCTAAAGCACTTGAAGCCAAAGTGATTGAAATCTCTGAAAAATCCATTCAAGTTCTTGAAGGGGTAGGAATATTTGGGGTTGAGCTATTTTTAACACAAAGTGGTGAAGTTTTGGTCAATGAGATTGCCCCAAGACCTCATAACTCTGGACATTATACGGTGGAAGCATGTGCGACTTCTCAATTTGAACAGATTATTCGTGCTGTGACCAATCTACCACTGGGTTCAACCAAACTGCTCTCTCCTTCTGTTATGATTAATCTGTTGGGTGAAGAGGGCTATGAAGGAGAACCTTTTATTGAGGGGATTCATGATGCCTTAGAGATTCCAGAGTTATCGTTTCATTTTTATGGTAAAACATTTACGAAGCCTTTTCGAAAAATGGGACACATTACTGTGTTAGATGATGACATTGATGAAGCCTTAGCAAAAGCAAATAAAGCAAAAAAAATTTTAAAAGTTAAAGGAAGCAAAAAAATATGAGTAAAGCATTAGTTGGAATTATTATGGGGTCTGATTCAGACTTACCTGTGATGGCTGCTGCCATTGAGATCTGTGAAACATTTGGTGTAGCGTATGAAGTTGACATTGTTTCAGCACACAGAACACCTGATAAGTTGGTTGAGTATTCTAAAACAGCTGAAGAGCGTGGTTTACAAGTAATTGTTGCTGGGGCTGGTGGGGCTGCCCATTTACCAGGTATGGTGGCTTCCTTAACGCCGTTACCTGTTATTGGCGTTCCTGTGAGAACTTCTGCTTTAGATGGTATGGATTCACTTTTGTCTATTGTACAGATGCCAGGTGGCGTTCCTGTAGCTACAGTCGCGATTAATGGGGCAAAAAATGCTGGGATTTTAGCCACACAAATTATTGGTGCTTCAGATGCTTCTCTTAGAGCAAAGATTACGGACTATAAAAATAATATGGGCAAAGAGGTTGGTAAAAAAGTTAAAAAATTAAAAAAAGTTGAATATAAAAAGTACTTAAAAGAGATGGCAAAATAATTTTTATGCATTATAGTGAAGGAAAGAGCAAGTAAATGAAAGAGTACGACATTGAAATATTTAATGAGTTAGACCAAAATTTTGAACAACAATTTTTTAAATATGGAAAAGTTGTGTCGTTTAAAAAGAAAGAGACCCCTTTTCTTGATGGTGAACTCTCTAATTTTTTTTACATTGTTCTCAAAGGTAAAATCAAAAGTTTTCAAATGAACATTGAAAATGCGAAAGAGCAGACACTGTTTGTTTATAGAGCTGGGGATATGTTTGATACTTTGATTTTACTGGATGGAAAAGCTCATGATGTTTTGTATGAGGTGATAGAGAATTCTGAAGCACTAGAACTTCCTATGGAAAAAGTTCGTGAGTGGTTAAAAACTAATGAACAGTTTAATCAACATTTTTTTCCTTACATAGCTTCTCAAATGCGTCATACTGAAGAGTTAGCGAGTGATTTGTCGCTTCATTCTACCTCTGAACGTCTCTCTAAATTGCTTCTTCAAAATATGAATCCTAACGATGAACACTATTATCAACTACTTCAAAACCTCTCTAAAACTGAAATTGCAAAACTTTTGGGCACGGTGCGTAATGTGGTAGAACGCCATTTAAAAGATTTGGAATCCGACCAAATAATTGAAAATAAACGTAAAAATATTTATGTTAAAGATGTCAAGAAACTGCTTGAAAATTCGGAGCAGTTGTTTTTGAATTGAGTTGTGCTTATTTAATAAAACTCTTGCTTAGAACAAAACTTATAGGTTCTATTTAAAAACGTAAACTCTAAATAATAAGCATGTAGCATTAACCTAGAAGCTCCTGTTATTTTTATGCGTTCGTTATTTTCTATTTTATGATTTAAAAAGTCATCTACAAAACTTTCATCAAGCCCATAAATAGGGTCACCTACAATTCTGTGCTCAATAGAATCTAAATGTACTCTTATTTGGTGTTGTCTTCCAGTGTAGGGTATGGCTTCTACTAAGGTTTGGTTTTTCTCTTTATTATAATTTATTGGGTGTATTAGGGTGCGAGACTCTTTTCCTTTGGGGGAAGTTTGCATTTTTAAATCAATGAGACCATTAGATGGACTAATTTTTTTGTCAATTAAAATATCTTCTTTTATCTCGTTTTCTACCACTGCTTGATACTTTTTAACAAACTCTTTTTTAGCAAACATCTCTTGGAGTACATATTGAGCATAAGCATTTTTAGAGACAAGTACCAATCCTGATGTTTCAGCATCTATTCTATGAACTAAATTGGCTTCATCTCCAAATTGGTAGCGTATTTCATCTAACAGGGTGTACTTGGTAGAACGTGTGGTAGGGTGGACAAGTAAGCCTGAGGGTTTGTCAAAAAGTGCAAAATGTTCCGTTTGAAAGAGTGGGATTAAGCCTTTTGTAATGGCTTCAAAAATTAAAATCTCTACATACCCACTCTTAACGACTTGACCCTTTTGTAAACGTCTTTTTTTATGGTCAACTATTCTACATTTTTTTAGGAGTTTATGAGCGAATGTTTCTGATAAGTTTGCAGAATTTACTAAAAAATCTTCTATTTTTTCAGCTTTTATGACCTCATATTGTTTTAGTACATAGGGCAATAGAACTCCTTACTATAAATTTGGAACATTATACAATAGTTTTGAATGCAACTAATGTGGCATTTTTTATTTTTTATTTATTTTATAATTTTGGCATATTTAAGCCAGTAGGTTTAAAAAATAATTTTTAAGGAATAAACATGTTAGCAAAAAGATATGAGCCATTTAATGATATACGAAAAAGTTTTGACCTTGTTAATGCGATTATTAACAATTATAGTGAAGAACAAAATAAACAAGAAATCATGGATTTTCGTCCAAAAGTTAATACCCGTGAAACAGAAGCGAGTTATCATATAGAAGTGGAACTCCCTGGGGTTAAAAAAGAGGATGTAGAGATTAAAGTTGATGGAAATGTTTTAACGATTTCGGGTGAACGAAATGTAAGGGAAGAGGTTAAAGATGAAGACTATCATAAAGTTGAGAGTCGCTACGGTCTCTTTTCACGTTCATTTACCTTACCTGAAAAAGTAGATACAGGAAACATTGATACCTCTAGTAAAAAAATTGAAATTAAATAAAGGGGAGAAAGATGAGTGCAACCAAAGATAAAATTATGGATAATACAAAAAAAATAGTTAATGATGTTGAAGAAGGAATTGAAAAAGGCGTAGAAGTAGCCAAAGAGACTTTGGGAAATGTTGCAAGGCATCTTCCTTTTGCAAATTTTGCGAAACATAAAACAGATACCTATGATATTGAGATAGATTTACCAGGGGTGGAAAGAAGTGAAATTGAGCTAAAAATAGAAGATGACTATTTAACCGTAAATGCGATAAGAAAAACAAAAAATGAAGTAAAAGAAGAAGATTATTATTTATGTGAAAGTAACTTTGGGCTTATTTCAAGAAGCTTTGTTTTACCAAAAGATGTGGACAGAGAAAAAATTTCAGCCAATTATGAAGATGGACGGCTTTATATCTCCTTGGAAAAAGAGGAAGCACGAAAAGCCCGTAATATTTCAATAAAATAAAAAAGGAAAAAAGTTATGTTTAAAAAGTTAGTACCAATAACAATGCTGGTAACGCTTTCTGCTATTTTGAGTCATGCTGATATGAATATGACACAAAAAAATGATGCGATATTTCAACACTTTGAACAATTAAAACAAGATATGGATAAAGTGTTTAAGCAGTTTAATCAAGATATGTTTAAAGAGATGAAAATGGATTTTGATTTTCCGACAGTTTTTAGTGCTACACCCAATACTGATTTGATTGATACGGGTGAAGCCTATGAACTCACAATGGATTTAGCTGGAATGGACAAAGAGAGTATCAAAATTGAGATAGATGATAACTATCTCAAGGTGGTTGCAAAGAGTGAAGCACGTAAAGAGCAAAAAGAAGATGATAAAATTATTCACCAAGAACGTAAGGTGGGTATGGTACAACGAGGCATGACCTTGCCTAAAGATGCTGATGGACATGCCTATAAAAGTACCTATAATAATGGTGTTTTAACCCTTAAAATACCTAAGAAAAAGTAAAATAGTCTCAACGATAAATAAGGAGATAATAGATGGAACAGTTTAAAACCTATGCCCTCATGACAGCGTTAACCCTTCTTTTTATTTGGTTTGGAGGGTTAATCGCTGGTCAGATGGGGATGATAATCGCTTTTGTTGCTGCGATTGGAATGAATTTTTATGCTTATTACTACAGTCATGAGCAGGTGCTAAAACATTATCATGCTGTTCCTGTTAGTAGAAAATCTGCTCGTGGATTGTATGAGATTATGGACAGATTGGTAGCCAAAGCAAATTTACCGATGCCAACCCTTTACATTATTCCTGATAATGTACCCAATGCTTTTGCCACAGGACGAGATTATGAACATGCTGTTGTAGCCGTTACAGAAGGATTGCTTGAACTGTTAGATGAAGAGGAAGTAGAAGCTGTTATTGCCCATGAGTTAAGTCATATTAAACACTATGACATGCTTGTGGGAACGATTACAGCGACCATGGCAGGGGCTATTGCCATGTTGGCAAACTTTGGGATGTTTTTTGGAGGGAATAATGAGAATAGACCCAATCCCATTATAATGATAGCATTGATGTTTATTATGCCTTTGGCTGCGACCATTATTCAAATGACGGTGAGTCGAAACCGTGAGTTTATGGCCGATGAGGGGGCAGCGAAAATGACAGGACACCCTGAGTGGTTACAGAGTGCGTTACGTAAACTTGAACATTATGCACGTGGAAGGGTAATGCATGATGCAGAGCCTCAAACGGCACACATGTTTATTATTAACCCATTTACAGGTAAAGATTTTTCAATGAAACAGCTTTTTAGTACGCATCCAAGTACAGAACAGAGAATTGAAAGGTTGGAGAAGTTGAAGTAAAGGTTAACAGAGTGTTGCTGTTTTGATTAATTCGTACATTGCAAAATATAATAATTTATTAAGGAGTTTATAATGGCATATACAATTTTTGAGACATTTGTAGGAGCTGGTGGGCACATATTGGTTTTTGTGAAAATGGTTTTGTTTCTAGATATGTTAATGATATTGAACGTACTTGTTTAGAAACTTTAACTTATAATAATTCAGAGATAAAAAAGACAGCATATGTTGATAACCGTTCTATTTTAGATATTAACCCAAAAGATTTATTAACGAAAACCAAAATGAAATAAGGTGAGTTAGATGTCTTTTTTGGTGGAATTGTTTGTAAAGGGTTTTCATTAGCAGGAGAAAGGTCTCCTCATGATGAACGAAACTATTTTTATCATAAGCAAATAGAATTAATAGAAGAAGTACAACCAAAAATTAGTTTAATTGAAAATGTACCTGGTATTATGAATGCTAAAGTTCTTTCTTTAGATACTCCCTTAGCAGTTAAAGAAGATTTGGAAAGAGTTAGAAAAATTTAAGGGCTTAAAAGCGAAGTTAAGAAAAGAAAATAATCTTACGCCTGAGATTGAAGAACAAGGAAAATTATTACGTAAAAAGAAAGAGAGTATCTTAGAGGATTTAGAAAATCAAGGATATTTTGTTTCTGTTTTGGAAGATATTTATACCATGTATGAGAGAATAGGGTATCGTGTTTCTCATAAAGTCTTGAATGTAGCATGGTATGGTTCAAGTACGAAACGTGAGAGAATTATTATTGTTGCAGTTAGAGGAGACATCGAAGGAGTTTTTAATTTTCCAAAACCGATTTATATGGATGAGTCGTTAATGAGAAATTTAGATAAAGGATTAAAAGATGAGAAGTTTAAAAAACCAAATACGGTTAATTCGGCACTTGCATTAATTGATTATGAGAATGAAGACGATATTGACAATAAGCCAATGAATCATGCTCCTAAAACCATTGAACGATTTAAGTATATTCCAGAAGGTGAGAATATTGCTAAAAATATTGAGAAGCTTCCTGCACATTTGAAGATTAGTAAGTTTTATTCAAGAGGCAGTACCATGCGACTTCATGGAGACAAACCCAGCCCTACACTTGTTCCCGGACACAGTAACTTTCCAGTTCATCCTAAAGCACATCGTTCCATTAGTGTACGTGAAGCAGCCATGATTACAGGATTTCCTTTAGATTATAAGTTTTTTGGTAGTCATACTAAAAGATGTGAGCATGTTGGTAATGCTGTTCCCCCTCAATTAGCAAGTGCCTTGGCTAAGTCTTGTATAGAGCTTTTACATAAATTGGATGAGGTTGAAGCTACTAAAGATGCTTTTTCATCAAAGTCAGCTTAAAATATTTTGCTTTATAAGAGCCACAACAACTTTTAGCTATAATTTCGCCAATATTTAGATAAGGCATGACTAAAATGGAATTTAAAGACACATTATTACTCCCAAAAACGAAGTTTCCAATGAGAGGAAATTTACCGAACAATGAGCCAAAACGTTATCAGAAATGGTACGATGATGGACTATATGAGCAGATGAAGGCAAAAAGAGAAGGTGCTGAAATGTTTACCCTTCACGATGGCCCTCCGTATGCAAATGGTGATATTCATATTGGTCATGCTTTGAATAAAACACTAAAAGACATTATTTTAAAATACAACTATTTCCAAGGTAAATCAGTACGAATGATTCCGGGTTGGGATTGTCATGGTCTTCCAATTGAGCAAAAAGTGGAAGACAAAATGGGTACAGCTAAAAAAGAGACCCTTTCCGTTTCCAAATTTAGAGAAATCTGTAGAATCACAGCTGAAAAAGCCGTAACAGGTCAGAAAAAAGGTTTCAAACAGTTAGGTATTATGGCTGATTGGGAAAATCCGTATATTACTATGGACTTTAAATTTGAGGCAAATATTTACAGAACACTCTGTGAAGTAGCTAAAAAAGGTCTTTTGGTAGAGCGTCATAAACCTATTTTTTGGTCATGGGCTGCTAGAACTGCCTTGGCTGATGCAGAGGTAGAGTACGAAGACAAAGAAGACTACACAATGTACGTTAACTTTGAGCTTTCAGACATGGCAAAAGAAAAACTTGGAATTGATGGTGCTGCTGGTGTGGTTATTTGGACAACTACTCCTTGGACATTACCTTCAAACACAGGTATTGCTCTTAATCCAGAAGAGATGTATGTACTTGGTGAACATGGACACATTGTTGCTGAAGCACGTTATGATGCCATGATCGAAGAGGGTGTGGTAGCAGGACATTCAAGCCGTAAAATTGCAGTAACTGAGTTAGAAGGGCTTTTAGCTATTAACCCTTTAAATGGACGAAGCTCTAAGATTGTTCTTGGTGATCACGTTCTAATGGACGGTGGTACAGGGTGTGTTCATACAGCTCCAGGACATGGTGAGGATGACTACAAAGTTGGACTTGCTAACGGTTTAGAAGTACTTATGCCAGTTGATGAGCGTGGATGTTATGATGAATCGGTAAAAGGTTTAAACTTACTTCCAAATGCAGATGAGTTTGTGGGAATGCATATTTTCAAAGCCAATGAGCCTATTTTAGAGCTTCTTGGTGATTCTTTACTTAAAGTAGGGAAGTTTACGCACTCATACCCACACTGTTGGCGAACAAAAAAACCACTAATCTACAGAGCAACAAACCAATGGTTTATTTCAGTAGATGACAAGCCAAGTGGATCAGAAGAGACATTGAGAGAAGCAGCACTTTCTTCACTTGATGATGTAAATTTCATTCCTAAAACGTCAGCCAATAGATTAAAGCCTATGGTAGAGGGTAGACCAGACTGGTGTATTTCTCGTCAGCGTTCTTGGGGTGTGCCAATAGCGTTCTTTAGAGTAAAAGCAACCAAAGAAGTAATTTTTGATGAAAAAGTACTTGACTATGTAGCGAATATCTTTGAAGAAAAAGGTACCGATGTTTGGTATGAAATGAAAATTGCAGAACTTCTTCACCCAGAATGTGAGTACAAAGCAGATGAGCTTGAAAAGCTTAGTGATATTTTAGACGTATGGTTTGATTCAGGTTCAACATGGAATGCTGTTTTAGAGTCTGGTAACTACGATGCAGGTGAATACCCAGCATCACTTTACCTTGAAGGTTCAGATCAACACAGAGGTTGGTTCCAATCTTCTTTACTTCTTTCGTCAGCTGTTCACCAAAAGTCACCGTACAAAACGTTGATTACTCATGGTTTCACAGTTGATGCCAAGGGTGAAAAAATGTCGAAGTCAAAGGGTAACGTAGTCGCTCCAGACAAAGTGATTAAACAGTATGGTTCAGAGATTTTACGTCTATGGGTAGCACTTTCAGACTATCAACATGACTTAAAAATTTCAGATGGAATTTTACAGCAAACAGCAGAGCAGTATAGAAAACTAAGAAATACATTTAGATTTTTACTAGCAAATGTTGAAGGTTTAGAAGCTGTAGTTGAGCCTAGTGAATACGGTGAGATTGATCGTTGGGTACTTGGACGTGCAGGTGAAGTTTTTGCATCCGTTAAAAATTCATTTGACGAGTATGACTTTTTACGTGGTTTTGCAACATTGAACAACTTCATTACTAATGACCTGTCAGGTGTTTACATGGACATCACTAAAGACAGACTTTATTGTGATGAACAAAACGGAGCCATTAGACGTTCAACACAGTCAGCTATGGTAGTAATGGCAAAAGCACTGATGGGACTTGTTGCACCAGTACTTACTTATACTTGTGATGAAATCTTAGATTACGCACCGGCTATTTTCAAAGGTGACATGGAGTCTGTATTTGATGTAGTGTATGAGCCAGTTCCAGAAGTAGCTGCTGCTTTTGATGACACATTGTTAAAAGAGGGTAGAGTTAAATTTTCAGAAGCGATTGATAAGTTGAAAAAAGAGAAGCTGATTAAAGCGACACTAGAACTTGAAATTGCTGGAGACGTTAGCATTTTCCCAATTACGGAAGCGAAAGATTTAGAAGATTGGTTTATGGTTTCTGCTCTTAAAACTTCTTGTGAAGGTGAGCAAGTAGCGAGTTTTGAAGTGGATGGTAAAACATTTACCGTTCATAAAGCAACAGGTGAAAAATGTTCAAGATGTTGGCGATATACTTCAACGTCAGAAGAGCATGCTTGTGAGCGTTGTGAAGATGTTGTTGAGAAACTAAAGGCTTAAGATGTTTGATTTAAGCCAACCTATCCCAACAGAAGTAATTGTTGGGTCGATTGTTTTTATCTTGGCTTTAGTAGGTGTTGGACTTTTGGTAGTCCAACACTATAAAAAGAAATTGTAAAAAAGTTCTTATGGAAGAGGGATGGTTAATCTATCTCCAATCATAATTACCATACTTGCTGGTATCTTGTCTTTGTTGGCATTGTAAATTCTATGGTATTTACTGTTATCATTATAATAAGCTTGTGCATAAGTAGAAAGTGATTCATTGTTTTGTACTTCTATCACAGCTGAATGCTCATCACGTGAGATTTCTTTAATGGCTTTTCTTATGAGGGTAGCTGTTTTACTGCTAGTTTTACTTTTCTTAGGTGTGATTTTTTTGATATCTTTTTTTACTTTGGTCATTCTTATCGGACTATGTTTTGTCTTTTTTTCAGACAAAGCAGTAATAATTCCTTTGAGTTGTTGAATAGTTGCTCTGTCTGCTTGTTGTTCTTTTCTTAACTTTTTTAGTTCAGCTAATATTGAACTTAATTGTTCTTTCATCTTTTCCCTTGCATCATCATCATCTAAGTCAGTTTCTTCTAGTTGTTGACTGCTGGGTAATTTATTTAAAATAACTTCTTCAGGCTCTTTTGAGCATGAGAGTTCTTTCTTTTTTGCAAAATCTGTGCATCCCACAATTTTTTCTCTTTGAAAGAGGCTTGATTTTGCTGACTCATCAACAATTTTAATTTCTCCTAAATCATCAAGACCATTGTTAGCCATGCCCTCTGTAGTTAGTGCAAGTAGTGTTATGGTTGTAAAATAAGCGATTTTCTTCATATTATTTCCTTTTTTTTAGTTTACTTTAAAAGTATAACATTCAAAAGTAAATAATAGTAGTCGAATTAACTTTTAGCTATAATCACGCAATTTTTTACATCGATAGTAGGATATATAAGTGATTACCTTAAAAGAAGCATTAACAAAGAGCAAAGATGAGCTTGACGCACTAAAAGTTGAGATGGAAACCAAAGCCAAAGAGGGTGGGTTAAACGCTTACGTTGATTTTGCTTCGGCTGGTGAAGGTATTCCCATTCTTATTAAAGATAATATCCAAGTTAAAGAGTGGTCAGTAACTTCAGGATCAGAGATTCTACAAGGCTATGTTGCACCTTACAATGCAACGGTTATCGAAAATTTACAAGCCAAAGGTTTTGCTGCTTTTGGTAGAGCCAACATGGACGAATTTGCCATGGGTTCTACAACCGAGAGTTCTTTCTACGGAGCAACAAAAAACCCTCATGATTTAGAGAGAGTTCCGGGTGGATCTTCAGGTGGTTCAGCTGCTGCTGTTGCTGGTGGTATTGCCATTGCAGCTCTTGGTTCTGATACGGGTGGATCCATTCGTCAGCCAGCTGCTTATTGTGGTTGTGTAGGTATGAAGCCAACGTATGGACGTGTAAGCCGTTTTGGTTTGGGTGCTTATGCTTCATCACTTGATCAGATAGGACCAATTACGCAAAATGTTGAAGATGCAGCGATTTTATATGATGCCATTGCTTCGCATGATGAGAAAGATTCTACTTGTTCTACCTTAGCATTAGAATCAGTGACTGATAACTTAAATGCTGACAGAAAGTTAACGATTGCAGTTATAAATAACTACATTACAGAAGCAAGCCAAGAGGTTCAAGATGCTTACGCAATGACGGTTCAAAAGTTAGAAGAAGCTGGTCATACCATTGTTCACAAAAACATGGCAAACACAAAGTACGACATTGCAACGTATTACATTGTTGCAACAGCTGAAGCAACAACGAACTTGGCACGTTATGATGGTATTCGTTATGGTAAACGTGTTGAGGGAGCAAATCTTGAAGAGACATTTAGAAACACTAGAGCACAATTTGGTGATGAAGTAAAACGAAGAATCATGCTTGGAAACTTTGTACTTTCAGCTGGTTACTACGATGCTTACTACGTAAAAGCTCAAAAAGTAAGACACCTTATTAAAGATGAATTTAATAAGATTTTTGAAGAGGCCGACTTGATTCTTTCGCCAGTAGCACCAACAGTTGCTCCAAAGATGGGATCAAACCAAGACCCACTAGAGATGTATAAGTCAGACATGTATACCATTGCCATTAACCTTGCTGGTCTTCCAGCACTTTCATTGCCTGTGGCAAAGAATGCAGAGGGTATGCCAATAGGTTTACAATTGATTGGAAAAGCATTTAACGAACAAGCTCTGTTTGACGGGGCATTAAGCCTTGAAGAAGCAGTAAATTACACCAAATAAAGGACCCACATATGAACATTAAGAAAAAAGCATTTACATTTGAAGACTTATTGTTAGTTCCTCAACACTCAACCGTTCTTCCTAAAGAAGTTTGTATTAAAACCAACCTTACAAAGCGTGTAACGTTGAACACTCCATTGGTTTCAGCTGCCATGGATACCGTAACTGAATACCAAGCTGCCATTGCAATGGCACACTTAGGTGGTATTGGAATTATCCATAAAAACATGGACGTGGAAACACAAGCAAAGCAAATCTCAAAAGTTAAAAAGTCTGAGAGTGGAATTATTATTGACCCTATCTTCATCGCTCCTAACAAAACAGTGGGTGATGCTGACAGACTGATGGGTGAGTACAAAATCTCAGGTGTACCCGTTGTGGACGAAAAGATGGTTCTTCTTGGGATTATCACCAACCGTGATATGCGTTTCATTACGGACATGTCTGCAAAAATTGAAGACGTAATGACAAAAATGCCATTGGTGACTGCAAAAGCAGGAATTACCCTTGAAGAGGCTGCCAAAGTGCTTCAGCAACATAAAATTGAAAAACTACCTATTGTTGATGAAAACAATATATTACAAGGGCTTGTAACCATTAAAGATATTGAGAAAAAAGAGCAATTTCCCAATGCCAACAAAGACAAACATGGAAGACTTCGCGTTGGTGCAGCCATTGGTGTAGGACAAATTGACCGTGCTAGAGCTTTAGTAGAAGCTGGTGTGGATGTTATTGTTCTTGACTCGGCTCATGGTCACTCACAAGGAATTATGAATACGCTTAGAGAAATCAAAGCCAATCTTGATGTAGACGTTATTGCTGGTAACATTGCCTCAGGTGCAGCAGCAAAAGATTTAATCGAAGCTGGTGCCGATGCTGTAAAGGTAGGAATTGGACCGGGTTCTATTTGTACTACTAGAATTGTAACGGGTGTTGGTGTACCTCAAATCTCTGCTATTGATGAAGTAGCACAAGTAGCCAACCCATTAGGTGTTCCTGTTATTGCTGATGGTGGAATCAGATTTTCAGGAGATGTTGCTAAGGCATTGGCTGTAGGAGCAAGCTCAATTATGCTTGGTTCTGCATTGGCTGGTACGTACGAAGCACCGGGTGAAATGATTTTATTTAATGGTAGACAGTTCAAAGAATACCGTGGTATGGGAAGCATTGGTGCGATGACTAAAGGAAGTACAGACCGTTATTTCCAAGAAGGAACAGCAGCAGACAAACTTGTTCCAGAAGGAATTGAAGGACGTGTACCTTACCGTGGTAAAATTGCTTCTGTAGTTCACCAAATGGTAGGTGGTTTACGGGCTTCTATGGGTTACTGTGGTTCGGAAAGCATCAAAGTGTTCTGGGAAAAAGCTGAGTTCGTAGAGATTACCTCTGCTGGACTTTCTGAATCTCATGTTCATGATGTTACGATTACGAAAGAGAGTCCTAATTATCATTCGTAGGTTTTTTTTTAGTGTGAGAAACTTTAGTTTCTTGCACTTTTTCTTTTTCTAACTTCAAATCATCTATTTTTATATTTTCCTGATAATAATTCAATAACAAAGTGTTCTTTTATAGGATAAACAACTGCAATATCTTTATCTTCATTTTTAATTAATTCTTTGCGTATGAGTCCTTTGACTGGAGTTGTGGAACGAGTTAAAGAAAAGCGAATAATTATACTTTATCTTCATTTTTAATTAATTCTTTGCGTATCTGTTCAATAAAACTTTCCATATCTTTATATATACTTTCTGAATAACTTTCTCTAGTCAACTTAATATATAACTCATATCTGTCATATAATCGTACAAATAGTCTACCTGAAATTTCAATAAGTGTATCTAAGTCATAAATACCTTGTTTAGTTCCTATTGCTAATTGATTTATGTATTCAAATAAATGGTCTAAGTGTTTTAATAAGTCAGAGTTTTTTTTTAAAACTAACATATTTTCTTCTGATAGCTTAGTTTTTTCTATTAAGTTGAACTCATCATACACAATGTTATTATGGTTTAAAACATTATCAATAAGTACTCTATAGGCATTAAGTGTTACTTCTTTTCGCTTTATTAATTCATTTTTTTCTTCACTTTCTCTTGTTGCTTTTATTTGCATAGAAACAAAATATGCACCAATAATCGTAGCAATCGCACCAATAACCGTACCAATTCCTTCTAAGCCACTAAAAATTAAATCTAACATTCTGTTTCCTTAGCTATAAGTTAATTTAATTGTAACGAAAGAATAATTAAACTCATCCCCATTTTAAGTGAAGTTCAACCTTCTTTGTAGCACAATCTGTTAAATAAGAGTTAATCAAATTTTGATAAGGTATTCCAACTTTTTTTGCTAACAGTTTAAAATACTCAATGGTATCTGTCTCTATATTGATAGAAATCTGCTTTTTCTCTTTTTGTACATAAGGATTTTTTATTGATTTACTAAAATCGTATTCTTCTCTCATGATATAAACTCCCTGTATTGGTTTTCTTCTATTTTGGTTGATTTTCTAGCACTTATGATTCTAACATTTTGTTCATCATCTCGGTAACAATGCACTACCGTTAAAATCTTGGATTTGCAACTGAATCCAAGTAAGATAAATCTATCTTCATTTTCACTATGGTCAGGGTCAAAAATCAAACGAGCATTTTCATCATCAAAAACGGTTTGAGCTTCTTCAAATGAAACTTGATGTTTTTTCAAATTTGATTGGGCTTTATTGGTATCCCAAGAAAAATTTATCTTATTCATAATTATATTATAATGATTTTATATTTTTTTGTCAATATTCTAAACTCATCTTTAACGGTGGATTCATTTTAATTCATCAAAGGTATGATAAAATATAGTCTAAGAGATGAGTTCCCATATTACACGTGAAAAAATTAAATTATGAAAAGTAGCAGAATACAAGAAAAGGAGTAAAAAATGCAAAAAGAACAAATACAAAATATCCTCAGAGATTGTTTTTGGGAATACAATTTTAATGAAGATGGTCTTATCTCTTTAGCTAAAAGTAAAGACAGACAAGAACAGATATTTCTTTTTACTAAGATTTTAGAAAATGCAAAAGAGCTTTTAAAAAGTATGAAAATTTTTGATAAGAGCGAGTTAAAAACCTTAATAGAGTCGTATAAGCTTCCTAGCTTTAAACATGACTACATGGCAAGAAGATTGAATATGTTAGAGTATTATTTTTTAGATAAACCATTAACCATTAATGAATTGAAATGGGTAGCATAGATTATAAAAAGCTTTATGCTTTACAAGATGAAGTTTTAAAGAAGGTTTTTGAAGTAGAAGATGAATTTTATCTGACAGGTGGTACGGCTCTTTCGCGTTTCTATCAAGAAAAACGCTATTCTGATGACTTAGATTTTTTTACCAATAGCTCGACACGGTTTAATTTTGCTGTTAAAAATATTTTAGTAGAGCTTTCCAAAGAGTTTAATATCGAAACTGAGTTAGATTCAAGAGATTTTGTGCGTATTAAAGTTAATGGATTGTTACAAGTGGATTTTGTTAATGATAGAGTACCGAGGTACAAAGAACCACGAGTGTTGGAGAATGGTTATAAAATTGATAGCATTGAAAACATATTGAGTAATAAAATTACAGCCGTTATTGGTCGTGATAATCCAAAAGATATTTTCGATATTTACCTTATTAGTCGGTATTACAGTGTTGATTGGCAGGAGATATTAACCTCAGCACAAGAGAAATCAGTTTTTTCGATGGATGATCTAATTGTTAGGTTAAAAAGTTTTCCTCATAGACTATTAGGCAGTATTAATTTAATTGAAAAAAGCTTCTTGGATTCATTTGAAGATGATTTTGTTACCTTGGTTGATGAGATAGGAACTTTCTAAAAGTACCTTGTTGGATGTAGAAGATACATTGTTTTAGAGCTTGATAAGGTAGAGAACAAGGCTTTCAGCTTCATCTGCTATAGTGTCAGAAATCAGATAATATTACTCCTAATAGACAAGGAAATACCATGAACACAACAACAAACACTACAGTAGAGACGCTAGAAGACTTCGCACAACACGCAGATTATTCACTTATGAACACATTAACCCCAAATCCTGATGCTACGGAAGATGGCTTAGACTATCAGCCTAGAGAAGTTTTTTCTGGGCATTTTGTTCCTGTGAAACCCACACGCATTAAAAATCCTAAATACGTGTCGCACAGTACAAACTTTTTTTCTGAACTTGGTTTGTCAGACTCTTTGGCAACTTCAGAGCCGTTTATGAAAATGTTTTCTGGTGACACTTCAGCTTTACCAGAGCCACTGAGTAAGCTTGGTTGGGCGACGGGTTATGCTTTGACCATTTATGGGACGGAGTATTATGAGCAGTGTCCATTCCGTACGGGTAATGCCTATGGTGATGGGCGTGCCATGTCGATTTTTGAAGGGGTACTCAACGGTAAGCGTTGGGAGATGCAGCTTAAAGGTGGGGGTAAAACACCTTATTGTCGTGGGGCTGATGGGCGTGCTGTGTTACGTTCGAGTGTGCGTGAGTTTTTGGCACAAGAACACATGCACGCATTGGGTATAGAAACATCGCGTTCATTGACTTTTTATGCTTCGGAAACCGAGACAGTGAAGCGTCCATGGTTTTACAATGGATCGTATTCACGAGACCCTGAAGTGATGATCGATGAAGCTGTTGCCATTAGCACACGGGTTGCTCCTTCGTTTTTACGAGTGGGGCAGATTGAACTTTTTGGTCGGCGTGCACGTAAAAATGAATACCCAAATGCACTTAAAGAGCTTGAACAGATTGTTTTACATGCCATAGAACGTGAATATTCTGAAGAGATTGACCAGAGCTTGCCACTTGAAGAGAAAATACTTCTCCTTGCTCAGGAATTTAGAAAACGTCTTACGTTACTTATAGCAAACTGGGTTCGAGTAGGGTACTGTCAAGGAAACTTTAACAGTGATAACTGTTCAGTAGGTGGATTTGGGCTTGACTATGGCCCTTTTGGGTTTATGGATGTGTTTGACCCAAGATATCAGTCATGGACAGGTGGGGGAATTCATTTTTCTTTTCTAAATCAACCCAAAGCTGCCGAACGTAACTTTGGAATGTTTTGTTTGGCACTTAAACCTTTGCTTGAAGGAAACCAAAATGCACAAGATGCTTTAGAGAAAATAAAAAGTGACTTCCCTAAAGTCATGCAATCACGTATGATAAAAATGTGGGCTTCTAAACTAGGACTTCAAACCTTTGACACCACGCTCTTTAATGATTTGATGAGATTAATGATAGAGACGTCAGTAGATTACACCATCTTCTTTCGTGAACTCTCTTTTATCCCCAATGACATTGCCTTACTGGCTAAAAGTTTTTATGGTGAGAGTGTGCTTGATAAAAAACTGATGGATAGATGGTCACAGTGGCTTGAAAAATGGCAAGTAGCCACAGGTGTAACAACTGATGAAGAACGAGAAACACTTTCAACACAGATGAAAGCCGTGAATCCAAAATATACCTTACGTGAATGGTTTTTAGTACCTGCGTATAAGTTAGCTTCTCGTGGAGATTATAGCTTGATTCATGAGTTACAAGAGGTGATGAACAACCCTTATGAGGAACAATCTAAAAAGATAGAGGAAAAGTATTACAGAGAGAAACCATCGGAACTTTTTGATGTTGCCGGGGTTTCGTATGTGAGTTGTTCTTCGTAGGTTTTTATTAAAATTTTGCTATTGAAAGCAATATATACTTCAATAGCAAAAGTTCAAGATTGAGATTATTATTTGTTAGTAATTTAACTTATATAGCTTTTGTTTAATAGTAACTGAAAGTAAACCATTGTCATAGTTTAATTTTTCAGAACCAATATAGAGTTCACCTTTTTCTTTGTGGGTTACGCCTTCAATTTGAGCTATGTTAGGTGTTCCCCAAGAAATTTTCTCTTGTTTCCCTTTAAAAAAATCTGTATCAGTAAACTCTGAAAAAATCCATGTTTTTGGGTTACCTTCACTTGTACTACTCGCACCATAGCCAATTAAAGCCAATGATTTATTGCTTACATCGATACTTGCTCCTGTTACCAATGCACCTGTATCAAAGGTACTAACTTTTTCGGCAACCTCCACACTGCTCATCCCAAGTTTATACATATCGGTTTGTGCATTTCCATAATTTTTGGAGAAAAGATAAAGGTTGTTTTCATAAGCAATAAATGCTTCACAATCATAATTAGTACTGCTGTTTGCTGTAAAATCTGTTTGTGTCGCATAAGAAAAAGCAATTTTTTCAGCTTCTACTGTGGTCTCTGTTTTTAAATCAGCTAATTTAACTTTATAGATGCTTAAATTTTTACGTATTCCTCTATTGTTTCCAAAGTCTCCAATAAAGAGATGCGTCTCATCAAATGCTAAATCTTCCCAATCTACATTAGTAGCATTAGAAATAGTAACAGTTTTTAAGATGCTCCCATTATTTTCACTGATAGCATAAAGTTTGGCTTCTCCACCACTGTCATTATGCGCCCAAAGTGTCCCATCGACATAAGCTAAGCCTGAAGTTTCAGAGAGGGTATCGTTTAGATCTGTTATACTAAGTACATTTTCTCCATCTCTAACTTTAATACCTTGTAGGGTATCTATTACTTTTTCTTTTTCACTTTCACTACAAGCAGAAAAAAGCAGTAGTGCTGATAATAGCAGGGTTATTTGTTTCATTGGTTATCCTTTTTTTTGAAAGATAAAGTATAAGCTAACTAAGTGAACAAAAGGTTGAATGTAGCGAAGAATTTCATATTTTTAAAATTTTAGCTGTTTTTAAATCAGATTGATTTTATCCGATTATTGATAATTGTCAAGAAGATATTTTTTTTTCTTTAGTACACTTTTGAATATTAAAATTAAAGGATTAAAAATGTCAGATATTAATACACAGGTATTAGCAGCAGTAGAGAATACATTGGTGATTTCTAAAACAGATTTAAAAGGTCGCATTACTTATGCTAATGATTTATTTTGTACTTTAACAGGGTATAGTCGTGAAGAATTAATGGGTAAAGCACATAATATTGTTCGTGACCCATCAATACCTAAAGAGGTTTTTGCAGAGATGTGGGAGACGATTAAAGCTGGTGACATTTGGACAGGAATTTTTCCAAACCGTGGTAAAGGTGGGGTACTGTATGTGGTTGATGCAACTGTTCAAGGGATTAAAAATGATGCAGGTGAAATTGTTGAGTACATTAGTATTCGTCGTGTTATCAATGACATGATGGGTGAAAATTATACCAATTATATTGAGTTTTCGAAAAAAGAGTTCGATAAATATTACGGGTAATTACATTTCTTACTCTGTACTTTTATTTAAACAGGTCACCTAAGAGGTTTTTAAT
Source organism: uncultured Sulfurovum sp. (assembly GCA_902727935.1). Lineage (GTDB taxonomy): Bacteria > Campylobacterota > Campylobacteria > Campylobacterales > Sulfurovaceae > UBA1140. The sequence goes on along the minus strand of CACVAX010000012.1, from coordinate 17,205 downwards.
TGCTTCTGGTTCTAGTTTATCAAGTCCTAAATCTTTAAGGGCATCGCTTGAAATATTACTATTGATAACATCATTGACTTTCTTTTGGAGGTAGTTTGACGAGTCAATACTAATGTTTGGTTGAGCGATATTACCTTGAATTTTTCCTCCCATATCTTTGTTGTTTACTTCTATTTGATAATTGGCATTAATAGTATTGTTACTTTTGTTGATTTGTCCAGAAGGAATAGCAAAGAGGGCTTGTTTACTTTTGGCTTTAAAATCTATGTTGATTAAGTTTTTATTGAGGATGGCATTGAAATGCGTTTGGTTATAACGCTCTTTTGTTAAGTCAACACCTCTAATTTGTTTGACAAGCTTTGTGAGACTATTTTCTAAAAGTTGTGCTTGGGTCAGTGTTGAATTTAATGTTCCTTGACGTGTTACTAAGTCATAATAAAAGTCTCCTACCAAAGGGGCTTCAAAAATAATGGGATAGGAAAGAACAGTCATAAGGTTTTTGACAGGTACTTTGTCTATTTTAGCACTTAGTACGGTTTTTAGCAGTTTAAAATTGATACTTCCACCTAAACTTTTTGTTGATCCTGTTATGGTGAGGTTCTTATCATACTGAATTTCACCATTAATACTTACTTCACCTTGAAGCGATTTACCTGCTAAGGTGTCAAGTTCAGAGAGTTTAGGTATTTCAAGGGTATAAAAGCTTTCTAGTTTTTGAGTGTTTAAATTATAAACCATATTCGCAGAACGGTATTGAAATATATCACTAAAAAGGGTGTTTTCTATGTGCAATAAATTTGAAGCAATGACCCCTTTTGTGTCAAGAGAAAAGGCAATGTCTTTACCAAAGTCGATGTTTAAATCTTTCTTAAAGGTATTCGCAATGGTTTTGGCTTTGATGGTTTTTAGCGTATAGCTTCCTCTTAATTTATTTAAATCTTGAATTTGCACCTTTGCCAAAAGTTTTCCTGTTGCATAGGGTTGTTCATGTAACATATATAAGAGTTTAGCAATGTCCACTTGTTCCATGGAGAGGTTTAGTTTCTCTCCATTGTAATCAAAATTTGTATCTCCTCCTAAATCTTTAGTTGAGCCTTTGAGAAAAAAATGTTTATCTTTAAGATGAAGTGTACCAGCAACTTGTAACTGACCTCTTAATGTTTGTTTGGTTAAGAACGCAAGTTGTGAAAGTCTTGGTGCTAGTAGTTTATAGTTGGCGATAAATTTTTTATCTTTGACATTATAAGTAGTGTTGTTAAGCTTTAACCAGGCAAGATTACTTTTAATATTTCCTTTGACTTCAAATATTTCAGCACTAACTTTTGAATTCAGATTTGCTGTTAAAACTGTATTTTTAGGTAAATCAATATTTAGGGCTTCTTTAAAGGTTTTTTCATTGAGTAAAGTTTTATAGAGAGTTATTTTTCCTGTTCCTTTTGTATCGGCTTCTTTAAAGGTAGGTATATCTATGTCAACATCAACCTTACCTTCGGCATAGGCTGGTTGTGCTGCGAGTTGTAAAAGAGAGGCGATGTCTGCTTTATTGATTTTGACTTTAATATTGTTAATTAGTTCATCTTTAATATTTAATGCATAGTTAATATGAGATTTAAGTGTTTCTCCTTCACCGTAAATTTTCATATTATTTAACGTACCAATGACTGTACCATTGATGTCTATTTTATTAGTAAAAGATATTTGTTTATTTTTAAAACCATTAGAGGTGAGTTTGTAGTCAAGGTCAAAGCTTTGTGAGAGTAAAGAGATGTCTCCTGCTACTTTTACTTTTGTTAAATTATTCAGAACTGCGTCTAATTCAAGATGTCTAAAATCGATATTTAGGTGTTCAATTTTAACTGACATATCTCGTTGAAGTTTTGTTTCAAGATAGCTTTCCAAATAAGGTTTTAGGTATTCATTCCCTTTGTCATTAAAAAGAAAGAAGGAGAGTGAAATAAGTACTATGAGTAAAATGAACAATATTTTTTTCATAAGGGAAGACCTTTTAATAAATTACGCTTATCATAACAAATAAGTAATTAAAAGGGATAGCGTATTTTATTGAAAGCCAATACCTTAACTATGATTCTTGACCGTAGGAGGAACAATTTCTCCTGATGCTTGCATACTTAAAGCTTCAGGATATATTTCATAATGGTCTCTTATAGCGTTAGCTAATTTTTTTTTGGTTTGAGCTTCTATGGGAGTAGGGTTCTCTTTGGGTAAAGCATGGAGCAGGTTCTCAACTAATTTATTTTGAGGTTCTGGCATTTTTTTCATCCATGAAGTGAGTAAATCACGATTAATATGTGAAGGGATAGAACCCATGATCCCTACATCATTTTGCGTATGTACTAGTAGTCCAGAGGTTGTTCCTCTGTCTAAAGTGAGTACTTGAAACAGATAAAGGGTATGATAGTCAATTTGCATCTGTTTCGTTTCTGCTTGATAAGAAGGATTACTTTTTAGAGCATTGGTCGTAATTTGAGTATAAGCATCTACAACTTTTTTAGCAAACTTTTCTACATAGGCTTTGTCTTTTTCGAAATTACCTGTGTTAAAGTTTTCTAAGTAAAAGTGAGAGACTCCTCTGGTACGTTCAAGAACTGGAATGTCGAAGTAACGCTCACCTTGTGCAAGACCTTGGGCTAAATATTTTTCTCCTGCTGCGTCTTTGAGCATCTGGTCAAAAATCTTTTTATCATTGTTATTAGGTAATAGAGAAGGGTTTAAGTCTGCCATGAGTCGCCAATAGCCTTGACCATCTCTCATTTGTGTCCAAGAGAAGTGCATGTGCATTGAAGGAGCATGAGGATTTTGTGGATGGATAATAGAAGAGATAGCTGTTGCTGAACTAAGCTTTTTATTTTTCTCATCATCATAATGAACCTGTGAAATATTCACAGAGGCACGATTAAATACTTTTTCATCTCTGGCTTCAAAGCGAATACCTCCACCATGACGACCTTCATCTCTTAGCCACTCTACAGCTTCACAGTCTTTTGCATTTCCAAAACTTTTGGCTATCTCATTTAAATTTTTGACAAAGTAACTTTGCAAATTTTCTACTAAATCATTGGCAATTTTAGCTTCTTTTGAATGGGCATTTATTCTCATTGATGGACCTCTATTAATTATATAGTTGAATTATAACAAGTTAAGTTTTGCTAATAACTAAAAGCTTCTTTATGAATGTTTAAAAATAATATTTTATATTAATTATGCTATACTTAATACAAATAATTCGATAGAAAGTATAATATATGATAAATGATTTTTCAATTCTATACATAGAAGATGACAGATTGACCCAAAAGATTATAGTAAATATACTTGGAACACATTTTAGCAATATTTTTGTAGCAAGTGATGGTCTTGAAGGGATTAAACTTTATCATGAAAAACAACCAGATATTGTTTTATCGGATATTTCCATGCCTAAAATGAATGGCATAGAGATGACACAAGTGATTAAAAAATACAATCCTCAGCAAAAAATAGCACTTTTTACAAGTTATAATGATATTGAATATTTAAACAAAGCTATTAATATGGGTGTGGACAAGTACATTCTCAAGCCTTTTAAAGCCACACAAATGTTTTCAGCCTTAGATGAACTCGTGGAGAGGTTAAAACAAGAAAAAGAAGATGAGAGCTATAAAGAAGAGTTAGAATTTGTGTCACAACATGATGAATTAACAGGTTTATTTAACAGACGACAATTTTTTGCTATGTATGATAATCTTAGGTATCGTAGTGATAGAGAAAACAAAATAGTTGGAATTTTAGCCATTGATTTAAATAAATTTAAAGCAATCAATGATACTTATGGTCATGAAGCAGGTGATTTGGTGCTTAAAAGGGTTGCTAAAAATCTTTTAAAATCAACGAGAAAAGAAGACTTGGTTGCTAGACTTGGAGGAGATGAATTCCTCATTGCCATTGGTTTTTTACAAGACAATGCACAAATATTAAATTTTTTAGAAAGAATTGTTGAAAACTTTAAAGAACCTTTATTATATGTTGATGATGACCGTATTGAACATAGTATTTCTATTTCTTGTAGTATAGGGGTTAGCTTTCACTCTTCTAGTGATTATTTGTTTGATTTAGAAGGATTAATGCGACAAGCAGACAGAGCCATGTATACGGCTAAAAAGCTTCAGAAACCTTATAGTTTTTTTGATGAAAAAGAAGCATCAAAGTTTAAAATAAAAGCTGAGAAAAGTAAAGCCATTAAAGAAGGCATTGATAAAGGTGAATTTAGACTCTATTATCAACCTATTATTGACATAAAAAGTGGTCAAACTGTCTCTTTTGAATCTTTGATTCGTTGGGAACATCCTCTTAAAGGCACTATTATGCCTGATAAGTTTTTACCTTATGTGTTAGATGAGATGGAGATAATTACGCATCTTGGAAAATGGGTGCTAGAAGAAGTATTTATACAATATGAAACTTGGTTTAAAGCAGGACATGCTATGCCTTTAAGTATTAATATTAGTTTTAATGAGTTGGCATCAGCTGATTTTATTGTTATGATAAAGGCATTATTAGATAAATATCCTTTGGTTAAAACAGAACAAATTATTTTTGAAGTGTTTGAAAATATTGCGTTACAAGATATAGAATTGGAGCAAAATGCTTTGGATGAGGTAAAAGTACTTGGATTTAAGATAGCTTTGGACAATTTTGGTACAGGACTTTCAACCCTCTCTTCAATTAAACGTTTCAACATTGATAGTATTAAAATAGATAAAAGTTTTGTGATGAATATGCTAACAGATAAAGAAGACCACTCTTTGGTGAATGCTTCAATTCAGTTAGCGAAAGCTTTTGGGTATGTGGTGATTGCCCAAGGGGTGGAAAGTGAAGCACACCTTCCCATACTTTTAAAACTGGGTTGTAACCAAGCACAAGGCTTTGGCATAGGAAGACCTAAACCTGCTAATGAGATTTTTGTTTAGTTTTCTTCAAAATCTATTAAATATTCTAAGAAATCTTCAGGAGAAAAATAACCCCTAATATGTTCAAGTGTCTCTTTTTCATGGGTCATAAAAAAGATAATGGGTACATGTTTAAAAGGAGGAAGTTGTTCTGCTTCACTTTTGTTGTCTCTGTCAACCATGAGTAAAACATAGTTTTTTAATTTTTCAGCTACTTTGGGTTCAGAAAGTGTCTCTTTTTTCATCTTTTCACACCATCTACAGTCATCACTCACAGCCATGACCAGAAGCACTTTTTTTTCTTTTTTGGCTTTAATAAAAGCTGAGGTTAGATCTTTTTCCCATGGTATGCCATAGCCTATATTTTTTTCATAGGTTGTTTTTTTTGTATCACAAGCTGTAAAATTTAGTAATAAAAATATAAGAAATGTAACTCTCATAAGTTTTCCTTTGGTTTTAGTGATATATATTATAAATAATTCTTATTATTTTATCTTAAATCATTATATTAGTTTTATATAAAGCGTGAATTTGTTTAAAAGTAGTCATTAGATATACTTCTTTTACTTAAGAAACTAGGAAAATAGAAGATGATTTTGATGATAGACAATTATGATAGTTTTACTTATAATGTTGTTCAATACTGCCTAGAACTAGGTGCTGATTTAAAAGTAATTCGTAATGATGAGTTAACAGTTGAAGAGATAAAAGCTTTGAATCCTGAAAAAATTATAATTTCTCCTGGTCCAGCAACGCCCAATGACGCAGGAGTAACACTTGAAGTAATAAAAGTTTTTGCAGATACGACACCTATTTTTGGTATTTGTTTGGGGCATCAGAGTATTGCTCAAGCATTTGGTGGAGAGGTTATTCGTGCAGAAAATATGATGCATGGAAAGACTTCACAGGTTGAGATTAACAAAGATACAGTTATTTATAAAGGTTTACCTAAAGAATTTAGGGCGACACGTTATCATTCTTTAACTGTAAAACAAGATAATTTGCCTTCTCATATTATTGCCACTTCATATTCTAAAGATGATCATGAAATAATGTCACTTGAAATTGAAGGTAAAAATGTTTATGGGGTACAGTTTCACCCGGAATCAATTATGTCTGAACATGGCTATGAAATGTTGGATAACTTTTTAAAACTATAACTTTTAAAACTATAATTTTTTGAAACTTTAAAAAAGGTTGGTATGAGCCGAATACAATTTTATGCTTTTTGTTTTGTTTATGCTTTAGCTATAATTTATTTGGCAATTACGTTACCTATCGGTACACATGAAGCTGTTGTTTACTATACAGATGAAGGACTCTTAAGAAATCTTACCCATTTTTCTGAAGGTTGGTTTGGAAATGGTTTAGATTTTCGTTTCCCCTTTGTCTTTTTTGGTTTAATGAATATCCCTTTGTTTTTTATTATGTCAAAACAATATTTTGATAGAAGTGAAGACTCTTACTTATCGACCACAATTTTCGCACTTTTACCCGGCATAATTACCTCGGCGATATTAGTGAATATCGCTGTTCTCGTGATTACGCTGGTCATGGCGTTTCTTATTTTAAATGTAAAAAAGTTAATATGGTTACAAGCCATTGTTACCATATTACTTTTATGCGTCCATGATGCTTCTATTATTTTTTTCATTTCTATTGCAATTTATTCTGCTTTTAAACGTGATAAAAAGCTTTTTACCATTGCTATTATATTTATAAGTATTTCATTTTTATATTTTAATGATTTGCATGTAGGGGGGCATCCTTCAGGTGAGTTTTTAGAGCTTTTTGCCCTTTATGCAGCACTTTTCTCTCCTTTAGTTTTCATATACTTCTTTTATGCACTTTATCGTATATGGTTACGTGAGCGTAAAGATATACTATGGTACATCGCTTTTTCTTCCTTCTCACTTTCTATTATACTTTCTTTACGTCAACAAGTTATTATGACAGATTTTGCACCTTATGTAATTGTTGCTGTTGTGTTAATGGTTTTGGTATATCAACGAACGCTAAGGGTAAGATTACCACAGTTTCAAAAGACTTATCTTCTAGGTTTTAAAATCATAATGGGCTCGTTGATTATTTCTGCACTTATTATTGTGTTACATAAACCTCTTTTTTTACTCTATGATGATAAGACAAAACATTTTTCTTACCCATTTTATGAGCCTTACTGGCAAGTTATGGAACTTAGAGAGATTGGTCAAGAATGTTACACAGCGAAACATAATCAAGTTCAATTTCAGTTAAAGTATCATGGTATTGAGGCTTGTAAAGAGTAGTGTGAGACTAGATATTTTACTGAAATGTTCCTAATATACACAGACAAGTTAAACTTTTTAATATGATAAGCATGAAATATAGAGATTAAATACTCCTAGTGCTAAAATTACGTCAACACAATTCTAACAAGGAGAACTCGATGGCTCAAAAAGCGATTAGAGAATATGACGCAAAGTCAATTTTAGCTAAGCATTGGGATAAGTACTTTCCAGATTTTACTTATGCTTATGAAACAGTAATGGTTCAAAATGGAGCAGATTTAAAAGATGCTGCAAAAACGAATGCATGGTTAAATGAAAAAACATTGGTTGCAAAACCAGATATGCTTTTTGGTAAAAGAGGAATGAATGATTTAGTTCTTTTCAGAGATGCAAAGCCAGGAGATGTATCTTTGGCTAAAGCTTCAAGTTGGATAGATGAGAAATCTTCTGGCGATCAAAAAGTTTATTTTTCATTTGATGGAGATACACCTACAGGTGAACCATCAGTAGATAAACTAACACATTTTATTGTTGAGCCGTTCACACCTCATGAGCAATCTGAAGAGTATTATGTATCTGCAACATGTGTTGGTGATGATGATGTAATATATATGTCTGCTGAAGGTGGTATAGCTATTGAAGAAGATTGGGATGCAAAAGTAACTGAAATAGCATTCCCTATTACTGCAACAGATGATGAAATTGCTGAAAAAATTAGAGCAAATGTACCTAAAGATGTTGCAGAATCTAATAAAGCAAATTTTGCAGAGTTCTGTATTGGTTTCTTTAAGGCATATAAAGAGTTAAACTTCGCATACCTTGAAATTAACCCATTTGTAATGCAAGGTAATAAAATTGAGCTTCTTGATATGGTTGCAAAACTAGATGATACAGCTGGATTTATGATGGTTGAGCAATGGGGAGATGTTTCTTACCCAACTGCATTTGGTATGGAAGACAAGTCTCCAGAAGAAGAAGCAGTAGAGCTTGCAGATTCAAAAACAGGTGCATCACTTAAACTTACACTTCTTAAACCAGAAGCTAGAATTTGGACGATGGTTGCTGGTGGTGGTGCTTCAGTTGTTTATGCCGATACTATTGCTGACATGGCTGGGATTGAAGATCTTGCTAACTACGGTGAGTACTCTGGTGGACCTACAACAGGTGAGACTAAGTTCTATGCTGAGACACTTTTTGATCTTATGACAAGAGAAAAAGATGCTCAAGGTAGAGGAAAAGTTCTTATTATTGGTGGAGCGATTGCTAACTTTACAGATGTTGCAAAAACATTTACAGGTATTATTCAAGCATTTGAAAACTACCAAGACAAGTTAAAAGAAGTTGGTACAAAAATCTACGTTAGACGTGGTGGACCAAACTATGAAAAAGGTCTTAAAGACATTAAAGAAGCTGCAGATAGAATGGGTCTTTACATTGAAGTTTATGGACCAGAGACACACGTAACAGATATTGTACGTATGGCACTAGAGAAGTAAGGAGATAATATGGAAAGATTATATACTAAAGATACACAAGCAATTTTTTGGAATAACAACAAGACTGCTATCCAAAGAATGTTAGACTACGATTATACTATTCAAAGAGAAACACCTTCAGTAGCTGCTATTGTTGCACCTACATCTGGAAATAAGTTTGAGAAGTTCTTCTATGGACCAGATGAAGTAATGATTCCATTATTCAAAACAACTGCAGAAGCAAAAGCTGCTCAGCCACAAGCTGATGTACTTTTAAACTTTGCATCGTTTAGATCTGCGTATGATGTTACTATGGAAGCACTTGAAATTGGTGGTTTCTCATCAATGATGATTACAGCTGAAGGTATCCCTGAAAGACTTGCAAGAGGAATGAACCAAACTGCAAGAGAAAAAGGTGTTACTGTAATTGGACCTGCAACTGTTGGTGCAATTACGCCAGGTGCATTTAAAGTTGCTAACATTGGTGGTACAATTACTAACATTGTTAACTCAAAATTACACAGAGCAGGTTCTTGTGGTCTTGTAACGCGTTCAGGTGGACTTTTCAATGAGCTTTCAAACATTATTTCAATTAATGCTGATGGTATTGCAGAAGGTGTAGCAATTGGTGGAGACAGATTCGTTGGATCTGTATTTATTGATAACCTTCTTAGAATGGAAAAGAACCCAGATGTTAAATACATGATACTCCTTGGAGAAGTTGGTGGTACTGAAGAGTACAAAGTAATTGAAGCGATTAAAAATGGTCAAATTACTAAACCAGTTATTGCATGGTGTATTGGTACGATTGCTAAGCATTATGATTCAGGTGTTCAGTTTGGTCACGCAGGTGCTTCTGCAAATGCTGAGTCTGAAACAGCTGAGTATAAAAATAATGCTATGAAAGAGGCAGGTATTCACGTACCAAACTCATTCAATGACTTACCAGCAATGATTAACAAAGTATTTACTGAGATGAACATTGCAGATATTCCAGAACCAGAGATGAATACAGTACCTGCTTCTAGAAGATCTAAAGAGTTTATTTGTACTATTTCTGATGATAGAGGTGAAGAAGCACATTACTGTGGTTTCCCTATCTCTTCTGTTGCAACACCAGAGACAGGATTCACCATTGGTGATGTAATGTCAATTCTTTGGTTCAAAAAACGTTATCCAAGATGGGCTGTTGATTTCTTAGAAACAGTTCTTAAAACAGTTGCTGATCATGGTCCAGCTGTATCAGGTGCACACAATGCAAAAGTAACGGCAAGAGCTGGTAAAGATGTTATTTCTTCATTAATTGCAGGTCTTCTTACAATTGGACCAAGATTTGGTGGAGCTATTGATGGTGCTGCTGAGCACTTTAAATATGCAAATGACAACGATTTAACACCAAAAGAATTTTTAGGTCATATGAAAAAATCTGGTATTCCAATTCCAGGTATTGGTCATAGAATTAAATCATTAAAGAACCCAGATCTTAGAGTTACTGGATTAATGAAATATGCTAAAGAGAATTTCCCATCGACACCACTTCTTGATTATGCAAGAACAGTAGAAGAACTAACTACATCTAAGAAAGAGAACTTGATTCTTAACGTGGATGGTACAATTGGTATTCTTATGGTTGATATGTGGAGAGCATTAGGATACACAGATGAAGAAATTGATGTATTTATTGATGCAGGTGCATTAAATGCATTCTTTATTCTTGGTAGAAGTATTGGATTTATTGGTCATATTCTTGATGAAAAGAGACTTGCTATGCCAATGTACAGACACCCAATGGATGATATCTTATACGATGTTAAAAAGGCAGAAGAACTTTAATAGTTTTTCTTTCTCAACTAAATGGATTAATTTCCATTTAGTTTTTTTTATTTACTCCTTCTTTCTTTACACTCTTTTAATAATTAAATATTTCTTAACTTTATGATATAATCTTATAAAATAAAATATATTAAGGTTTTGGTTTTGAAAAATAAATCTGCGTTTACTATGATTGAACTTGTCTTTGTTATTGTTGTTTTAGGTATTCTTGCCTCGTTAGCTATGGGACGTATGGATAGGGATATACGTCAAGAAGCTGCTGAGACTATTTTGTCTCATATACGTTTGACTCAACAGTTGGCTTTGAGAGATAACAAGCATCGAAGTGATAACAATGAAAATTGGCAAAGAGCTTATTGGCGAATACAATTTAAAAACTGTTCGATGTTAGGTGATGTACAGCCCATCTATAATGTTGGTTCAGAAATAGATTTGGGTGGGAGTGATATTCGTAAAGAAGAGGCTGCTATTGATCCAATTACAGGTAAATATTTGTATGCTACATGTTTGACTAGTTCCTTAGCTGATGATGTTAGTCAAGATATACGGATTGGAAAAAAGTTTGGTGTGACGAGTGTGAATTTAACAGGTTGTAGTACAGGAGGAGGTTCTTCTGCAAAGCAAATAGCATTTGACTATTTAGGTAGACCACATAGAGGCGTTACTAAATATGATAAGGATTCATTTTTTAATCAAATTGTTGAAACTGATTGTACCCTTACTATAAATTTATCTACAGATGATGATATCTTTATTAAAGTTGAAAGAGAAACAGGACATGCATTTATTGTAGGTCAAGAAGCTCTATAATCATTAAAAAGTGCTGAAAAGATATCAATATGTATATAAGTTATAAAAATTAAACCCAAACTGCTAGTTAAAAGCCAATTTCTGATGGTTAGAAGAAAGCTTGAAAAACCTATCAATACTATAAGCCAAAATAAACAATTTAAGCTTGACTAAAAAGCCACGAATAGAAGTGGCTCTAATAACTTTACCAAACTTAGCAGTAATAACAGAAAAGGCTGTTTCTACTCCTTTTCTGATTTTTCGTTTACTTTTTTGATTAGGGTCAAGCTCCATATTTTTACGTTTTAGTGCAGAGAGTTCAATACCAAATTTAGCTAAAAAACTTTCTAACTTTCCCGATATATAGCCCTTATCTCCAATAACAATAGAATTGGTAGGAAGAGTTGGAAGAAATTTATAAGAGGCTGTTGTATCATGCATTGAACCTTCTGATATATAACAGGAAACGGGTTCTTGATTGGTTGTTACTACCATATGTACTTTAAATCCATAAAAGTATTTCTTCTTTGATGCGTTATACCCTTTAAGGCTAACATCTCGCCAAAGTTTTGACCTTTTTTCTCTTTGAATTTGACATATTTCTACTGGAAATGAATCTACTGAATAGATTTGTGAGCCATTTAGCTTTTTAAATAACTCACTTAAAAAGAGAAAAAAGTGTTCTATCTCCCTTTCTAGCTGATTAATCCTTCTTGTAAATCTTGAATACTCTATTTTATTCACCCATTTCATTCCCATCCCATAATAATGTGCTTTTGCATAATTACCATTAAAATCAGATACAGCTAAATAGCCTAAAAACAATACTTCACTATCACTTATCTCTGATAATGCATGTTCTTCTTTTCCTAATGTCCCTTTTAGAAACTCTTCTATTAAGCAGTATATTGTTATTATTCTTTGTTCCATAATTTACCATCCAAGCTTTTTTATGGAACTTTACTCTCTTTCTTCTTTATTCTCTTTTTAACTAGCAGTTTGGGTAAATATTAAGAAATTTCTAACAGAACTTCTTTGACATCTTCATATATATGACTTTTATAAATGATTTCGAGTTTACTATTGGGAATCTTTTCAACAACCAAAATAGCAGATAAATCATAAGGATTACTAATCAGTTTATGCCTAATCTTTAATTCTTCTTCAAATGTTGGTGAAGAAAAGATAAGTGCTTCTACACTAACATAATTGGTTTTGGCATAGTTGTTATAGGTCTCCAACGTAATAAATTTAACTTCATCGCGATTCATATAGTATAAATCACCTACTTGAACATCAATTTTTCCTCGAGTATATTCACTTTTAAGGGTAGAAAGTGGTAAAAAATGGGCAGGAATAGTCTGTTTTTTGATACGTAAAAGTCCATGCATTTGTCGCCAGTTTAAAAAGCGTTCTTTGACTATTTTATAAGCTTTATGCTCATCTTCTAAATTCCAACGTTTTTCATAAAGTTCAATACGTGCTTCAATAGACTCTGGTTGAATCTGTTGAGAAAGAGGAGAGAAGAGTTCATCAGCGAGTCTTTCTTGACTATCACGTTGAATATTGAGTGCATAGAGGCAACCACAATAGTTTTGACGATATAGGGCATCTGCTTTGGCTAAGATATTTTGTTCTTGGGTTCCAGAGGCTTTTCGATAGTCAGGTGCTAAAAATTTAATGCCAAATTGTTTAGCTAAGTTATCTCCTGATATTTTGAGTTGTTCGAGAGATTTTTTAGGAGAAGTAAGGAGCGTAGAGGTAAAAGTTTTTTCACCCATTTTAGCTGCTTGTTGGGCTGTAACTTCAAAGCGTCTATCAAAACAGATGGCACAGCGTTCACCTTTTTCAGGCTCATTTTCAAAACCACGTACTGCTTTTAACCAATTGTCCACATCATAGTCACCCTCAAGAAGTTCAATGTTCAGCATTTTACAAGAGCGTTTTACATCGAGCAAACGTAGTTTATATTCAGAGTAGGGGTGAATATTAGGGTCATAAAAATAACCCACCAGTTTTTCTTTGGGATATTCTTTTTGTAGCTTTTGTAAAAAATAGTGGCTGTCAACAGCACAACAGATATGAACTAAAATAGGCTCTCCTTTAAGTCATTAATATTTTTGCAACATTTTTAGAGCTACCATGTGACAAATATGCTTTTAGCTCTTTTGCTTTTTGGGCGAAGATACTTCTATCTATTTCATAATACTCTTTTAAGAGATTCTCAACAGTCACGTTTTCTTGCAGTAGTTCATTATGTAAAGTACTATTATTATAGTTGGTCAAAATAATATTGGCTAAACCAACTTGCTTGATACCTAAAAGTTTCGTCCCAATAAAAAAATCTATTTTTTTAGCAATATAACTTAGGGTAAATGGCGTACCAATAAGGGCAGCCTCTAGGGTAGCTGTACCAGAACAGATAAATGCAAATTCAGATTTAGCAAGAGCTGTATGGGTATCTCTTTCTATTTCAAAATCTGATATGTTTCCATAGAGTATGGCGATTTTTTCGTCTGAAAAACTGTTAGGAATGATAAGAACAGCTTTTTTATCACTTAATTTTTGACGTACTTCTTTAAAAATAGGTAAAAGTTTTGTAATTTCACTTCTTCTGCTTCCTGGCATAAAGGCAATATATTTTTTTTCTTTTTCTTCACTTTTTATATGAATCTCATCTAAAAGAGGATGACCAATATACTCAGCTTTACTTTTATAGTAGTCAACTTCAAAAGGTAAAATACCTAAAAGTCTGTCACAATATTTTTCGAGTTTTACAGCACGTTTTGGACGACTTGCCCAAATTTGAGGGAGTATATAATAAATTATCTCTTTGTTAGGATAAGCTTTTTTGAGTTTTTTTGCCAAAGGTAAGTTAAAACCTGAGGAATCCATGAGTAAAATTTTATCAGCGTCTTTAGCAAGTATTAGTATTTCATTAGCTACTTTAAAAAACCATTTTAGTTTTTTGATGGCATCGACTACACCCATAATTGCCATTTCAGAGATGTCATACAGTGGTGTGCCTAAAGATTTGTCATAGATACCAAGAAGTTCTAACTCTTGGGTATGTTTTAAAATCTCTTTAAGATGTAGATTAGAAGAGGGTTCAAGTGCTGAAACCAAAATTTTTGTTTTAGCCAATTTTTAGACCCACTAAAAACCCAGCTCCAGCACCAATGCCTGATTGAAAACTGGTAAGACGCTCTTTAATGGCATCGAATAAGTACTCCATATATGCTGAACCAGCTTCGATATTTTGTTCAAGTACCTCTTGATTAATGGTAAAAATACCTTGTGACTCCATATAAAAACTAACAATAAGGGCAAAACCTAAGATAAAAAGAACAGCTTTAAAACTTTTTTTGATAAAAAAACCAACAGCCAATCCAATAATAAAGCCTGTACCCATTTCTAAGTAGGGCAAAGGAGATTCTGCTGTAGAACTGTTCTCGTAGAGGGAAGGTTCAGTATAGTTATTATAATCCATTTTTTGATTGCCTGATTGTCCTAAGTGATTGACTTGATTGATTTTGTCTGAATATTCTTCTTGTGTCATTGTTTTCCTTTTTGAATTATGTCACTTATTTTAGCTATCACCAATAAGTTTAGAACACAAATCAAAACGATTATGTGTCATAAGGTGCATTTTAGGATGTATTTTAAGTATGTCATCAAAAATTTCTTTTGAAATATTAAAACCTACTTCTTGTTCTTTATTGAGACCATCCATGGCTGCTAAATCCATTTCCTCTAAAATGATTTTAGGCACAGTAATACCAGGAACTTTATCTGAAATAAAGTTAGCAGTTTTGGCACGTACCACAGGGAACTGACCTAATATAAGTTGGGCATCTTTAGCTGTGTCACGAACACTCTCTTCTTTACACTCTTCAAAAATCTCGATTAGCTCTTTGGCATTTTCTAAATTATACACAGGTTGGGTAATAATACCTCTAGCACCATAGTTAAGTTTTTTTAACATGCCTTTTTTAATACGACGCATGTCTTTAGCATGGGCATTGGAAACAGCAAATGGGTAAATGGGTTTAGGTTTAGGATTTAACTCTTTGTTGGAATAAGATAAACCATTGTTTAGTCTATAAATAATACTTAATAATAAAGTAGAGTCACGTTCTAAAACACCTTTAACTTCGGGTTGGTCAGAATATTTTGCAGGGTCACCTGTAAGGGCTAAAATACAACGTAAATCAAAGTCATTAGCCCCAAGTAAAGTTGATTGTAAAGAAAGTTTATTTTTATCTCTCATACTCATAGTAGCAATCACAGGTTTTCCAAAAGCTTGTTGTACTTGTATGGCAGAGAGGACACCCGACATTTTTAGTTTGGCTAAAGGGTTGTCGGTAACAGAAAATCCAGCTACTTTTTCATGAAGATTTAGGGCTTTTATTTTTTCAATAGTGGGTTTAATAGAAGCACCATGTGGAGGGGTTATTTCAACGCTTATAAAAGTTTCATCACTACAGAGTTTTTTGCAAAATTTTTCAAACATATATTTTATAATCCTAACAAGTAATTGGTGCTAATTTTAACTAAAGTTAACCAAAAAAGTCATTTAGGGGAAAAGAAAAACTTTTCCTAATCAATTGGTAGAAAGGCATAGCCTTGGTTTTGCCAACTTGCAAGTCCTGTCATGGCCGAATGGATTGGTGTGATAAATTTATAGAGAACATCTGTGTGAATGTTTCGTTTTTTCATCCCTATACTACAAATCTCTAAGCTAACAGAATATTTTTTAGTGAGTACATCTAGTTGTTTTCTTAATGTATCTTGGAGATTATGAAGTTCTTTATTGTCTTTATAGGGGCTGTCTTGTAAATTCTTTATGAAAAATTTATAAGCATCTCCATGAATAACAACCACAGTTTTAGCAGTATCGTTATTTTCTTCAAAGTAATCAATCATATTGGGTACTCCTGAAAGGAAGCGTGATTGGAAAGTTTTTGTATCTCCTGTTGTTAGGTCAATCATGATTTTTTTAGAATCGGCAAATAATAATGTAACATTTAGTAAAAGAATGAGTATAAGTATACGCATGAAAACTCCTTATAGTTTAGATTTTTTTGAGAAAAATATTAGTACATTTTTGATAAAAGTATCAAAATCTTCAATATGTGGCATGTGACCAATACCATCAAGCTCTAATAGTTGTGAATTAGGAATACTTTTTTGTGTTTGTACACCAAGTTTTGGGTAGTCTCCCATTGTTTTTCGTATTTCAGGCGTTGCTAATCCCTTGCCTAAGGCTGTTTTATCACGCTGTCCAATAATAAGAAGAACAGGCATAGTTAATTGATCAAATTGATAACAAACAGGTTGGCTAAAAATCATTTCACTAATAAGTGCTTGATTCCATGCATATTTTGGATAATCTTTTCCCAATGTAAAACTGGCAAGTATATCTACCCATGGTTGATATTTCTCTTTCCACTTTCCATCATAGTAACTTTTTAATTGGTAGTTGTGTATTTTTTTAGTTGTTTTTCCAAGCTCTCTTTTATACCAAAAGTAAAAAGAAGGATTACTCACAAAACGCTGCCAATCTTCCAAGCCAATAGGGTTTTCAAGGATGAGTTTTTCGACACGCTTTGGAAACATAAGTGCATAACGAGTGGCTAGCATTCCTCCCATTGAATGTCCTAAAAGATAGGTAAATCCGATGACTCCCAAGATAACACCTAAGATGTCACTATCTACCAAAAGAGACAGTACCCAAAAAAACAAAAAAGGTAGTTTCAAACAGAAAAAAAAGAGACCTAAGCCTCAATTTCAAAGATTTCAGAGGTAAAATCATCTAAATGATGACAAGTTCTCTTAATTTCAGCCATGGTGACTTTAGATTTCATAATTTTTTCACCCTTATGAGCATTA
>CACVAX010000011.1 GCA_902727935.1 uncultured Sulfurovum sp. | reverse complement strand
AGTTTTTATTCCCTAAAAATATATTAACTTTCTAGTTTTAGCACTTGTGAAAACAATGAGTTGTTATTGATCTCTGACCAAATATTGTTACTTTATTTTATTTAGTCATTTGAATACTCTTTTCAAAATACTCAAATAATTAAACAAAATAGCTCTGTCTTTAAAAAATAGCTTAGACTTCAGCTATTCTTTATAGGATGGTTTTTCAAACATTATACCTAAACAGCATAATACCCAGCCTTCCCATGATGCACCACCAAAGCACTCGTACTCTGCTCAGGATGTATTTGGAAAGTCTCTGAAAGCTCTATGCCAAACTCTTCAGGCTTCAAGACATCAAACAACTCTCTACTCGCTTCCAAGTCAGGACATGCAGGGTAACCAAACGAATATCTAGCCCCTTGGTAGCGTCGCATTCTTACATCACGAAGGGTTGCTCCCTCGTCTTCTTTTAGAATGTCTAAATCCATTCGTATTTGCTTATGCACCACTTCGGCTAAAGCTTCGGCTAACTCTACAGAGAAACCGTGAACCATGTTGTATTCTAGGTATTCACCTTTGTCATAGAGTTCTTTTTCATAGGCTGAAAACTTTGAACCAGCACTTACACATGTAAGAGCTATGACATCATGTCGGTCATGTCTAAAGAAATCACTTAAGGCTCGGTGAGGTTTTTTGCCTTGTCTTGGAAAATCAAACTTAACCGTGTGTCGCTCTTTGACCTCATCAAAGGGTTCTCTTGAAGCATTGGCATCGACATTCCATCCTTCACTTTCATCAAAAAGGTAAAGCTCTTGGTCATTGCTTCTACATGGATAATAACCGTAAATAATCGTGGGGTCAAACAAATCTTTCTCTATAAACTCTCTTTTTAAACGCTCATATGCAGGGTAGACTTTCTCTTCTAGTAGTTTCTCATACGCCTCTTTACCCATCTTGGCACGTTTGTAACCCCAGTGCATTTTAATGACCGTCTTTTTATTCACCCAATCAAAAATGGTGTTCATGTCTAAGTCATCTTTTTGAAGTACTCTTCTACCCCAAAATGGAGGGGTTGGAATATCGACTTGCTCGGGTTGTTTTATCTCTTCAAAAGGAGGGATGATGACCTCTTTAACTTCTTTTTGAACTCGTTCATTCATGTCTCCAGCCATTCGTGTGTCTAGTCCAACCGAATTGTCTTCATTGTACTTTTCAATTCGGCTCATGGCAATTACCCCATCAAAAGCATCACGACAATAAAAGATAGGGCCTTTGTAAATCGGTCGACAAAAATCATCCACAAAACTTCTGGTCAACGCAGCCCCACCTAAAAGCACAGGAATCTCTATGCCCATCTCGCTCATGGCTTCAAGATTATCTTTCATAACAGCCGTTGATTTTACCAACAATCCACTCATTCCAATGGCTTGAACATTATGTTCTTTATGCACATCAAGATAAGTCTCCAAATGCGTTTTAATCCCCACATTAATAACTTTAAATCCATTGTTACTTAAAATAATATCTACTAAGTTTTTACCCACATCATGAACATCTCCCTTAACTGTACCCACTACCAAGGTGGTGTCCGTCTCTTTTTCTTGTTTGGTGAGATGAGGATTGAGGTAATCTACCGTCGCTTTCATGGTCTCTGCACTCTGCAATACAAATGGCAACTGCATTTGCCCAGCCCCAAAGAGTTCTCCTACTATTTTCATAGCATCAATCAAAATTTCATTAACAATTCTGTCAGGGTGAATGGTGTGCCGTGCCTCTTCTACTAAGGGAATCATTCGCTCTTTGTCACCATCAAGAAGGAGTTTGGCTATCTTCTCTTCATGACTCATCGCTTCATAAGCTTCATCTGCCCCATCATCTTCTATCTTAACATCAGAAAAGTGTTCTATAAATTTAAAAAGGGATTGGTCATCAGGAGCAAAGAGCAACTCTTCACAAATCTCACGGTCAGCATCACTCATTTTTGCCATGGGGACAATATGTTTTACATTAATAATCACCGTGGTCAATCCAGCTTGTAAACAATGGTGTAAAAAGACCGAGTTTAAAAAACGTCGTGCATGAACATCCAAACCAAAAGAGATGTTTGAGAGTCCTAAGGTAGAACCTACTTCAGGATGACGTATGTGCAGTTCTCTAATGGCTTCGAGTGTCTGAATGGCTGCGTCACGGTACTCTAAATCTCCCGAGCCCACTGTAAAGGTTAACATGTCAAACACCAAATTTCTAGGGTCTATGCCGTGTAGGTTCACAGCCATGTCATACATACGCTCTGCTTGGGCTACTTTGTCTTGGGTGGTTTTTGCCATTCCTATTTCATCAATGGTCAAACAGACCAATGCTGTTCCAAATTTTTTAGCCAATTTACAAATAGCATGAAACTTCTCTTCACCATCTTCTAAATTAACCGAGTTAATAATCGGCTTCCCACCAATGCACTTTAACCCCTCTTCCATGGTATGAACACGCGTGGCATCGGGCATCAGAGGTAAAGGAATTTTTTGATTGTAAAGTTCCATAATCTCTTTCATATCTTTTGCCCCATCACGCCCTGCAAACTCCACATTCACATCCAAACAATGCGCTCCATCACGCACTTGTGCTTGACCTACGGTGAGTGTTCCTTCATAATCCGAAGCAATAATAAGCTCTCTAAACGCCTTAGAACCTGTAGAGTTAGAACGCTCACCAATCAACAGGGGTGCTGGTTCTTGAAAGAGTTCTGTGGTGTTAAAAAGTGACGCAATACTAGGTTCAATATGACCTGTAGGCTTTCTAGGCTTCAAACTTCCAACAGCTTTTTGTAAGGCATGAATGTGTTGAGGCGTTGTCCCACAACAGCCCCCTAAAAAACTCACCCCATCAAACTGCGTAAACTCTAACTGTTTAGCCGTAAACTCATCGGGTCCCATTGGGTAATAACTGTACCCTCCTCTGTTTTGAGGAAGCCCTGCATTGGCATGAACCGAAATTGGAATGTTACAAAGTTCAGAAAGTGTTTTAAGATGTTTTTTAACTTGGTCAGGCCCTGTTCCACAATTGAACCCTAAGGACAAAATATCAAAAGGCTCTAAAATGGTCACAATGGTTGTAGCATCAGTACCAATAAGCATCGAACCACTCAGCTCAATGGTCACGGAAACCATAATAGGAAGCTTTACCCCACGCTCGGCATTGGCTGCTTCACACCCGTGCAATGCTGCTTTTATCTGTAAAGGGTCTTGACAAGTCTCAAGTAAAAAAATATCACACCCACCATCTATCAGTCCAAGGGCTGTTGTTTTGTACCCTTCATACATCTCATCATAATGAATGTGTCCCAAACTCGGCAGTTTCGTCCCCGGTCCAATAGAACCTAAAACAAAATGTGGTTTTTGAAGAGTTGAAAATTCATCACAAACCTCTTTAACAATCTGCGCCCCTTTTTTAGAAAGCTCATAACATCGCTCACCCATTTGGTATTCGTCAAGTACCCACGGCATTGTTCCAAACGTATTGGTTTTAATAATATCTGCACCAGCTTTGGCATACGCATGATGCACTTCTCGCATAAGCTCTGGAGCAGTTGCATTGAGCAGTTCATTACACCCCTCTTGGTCTACCCCTTTGTCATCTAGCCATGCTTCTTGTGGAATTTTTAAGTTTTGTATCTGTGTACCTGTAGCACCGTCGATGACTAAGATTCGTTCTTCTAGTAATTGTTTAATTTGTTCTGTAGTTGCCACTAATATACCCTTGGAAAACGCTAATTTATTAGTGGAATTGTAGCAAAAAGTTCTGAGTAATAAAAAACATCCAACTTAGTCTTTCTTTACAACCCTATACTGTAAACCTGAAGCAAACATTAACTCATCAAAAGTTCTTTTTAGGGCTTTACTTTTAAAGTCTCTCATCACAAGCTCTTTTTGAAAGCGTACAAAATCTCCTATTTTTACATCAGAATTGGTGACAGCGATCCAAAAGGTTTTTTGCGTTTGCTCTTTTACTTCTATATAGGTGTAAGCTCCTCCATGTTCCACTGTCATTACCTCCCCTTGATAGTATAGTTTAGCCGTTGTTGAGTTATTAATGTCTTCCACAGTTAGCGTTTTATTACTATCCTGTGTGACCATAAAATCTTTGAGTGTTTCTGCTTGAATAGTTATTATTAAAAGCACTGTTATTAGAGCAATTTTTTTCATGTTAATCCTTTGAGTTTAATTTTCGTTTAGGGTAAGCCATAAGTATAATGGCTAAAACAATGCCTGTGGTTACATAGACCCATGTTGGAATGGGTACAGGGTCACCTGTGGCGTAAGAGTGCATTCCTGCAAGATAAAAGTTGACCCCAAAATAGGTCATGAGTATGGAGAAGAAAGAGAGTATGGAAAGTACAGCAAACAGATAGGGCGTATAGAATTTTTTAAGCAATCGCATATGCAATACCATCACATAAACCAAGATAGAAATGTAAGCCCATGTCTCTTTAGGGTCCCAACCCCAATAACGCCCCCAACTCTCATTTGCCCAAATACCTCCTAAGAAGTTACCAATGACTAAAAGGGTTAATCCTAATGTTAATGCTACTTCATTGATATAAGTAATGTTTTTAATATGCGTGTCAATATGTGGACGTTTTTGATGGCGTAACATATAGAGAAAAAGCGTAATGAGTCCTAACATTGCTCCTACCCCAAAAAAGCCATAACTCCCTGTAATAACAGAAACATGAATACTTAACCAATAAGACTTTAAAACTGGTACTAGATTAGTAATTTCTGGGTCTATTTCGCCTAAATAGGCTGAAAAAACAAAGATGCCTGCCATCATAAATGAAGCAGAAAGTGCCATGATAGAACTGCGTAAAAAAAGAAGAGAGGTAAGCACAGAAACGTAAGCAATATAGAGCATGGTTTCATAAGTGTTAGAAATGGGTGCATAGCCTCCAATGTACCAACGTAGGGCAATTCCACAGGTATGGAGTAGAAAAAGTATTAACGCAATAACAATAAAACTATTTTTTACCTTAGTAGCCATAAGTCTGTTATAAAACATGGAACTTAAGCCATAGATTAAAAGAAATAAACCAAAAATTAGATAGGCTATAGAGAGCTTAAAAAAGAGTGATATTTGATTAAATCCTATTTCTATGTCCAATTTTTCTTGTTTGGGCATAACAGCTTGACCAAACTCTTTTTGGTAGGCTTTAATGCTTTCTATAAAAGAAAACCCTTTATCGTACTGACGATTATAGCTTGCATCTAAGAGGCGACTTATAGCCCGTTTGACCTCACTATGGTTCACCAAACTAAACATGGTTTTAAAATCTACCCATTTATTACGTTCATTGTTAGGAAGAGGAAAAATGGTTAAAAGAACCCCTCTGTAAGACATAAATGCAATATTAAGCCGTTCATCGGCATGAATAAGGTCACGTTCATACGTGCCTCTTTTTGAAGGAACAAGTTGGTTGGCACGGTCTACTTCTTTGGTGAGTTTATAAACCCCTTTGGCATCAAAAAAGTCACTAAACTTTAGTAGTTTTTGTGCTTTATCTACCCCAAGAAGACTTCTTAATTTAGGTGTTTTTATGCGTATAATATTCACTTTTTTCCACAACTCTGGTTTTGAAAACATTCCCAAAACAACTTGATTGGCCGACATGCCTCTCCACGTACTTTTTCCTGTTAGTTTGTTAAGTACTTCACGATTTTGAGTATCTAAAGGTTTCATACGTCCCATCGGTCCTTGAACCACCAATGTTCCAAATCCTTCGGCTAAAGCCTTAGAGTTTTGTTGATGTTCTTTCAGATAATTTTCTACATAATCCGAAGCATGAAGAGGTGTTTGAGAAAGAACTAATCCAAAAGAGAGAACAAAAAGAGCGATGGGCATTTTTTTGATTTTAGAAATTAAAAATTGAAAGCGTGATTTCTTATCAAAAAGATTTAAAATAAGCCCTAAAAAGAGCATGGCATAACCAATATAAGTCACTTCTACCCCTGGGTCTTTGTTTACCGAGAGTTTTGTGCCTTTTTCATCATTGTCATAAGAGGTTTGAAAAAACTTATAACCACCATAAATGAGCGTATGATTCATGTAAATCTCTGTTTCAAATGCTTTGTCATTGGCTTTGTCTATCACTTTGATTGATGAAGAAAATTCAGAAGGCGACCTACTACCTGGGTAACGGGTTAAGGTAAAATTTTTTAATGCCAAATAAAAAGGTACTTCTACTTTCTCTTCCCCAATCATAATAATATTAGACTTTTCACCCTCACGAATGTGCATCATCCCATCAAGCCCAAAGTAATGCGTGAGAGAAGCCCCAAATAAAATAACAATAAAAGCCACATGAAAAAGCATCCGTGCTTTAAAACGGTACATTTTTGTTTTTTCCATAACAACAATAAGATTCATCGAAATTAGAAATAAAGAGAGTTGATACCACCATGCGTTATAAACCAAAGCTTTTGCCTCTGCTGAACCAAAATCATTCTCTATAAATGTTCCTACTCCTGCCCCTATGGCTAAGATAAGAAGTAGAAGCATTGTTGTTTTGTAAGAAGAGAATATTTTATACATGTATCAAAAACCTTTTATGAGAAATATTTTACTGTCTGACATTTTAAGAGAACAAACCTAGAGATATTAAAGAAATAGATTCTTTCTTTTAAAATGAAACATCCAAAGAAAAATCCTTGGATATTTTGTTTAATAATACTTGACTATTTCGAATAAGCTGTCTCTGCTTCGTCAAGACCCTTACGAGATTTTTCAGCATTTAAGTTGCCATTTGCCTCTGCTTGTTTGTACCATTCTTTCTCTAGTGTTGCTTTAAATTTCTCTTTAGCTGCTACTAGTTTTTCCAAGGGTACACCTGCTAATGCTTGTGAATTCTTTTTGTTAGAAAAGTCTGGTGCAGCATAATTAACAAGACCATGTTTTGCTAATATGGTTACTAGTTTAAGTCTTGCTTGTTGTGCTGACTCATTAGCTACTGCTAAAAGTCTTAATGTCTCTTCAGGAGCATGAAAGAATGCTGGATGAGATGCCACAGCATAATCCCATTTCCATTGTCCAGAACGAATATCTGCTCTTGCCGAAGCCAATTCTTCATCGGTTGCACCCATTTCCATTGCTTTTGCAGTTTCTAGGTGAGCTTTAGCTAAGTTGTCCATTGCCAATTCATGAAGTTGCTCTTTTCGTTTATATTTTTGAAGCACAATACCTTTTAATTTACTTTCACTTTCTCTATGACATGGCATACACGATCTATCCATGGTATTAAGTGGGTTTTGTAATTGGTGATCTGAATATTTAACTGAACCTTCTTGTGTATAAGGCATGTGACAATCAGCACACGATACCCCTTTTTGACCATGAATACCCGTTTTAAATAGCTCATAACCTGGGTGTTGTGTTTTTAACATTTTGGTTTTAGAGATTTTATGTATCCAGTCCGTAAATCCTTGATCATCATAATATTTCTCTGCACCTTCTGCTGTTAATCCATTATGCCAAGGAAGCGTTACTACTTTTGCTACTTTTTTCTTACCCTCTTTATCTGTCCATTCTGTCTTTTTAAAGTAGTACTCTGTATGACATTGCGCACACACAAGGTTACGTTTTTCTTGATGTGTTGAGTCTTCGAATGACGGTAATCCAGCTGCTACTAAGGCTCTGTTTAAGTGAGGGACACGTACCGTTAGTTCACCAGTTTCATTCGAGTGACAGTTAGCACAACCAATTGAATTTACAATTTCATTTCCATATTTTGCCCATTTACCAGTAAAGTACTCCAATTCACCATCTCGCTCTTGAATTCGAGGAACATCAGGAGATTTACATGTCCAACAAGCTGTTGGCATAGGTCCTGTTTTATCATCTGTTGGTGCACCTGTTCTTAGTGTATTGACATTGTCTTGTAAAGCATAGTAATGACCCCTTGGAGCATTATAATCTTTTGCAAAACCATATCCTGCCCATAAAATAGGAAGTTGAGACTTTTCTTTAAGCATGTCAGTGAGTTGAGAACTCTCTTTTGTATTTTTCCATGATCCATATTGACGTGGGTAATACTTTGCCCACTCTTCACTTTTATGCTGAACAGCTTCTGGAACAATAGGTGACGTTGCCAACGCTATTCTTTCAGCTTCTCGTTCCTGCACACTTCCTGCTAAAAGTGCCATAACCCCAATTGCTAGAGTTGAACCTGCAAGTAATATTTTGTAATTTACCTTCATCTTCTTATCCTTTTTATTTTACTTCTTTAATGCCAATATTATTTGGCGTAGTTGTTAAACCTCTAACTTTTCCATGGGGTGTTCCTTTATGGCAAGACCAACACTTTCTGCCATTCTCAACATATTCTTCATCAAAATTATGATAGTGGTCAGCATTATTTCCTAAGGTGGAAGTAATACTTTTATGACATGAAATACAGTTTTTCTGTACACGGTTCGCACCATCTTCACTAATTTGAATTGCATGCTCATAAGTATCAAAAGTAAAAGCTAAAGTATGATTCCATCCATCTACAGCTTTTGCTTTGTATTTGTTAAAAAAACCGTCTGTTGGTAAATGACATTCAACACAAGTAACTTCTGCTACACCATGAGCACTATGCTGCCAAGTAGCATATTGAGTGTTCATCGCATGACAATTAATACAAGCTTTGGGATCTTTGGATAAATATGACCATGCTTTCGCAATGTATGCCATGTAGACGAAGAAGATAAGTGCAATTATAAATATAAAAATTGCAACTTTTTTTACTGTACTATTCTCTTTCACATTCCCTCCTATTTTGTACGTTTGTCTTATCTTCTACATTTTCTAAGCTAGAACCAGTTTAATAAAAAATAAGATTTATAAAGTTTTAAAATAACTCACAGCATATAATTTAATATAAATTATGGTTAATTATAATTAAAATAAATAATTAAAAATTGACTTACATCAATTTTTACCATATATAATGCTAATAAAAAATTTAGTTAGATAAAAAGTAAGGAGTAAGAAGAAGAGTGTTCTGTGAACACTCCTGTGGTATTAAACAAGTCCGAGTTCTCTAAATATCTCTTTAAACGCTTCACTCACTTCTATGAGTTCATCATAAATCAAACCAAAAGCTCTGTCTTCTGTAATCCACTCTTCAATGTGTTGTACACTTTGTGTTTTCTCTTCACTGCTTAAGGTCTTTGAAGCTGCAATGGCATCTTTTAATTGTTCATATTGTGGCATATTAAATCCTTTGATTGTCTAAAATAAAGAAGAAGACTTCTTGATTTATTATAGTCCTTTTTTATTGAGTTTTTGGTTATAATTTACAAATGAAAAACAGTCTAATAATTACCCTATGTACAGCTTTACTTTTTAGCTCTTGTCAAGATGTAGGAGACAACAAACCCC
The DNA here is from genome assembly GCA_902727935.1 of uncultured Sulfurovum sp. GTDB lineage: Bacteria > Campylobacterota > Campylobacteria > Campylobacterales > Sulfurovaceae > UBA1140. The sequence continues at coordinate 37,762 of CACVAX010000011.1, read as the reverse complement.
TACTCTCTAACTCAAAGAAAAAGCAACCCATCATTATTGTCAATAGAAATAGACACTTGAATATTCCAGAGTTTTGGATTGATAGAATAGAGAATCCAAATAAAATAATTATGAGCCAAAAGGAAATAATACAATTCAATAACAATACGGCACATAAAAAAGGAACTTTAAATTTCTTTAAAGAGATTAATAAATCTTATGGTAGCTCATGGGTAAAAAAAAGTATTTTAGCAAACTTTAAAGGCATAAAGTCGAGGGTTAGCTACTTTGAAGATGGTAATAAAATTTCACAAATGTTCTATGCTGATATAAAAGAAAAATTAAACCTCAAAACTTTTTTAGACAGTTCAGTACAAACACGTTATGCCCTTACAACTGCTTATTCTAATCAAAAGATTGTACCAACAGAACTCTCATTACTGAAAAAACAGCATGAGATACACTTTGACCGTAATCAAAACTCTGCACTTGACCTTGCTACCCCTGTTGCTATTTTGCACTCTAGTGATGATGGTTTATGGCACTATGGTATTGGACCTACTAGTTCGGGTTGGATACGTTCAGAAAACCTTGCTTTTGGAGAGAGAGAAGAAATTTTAAACTACTTAAACGCAAAGAGCTTTGTGATAACAACAGCTGCCAAAACAGCCATTAGTATTGCTGGTGAATATCATGATTACATGCGAATGGGGGTCAAACTCCCTTCTATTTTAAAACTTGATGACATGACCATGGTGATGATACCCATGGCAGATGACAATGGAAACTTAGTACTCACTAATGCAACCGTCAAAACAACCGATATACATGAAGGTTATTTGGCTTATACAGCAAAAAATATTTTAACCCAAGCCTTTAAATTTTTACATGCCCCTTATGGTTGGGGTGGGATGTATGGCGAACAAGATTGTTCAAAGTTTATCCAGGAAATATATGCTACCGTAGGCGTAAGATTACCAAGAAACTCAATGTCACAATCTAATGTTTCAGAAGCAAAACTTGAACTATCAGGACTCTCAAAAGCATCTAAGCAAACTTTTTTAAGAACAACAGCGAATGTGGGAGGAAGTATACTCCATTTAAAAGGTCATATTGTTCTTTACTTAGGAGAATATAAAGACGAACCTTATATTATTCATACCGTTTGGGGAGCATCTTCAAGACATTATGCACTAGGACGAACAGCTGTAACTTCTTTGAATTTTAATAATTATCTCAATAAAATTGACCGATTAACCAATATTACTCTTGAATAAGTTTCTCTTTTTTAGAAACAAAAACTATTTTTGCTTCAATATTATCAGCAGAAAGTTTTTTATCTTCAAGGTTTAAAAGCAAATTTTCACCCTGAATAATACTTGAATTAAACTCTAACATAAAAGGCTGAACGGTTTTAATATCTTTGGTCTCAATGTTATAGTTTAAACTTCGAGTTGAAAATTTTAAACCATCATTATTAAATACTTTAACACCTGTATCCATGTAAATATAATTATCATTATAAATGGCTCTTTTGGATAAAATTTGATAGCCATTTTCATCTTTTAAATCTATATTATTCATGTCTAAATGATTTTCATATTTTACCATATCAGAAGCAAACATAATTTGAGCAGGTTCATCTTGTTTAATGTCATAAAGCGCAATGTTTTGAAACTCTACTTCTTTGTTTCCTTTAGCAGACTTAGCTGCCAATGAAGTTGGGTTAATATTTAAAATACTAAATATCAGTAGCCCAACAACTAGAATAAGTAGATACTCTATTCTTATTCCCATAAAGCTAAGTACTCATCTTTTAAATTCTCTAAGATGATTAATTTTTCAATCATCTCACGAACAGCAGCCTCTCCCCCCTTAGCCATTAATACTTCCGAGGCAATTTTTTGAACAAATATCGAAGCATCTGAAGGAACATAAGAGAGCTTAGATGCCACAAGCATAGAATAATCATTTAAATCATCCCCAATGGAAGCGACATTTTCCATGCTAAGGTTTAATTTTTCTAATAACCCTTCTAAAACTTCTTTTTTATTATGAATTCCTTGATAAAAATGGGCAATACCCAGCTCTTTTGCTCGTCGTTCGACTATGTGAGAAGTTCGTCCTGTGATAATGGCTACATGTTTACCAAGTTTTACCCAAGAAGCAATGGCAAGACCATCTTTTACTGAAAAAGATTTTACCTCATCTCCATTTTGAGTATAAGTAATTTTACCATCGGTTAATGTTCCATCAACATCTAAAACTATGAGTTCTATGCTCATAAGACCCCTTTGGTACTAGGAATTCCTGCATTTTCATTAATGCTTGCACCACGACGAAGTGCCACTGCTAATGCTTTAAAAGCTGCTTCTATTCTATGATGTTTGTTTGTTCCTCGTCCACAAATAAGGTGAACCGTCATAGATGCATTAAAGGTAATGGCTCTAAAAAACTCTTCTACTAACTCCACATCAAAGTTTCCGACTTTTCCTTCCATGGGCATGTCAAATACTAAAAAAGGTCGGTTAGAAATGTCCAAGTCACAGGTCACAGCAGCTTCATCCATCACCACTGTTGCATTACCATAACGCTCTATGTTTTGAATGGGATAAAGCTCTTTCTTAAGTGCCTGACCAATAACAATACCAATATCTTCAACAGAGTGGTGATCGTCAATATGCGTGTCACCTTGACAAGTGACTTCTAAGTTTATGTGGGAGTGTTTTGAAAAGGCTTCTAACATATGGTCAAGAAATCCAACACCTGTGTTGATAGTTGATTTTCCCTGACCATAAAGTTCAAGCTTAACAGAGATTTGTGTCTCTCTTGTTTCTCGTGAAAGTTCTACCATAATTTATCCTCTATTATATTAGAGAACATTCTAGCATAGTTTCTATTTTCTTACAAGAAAGCCATCTGATATACCATAACTATACATAAAGTTTTTTGCTTCAGATTTTGTATTAAAACCTTCAATTCTAACCCTATAAATAGTTTTATTGTTTTTTGTACCTTTTTTTATCGCCACTTTATATCGGTCAGATAAAGCTCTGTATTTATTGGCATATATTTTAGCACCCTTATATTTTCGAAATGCACCAACTTGAATAGCCATACTCCCCATCGTCGCAGAAGAAAGTGTACCATAGGCACTGTTTGTACTTAAAAGTGCTGAAGTTACTTTGTTATTTACTATTTTAGGCTTAATAACATTCCTAGTCATAGCTGTTTTGACAGTGGTATCAGATACTTTTTTAGTATAAGCATACTTGCCAAATTTACCAACATTTTTAGCTTTTTTAGCTTTATTTAAAGTATTATTCGAAGCTAATGGTGGCTTAGAGTAATCCATTGGCACAGCATAACAATCGACACAGTCGTCTTTTTTAGCTTTTACTGAAGCTACTTTCCCCCAAGATGGTTTAGGCAAAACTTTCTTAGTTAATACGCGTTTTGTCTCTACTGTTTTAAGCTCTGGACTTTTAACTTCAAGTCCATTTTTAGCAACACATCCGTTAATCATTAATGTAGTGAGTGAAAAAAATAGTATGTTCTTTTTATTAATAATATTCATAATTTTACCTTAGTGCATATTTAAGATGACCTGGCCTATTAGGTCTCATATTGGAAGCATAACGTGCATTGAACATACCTACTTTTGAAGTGGGTATGTTAATCATATAACCTTGTCTATAGGGTGTTTTCCCATTTTTTAAATGGGCATTAATCTTGTTTAAATAATAAGCATCCATATTTAAAATTTTTGATAAACGTGCCAAGCTTTCACCTGAACGTACTTTTACAGGAGTGATGCTATCTCTATTGAGTTGATACATCATTTGACCTAGATTGTCATTTTTCTTAAAAAGATAATTCTCTCCAATCATCGCCATTAAAAGTACTTTTTTAATGTATTTTCGCGTTTCAGCTTTAATAAATCCATTTCGAGAAGAGATAAGTGTCCCTAAATCTCTTGTTCCTGCTTTTTGGAGCGAACGATTAACACAACCATTTCCACAGTTATATGCCATGGTGGTTAAATACCATGCATCTAAATTGTTATTCATTTTATAGAGATATTTAATGGCTGAATCTGTTGCCCTAATAGGGTCATAACGTTCATCTAAATTTTGACCAATATGTAGATTAAACTCTTTACTTCCAGTATTGACAGTAAATTGCCATAAACCTCCAGCTCCTGTACGCGATTTTGCCTGGGGGTTAAAAGCAGATTCAACCATAGAAATATAAAGAAAAACAGGGGAGATATCTTGCTGATAGAGCATTTTTTTAATAGTAGGGATAATTAATCCCCCACGCTGAACGGCTTTAATAAACCGTTTTCTATATTCTCTTTTATGTTTATGTACAAAACTTTTAAATTCTGGATTATCCATAAAACGTTCATCAACATCAAATTCAGTTAAAACGTAGGAATAACTTGGGAATTCAGAACGAATATCTGAATGTGCTAATGAAGTGAAAAATAGTGATATTACAATTACTTTATAAAAATTCATTTTTAGTCCTTATTATTTATACTTGAAGTATAATATATAAATACTTAAATTTAAATTTAAATAAATTATTTTATATTAATTTAAGAAATATGACTAAAAAGTCTTTTTGCATTTTCTGTTGTCATAGAAATTAGAGCATCTTTTTCAATGAATGAGAGTTCAACCATCTTCGATGCTACCAAATCACAATAGGCTGGTTCATTACGCTTTCCTCTGTGTGGATGAGGTGTTAAATAAGGAGCATCGGTCTCTATAATCAATCTATCACTTGGAATTTTAGGATAAACATTAATAAGCTTTTTAGCATTTTTAAACGTCAAAACACCCCCAATACCATAATAAAAGTTTTTATCAGCCAACTTTAAAAGTGATTCATCAGCATTATAGCAATGAAGTACCCCTCCCTGCTCTCCTGCATGTTCATTTAAAAGGTCTAAACAATCAGCTGATGATTCACGAACATGTACAATAAGAGGAAGTTTTAATGCTTTTGCCCAAAGAATTTGCTCAACAAAAACTTTTTTTTGTAATTCTTTTTCAATGACAATCTCTGCTTTGCTTTCAGGCAAACGAAAATAATCCAGTCCACATTCACCAACAGCAATACATTTAGGATGGGTCATAAAAGGTTCTAAAAATGCTTTGTCATAACTTTGAGCATCATAAGGATGTACCCCTACAGAAAAATATACTTCTTCATAAGTTTCAGAGAGTTCAACAGCGCGTTTTAGTGTTTTAGGGTCAGCTCCAGGAATAATAAAACGCTCTACTCCTACTTCTTTAGCACGTGTAATTACTTCAGAAAGATCATCATAATAGCGTTCATCATCCAAATGACAATGGGTGTCAATAATCATCGTAAACCTTTAAAATATTTTTATGATTTTAACATATTAATTTGGAACTAAGGTATTATAATTCTTTGTCCTATTTTTAACAAGTATGACCCCTCATCTAAGTTGTCATTATGTTCAATAATTTTAGAATAAGCACTGGCATCACCATAATACTTTGTCGCCAAACTAGAGAGCGTATCGCCACTTTTTACAACAACCGTTCGACCTTTAAAACCATTTTTATCATCCAATTCTCTTGAAATTGCTTCTGTATATGAAGATTGACTCTTAATACTTGATTCGTTTACCAATACCATCATGGAGTCTCTTAATTCCGACTCATTGGTATTTTTAGAAGCTACTTCCATGTCCGTAACCCTTAAGATTTTAATTAGTTCTTCATCAGATAAACTTTCATCAACCGTTTTAGTCACCCCTAAAACAGCTCTTTTTTCTGTAATAAATTCTGAAAAGAAGGTTGTTTCATTTTTAAGATAAAAGAAAAGAATAATACCTAATAACAAGACCAATAGAAAATTAAAAATAATCCATTTTAAAGAGGAGGAGAATCTATTTTCTTCAACATTAATCCGTGCATCTTTTGTTGCACTCACATAAGCATCTTCATAGTTTTTAAATATCATATTAATTCCTAAAATTTATTATATTTTAATAATTATAACCAAACGTTTATTCGTTTTTTCTAAATTATTAATTTTAAATTAAATAATTATATTAATAATTTTATTTAAAAAGTAATTTTTCTGCAAAATGTATCGCCTCTTCATTAGATTTTTCTCCAGCTATTATTCGTGCTATTTCAGAGACCTGTCCCTCTTTATCTAAAAGCTTGACCACACTCTTTTGCTTTAGTTTAGTTACTAATAAATGTTGGTCTGCTTTGGCTGCTAAATGGGCTTGATGGGAAATTGCAAATATCTGATACACAGAGGAGAGTTTTGCTATCATATTAGCAATGGCTATGGATTCATCACCTGAAACATTTGCATCTATCTCATCTAAAATCAATACCCCAGCCTCCTTTACGCCTGAAAGTGCCACCACCATTAAGGCTAAACGCACACGATTAAACTCGCCTCCTGAAAGGGTATTGGCTTTTGAACCATTTAAATCTACTTCTACAACATCTTGCCCTGATAAATCTAAAGTATGCACCCCAAATAAAAATTTAAGTGCTGGAAGCTTTAACTCTGCTAGATATTTTTTTAAAGGTTTTTCTAAATTCAATGCTTTCTCTTTACGCATTCGTGAGATTTGTCCAGCTAAAATGGTTAATTCAGAAAGTTCCATCTCTAAAAAAGAAGTTAACATACTTTTATCTTGCTCTATATTTTGATAACCTGCTAACTCTTTCTTTTTGACTTGTGCATATTCAAGTGCCTCTTCAATCCCTCCATATCTATTTTTCAAAGAAGATATCTTCTCTAATCTATCCAAAATAGCTTCGATATCCACTTCAGCTAACTCTTCTGAAAGAGATTCAATATCTTCAAAGTCTGCACGTAATTGGTTCATCATTTCTGAAAATACAGCATCATCTTTATCGAGAAGCCGATACACTTCAGATACGGATTCTTCAAATGTAAAAATACCATTGGCATTTTCTAAAGCATCATTTATTTTTTCAATTTTAGAAAGTTGATGCTTCACTTTTAACAACGCTTCATCTTCTCCCACCAAAGGATTAACCGAGGCTATCTTTTCTATTTCAAACTCTGCAAACTCTATCAGCTCCATCAGTTTTGCTTCATCAGCTTTTATTTTTTCTAATTGTGTTAATTTAAGCTTATAATTTTGATAACGACTATTATATTCTTTAAAAAGCTTTTTAAAAGTTTTATCTTTTTCCATCAAATCATTGTCTATTAAAGCTAATAAATCACTGCTTTCAAAACCACTTTTATCTCGTACCGATAAAAACTGCACAAAAGGACTAAACATTCCATTTAAAACTTTTTTTGAAATATTTTGACCATCTAAGCTATAACGTACTTTCTCTTTTTTAATTGTTTTAAGCGTTATCTCTTCTTCGAATTCAAATACATCACTTTGGAGTCCCTTAGGTTTAGAAACCAACACTTCACAAAGAGAAGCTTCTGCTGTTCCATAACCAAATGTAGACAAAATACTGTTCATAAAAAGAGACTTCCCTGCCCCTGAAGGACCAGATAAAACAACTAAGCCTTGTCCTAATTCAATTTCAACTTCTGAAAAACTTACTAAACTTTTTAAAAATACTCTATTTATCATTATTCTTTTTCACCCCAATGCAATTTTTCTCGTAAGACCGAAAAATAATTTCGCTCTTTTTTATGTAACAGTCTTGCACCTATTTCGGCACTGTTCACCACCAAAACCTCTCCTGCTTTCATTTGATAATCATCTTGACCATCAACCATCACAATCACCCTATCTTTAGGAGAAGAAAAATCAATGGTAAAATTAGAGGGTAATACCAAAGGACGCTGTGTCAATGAGTGTGCAGCAATGGGGGTCATTACAAATGCTTTAGCTAATGGATAAACCAAGGGTCCACCAGCTGCCAAGTTGTAGGCTGTCGCTCCTGTAGGCGTGGAGATAATAAGTCCATCACCACGATAAGTATTGAACCATTCTCCATCAATAGAAGCATCTATTTTAACCATATGAGAGATACTAGGTCGTGTAATAACCACATCATTAAAGGCATAAAACTTCTTACGTCCATTGGCTGTTTGTATATATGCATCAATCATCATCCTATTGTCAATACGGTATCTACCAATAAGTAAATCGTCCAAAAATTTATCCACTTCAGAAATACGCACATCAGCTAAGAACCCCAATGTTCCAGCATTAATTCCCATGACAGGTTTATGATAACCATAACTTTTTCTAACAAGAGAAAGCAGTGTTCCATCGCCTCCTAAAGAGACTAAAAAATCAGATTTTATACAAAGCTCATCAAAAGTAACACCCCCTAAAACAGAAATCATTTTTGCTGAATGTTCAACCAAGAGTACTTTAATATTTCTACGTTCAAATTTCTTTTTTATATCATTATATAAAGTATAAATTTCAGGAGCATTAGGTTTAATAACAAAACCAGCAACATTCATTTGTGATGATTTTTCATATAACATGTCGCATCTCCCACCTTCATAGTAACTTTCTAAAAGAATATCATAAAAACTCTTATCTATCATCCTCTTATCTCTTTTTAACTAAAATATAACTAGTCTAATTTGAAATGGAATATAATGGATTATAAAGATCAAAGTGAATTAAAGAATAAACGCTTAAGAGAAAAATTTAATTACATCATAGAGCAACATATTCCAGGGGGTAAAAGAGCATTAGCCATTGAGACCTTTGGCTATGAGAGAGAAAATCAAGTCTCAAACTTATGTGCCATAAACCATAAACCAAGTATCAAAAAAATGCATATGGAAAGCATGGAAAAGCATCATCAAATTCCATTGACTGTTTGGGATAATGATTTAGACTTTAACAAAAGAAAAATTGACCAACACATCAATACATACAAAGCATCTTTAAAAGCAGAAAGAATCTCTTTTGAAGAAGAGGACAATATCTTTACTAATGATAAAAAGCTTTTTGAACACCTAAAAGGCGTTTGGTATGCCTACCTCTATCCTTCTAATCCAAGCTCTGCTAAAGAGACGGAAGGTATTTGGATAGTAAAAACAACCATTAATGACGACTATACTGTCATAGACTATTGGGGCAATGCTGGTTATCTTAAAATTGGTCAAGAGCAAAGCCTAATAATCAAACAACCTTATGAAAACAACGACTTAACCGTTATTCGTTTTTCAAATAGACATGTTAGTTTTGAACATTTTCGTTTTACCATTATCTCAAATCAAAATGGAACGATTAATGAAATGGTCAACTTTGGATTTTATGCTCGTAAAAAATACACTCCACAAGAAGCCAAAGAGATTTTAGGGGACATTAAAAAGGTTCAGTTGAAACTAGATTCAGGCTTTGATGGTAGGCTCAATGAACAAGGTATTGTTAAATACTAAAGAGTATAATTAAACATCTTACAAAACTCTTTGGAATCGGCGTGTTTACACCCGAACATAACGAGGCTAAAGCCACCGTTTCCTAGTTTTGTAAAATATCTATTAAAGAAACTAAGGAGAACCTCATGTTAACACAAAACTACATAGAACTTTATACCCTTGATGATTATCGTCATTGGGAAGATAACTGGGAATTGATTTATGGTTCTCCTTATGCCATGGCTCCTTCTCCATTGGTGACCCATCAAAATATTAATGGTAAAATATTTTTAGAATTAAATAAGTCTTTTGAAAATTGTCCAAAATGTCAAGCCCTGTTTGAAATAGATTGGGAAATCTCTAGTGATACAGTTGTAAAGCCAGATATGCTGGTTATTTGCTATGAAGCAGATGAAAAAATTACAAAAAAGCCTGAAATTATTTTTGAGATTGCTTCAAAATCAACAGTTAAACGCGATGAAACTTTAAAGTATGAACTTTATCAACAAGAGGGTGTCGAGTTTTACATTATTGTCTACCCTGAAAAGCAAGTCGCAAAAGTTTACCAACTCAAAGAAGGACGCTACCTAAAAGTTCAAGACTTTTCAGATGAATTGTATGCGTTTAATTTAGAAAAATGTAAAATTGACTTTGATTTTTCTAAGATTTGGCGTAAAAAATAATCGTCAATATTTTTATTATTCAAGTAAAAAGAGTATTAGACTTAATCCTTTAATTACATATTCTTTGATATTTAGGGTTAGCACTAATATATCCTTTTTGTGTCAATCCTCTAGGAGTTACCGTTTTTACTAAAATCACTTCAAGAATAATATTCATTTTTCCATCCCTTACTTTTATCATGCGTCTTTCACCTAAATCAAAAATATCCACTTCCTCATTTACGATAGATAGTTTTTTATAAGGGCTATTAATATCACGAAGACTATATTCACCTCTTAAACATATTTTTGGTCTATGATTATTAGTGCTTACAGTTTCATAACTGGGTATATCTTCATCATTATTTTTCATTCGATTTACTTCCTGTTCTAATCTAGTTAGTTTTTTATTAACTGAGTTTAGTTGTACCTGTAATTTAGAACGTTTTATATTTAACATATCTTGTTTTTCAAAAAGTTTTTCTTTCTCTTTTTTTAAACTATTTCCTTTATTGTTTTGAGTTACAATACATTTATTTAGCTCTTCTTTTTCTTTTAAATGCTCTTTTTTTTCTCTAGCTAAAATTGTTGACTTCAAACTTGGATACTTTTCAGTAAGTGTATTAAGCATATCTTTAGAAATTTTTATTTTATCATCATAAAAATCCTGACATAAAGTTTTTAACTTTGTCAACTCTTTATTAATCTCATCAATTCTTTGAACAACTGGATATATTTTTTTATCTTCTGCTAATAAAGCTATATCTATATCTGCTTTTTTCATCAAAAGCTTATTTTTATCTATAGATACTTTATAAGTAAATTTATCCATATTTCTATCGTAACTTTGTAAATCTATTTTTACAGTACTTTCTGCAACTGAACTAATAGTCAATAAAAAAACTAACCATATATTTTTAATCTTAATCATTTAACTTCAATACTCCCATCTTTTTTAATATAAATTTCTATATTATTTTGGCACTCTTGATTAACTCTGCATTTCGTAAAAACCTCTTTTGTGATATTTGTATAGAGTTCCCCATATACATAAGTTTTAATTTCAAACTTATCTTTTTTAAATGGCTTAGGTAACTTAGAATAAACTTCTCTCAGTTCAGGGTGTACAGCAGAACCTTTTAACATTAAAATATCTGATATTTTTTGTTTTCTCCATTTATTATTGTCATAAACTAAAGTATGATTTGTATCCAATTTTTTAGCAAAAATAAGGGTATAAGGTATATTTAAATAATTATCAATTTCAACAGTAAGTGTCTCTTTCTCAGGTTTTAAGATTAAGGCAAATAAAAAAATAAACATTACATCTAACAGAACTATCATCTGAGAATTTCGTTTCATAATTATGTGTCTTTATTTATACTGGAATACTTATTTAAATACTCATCTATTGCCAAAATAAATAAATTAAACATATAAGTAATTCCACCTATAATAGTAGTAAGTGCTGCACTGTTAAAATTCTCTTTAAAAAGTGTTAATATCTCTTTCGAACTATCCCCATAAGAAATGAAATAAGTAAAAGAAAATATTGTACCAATAACTCCCAGTAGTGGAGGAAGGTTAATATTAAAGTCTACAATATTCCCATCTTCTACTTTATTAGAAATAAATAGTACTGATTGAGAAACTGTCGTAAATAGCATAATAGAATAAAGTACTATCAAAAAAACCTGTGATTCATTTTTGAAAACAAAGAAGATATCAATGTACTTCAATATATAATCAGTAACACTTAAGTTTAAAGCATATAAAGGGTCAGCAGGATATACATTAGTAAATAAAAAAGCATCATAGTCATTAAATACAGCTATATTAATCGTTATAATCCAAGCCAACACTAATAATAATACAATAAATCCTCTTTTCATTTTAGCACTTCTCTTTCATAACTATTAAGTAAATAATTTTCAGATAAATCTGAAATAGTTGCAAACTTTATATTTATCATCTCTTCTAGTTTATCAAACTCATTATCTGTAATACTATTTTGATACTTATTAGTTTTCAGACTTTCAAAGTTATAAAATACAACACCATATCCTTCTGTATTTAAATAATCAAGTCCACTTAAACTAGTTGTTTCTAGCTTCCAATCAAAAAATTCTATTAATACCCTTGCATTAGAATCATTTTTTGAAACATAATTCAATTTTCTTAAAACTCTTTCTTTAAAGTAGTCAATTTCTTCTACTTTAGAAGTTGAATTAATAAGTGTTGGTTTAGGTGCACAACCTAAAAATACCAAGATAGTAAATAGAAAATATATTGTTTTTTTTAGTACCATATATCTTATTGGGAACATTCTCTATGAAAACTAGGATGAGCACTGATATACCCTGTAAGAAAGTTTCCATTACGTAGTTGGGCTTTAACTAACATAACTGGAATAATTTTATTCTTTCCTTCTCTATTACTCCATACTGTTATCTCTTTACCTTGTCCTCTTATATGCTCTATATAAAAAGTTTCATCTACTCGACCTATACGCTTATGTGGACTATTAACAGACCTTAAAAGAATTCTCTGAGTTAAACAAACTAGATTATTCTCTATATCTTGTGGTTTTGATATTACTTGTTTAGGTAGTAGTTGTGATCGACTGTATATCCCTTCTAAACTACTTTTATATTTATTAATACTGTTCTGTGGCATTATAAACTGCTCATTATCCAACAAAAAAGTATCTCTTTGTATAACTATTTTATTTGCATCTCTTTCTTCAAATTGAACATTATAAAAGTTATCAAGTCTTGCTTCAACAAAATAAATTTGTCCATTACAATCTTTTTGTGCTAAAAGTTCAAAAAACTTTCCTCCAAATATAGAGTCATATTGTCTAACCTTATTTTTCAATATATTTTTAATTTTATTATTATCATTTTCACTTGGTAAAGTTCCAGCCATACGTGACAACTGTGTTATAGCTCTTAATCTAGTTTTTTTATTTGTACTCTTAATAAGATTGATATTACTTTTAATACTACTACAAACTGCTTTTTCTTCTCTACATATATCTAAACTAATTGCATTTAGTTGACTATAAAGTAGACCTATAATAAATATAATTTTTTTCATTCTGATGTTCCTTCTAATGAATTTATTTCTTCTGTAATTCTCATAATTTTTTTATTTACGTCTTTTAGCTTTTTTTCAAGTCTAGGAATACTATTACGACTTGTATCAATAGTCTCTTTCATAGAATCTAACTTAGTTCTTAAGCCTTTTAATTCTGCCAAAAAATCACCCTTGGAACTTAAGCATGTCTTCAAGTCCTCTTTCGTACTATCAATGTCTTCATAATACATATTTGTCGCTTCTTGTCTTTTATGAGGGTAACGTCTAATTGTATTGTCTCGAATTTCGGTAAAACTTTTAATACTATCATCATAATCAATATAACAGGCATCAAAACTACGTTTAAATACTTGTAAACCACTTAAAACTCTGTCAAGACCATTTTCAATTTTTGTCAATTCTTGTCTTTGACGACTGATATCATCTTTTAATTCATTTTGTACTTTATACAACTTTACTTTATTAGTCTCTAATTGCTGTTTCATAATATTAAACTGTGATGCTATATTCCCACTTTCAAAAGCTAACATTAGCGTTAAAGGAAAAATAGTTAAAATAAATATAATTTTTTTCATCATCGAACTTCCTGTTTAAGTTTGATATTAACATGTTGTTCCAAACTATGAAGTTCTCTATATGTTTCACTATATTTATGATCAATCCGTTTTTGTCTAGCTTTTAAATCCTCAATACCTGCTCTATTTTCTTTATGTATTATATAAGGCTTGTTATTATCTTTTAATTCACTAATAAAGTTTTTTAAGTCACATGCCATTAGAAAGTTTAAGCTCATAAGAACTGCCAAAGATATTTTCATCTGTAATCTCCTACTAAATTGATCTTGAATTTGTAAGAAGTAGTATAAACCAAAAAACAATAAAAATCCAAAGATTTTAATTGTAAGATATTTGTAAAATAATTGTAAACGTCCTTTAAAGAAAACACTATAACATTAATAATTATTTAATGTTATAAGAAAAAATTTCAAAAATAAATTTTAATACAACAAAGCATTATTTAGAAAAAAAATCTTAAATTTTTTTATTGAATAGCTCACAAACTACCTCTATGCAACAATTAGCTATAATCCCAAAAAATTTTAAATATAACCATTTAAAGCCATATAAAATAGAGGAAATACCTGTGAGAACACACTATTGTGCTGATGTAAACGAAACACATATTGACAAGACAGTAACCGTATCTGGTTGGGTTGCTAGTCGCCGTGACCATGGTGGATTGATTTTTATTGATTTACGAGACAAAGACCAAGTTGTACAGATTGTTTGTGATCCTGCTGACAACGCAAAAGTACATAAACTAGCAGAAAGTATCAGAGACCAATATGTATTGGTGGTAACGGGTAAAGTACGTGCCAGAGGTGAAGGGCTTGAAAACCCTAAACTTAAAACTGGTAAAGTTGAAATTGTTGCAAGTGAATTGGTAATAGAAAACACTTCTAAGCCAATGCCATTTGAACTAGGTGATGAAAAAGTAAATGAAGAGATTAAACTTAAGTATCGTTACTTAGAACTTAGAACACAAAAGTCTTATGACATTTTTAAACTGCGTTCAAAAGCCACTATGGCTGCTAGAAATATACTAGATGAGTTAGACTTCTTAGAAGTTGAAACACCAATCATTACAAAGTCTACGCCAGAGGGAGCTAGAGATTATCTTGTGCCTTCACGTGTTCATGGTGGTGAATTTTATGCACTTCCACAGTCTCCTCAACTTTTCAAACAACTTTTAATGGTAGGTGGTTTTGACCGTTACTTCCAGATTGCTAAATGTTTTAGAGATGAAGACTTAAGAGCAGACAGACAGCCTGAGTTTACTCAGATAGATGTTGAGATGTCTTTTTGTGACCAAGAAGATGTGATTGATGTGGCTGAAAAACTTATTCATAACATTTTTGATAAATGTGGTTTTGATATTCCTACTAAATTTACACGTATGGCTTACTCTGATGCTATGGAGAAATATGGTTCAGACAAACCAGACATGCGTTATGACCTTCAGATGGTAGATGTTATTGATATTTTTGAACGTTGTGACAATGAAATTTTCTCTAACATCGCCAAAGATTCTAAGAAAAACAGAATTAAAGCACTTAAAGTACCAAAAGGTGACGAAATCTTCTCAAAACGTCAAATGAAAGGTTTTGAGGATTACGTACGTAAATTTGGTGCATCTGGACTTGGTTACTTCCAAATGAAAGAAGATGGTCTTAAAGGTCCTCTTACTAAATTCTTTACAGAAGATGACATTCAAGCAATAATTGAGCGTTGTGACCTTGAAGTGGGTGATGCAGTATTCTTTGGTGCTGGTAACAAAAAACTGGTATGGGATTACATGGGTCGTTTCAGAATCTACCTTGCAGAGATTATGGAAATCATTCCTAAAGATACATTTGAGTTCTTATGGGTTATGGACTTCCCAATGTTTGAAGAAGACGATGGTAAAATCAATGCAATGCACCATGCCTTTACCATGCCCAACTTAGACGAAACTGGCAGAGATGAGAATGGTAAAATAGTTTATGATGACATTGAAGATTTAAAATCCATTGCGTATGACATTGTGCTTAACGGTACAGAGCTTGGTGGTGGATCTATTCGTATTCATAAAGAAGACCTTCAATCAGAAGTTTTCAAACTTATGGGAATTTCAGAAGAAGAAGCCCAAGAGAAATTTGGTTTCTTACTCGATGCCTTTAGATTTGGAGCACCTCCACATGGTGGATTTGCTTTAGGTCTTGACAGACTCATCATGCTGATGACAGGAAGCTCTAGTATTAGAGAAGTTATTGCCTTCCCTAAAACACAAAAAGCACAATGTATCTTAACCCAAGCTCCTTCAGAAGTTACACAAGAACAACTGACCGAGCTTAGTTTAAGAGTTAGAAAACAGATTGACGCGTAGGTTCGATTTTATCGAACATTAAAAATATAACACAACAAAAAAGGACAACCATGAAAAAATTATTTCTTATTATCGGAGCACCAGGATCTGGTAAAACAACAGATGCGAGTATTATTGCAGGTAAAAATGACAATATTGTTCACTACTCAACAGGTGACATGCTCCGTGAAGAGGTAGCTTCAGGTTCTGAATTAGGTCAAACAATTGATGACTTTATCTCTAAAGGTGCTTTAGTTCCTTTAAATATTATTATTGATACCATTATTTCTGCTATTAAAAATGCCCCTGTAGATAATATCTTAATTGATGGGTACCCACGTTCAGTTGAACAAATGACAGCACTTGATGAACTTTTAGAAAAAGAAGAGGAAATTACTTTGGTATCAACCATTGAAGTAAGGGTTTCACAAGAAGTAGCCAAAGACAGAATCTTAGGTCGTGCTGCTGATGCTAAACCAGGTGAAGAACGAAGTGATGACAGTGTAGAAGTATTCTATGATAGAATGAAAATCTATACTGATCCATTGGCTGAAATTCAAGCTTTTTACACCGAAAAGAACCTACTTACAGTTATTAATGGTGAAAGAGAACTTGATCCAATCGTTGCTGAAATGGAAGCTTTTGTAAAAGAAAATATTTAATTTTTAACTTAAGTATTCTCCATTAAGTTGTTAGCTCCTGCTAACAACTCTACTTCTTTAAGTGCTCTAATGGGTAAAGTAGTTGGTCTACTAGAAGAAAAATCTTCTGATGTTTTTAACAATATCCTTCTGCCTCTTACAGAATTAATAAAATGTACGATAAAACGACTATCTAACCTTAAATGTGATTTTACACGTATAATACTCATATAGTGTGGTACAACATATCCTTCTTGAGCTTTTTCAACATAACAAGCAATCATTGGAGAATACAAACTGACCACAACATCTCCAGCTCTTGTTAATTGCGAAGCAGAGACTTTTTGAGTGGCATCTACGACAATTACTTTACGCTCATCCAAAAATGCTACTGGCTCTAGTGCCAACATACTCAACTCTTTATACATATATGTTTTTTTAGCCTTGCCACCTTCAAAAAGATACGCACCTTTAACAACATCTGCAATTTCACCTAATTTCATAATAGACCTTTCTTTAATTTAATTTTTATATTAAATTCTTTATTTAAACTTAAAATATTATAGTTAATGGTTTATAAAAATTAAATTAATATTAATTTTATATTTTAATATATATTATAAAGTTTAATTTTGAATAATAATATTGAGTATTTATCTATAAATTTCAATAAGTATCTACATAAATAAGCACCTTCTTCTTTTATTAATCAATCATTAAATGGCTATTATCTATTATCTGTTAGAAATATGTTAGAATAATAAAAATTTACCATACTAAGGATACTAATGCAATATATATTTTTACTAATATTTACTATTCTCTTTACAGCTTGTAATTCAACTACTGTGGCAAACCAATCAACTGGTCTTCCCATCACCAACCAAAATACAGATGTTAACGACTTAAAGATTTTAGAAGAAGAGTCCATTGTCGGAAACTATATTTTAAAAAGAGGTATGTTTAGAAATCAAGAATTAACCGAAGGTTATCTCTTTATTGAAGAGATAGATGTTAATAACTATGGCTACTACTATGTGACCATAGCCGATAAACTTTCTCCTGAAACACATACAGGTATTTTTTATAAAAAAGGGGGTAAGTTTGTTCAAAAAGTGATTGAAGACAGTACTGAATCTGAAATTCGTCAAGGTAAAAATAAATCTAAGATGAGTATTATCGATAACATGCATATTGCCCAAGAAGGAGAAGTCTTAAAACTCTATATTAATTCAACTAAAAAAGAAAAACTTATTTGGGAGCGTGATATTGATGAAGATGAAAAAAGTGAAAAAATGAAAAAAGCACTTAAAAATGCGCGTTATGAATATTTAAAATATTATCAAGAAAAATGTGCAGATTGTGCAGAGTTTTGTGGAGATTCAGCCTATACAAAAGTAAATGAATAGTCCTAGCTATTTAGAAACGCTTAAACACCCTATTGTCGCAAGACTAACACTCATACAATTTATTTCATATTTTGGCACTTGGTTCTCCCAAGTTGCCATTGCTTCAATGATGCTCGAATATGGAGCATCTGAACTAGCCATTGCCTATATTTTTATGATGCTTATGCTTCCAGCCATTATTTTAGCACCTATCTCTGGATGGATTATCGA
This sequence comes from uncultured Sulfurovum sp., assembly GCA_902727935.1. GTDB lineage: Bacteria > Campylobacterota > Campylobacteria > Campylobacterales > Sulfurovaceae > UBA1140. Next base: position 19,468 of record CACVAX010000011.1, on the reverse strand, counting down.
TAAAATTCCTTTTAAAAAACTTATGGGTATTTTACTGCTTATTGAAATCATAATGACCCTTCTCTTTATGACCATAAACTCCCTAAATGACTTAAATGCCTTAATGCTTTTTGTCTTTATACGTTCTGCTGCTGCTTCCATTTTATTTACAGCTGAAATGGCACTTTTTCCAAAAATATTGCAAGGAGAAATGCTTAAAAAAACCAATGAAATTCACTCCATTGTTTGGTCTCTTTGTTTTGCAGCTGGAATGGCACTAGGTGGACTTGTAACCTATTATTTTGGTTATGACACAACTTTTTTAATTGATGTGATACTTTACAGCATTGCTTTTTTATTATTATTAGGACTTCAACTTAGATTAGAAGTAAATAAACATCATGAGTCAGCATTAAAAATGATGCGAAGTGGATTTTATTATTTAAAAAATCATAAAAAACTTATACATCTCATTTTTTTACACGCATCCATTGGCTTTACCTCTTTTGAAACACTCATTACACTCTTAGCTGACTTGCATTATAAATATATTATTGCCATTCCTCTTGCCATTGGTTGGATTAATGCTAGTAGAGCCTTAGCCATGACAATTGGTCCACTTCTTTTTTCAAAGTATATCAATGATAAAAACTTACATTACTTTTTTGTACTTCAAGGTTTAGCCATTATTTTTTGGTCTTTTCTTCAAGACACTTATGCTTTATCAATTTTAGGTATGTTTATCGTTGGACTTCTCTCCACTTCTCTTTGGTCCTATACCTATTACCTATTACAAAAAGAGATAGAGGTTCAATACTTAGGTCGTGTAATTGCTTATAATGATATGATTTTTATGCTCTTTAATATCACCGTGACACTTTTTGTGGGTTATGCTGCTAAAATGGGTATGGAACTCAACTCTATTAGCATCGTTATGGGAGCTGGTTTTATCCTCACAGCACTTTACTACACATGGTTTAAAAAGCATTATTTATGAAAGATAGATGATAAAAGTGTATAATTATTAGATTTATTTTAAAATTCAATAAGGATACACAATGATAAAAACTTGTTCAAAACTCTTATTAACTTCTGCCTTACTAAGTCCATTTTTAGTAGCTGATGCTAAAACACAAACCCCACACTTCTATGCAGAGTGGCAGAAAACTTATGGTGGAGAAGATGATGATATTGCCAATGCCGTTCTCATGTTAGAAAATGGTGATACAGCTATTTTGGGTACATGTAAGTCTTTTAATGCTGAGCGTTCGGATATTTGTATTACACGATTAAACAGTGAAGGAAACACCATTTGGCGTACACTAATAGGGGGTGAAAAATCAGATAATGGTGTTGCTATTTCACGTGCAAAAGATGGAAATTTACTGATTTTAGGTGACAGTAAATCTTTTAAAAAACATGATGGACAAGATATTTATGTTGCTAAAGTCTCTTTAGAAGGTAAACTTCTTTGGGAAAACTCTTTTGGTGGAGACAGAGATGAGTTTGCAGCAGGTATCGCAGGAACAAATGATGGTGGAGCTTTATTTGTGGGTGATTCTGAATCATTTTCAAAAAAAGGTTATAGAGATATTTATATTGGTCGTTTAGATAAACATGGAAAAATGATCAACAGTAAAACCATTGGGGGAAAACTCAATGATGAAGCCAATGCCCTTACAAGAACAGCCGATGGAAACTTCATCATGGCTGGTTCAAGAGAAATAAAAAATTCAGGTGATGCTGACTTCTTTTTACTAAAACTCAATCAAAATGGCGAAAAAATTTGGGCAAGAACCTTAGGTGAAGGCTACAATGATGTCCTTCATGCTGTAGCACCTACCCCTGATGGAGGAGTTGTGGCTACAGGAAAAACACGTTCTTACAATTCAGCACAGACTGACTTACCAATTATGCACTTTAACAAAGATGGTAGACTTATTTGGTTTAAAATTTATGGTTTTGCTTACTATGATGAAGGAAATGCCATTACCATGACCAAAGATGGTAACTACATGATAGCTGGGAAAACTGACTCCATGGGAAAAGGTGACTTCGACAACTACATTTTAGCACTTGATAAAAAAGGAAATCTTTTATGGTCTGGAATGTATGGTGAGCAAAATAAAGACATTGCTCATGGAATCACAAGAACAACAGATGGATCGGTTTTAGTAGTTGGTGAAAGTGATAGTTACAGCCGTTCTAAAAATTTCTTTATGATTAAACTAAAATAGTAAATTTAACAAAGTTCTTAAATATTCATGATATACTCATTCCTCAAAACTAAATAATTAAAGGAACATATCATGAGTGGAACAGTAACCCCAATAGATGAAATGACATTATCAGGAACAAAAGGTAAAATAACGATTAGTAATGTAGCACAACCTTACGGACCAAAAAGTGAAAGTGTTGCGAGTATTGGTATCTCATTAAAAGCCGATGCAACAGAACCTGAGTGGAAAGTACATATCCCAAAGTCAAACATTGCACAAGTTATTGAAGCCTTACAAAAAGCAGAAAAAGAACTCTAATCTCTATCAAAGTTGAGAATTTATTTCTCAACTTTTCTTCCAAATTCTCTTCTACCTAAAAACTTTCCTACACTCATTTATAATAGCATCAGGAACTGTTGCAATGGTCATAAATTGTTCCATGGTTAATTTAGGATACATTAATGAAAGATAGTATTTAGGATTTAAAATTTTTGCTTCTCCATTTTCAATCAACAATGGATAAGGTAACATACCTGCATTATCAAGACCAATTTTTTTAGGAAATTTTTGTGTGCGTTTATCAAGTTTAATCCCTACGAGTGTTGCACCACTTTCTAAGTCTATGCTAAATACAACCCGTTTATTTTTGACCAATTTAGCTTTTAGATTCTCTCCTTTAGCCACAACGATATGGTCTTCAAAGTAAGGTAGTTTATCCATAAATTGATATTTTGCTAAGAGTTGAAACTTCAATTTATCATCTGAATTTTTAACATCTTTAAATTCATCCACCAAAGATTTTAGAATTTTTGTTGCTGATGCTTTTTCAAAGTCATTTTGTAAAAAAGCTTTAGCCAAATAAAGAGGGTTTGTAATACTAACCTTTTTGTCTTTTTCATTAATTAAGAGTCTTAAAGTTCCTAAATGACCTTTATCTTTTTTAAGAGAAAGTTTTTGGAGTGCATCAGAGGTAAATACAATCGATGTTAATTGCTTCTTTTTATCTAAAGGAACAACAGCCACTACTTCAAAACCAGCATTCTTTAATTTAGACTTCGCCTCATCAATTGAAATCAATCCCATTCTTAAATAAGTGGAAATACGACCTTGTTCTACTTCTCCTGGCATCAAATTAACAATTTTCGTAACCTTGTTCTTTTCACGTTCTTCAGAAGATAAATAATTTGGTGGAACACGTTTTGCATATTGAATAGAACGGTCAATACTTGCTGTACTTTTATGTCCACTATAGCTACTATCAACATTCACTATCTTTGGAGGTTGAGGTACTAATGCTTCTACTGTAGGTACAGCAGGAATAACAATGGTTACAGTATTTTGACTGACTTCTGCTTTCTTTTCTACTTCTGTAGTTTTTATTTGCTGATTCTCTATTGACTTATGTGTTGTTGTTATTTTATTAGGTTTCTCTTCTTCAATCTTAATTTCTTTAATAGGTTCTTTAAGAGGAGTCTTTTGAGTAATCACTGCTTCATTCTGCTTTTCTTCACCTTCCATTTCAAATCCTAGCTCTCTAAAAATTCGTATTACAGAAGCAGAAATTTCTTTCATATAAGCTATTTTTTTAGGGTCGGTAATTCCTGTGGTCGCTAACCAGTTATCTACAGAAGCATAACCAACGTGAAGTTCACCAGAATCTTTTGGAACATAAAAATAAACTGAACAAGGAGCAAATGCACCTGCGTGTGGTGAACCATTATTAAAGACGGCATTAGAAAACTCAAAATGACAGAGCGATGAAACCCAATACGCATCATACTCATCAAAATCTAACTCTAAATCATCATACTCAAATTTAATATCTAAAAATCCTGCAATAATAAACTTATTTTGTACAAATAATAAATTATGTTTTCCAATAAACTCTTCTACATACTCTTCAATATCTTCTACTTCACCTATTTTTTTAACCATTTTTAAAAGTGGTTTTGCAGGTAAAGGTTTTGAAAAAGTTAGGGTTTTACTTTCAGTTGGTTTCATTTCATTTTCTACATGTTTATCGATTTTATCCATCATGCTTCTAAATTTATCTTGTGCCTCTTTATCTTGCTCACCAATAATTTTCAACATGGTGTCGGCATTTAAATGCCCATACCATGTGGTATCTCCACCTTCTTCTTTTTGAAGCTTTTTGTAAGCTAAAAGATTAAAAGGAGCATAGGCCCCAAAATCTGGATTTTTAATGAGTAAACTTCGTAATGAAGTAATATCAAACACGGTATAAAAATTTAAAAGGTCAAGATTTTTTACTTTAAATTTGTTATAGTAATGATTTTCAATATGTTCATTTACAGCTGAAGTATTAAAGCCAACATTTCCTAAATTTTCAATCATTGAACCTAAAGCTGCATCAGGTTGTCCTTTAGTTCCATAAAAATTAATTAAAATAGATTCATTACCCTCTGTTTGGGATATCTTTTTATCTTTAACTTCAGGTTCAATTTTAATTTCCGTTTTAGTTTTAACTTCTTCAACAGCTTTAACATCTAACTCTTTTTTAACTACTTTAGCTTTTACTTCAACTTTTTCTTCACCTTCCATTTCAAATCCTAACTCTCTAAAGATTCGTATTACAGAAGCAGAAATTTCTTTCATATAAGCTATTTTTTTAGGGTCGGTAATTCCTGTGGTCGCTAACCAGTTATCTACAGAAGCATAACCAACATGAAGTTCACCAGAATCTTTTGGAATATAAAAATAAACTGAACAAGGAGCAAAACTAGCTGCGTGTGGTGAACCATTATTAAAGACAGCATTAGAAAACTCAAAATGACAGAGTGATGAAACCCAATATGCATCATACTCATCAAAATCTAACTCTAAATCATCATACTCAAATTTAATATCTAAAAATCCTGCAATAATAAACTTATTTTGTACAAATAATAAATTATGTTTTCCAATAAACTCTTCTACATACTCTTCAATATCTTCTACTTCACCTATTTTTTTAACCATTTTTAAAAGTGGTTTCTTAGGTAAAGGTGTTGAAAAACTTAAACGCTTATGTTCCGTTGGTTTCATTTCACTTTCAAGATGTGTATCAACTTTTGATACCATCTTTTTAAAATCATTTTGTGCCTCTTCATCTTTCTCACCAATGATTTTCAACATGGTATCAGCATTTAAATGACCATACCATGTGGTATCTCCACCTTCTGCATCTTGAAGCTTTTTGTAAGCTAAAAGGTTAAAAGGTGCATAAGCACCAAAATCTGGATTCTTAAGCAATAGGGGTCGTAGTGATTCAATATCGAAAATAGTATAAAAATTTAATAGATCAACGTTTTTTACTTTATATTTATTATAATAATGATTTTCAATATGTTCATTTTTAGAGGAAGTGTTAAAACCTATTTTTCCTAAATTATCAATCATTGAGCCTAAAGCTGCATCAGGCTGCCCTTTTGTTCCATAAAAATCTATGAGTATTGATTCTCCTGTTTTGGCTTTTTCTGTCTCTACTTTTGTACTTTCAACGATAGTGCCACTTTCCATCTCAAAATCTAACTTTGTAAAAATAGTATTCATTAAAGTAGAGGTTTCTTTCATATACTTTAGTTTATCCTTATCTATAAGAGCAGATGCAGAAATCCAGTTATCTATGGGAGCATAACCCATATGTAATTTTCCAGAACCTTTTGGAACATAAAAATATACTGTACAAGGAGCAAATACACCTAAATGGGGTAAACCACGATTGAAGATGGAATTAGTAAATTGTAAATGACAAACAGGTGAAATCCAAAAAGCATCATACGCTTCAAGTTCTAAATCTAAATCTTCATATTGAACTTTCAAATTTAAAAAACCTGCAAGAAGAAATTTATTTTCAACAAATATACTATCATATCCCATAACAAATTCTTCTACATAATCTTCAATATCATCAACATCGGAAATATCTTTAACCATTTTTACAAGTGGCTTTTTAGGTAGAAGCTTATCAAAAATAATTTTCTTATTTTCAGTGGGACTCAATTCTTTAGTAACAAAAGTATCAAGCTTTGATACCATTAGTTTAAACTTTTCCTTTAACGCTTCATCTTTTTCACCAATAACTTCCAGCATGGTATCTGATGATAAATGCCCATACCAAGTTGTAGCATTAGCATCATCTTTAAGTAATTCTTTATATGCTAAAAGACTAAAAGGTGCATAAGCTGCAAAATCAGGATTCTCTATTAAAAGTTCACGTAAAGAAACAAGATCTGTCACTGTATAAAAACTCAAAAGGTCAAGGTTTTTTTCTTGAAACTTTTTATAATATTTATTGTCAACACGTTCATTTTTAAATATATTTTTATAGCCAATGCTATCTAACTTCCCAATCATAGCTTTCAAGTCTGTTTCAGCTAAATTTTTGGTTCCTTGTAGTTCTGTTAATACAGAAGCGAAGGTCAACGTCATTGTTAATACAATCATTCCTAATAATTTTGGGAAAATACTCAATCTCATTAAATGCCTTTTTTCACTTAGATAGAACAATAATAACACCTTTTGATGTTTTTGGCAGATTTGAATGAATTTTATAGAAAGGTTCGTGGAGGATAGCTACCAAAAGTGACTTGGTAGCTTTGTTTAAAAAAAGTTCGAAAAATTATTTAACGTCTTTTGTAGTGTTAGAAACTGTTTCTGTCGCTGTCTTAGAAACATCCGATACCTTGTCAGAAGCAGTTTTTGCAACGTCTTTAACATCACTTGTACTGTCTTCAACAGCATCAATGGCTGTTTTAGAAGTATCAGACACATCATCAGAAACAGTTTTTACAACTTCACTAGCTTCTGTTGTTGCAGTATTCACAGTAGATTTAGCTTCTGTTGTTACTGTTTTTGCTGTATCAGTTACTGAAGTTGTTCCTGTTTTCACAACATCATTAGCAGCAGTTGTTGCATCTTTAGTAGCAGTACTTGCTTCTGTTGTAGCAGTTTTTACACTGTCATTCGCAGAGTCTGCTACTGTTTTAGTGCTATCTTTTACATCACTTGAAACTGTACTTACTGTAGAGTTTAAATCTCCAGAGATAGTATCTACAGCAGAAGCTGCATCTGTTGAAACTTTGGTTACATTTTTAGTAGTATCATTAGATACAGTTTTAACCGTAGCTACGGCATCAGTAGAAAGTGCTGTTGTTGTCTCTTTCATATCTCTTGTTGCCACTGTTCCAGAATCTTTAAGATCAGTTGTTGTCGATTTTAATGACTCTTTTGTGTCAGCAGAAAGGTCAATTACCGTACTTGAAGCATCTTTAGTAGTATTAACCTCTACCGTTTTTAAATCATCAGAAACTTTTACTGATACATCTTTTACATCTGCACTTACATTGGTAATTGTTCTTTCTGCTGATTTTGAAGTCTCAACCACACCATCTTTAAGTGAACCAATAGAATCTTTAGCATCTTTACTAAAAGCAGTTGCAGCTTCTTTCATATCTTTAAACATATCTCCAACTGAAAAATCTGTTGTGTCTGCCGAAGCTGTTGTAATCATAGCAGCTGTAATCGCTGAAATTAGTGTAATTTTTGTCATTGTAAATCCTTGTCTTTTAAATTTATAGGATTATAACCACAGTAATCTACAAAATAACTTAAAATTATTATAATTATTATTAAAAGTAATAATAATTATAATTTAATAAAAAAAATCAAAAATAATAATATAAACTTAAAAAATAAAATTAGAAAAATGGATATAAAAGAAAAGTTCTTATAGCAGGGCTACCAAAAATAATTTTGGTAGCTTAGTTTAAAAAAGGTGGAAGACTATTTTTTGTCGTCGTCTTCAACAGCGTCAATAGCTGTTTTAGAAGTATCAGATACATCTTCAGAAACAGTTTTTACACTTGTTCCAGCTTCTTTTGTTACTGTATTAACAGTTTCTTTAGCATCTGTAGTCGCTGTTTTTGTAGCATCTGTTACAGAAGTAGTCGCTGTTTTTGCAGAGTCATTTGCAGCAGTTGTTACATCTTTAGCAGCAACACCAGCTTCTTTTGTAGCTGTTTTTGTAGCATCTGTTATAGAATCTGTTGTAGATTTTACAGAATCAGTTGCATCAGTAGAAACTGTTTTAGCAGTTGATGTAGCATCGTTAGATACCGTTGTTACATTTTTAGTAGCTTCTGTAGAAACAGTTGTTACGTTTGTTGTAGCATCAGCTGAAACTGTTTTTGTCGCATCATTAACATCTTTAGAAATAGCTACTGAAGCATCTTTAATATCTTTAGACGCCATAGTAGCACCATCTTTGATATCTTTAGTGGTGTTAGTGATAGCATCTTTAGTGTCTCCAGATACTTCAACAAGTGAATCTCTTGAATCTTTAGACGTAGAAACTTCTGCAGTTTTTAAATCATCAGAAACTTTTACTGAAGAATCTTTTACATCAGAACTTACATTCGTTACTGTTCTTTCTGCCGACTTTGATGTTTCAACCACACCGTCTTTTACTGATGCTACTGAATCTTTAGCATCTTTACTCATTGATATTGCAGCTTCTTTCATATCTTTAACCATATCTCCAACTGAAAACTCTGCAGAAGCTGTCGTAAGCATTGAAGCTGTGATTGCTGAAATTAATATAATTTTTGTCATTGTAAATCCTTATTTTTAAAATTTGAGTGATTATAACGACAATAATCTATGGGATAACTTAAAATTATTTAGTTTATTATAAAAAGTAATAATAATAATTATTTGTTTATAGAATAACTAAGAATAAGATATAGATATAAAAAAGAAATAGCTCTTAAAACTACCCAACTTAATAGGTAGTTTATAAAAAATCTATACGCTATTTATTGTCTTCAACAGCATCAATAGCTGTTTTAGAAGTATCAGATACATCATCAGAAACAGTTTTTGCAACTTCACTAGCTTCTGTTGTTGCAGTATTCACAGTAGATTTAGCTTCTGTTGTTACTGTTTTTGCTGTATCAGTTACTGAAGTTGTTCCTGTTTTCACAACATCATTAGCAGCAGTTGTTGCATCTTTAGTAGCAGTACCTGCTTCTGTTGTAGCAGTTTTTACACTATCATTCGCAGAGTCTGCTACTGTTTTAGTGCTATCTTTTACATCACTTGAAACTGTACTTACTGTAGAGTTTAAATCTCCAGAGATAGTATCTACAGCAGAAGCTGCATCTGTTGAAACTTTAGTTACGTTTTTAGTAGTATCATTAGATACAGTCTTAACTGTAGCTACGGTATCAGTAGAAAGTGCTGTTGTTGTCTCTTTCATATCTCTTGTTGCCACTGTTCCAGAATCTTTAAAATCAGTTGTTGTAGATTTTAATGACTCTTTTGTGTCAGCAGAAAGGTCAATTACTGTACTTGAAGCATCTTTAGTAGTATTAACTTCTGCTGTTTTTAAATCATCAGAAAGCTTTACCGATACATCTTTGCTATCAGCACTCACATTGGTCACTGTTCTTTCGGCCGACTTTGAAGTTTCAACCACACCATCTTTTACTGATGCTACTGAATCTTTAGCATCTTTACTCATTGATGTTGCAGCATCTTTCATATCTTTAAACATATCTCCAAATGAAAAATCTGCTGAAACTGTTGTAAGCATTGCAGCTGTAATCGCTGAAACTAGTACTATTTTTGTCATCATAAATCCTCTTGTCTTTTAAAATTTGAGCATTATAACTTTAAGTTTATTTTAAATAACTTAAAATAATAAAGATACATAATATTAACTAACAATAGTATATTTAAATTGGGGGAAATAAAGTAAAAAATAGAAAAACTAAGCTAGCCAAAAATAATTTTGCTAACTTAGTTTAAAAAAGATGGAAGACTATTTTTTGTCGTCGTCTTCAACAGCGTCAATAGCTGTTTTAGAAGTATCAGATACATCTTCAGAAACAGTTTTTACACTTGTTCCAGCTTCTTTTGTTACTGTATTAACAGTTTCTTTAGCATCTGTAGTAGCTGTTTTTGTAGCATCTGTTACAGAAGTAGTCGCTGTTTTTACAGAGTCATTTGCAGCAGTCGTTACATCTTTAGCAGCAACACCAGCTTCTTTTGTAGCTGTTTTTGTAGCATCTGTTACTGAATCTGTTGTAGATTTTACAGAATCAGATACATCAGTAGAAGCTGTTTTAGCAGTTGATGTAGCATCATCAGAGACAGTTGTCACACTTTTAGTTGCTTCTGTAGAAACAGTTGTTACATTCTTAGTACTATCAGCCGAAACTGTTTTTGTCGCATCATTAACATCTTTAGAAATAGCTACTGATGCATCTTTAATATCTTTAGAAGCAACAGTCGCACCATCTTTGATATCTTTAGTGGTGTTAGTGATAGCATCTTTAGTATCTCCAGATACTTCAACAAGTGAATCTCTTGAATCTTTAGAAGTAGAAACTTCTGCAGTTTTTAAATCATCAGAAACTTTTACTGAAGAATCTTTTACATCAGAACTTACATTCGTTACTGTTCTTTCTGCCGACTTTGATGTTTCAACCACACCGTCTTTTACTGATGCTACTGAATCTTTAGCATCTTTACTCATTGAAGTTGCAGCTTCTTTCATGTCTTTAAACATGTCTCCAAAAGAGAATTCAGCCGAAGCAGTTGTTAATAGTGCAGCCGTTACAGCACTTAAAATTACGATTTTTTTCATACATATGTCCTTCTAAATAGTTATCAAGAGATTATAGTATCTATTATTTAATATCATACTTAAGTAAGATAGAAATGAATAATATAAAATTATACTTCTCATAAGAGTGTTGATAATAGTAATTTAATGCAAAAACAAGTAGCGAAATTAAATCTTAAAGTTACTAGCTGATGAATAATCTGTTATACTGATTATAAGTTCAAGTAAAAAGGATAACAATTATGAAAAAACTATTACTAATACCTACGCTAATGTTCAGCTTTAGCTCTGTCAATGCGTACACACAAGGAGAAAGAATTGAAGATATGCAAAAAATGGCTCAAGCCATGCAGGATATACAAGCAGGGTTCTTTTATAACAACCTAGACATCGTTAAAGATGGTGTAAAAACACTTAAAGAAACTGTCGTTAAGATTGGACCAACAAGTGAGGAAATTACTGATAAAGATGTTTTTGAAAGATGGTTAAGAAACAATGTAAAAATGACAAAAAGAATTAAAAGTAAAATTACACGTAGAGCTGATGATATTGAAGAACGTTTTGCAGATAATGACCCAAGACAAGCTCTTCAAGCCTATGAAAGAATTGCTGGAGAATGTCTAAAATGCCATGTAGAACTACGTAAATGGTAGGCTAATTAAATTTTATAAAAAATATAAACTGTGTTATTTCTACTCACTTTTAGTAGGTTTTAAAATAGACTTTTAACAAAACCTACTTCTTAAAAACCAAATAAAACTTCTCTGACTCATTTGAATAAATCGAAATAGCCTTTTTAGAGACCAACTTCATCTTCGTTAACTTCTGAATTTCATTGACTTTGTAAAAATACTGCGTAATCGCCTCTTGGCTTTTCACATAAGCCTCGCCCTCTTTTTCAAAAAGGGTAAAATCCATGTAATACTCAGCAGCCTCTTCATCGTAATCAGAGTCAATGGTTAAAAAACGATTGTCAGAATCTTTAATGAAAGAACCAGCTGCCACAACTTTAAAGGCAAAGAGTGTATTTATGTCAAACAAAAAGTGACCACCCTCTTCAAGATGTTCTTCGATACATCTCAAAAAACGTTTTAGATGCTTTTTGTCTAAATAATTCACCATGTCAAATATGGCTGTTATCACCTCAAACTTACCTTCCAGTTTACAAAGGTCAATGCACTCGGCATTCAAACCTTTTGCTTTGGTCATTTCAACCATAACAGGGCTAAGGTCAATTCCCAAAGTCTGTACTTCTGGATTTTTTTGAGCGAGTTCCATCAAAAAGCCACCAGAACCACAACCTACATCAAGTAAGGTTTTAAACTCTAGTTTCTCTAATGTCTCATGGTAATGTTCATTTAAAATAGGCGTAACTTCTGTCACACCTAATAAGTCTTCAACCTTTGCATAAAGGTCTAAAGCATTAGACACGGCTTTTCACCACAGCGTTTATTTTTTCATAAAGGTCTAACACTTCATTTTTCTTTGCATAATAAGCATTTTTGTTCGCAATAAGGTGAACCGAAGAATCCATAATGTCTTCGGCTACTTTAAGTCCATTTTCTCTCATGGTAGCCCCTGTTTCAACAATGTCCACAATTGCATCTGCCAAACCAACAAGAGGTGCTAATTCAATAGAACCATAAAGCTTAATAATCTCAACACCAACAGCTTTTTTAGCAAAATACTGCTCGGTAATATTTACCATTTTAGTGGCTATTTTAATGTTTGGCTTTGACCAGTCAAGTTCATCTTCGTTTTTAATTCCAATGGAAACTTTACATTTTCCCATCTGCATGTCCAAAAGCGTGACAATGTCTAACTCTTTTTCAGTAATCACATCCAATCCAACCACACCAATGTCTGCTGAACCATGCTCAACATAGGTTGGTACATCTTGGTTTCTTACGTTTAAAAAACGGAAATTTCCCACTTCCATTATGAGTTCACGACCTTCAAACTTGAACTCTCCACCGAAGATTTCAGCAAAAATCTCCAAAGTCTCTTCTGCAATTCTTCCTTTTGGAAGTGCTACTGTTAACATATTTCTACCTTTTCTAATGCGTTCTTAATGCCCTGAAATATTAATGTTTCATCAAACTGGGCATTTTCAAAAAAAGTAGAAAGGAATTCACCATCTCCACCTGATATATAAAGCTTTTTATCTGATTGATACTTTTCTATGAGCAATTTTATGGACGCGATTATACCAAAACTTATCCCATCTCTGGTTGTCTTAGGTAATGCTTCTAAAGAAATGTCACCATTTAACGCTGTAGCCAAAGCAGGAGAGATATTAGCATAAGCATCTATATACGCTTTTAACCCTGGTAAAAGAAAACCACCCACATAATGACCCTCTTCTACCACATCCACCGTAATTGCTGAACCAGCACTCACAAAGATTCCATTTTTATGCGACAAGCACATCGCTTTACGGTCTATTCCCATGGTATCATACTCATTTTCTATTTGCATTAATTTTGAGATATCTTCCCAATTCTCGAAAGCTTTAAGCTCTTCTTTGAGCTGATGTTTTACTGTGATGTATTTTAGTTTTTTATCTTTATAATTTTTAAGAGCTTCTTCATGGCTAAGATGAATTACTTCTTTTCCATTATAAATATGTATTCGGGTGTTTCCTATGTCGGCTAGTAACAATCTACTGCTCTATAATCATTCTTTTATTAATATCTACAATATGTTTATATGAATAAAAATATCCTAAAACAATATAGATAGAAAATATCAAAGACACTAATACATCTAAATAAAAATCTGAAATAACATCAATATATGAATATGCAACAAGAAGTATAAAAGAAGTTATAAACAACGGAATTATCAATCTAATAAATACTACCCAGGTAATTGCAAAATAACGTCCTATGAAATCTTTTCCTTTTTCAGAAGTATTTCCTTTATACATAAAATACGTACCTACTAAAGTAGATATAATTAGAAAGATAGAATCAAAGTAATCTAAGAAAGTAGCCTCTTCTGCAGGTATCAAAACACCTAATTCGAAGAATATGGTATTTAAAACAAGAAAAACAAAAAAATAAATAAATTGTTTCCCTTCCCCAAAGTCATCGTTAATAATATCTTCTTTTAACTGCTTAATATTTATAAAATACATCTATTCTAAACCTTTAATTTTATTTTCTAAATTATATCAATTTTATCTATAAAAAGGTATATTTCTAAATAGATTCACCCATAAGGCAATGAAATGCAAACCCCCTACTGGCTACTAGAAGAAAAACTCCTAGAACAAAACCTAAAAACCTTAGCCCATATTAAAAATGAAACAGAAGTAAAAATCTTACTAGCCCTAAAAGGCTACGCTCTTTGGAAAAGCTTTCCCTTAGTTTCACAATACCTTGATGGATGTTGTGCCTCTGGACTGCATGAAGCTAAACTATCACACGAAACATTCCAAAAAGAAACCCATACCTACAGCCCTGCTTTTAAAGAGGAAGACATTGAAAAAATAGCTAAAATCTCCCATCATCTTGTTTTTAATTCTCCTTCTCAGTTTCAACGTTTTTCGGCTCTAGCTAAAAAGCACAATCCCAACATCTCTTTAGGCTTACGTGTAAACCCTGAGTACTCTGAAGCACCTGTGGAACTTTACAATCCTTGTGGAATCTATTCGCGTTTGGGAACGATCATTGCTAATTTTGATAGATTACTTATAAGTGAAATTGGAAAAAGTATTGATGGTTTTCATTTTCATGCACTTTGTGAACAAGACTCCTTAGCCCTTGAAAATGTTTTAGAAGCTTTTGAAGAAAAATTTGGAGAGTATCTAAGTAAACTCAAATGGGTCAACTTTGGTGGAGGTCACCACATTACCCGTAAAGGTTATGACGTAGAGAAACTCATCAACATTTTAAACAACTTCAAAACCAAATACCCTCACCTAGAAGTCTACCTAGAACCCGGTGAAGCTGTAGGATGGGAAACAGGAACATTGGTTACTTCTGTACTGGACATTGTTAACAACGGCATGGAGATTGCCATACTCGATACCTCAGCTGAAGCTCAAATGCCTGACACCATCATCATGCCTTACCGAGCAGATGTTAGAAACAGTGGGAAAGCTAGTGAAAAGAAACATACCTATAGATTAGCTGGAAACACTTGTTTAGCTGGTGATGTTATGGGTGACTACTCTTTTGACAAACCATTACAGATAGGTGACCAAGTCATCTTTGAAGATCAAATGCACTACACTATGGTGAAAGCCACAACTTTCAATGGCGTTCCTTTGCCATCCATTGTCATAGAACGTTTAAATGGGTCTATAGAAGTGGTTCGAGAGTTTGGATATAAGGATTTTAAGGATAGACTCTCCTAAGTTACACCCCATACAAAGTTAAGCCATAAACCCATTCCTGCAATGGCAGCATATCTTCATAAATTTTAAAATTTTTATAGATAATCTTCTCAGAATGAAACGCTTCATCAGGTACATAAGTCGTAAAAGCATACATGGAACGAAAAAGCGACAGATAAACATGAGTATCATCTTTGTCAAAACCTCTTGGGTATCTTTTATATGCTGGTTCAGGAAATTGATAGCCCTTAGCTTTTAACGCTTCCACTATCTTATGAAGTTCAGCTCTTCGATCTTTGTCTTGAATGTACTCTCGATAAATAGCCAAAAGAGGTGGCTTAAAATTACGTATACCCGTAGCTACAAAAACTTCTTTAGAGTCATAATGCATGTAAAAAGAAGAACTCTGCATTCTATGTGTGTTTCCTTGCCAAAAGATAATACCTATACGTGTTTTAATAGGGTCATCTAAATGGTAACGAGCATCACGGTAAATTTTATAAAGCGATTTATTTATTTTAGGAATGGCATTAATAGTGGGTACTAAAATTTGAAGATGTTCACCCATCTCAGCCACGTAAGCTTTGTTGGGCGCAACAATGTATTGGTCATAACGGTCACGATTAGCATCGAGCCACTCTTTTGAGTTGTTTAAAACAATCTCATCCATAAAGTCCAAACCTTCTTTAGGAAAGCCTTTAAAGATAATTTCATTTGACAAGCTAAGACCTTAGTTTAAGTAGTCTTGTAACGCTTTAGGCTCCAACTCACCGTTCGAAGCTTTAAGCTCTTTAATTGCCAGTGCTGTTGCTTTGGCTGCTGCAATGGTCGTAAAATATGCCACATTCTCACGTAATACTGATTGACGGATTTTCTTACCATCAATCTTTGCACCCTGCTCATTAGAAGTGTTAATCGCCAAGGTAATCTCTTTGTTTTTAATCATGTCATCAATGTTTGGACGACCTTCAGAGATTTTAAGTACTTTGTTTGAGCTTACCCCTGCTGCTTTTAAAACTTTATGCGTTCCTGATGTAGCATAAATTTCAAATCCTAAATCAACAAATGACTTTCCAATTTGGGCTGCTTCTTCTTTATCTGAACTTGAAAGTGACAAGAAGAGTTTCCCTTCTAATGGAATGTTGTTTTTCGCTGCAAACTGACTCTTAGCAAATGACATTCCGAAGTTGTCAGAAATACCCATTACTTCACCTGTCGATTTCATCTCAGGTCCAAGTAATAAGTCAGCTCCTGGAAGCTTGTTGAATGGGAATACAGCTTCTTTAACAGCCACATGCCCTTTAAGATTTGGCTCCATAATTTTTTTGTCAAAATTCACCACATTAAAGTTGTCGTAAAACTTCAAGGCTTCTCTTAAATCCCCTTGAATCATCACTCTAGTAGCAACTTTTGCCAAAGGGACACCCGTTGCTTTTGAAACAAATGGAACCGTTCTTGAAGCTCTTGGGTTTACCTCAATAAGGTAAACCTCATCTTCAAAAATGGCATACTGAATGTTCATAAGCCCCACAACCCCAAGCCCAATAGCAATGGCAGCTGTTTGCTCTTTAATCTCTTCAAGTAATTTGTCTGAAATAGAAATAGTTGGTAAAGCACAAGCCGAGTCACCAGAGTGAATTCCAGCCTCTTCAATGTGTTGCATCACCGAACCAATGTACACCTCTTTACCATCTGAAATAGCATCTACATCTAACTCAATTGCATTATTCAAGAACTTATCAATAAGTACTGGAGCATCATTCGACACAGATACTGCCTCATCCATATACGCTTTTAATTCAGCATCTGAATAAACCGTCTTCATACCACGTCCACCAAGTACAAATGAAGGACGAACAAGCACTGGGTAACCAATACGATTTGCTACGATAACAGCTTCGTCTTTCGCTACTACGGTGTCGTTGTTTGGTTGTTTAAGTCCTAAGTCATTAATAAAGTCTGAGAAAAGCTCTCTATCTTCTGCAAGGTCAATTACCTTAGCCGTTGTACCAGAAATGTTTGCCCCAATTGCTGTTAACTGCTTAGCTAATTTCAATGGAGTTTGCCCACCAAAGTGAACAATAACACCGTCTGGATTCTCGCGCTCAATTACCGAACGAACATGCTCAAAGTCAATTGGTTCAAAGTAAAGAATGTCTGATGTATCGTAATCGGTAGAAACTGTTTCTGGGTTACAGTTATACATGATTGACTTAACACCCATGTCTTCTAATGCAAAGGCAGCGTGAACACAACAGTAGTCAAACTCAATACCTTGACCAATTCTGTTTGGTCCACCACCAATAACAAGTACTTTTTTCTCATCCGTTACATTCACAGAAGTTGCAGTATCAGGAAGTTTTGTAATATTCGTTGTTGAGTAAAGATAAGGAGTCAATGCCTCAAATTCAGCAGCACAAGTATCTACTTCATTGTATTCTAAGCTTACACCCATTTTTTCTCTGGCATTGTAAATGTCATTTTCAGAGAAGCTCATGGCATCGTTTTTGTTAATACACTCAGCAATCATAACATCAGAAAAACCATCAGATTTTACTTTTCGCATACGAACTTCATCTTTAAGAAGTGCAACATCCATTGCTTTTTCAACTGCCACTAACTCTTCTAATTGATACAAGAACCACTGGTCAATCTTACAAAATTCAAAAATCTCATCTACTGATTTTCCTCTTCGTAAGGCTTCAAACACGTATAAAGCACGGTCTTCATTTGAACGTCTAATCTCACGTACTAAAGTCTCTTCATCACAGTCAATAGGATTAAACCCACTTAAACCTGTTTCAAGAGAAATCAATGCTTTTTGGAAAGACTCTTTAAATGTTCTACCAATTGACATTACCTCACCAACGGATTTCATAGCTGTACTTAGTGTTGAGTCTGCTTGAGGGAACTTTTCAAAGGTAAATCTAGGCACTTTTGTGACCACATAGTCAATGACGGGTTCAAAAGAGGCTGCTGTGCCTGTAATGTCATTTGAAATTTCATCTAAGGTAAATCCAACAGCAAGTAGTGTTGCTACTTTAGCAATAGGGTAACCAGTCGCTTTTGAAGCTAGAGCTGATGAACGTGAAACTCTTGGGTTCATCTCAATAACAATCATACGACCATCTTTAGGGTTTATGGAGAACTGTACGTTAGATCCCCCAGTATCAACCCCTACTTCACGTAAAATTTTAAATGAAGCATCACGCATTCTTTGGTACTCTTTGTCCGTTAATGTCAACGCTGGAGCAACGGTAATGGAGTCTCCTGTATGCACCCCCATTGGGTCAAAGTTTTCAATAGAACAGATAATAATACAGTTGTCTTTATGGTCACGAATAACTTCCATCTCGTACTCTTTCCAACCAAGAAGAGACTCTTCAATCAAAATTTCAGAAATAGGAGAAGCATCCAGTCCACCTTGAACAATCTCTTTGTATTCGTCAATGTTGTAAGCAACACCTGACCCACCACCAGCCATGGTGAATGATGCTCTAATAATCAAAGGGAAACCAATCTGGTCAGCCACTTTAAGTGCTTCTTCCATATTATAAGCGTATTCTGAAACTGGTAAATCCATACCAATTTTAATCATCGCTTCTTTAAACTCTTGACGATCTTCACCTTTTTTAATGGCAGCAGGTTTAGCACCCAATATTTCAATGCCTTCAAGCATTCCAGCATCATGCATTTCCATCGCAGCATTGAGTGCTGTTTGTCCACCCATGGTTGGAAGAATGGCATCTACATTCTCTTTTTTGATAATTTTAGAGATTACTTCAGCTGTAATTGGCTCTACATAAGTTCTATCAGCAAATTCAGGGTCTGTCATAATGGTTGCTGGATTAGAGTTAATAAGAATAACTCTGTAGCCTAACTCTTTAAGTGTTTTAGCTGCTTGTGTTCCAGAATAGTCAAATTCACAAGCCTGTCCAATAACAATTGGCCCAGAACCGATAAGTAAAATAGTTTTAATGTCGTTGCGTTTTGGCATGAAGAAGTACCCTTTTTGTAGTAAAAAAATTTTGTGATTATACTAGAAAGGCACTTAATTTGGGGTTGATAGAAGATATGCTAAATTTAAACATAAATGCTTAGATATTCTTTCTTTGTCCTAAAAAGGGTTGACACATCAGTATACTTGGCAGTTCCATTTGGATATAATCAAACAAAAACCATCCTATAAAGAATAGCTGAAGTCTAAGCTATTTTTTAAAGACAGAGCTATTTTGTTTAATTATTTGAGTATTTGAAAAGAGTATTCAAATGACTAAATAAAATAAAGTAACAATATTT
>CACVAX010000010.1 GCA_902727935.1 uncultured Sulfurovum sp. | reverse complement strand
TGGATTAGAATGGTTAAAAAATGTCTTGGTCAATGTTTCTCTTAAAAAACAAGAATTTCATATTCTGATTGGCTTACTCAAACGTGCTTTTCTTAAGAACGAATGATTTTCTGTCGTGGAGTAAGATAAATTTTATATTTTTTCTAATCTCTTCTTGTTGCTCTTTATCTTCACTATTTTTGAAACCATAATTGGCTTCATAGAGTGTGATAATCGAAACCATCACAATATCATCATCTTCAAGATTATAAAACTTATCAAAAATCAATCTATTTTCATTATTCTCTTCACTTCCCAATAATGAAACGATATTGGTATCTAAAATATATTTTTTCATCTTCTACTATTTTAAATCTCTTAGCTCAAATCTACTTCTAAGCTCTTGACTACACTCCTTAAGGTACTCAACGCTACTAGGACTGATGTACCTCTCCTCGACAACTTTTACCAATTTTCCTTTTTTCTTTCTCCTAATATTTGGTTAACACATCAAATCTTCTCCCATTCAAAAAATCAGTCAAATAAACTGTACCTTTCCCCCTTCCAGAGTTTTTAACTAATCGTTACTAAAAGTACCAATAATAAAAATATGAAACAAAACTACTCACTTTTGATTAAAAGGACTGTTTCTTCTCTTCTCAAAATAGTTAAATATAATTTCTTATTAACACAATGTTTCATTTTTGTTACCGACTCTTGCTATAATTAATTCGACTTGATTAATTCAAAATGTTTGTTCCCAAACTGTGTTTGCTTATACGTATTTCGGTATCTATACTCAAGCTCTCTTTTGGGAATGGATTAATACAAGCAATTTTATCTACAAGGATTAGAATGGCAAAAGGTAAAAAAGTAACGGTTATTGGTACAGGTAATTTTGGTTCAACAGTGGCATTTATTTTAGCAATGAATGGTGTTTGTCACAATGTTGTACTTCGTGGACGAAACTATGATGTTACAAAAGGAAAATCTCTTGATATGTCTCAAGCAGCAAATGCAGCACGACAACACACTATTGTAAAAGCAGCAAAAGGGCCAGAAGATATGGAAGACTCTGATGTGGTTGTTATTACAGCTGGAGCACCAAGAACCCCTGGTATGAGTCGTGACGATTTACTCGTAATGAATGCTGACATTGTTAAAATGTATGCTAAAGAGATTAAGGAATATGCACCCGATTCTGTTGTGGTTGTGGTCTCAAATCCTCTGGATGTCATGACCTATGTGGCTTTAAAATATACTGGTTTTCCAAGAGAAAGAGTACTGGGTATGGCTGGGATTTTAGATGCAGCCCGAATGGCTCACTTTATCTATGAAAAACTAGAATATGGTGCTGG
Organism: uncultured Sulfurovum sp.; assembly: GCA_902727935.1. GTDB lineage: Bacteria > Campylobacterota > Campylobacteria > Campylobacterales > Sulfurovaceae > UBA1140. The sequence continues at coordinate 8,014 of CACVAX010000010.1, read as the reverse complement.
ACAAATTCGTGCAACGGTTATGGGTGGTCATGGTGACACTATGGTTCCTCTTCCTAAATTTACCACCGTTGCTGGTGTCCCAATTGAAGATCTATTAGACTCTGAAGAGATTGGTGAAATTGTTAAAAAAACCAGAAATGGTGGCGCTGAAATTGTAAATTTACTAGGAAATGGTTCAGCCTACTATGCCCCTGCAAAGTCGACAACGGTAATGGTTGATGCCATTTTAAAAGATACCAATCAAATTCACTCATGTGCGATTATGCTTCAAAATGACTATGGGTATTCAGATATCGTTTCGGGTGTTCCTGTTATGATTGGTGCTGGTGGGGCAGAACAAGTTATTGCCATGACACTTAAAAACCTTCAAGTTAGAAAATTTGAAAACTCGGTTGCCTCGGTACAAGAGATGGTAACTAAACTTGAAGAGTTAAAATTTTTTGATGATATATAGCCTAAACTTTTTAGGCTTTCTAAAGACTTTATTATAATACTAATAGTAGAATACATATTAATGTTTAAAATTATTATTTTTAATTTAATATTATTCAAATAATCAGGATACACAATGAAAAATAGAAAAGTAGGGATTATAGGTGCTGGTGCTGTGGGTGCAACAGCTGCATACAGTTTAGCAATGATGGGAACATGTAATGAAATTGTTCTTTTTGATATTGCAGAAGGTATTGCCCAAGGAAAAGCCATAGACATTGCACAAGCAACACACTATGCTCCTCAACCAACCATCATTAGTGCTGCTGCCACTCCAGCTGAAGTAAAAGATTGTGATATTGTTGTTATCACTGCTGGTGTACCGAGAAAAGGGGACATGACCCGAGAAGACTTACTCATGATTAATGCAAAGATTATTAAATCTGTCACTGAAGATGTTATGAAACATTCACCAAATGCCGTTATTATTTCGGTTTCTAATCCCTTAGATGTCATGACCTATGCCATTCATAAAATTACAGGTTGGAAAAGTAATAGAATTATTGGTATGGCTGGAGCATTAGATGGTTCACGTATGGCATACCAAATCTATAAGAAACTAGGTTATGGTGCTGGACAAACAGGGACATTGGTCATTGGTGACCATGGTAAAAATATGATTCCACTTCCTCATAAAGTACAGGTTGGAGATGTACCAACAACAGATTTATTAAATGATGACGCATTCGAAGATATCATTGAAAGAACAAAAAATGGTGGTGCTGAAATTGTGAAATACTTAGGAACTTCAGGGTACTATGGTCCAGGACGTGCCATAGCCCATATGGTAGAAGCCATTTTAAATGATAGTAAAACCGTTATTTCGTGTTCAGTACTTCTCAATGGAGAGTATGGCTACTCAAATATAACTGTTGGTGTACCTGTTGTCCTTGGTAAGAATGGTTTGGAAGAAATTATTCAAATGACACTTAGCACCAAAACCAAAGAAAAATTCAAAGCTTCAGTAGAAAGTATTCAAGAAGGTATTGACATCTTAGAAAAAAATACTTTTTTCGATAGTTAAGGAATAGTACAGCATGAAGAAAATTGAAACTTTCTTCATTCTATTACCACCCTACTCACACATCCTAAGCTTTAGAATTACGCTTCTGCTATTCATTTGCTATTAACACCCTAACAAGTAAAATACCGTATTAATCCAACATAGGAGACAGTAAATGTCATTTAGAATAGAAAAAGATACCATGGGTGAAATGCAAGTTCCCTCAGATAAATATTGGGCTGCACAAACCCAAAGATCCGTACATAACTTTGAAATTGGTAATGAAAAGATGCCTCTTGAAGTGGTATACGGTTTTGCAAATCTCAAAAAAGCTTGTGCTTTAGTCAACCAAGAACTAGGTCGTTTAGATGATGAAAAAACAATGGCTATGTCAAAAGCTTGTGAAAGTATTCTTGCTGGTGAATTAGATGACAATTTTCCGTTAGTGGTATGGCAAACAGGTTCAGGTACACAGTCGAACATGAACATGAACGAAGTAGTTGCCAACAAAGCAACTGAAATTTTAGGTGGAGACTTTACCAAAGAAAACCTTGTTCATCCCAATGATGATGTCAACAAAGGTCAAAGTTCAAACGATACGTTTCCAACAGGTATGCGTATTGCAGAAGTTGTTTCAGTAACAGATAATCTCATTCCAGCACTAGAGCAGTTAAAAGAGACGCTTCAAGGTAAAGTAGAAGCTTTTTCTGACATCGTTAAAATTGGTAGAACACACCTTCAAGATGCCACCCCACTAACATTGGGTCAAGAGATTTCTGGTTATGTTGCCATGTTGGAGACCAACCTAAAACAACTAAACGATGCACTTGTTTATTGTAGAGAGATTGCTATTGGGGGTACGGCTGTTGGTACAGGTCTTAACTCTCACCCTGAATTTTCAGAGCGTGTGGCTGCTCAACTGAACAAATTTATGGCAAAAGATTATGGCTTTGTGTCTCAACCAAACAAATTTCATGCACTTACAGGTCATGATGCAGAAGTAGTACTTTCTGGTGCATTAAAAGCTTTAGCTGCAAACCTTATGAAAATAGCAAATGATATTAGATGGTTAGCCTCTGGACCACGTTGTGGACTTGGTGAAATTGAGATTCCTGCTAATGAACCAGGTTCATCTATTATGCCTGGTAAAGTTAACCCTACCCAAGCAGAAGCAATGACCATGGTAGCTGTACAAGTTATGGGTAACGATGCAGCCGTAGGTTTTGCAGCTTCTCAAGGTAACTTTGAACTGAATGTATTTAAACCTGTAATTGCACACAATATTTTACAATCTGTAAAACTTCTTGGTGATGCGATGGTTTCATTTGATGTTAACTGTGCCAGAGGAATTGAACCAATCAGAGAGAACATTGACAGGTTTTTAAATGACTCATTGATGCTTGTAACAGCACTTAACCCACATATTGGATATGAAAATGCAGCAACCATTGCTAAAACAGCCCATAAAAATGGTACAACTTTAAAAGAAGAAGCTGTAGCACTAGGATTAATGTCAGCTGAAGATTTTGACAAAAATGTAAAACCTGAAGAGATGATTTCACCTAAAGCATAATCTTCTCTTAGAGAGTAAAATGCTACTAACCACAATTAGCCTTAGTAGCATTTTTTTCCTTTGTCCCAAAACCATTTTGTGTACAACCCTTTCCTAAAGTGCCCGTAATGGTTGGTTTACCTCTTTCATCCCATATAACTTTACCTGCCTCGACACTCAAAGCTGAAGATACTAATAATAAAATTGCCCCTATAAACTTCATTTTAAACTCCTAAAACTAACAAAATTATCTAACGATTTAGTTATGCATAATAATTATAGCGATAAAAGCTCGTCTAAATTATGATATATTTTTATTTATTTAATATTTTTTTAAAAAAAATACTTATTTATAAAAAGTAATAAAGAATATATTTATCTAACTTATTTAGTGTTATTAAAAATTACTGTTAAGCTCTTTTTTGTCATGAAATATTAAAAAAAATGAATTAAAATAAATACTTTCTAGTATTCTTTTCTTTTTTTGGAGTTTGAAAGTTGAATAATATCTGGATTAGGATGATAGATATCCTCTTCTTTACGTGGATTAATGGTTTTTCCGTTTAGCTCATCTAAAACAGTCAACAACTTTCTTTCTGTTTCAAAGCTAAGATTACCTTCACTAATATGTTGTAAAATTTTTTCAGCGTACTCTTTTTTAGCCATCATTTCGTTATAACGCTCTTGTTTATCTAATTCTATTTGGTTTAATTGTTTTTTATATCTTAAGTAAATATAAAGCAGTAAAAATAAAAGTAATATTGATATGATATAAATGGCAGAGCTTTTATTTGTCTCTTCAGCATTAGACTCAACATTCAAAACAGCTATCTTATGATTTAAATCATTATCTAACTCTTTAATTTTAAGCTTGGTTGCATTCTCTTTATCTTTTATCATAATATTTTCATAAACTTGTAGTTCATTATGTTTACGTTCGTTTTCCAAGGCAATCAGCTCTTCTTCATGCTTGTTATGTGCTTTATTGAACGCAACCTCTTGGCTGACCAGTCTATTTTCATAAGGTTGATCTACAATTTTACTGAAAGCTTCTTCTGTTGTCTCACTTGTAGAAAATGCTGAAAAAACAATATAACCCAATAATGCTGATATACTGACTAAAATTAATTCTCTCATGCTTCCTTCCTCAACTTCAATAACCATACAAAGTAATAAATAAAAATAATTTAGAACATAAAGTATATTATGCCATATAATTACATAATATTAAAAGTATATCATGTTTTAAAAAAGCCATGCTAATAAGTTTTATATTTTAAGGAGGAATAGGTGGTTTTTTAGAGGTATGAGTAAATCATACCCCAAAGAATGTTAAAATTTATGAAATTAACCAAGAACCTTAGTTACAGCCTTACCAATTTCTGCAGGAGAAACAACCACTTCAACACCAGCAGCTGAAAGTGCATCCATTTTCTCTTTTGCAGTACCAGCAGCACCAGAAATAATAGCTCCAGCATGACCCATTCTTTTACCTGGAGGTGCCGATTGACCAGCAATAAAGGCAACTACTGGCTTAGTAATGTTCTCTTTAATGTAAGCAGCAGCTTGAATCTCAAGGTCTCCACCAATTTCACCAATCATTACAATTGCTTCTGTTTCTGGATCATCTTGGAACATTTTAAGAAGTTGAATGTATGAAAGACCAATAATTGGATCTCCACCAATACCAACTGCTGTTGAAATTCCGTAACCTTCATTACATACTTGGTTTGTACCTTCATAAGTTAGTGTACCCGACTTAGAAATAAGCCCAACATTACCTTTTTTGAAAATCATACCTGGCATAATACCAATCTTACACTCATCAGCTGTGATAACACCTGGACAATTTGGTCCAATGGTCATCATACCGTTTTTAACAGCACAGGCTTTAGCAGCTTGCATATCACGTACAGGAGCACCTTCTGTAATAATTACAGCAAGTTCAATACCAGCAGAAGCAGCTTCCATAACAGCGTCAGCAACAAATGCAGGAGGGACAAATACCATAGAAACCGTAGCACCTGTAGTCTCAACAGCTTCTTTAACCGTGTTAAATACTGGCTTATCTAGGTGAGTCTGCCCACCTTTACCAGGTGTTACCCCACCCACAATTTGTGTTCCATAAGCTAAACATTGTTCAGCATGAAAAGTACCCTCTGAACCTGTAAAACCTTGAACGATTACTTTTGTATCTTTGTTTACTAAAATTGACATATTATAACTCTCCTTTTGCTGCTGCTACTGCTTTTGCTGCACCGTCACCTAAGTCAGTGGCTGCAATGACATTATCGATGTTTGCATTTTTAAGAATTTCAGCTGCTTCTGGAGCATTTGTACCATCAAGTCTTACAATTACAGGTACATTAACATCTACTAATTTAGTTGCTTCAAGAATACCATTTGCAATTCTGTCACATCTTACGATTCCACCAAAAATATTTACAAAGATTGCTTTAACATTTGGATTTTTAAGAATAATTTCAAAACCTTTAGCCACTGTTTCAGCATTAGCTGAACCACCAACATCCAAGAAATTCGCAGGTGTTCCACCCATGTAATTAATGGTGTCCATTGTCCCCATTGCAAGACCAGCACCATTTACCATACAACCAATTTCACCATCAAGTGCAACATAAGAAAGACCATATTGAGAAGCTTCTCGCTCATCTGGATCTTCTTCAGAGATATCTCTCATATCTTCAATGTCTGGATGACGTCCTAATGCAGAATCATCAAAACCAACCTTACCATCAAGTGCCATAAAATCACCATCTACAGTTTTAATAAGAGGGTTAATCTCAATCATTTCAGCATCGTTGTCCATGTAAAGTTGATAAAGCTTAGAAGCGAAATCAATCATTTTTCTTTGCTCAGCTTTATCTGTGATTCCTAAGCCAAAAACAAGCTCTCTACCGTGGTAACCTTGAAAACCAAATGCTGGATCAACAGCAATTTTAATAATTTTTTCAGGTGTTTTTTCGGCTACGGTTTCAATGTCCATACCACCTTCAGTAGAAGCCATGATAATTGGCATTTCAGCAGCTCTATCAAGTACTACTGATAAATAAAGTTCATCTTGAATATTCGCACCCTCTTCAATGTAAACTTTTTGTACCAGTTTACCTTCTGGACCAGTTTGGTGTGTTACCAGTGTCATTCCTAAGATTTCAGTAGCAAGTTCTCTTACTTCTTCTTTACTCTTAGCCAGTTTTACACCACCACCAAGTCCTCTACCACCAGCGTGAATTTGAGCTTTAACCACCCAAATGTTTCCACCAAGTTCACCTGCATTGGCTACAGCTTGGTCTGGTGTGTTTGCAATAATACCTCTAGGTGTTGGTACACCATATTTAGCAAAACACTGTTTTGCTTGATATTCATGAATATTCAATTGATACTCCTTAATTTTTATAATTGTTGAAGCCATTATACGCTTATCAAGAATAATCTAAAGTTAATTGAAATATTATTAAAGATAATTTTTAATTAAGGTGTAGAATATCTACACTATTGAACTTATTATAGTCTAAAAAAGTACTTTTAAAAGCTGTAGAAACAGATAAAAATTTATTTTTTTGAGTAAATACGTAACACCTTAAGAAATAGTTTTTAAGGATGTCCACTCAGTAGGCGTTTATATGCTTCTACGAGTGATGTATAAGGTGGTACAAAAACAGACTTTGAACTGTTCCCAATTTTAATTGTTTGTTTCATGTCAAAATGTAGATGGATAGAAGTTGGTGTTGATCCCATATTATTAGAAACTAAGCCCATTCGACTTCCTCTTTTAATGTTTTGTCCTTTTTGTACTAATAAAGTTCCTGAGTCTAAATGTAAATATCGGTAAGTTCGACCTGATACGCCTCGAAGCTTCACCGTATAACTACCAATAGAAGTAATAATACCATCTTCAACAGCCACAGCATAATATTTCTTTTTTTCACAGGTTGCTGTTCTTATGTCCACTCCTTGGTGTCCTTTTCCTCCTGAACATAAAGGCATTGACCAACTTCGTTTTTCACAATAATTATCATGCCAAGGGTAAATGTAATTTTCGCCATCACACAAACTTCCTTTGGGTCCTAAATATCCTCCCACACCATAAACTTGCGAGTTGATATAGGCTGGAGCTGATTCAATAGGAAAGCGTATACCTGGTGCATAAACATAATTGTCTCCTAAACGACCCTCTCCACTATGACTTGGTGAAAGTAGTCCAGCTGGATAATAAGAAAAACTTTTACCTGTGTACGTATGATTTGGTTCGGCTTTTTGACTACAAGCTACAAAAAAAATAATTGATAATAATACTAAAATAAATCTCATGGATGACCTCCTACCATATTAAGACTATTATATAAGCTTCGAATAAAATCTTCTTTAAGACATCTCTTGTCAGTATCTGGTTTATCACACTCCACAGAAATCGTGTAATTTGCTCCATGGCGTTGATATTCAGCCATCATAATCTCTTCAGATTTTGAAAACTCTACAGCTAAGGTTTTTTGCATAATCTTTTTAAATTCTGGATTTTGAGGAGAAACAGACTCTTGAAAAGTTCTATCACCTTCAAACAAAACCATTGCCCCCTCTAAATCAAAAGAAATACTATAAAAATATTTATCGGCTACAACAGTCATCTTTTTATTATAAGCATAAGAAGAAGACAGGTAGACAGGAAGCGTAACACTTTTGATTCCCTCAACTAATACTTTAGGGTAAGGTACAGTAGGTTTTTGTTGGGCTTTATTGGCACTTGACCATTCAACATCAAGTACCCCTCGTCCATTTAGCAAGGTCAAAGTAAGTAAAGTTAAAAATATTAAACGCATCTGAAATCCTTCGTATAATAGATAACCAACCAAAAAGATAAAATAAGGTTGGTCAAACAATAACGACTCATAGTTTTCACAAAAGCTAATAGTAAACAAGTTTCTTTCCTTTTTGGACAATAGTACCAGCAG
>CACVAX010000009.1 GCA_902727935.1 uncultured Sulfurovum sp. | reverse complement strand
GACCAAATATTGTTACTTTATTTTATTTAGTCATTTGAATACTCTTTTCAAATACTCAAATAATTAAACAAAATAGCTCTGTCTTTAAAAAATAGCTTAGACTTCAGCTATTCTTTATAGGATGGTTATTTAATTTTGATTCTTTATTTTAAGTATAGTCAAGAAGCTAAGATAATCAGTAAAATAATTGTTTATTATTTAATCAATTATTTTTGCTTAAAAATTAATCATAAAGTTGTATATTAAATAAATAATTTACATTATAATTGTCATAACTTAAACAGATAGGAGTTAATATGGCAGGACTTAAAGAACTAAAAGGACAGGGGCATGGCATGACCTTGTTTATGGCTTTTATGTATTTTGATATGAGTTTCATGGTATGGACGATGTTAGGACCATTGAGTACAGAAATAACTGAAGCCTTGGCTTTAACAGGTCATATAATGACAGCTGGAGAGAAAGCTACTTTACTTTCCCTTCCAATCTTATCAGGAGCAATCCTTAGAATTTTATTAGGGTTTGGTGTTGATAAATTTGGACCAAAGAAAACGGCATTGGTATCACAGTTGGTGGTTATTGGGGCATTGTTAATGGCGTATACTTTGGGTGATACCATTACTTATAATCAACTACTTATTGTGGCATTGGGTCTAGGTTTTGCAGGGGCTTCGTTTGCTGTAGCACTTCCACAAGCTGGTCAGTGGTATCCTCCTAAATCACAAGGGATTGTACTCGGTATTGCAGGAGCTGGTAATATTGGGGTAGTTATTGACTTCCTTTTTGCACCTAAAATAGCCGAAGTTTGGGGTTGGGAAGCTGTATTCTTAGTTGGTGCTGTTATGGCAATAATTACATTGATAGCTTACTTCTTTTTAGCAAAAGATGCTCCATCTTCTGTTTACACAGCACGTCCAAAAAAGTTAAAAGATTATGGAAAACTGCTTAAAGACAAAGATACATGGTGGTTTAACCTTTTCTATGCCATTAGTTTTGGAGGCTTTGTAGGATTTGCTGGGTACATGAAAGTTTATCTTATGAACACCTACCAAGTAGATATGTCAGCATTTGGTCTTGACGTTTTAGATGAAAGTAACGTTAAAGTTGTGGCTGGTTATTTTGGGGCATTGTGTATTTTCGCAGGGGCTGTTTTACGTCCATTTGGTGGAAACATAGCCGATAGCATTGGTGGAATTAAAGCATTGTACTTCTTCTATGGTATGGTAGCTTTGTTAGCCATTGTGATTGCAACCATTGATTTACCATTCTTTGTAGCCATTTTTGTTCTATTTTTAATCATGGCAAACCTTGGTATGGCAAATGGAGCTGTTTTTCAACTTGTTCCTCAAAGATTTGGTAAAGACATTGGAATCATGACAGGTATTGTGGGAGCAGCTGGTGGTCTTGGTGGTACAGCACTTATCCAAACACTGGGTTGGTCAAAAGGGGCATTTGATGGCTATACAGCAGGATTTTTAATCTTTGCAACGGTGGTTATTATTGCGTTAGCAGGACTCAGTAAAGTTAAAACTCGATGGAGAACCACTTGGGGTATTCAAGCTGGTGGACGCATCTAATTTAGCGTATCTCTTACGCTTATATTGAGGTGGAACTCTCCACCTCAATAATAAACTAAAAAATGACATGGTCTTAACATTGAATGAAGGTCACTTAAACACCATCAAAACAAAAACCCCAGCCATGGCCAAAAAAGAGAAAACCCCTAACGTCACCCACTGTTTCACTAAAACAGAATAATCTTTCCCTAAAATCTCTTCTTTTCTTTGTTTATCCATCGCCATCTCTTTCATGCGTAGTTGTAAATAAAGAGCCATCAGCCATAAAACTCCTGCAAAACCATACAAAACAATTGATGCCAATAACCAAGGAGTCCAGAGTGAGATGTTGAGCAGATTCATTAACATCACCCCTGTTAAAGGTTGCACTATGGCTGACGGCGTGGTGAAAAGCCAATCAGCCAACACCACCATTTTGTTGGTATGGACAATCACCTCTAAGTTTCCTGATTTATCTGCCATAAATTTGTAAAAAGCAGAACCACCCCCTACCCCAAGCAGTAAAATAGCTGAAGCGATGTGTGTGAATATTAGAAAATCATAACTCATCTAAACTTCTCTAAACGACTTAAAATATAGATGGAAATCAATAAGGGTAAATTTTTCAACACAGGCCCAAACGGATGTAACCAATGATGGGTAGCCAAAAAGGTTAACAGCAACGTGTAAACAACAATAACAAGCATTTGAAACTTGAGTAAAGCTTGTAACCGATAACCCACAATGGTTAAAACCCCAATCACAATGTCTAAAAATGACGCCAAATACAAAAGGGGTAAAGCCAATCCTAAAGGAACACCAATCTCATACAAAAGCTCTAAAGCCAAAGGTTGAGGATATAAAAAAGCCGAAACAATGCCCGACCAAATCCACACAAAACCAAGAACCCAGCGTAAAAGAGGTCGCATAAAATAGAGCGAAGCAAAAAGCTTTTGAGCATTGGAGGCTTTAAGTGAAAACAAACGCTCTTGCATACTCACAGGCGTATGGGTTAAAAACTTTTTTAACGGCTCTACTGAAGCAGAGTTTCCTTCGTTTAACATCTTAATGTTGTCTAGACTTACGGTGGGTTCATCAAGTATTTTCCCTATTATGTTTGTTCCAAAAGTTGGCACAGAGACAAACTTGGCAGGTTTTAGCCCTAAGTATTCTCTAAACCCTTCTAAGACCTCTTTGTACGTCATGCTTTTAGGCCCTACCAAGTCCAACTCTAAAGCTTTTTCATGGAAGTCAATGGCTCGTTTAACCGTTAATACCAAATCTTCTAATGCAATAGGTTGAAGCAGTTGAGAGCCATCACCTATCAACGGAACAAAGGGCAAAGAGGCTAAGGCTTGAAAGAGTGCCGTGCTTTTGCCATCGTCTCCATAGACAATGGAAGGGTGTAAAATAGCATAATCTAAACCCAACGCTCTTAGATATTCATCGGCTCTGTTTTTACTGCTATGGTACGCTGTTGAGCCGTTTTGTGAACCCAAGGCTGAGAGTTGAATCACTTTTTTAACATTGGCTTCTTTACAAGCATCAAAAAGTACCATGGGGGCTAAAGTGTGCATCTGCTCAAAACTTTGGGTTTTGGTTGGGGCAATAATGCCTACAGCATTCACCACCACATCAAAACCTTCTAACTTAAAAAGAAGCTCTTTGTCCTTATGTAGCGTAGCAAAGTCAATGGCTATGGCTTTTCCCTCAAAATACTCAACATGACGCACCCCAGCCACAACGTCATGCTCTCCTCGCTTTAAAAAGTTGTAAATGCCTTGTCCAATGAAGCCTGTAGCCCCAATGACTAAGACTTTCATGACGCTTTAACTTGTAAATTACGCGTAAGCCACATTAAGACAAACAGAACCACCAACAATAACCCTGTTCCCATAAGTAAAGCATAATCTTCCAACTGCAACAACGAGTACAAAATGGTATAGAGTGCTGTTAACATGACAAAAATACTCAAGGACTGTTTGAAACTCTGATTTGAAAACCATGTGTAAATGGTGATGGAGACAATGGTAATGGCTGAGGCACTTAAATAGGCGTGTAAAAATTCTATGTGTTCTGACAAAGAGAGAAGTGTCAAGAAAAATAATCCTAAAGACAAGCCAATGAGAACATATTGAACATAATGCAATTTGGTTTTTTGTGTCATTTCAAAGATTAAAAAGGTCAAAAAAGTCAACAAAATAAAGAGTACCCCATACTTAATAGAACGCTCAATCAACGCATAAAGTGCCACAGGCTCAAAAAAGTCAACCCCTGTTAACAACTGCTCTACATCGTAACCATGCAACTCATGTACCCATGTTTGAGGAAAATTTCTTGCCAAAGAAGGAATCTCCCAAATTGCTGTAAACCCCTCTTCGCTGATGTTTCGCTCTTTGGGTAAAATAGCACCTTGAAAACTAGGGTGCTTCCATGATGAGTTTACTTTGATGACTGTCTCTTCTCCAAAAGCAGAGAAACGAATGGTTGAACTTCCATTGGCTTGTAGGTCAAAGGAAAAAGCATAGGTATTTTGCTCTTTATGGAGTTGTACAGGGGCATGAAAACCACGCTCAATCCCTTTTAGGGTTAACTTAGTACCAGGTTCAAAACTGTAAGTATTGCTATTTAATTTTAGTGCTGAAACTTTCTCTATGGCTTTGGTATCGCTTAGACCCATTAACATATAGGCTTTATCATAACGTACCTCATAAAGGTCATCGGATATTTTTGAAATGTCTGGCAGTACAAACTCCCCTTTGACTTTTATGTTAGAGCTATACACCAATGATTTATAAATACCTCGATAACGGTAATGCTCATCTAAATCTATCTCGTTGTTTAAAACCTTTGGTAAAATAACAATGTTTCGATTTCTTGAATAGCGTTTCAACTCCATCTTCTCATTGCCCTCTTTGTCTTTTACTTTTTCATAGCTGTTATACTGTTCAATAATAGGTACAATCAATGCAGGACCTGTTAATACCTGTGGGTTTCCCCATTGAGAAGCAATATTTGTCAAGACATTAGAATGTAAATTGCTTCGCTCATAGACAATAGAGCTAATATTTCCTAAAGGAATCAGCATTAAAAAGGCGATAAACCCAATAATAATAAATCGCATACCGATGCTATTTTTAAACCCTCTTGACTTAACCAATACCCCTTCTACTTCTTCAGACATCACTCCTCCTTTTATTTTTTCTTTTGAATTTTCTATTATTTTATTACTTATTTCATGGGTTTGTAACTTTAGGTAGACCCAACGTGCCACAAGAAAAAAACCCAAACCCAACATGGACAAAACCATAATGCCAATCAAAATTCCTATCATCTCGATACCTCCTATCATTTTTGATGCTTCTTGGTATTAATCAATGAAAATAAAACAACACCAATAATATCAGCCACAAAATCGACCATATCACAGGTTCTACTTGGAAACCAATATTGACTTAGCTCTTCAACTCCTGCAAAAACCAACACGATTAAAGCCCCTATTTGCACGTTAAAGCCTAAAATATTTTTAGATTTAAAGTTCAATCCATAGTTTAAAAGTAGTGCCATAATGCCATAGAGTAAACCATGCATCAGTTTGTCTCCATAGGGAATATGCCCAATGAGTGTAAACGCAAAATTATCATCAGCAGAATCGGCTAGATAGATAATAAACCCTATAAAAAGAAAAAAGCCTAAGGGTAATAAAACGCGTAAATTAATCATTTTCATGGTACATCCCTTCTCGAACCAATTGTTGAGCAAACCGTGTATCAATGGTTGCCTCCATCTTTTCAAACATGTTGTAATAGCCCAGTAGCGTACGGTCAATAAAGAGGTAATCGGCATTCATTTTGTGAACAGCATGACGCTGTTTTTTTTGTACCTCCATAATGGTGTTAAAACCTCGTCGTGAAAAATCACTGTTTTGCTTAAAGTCATACTTCTTTTCTTCAAAAATTTCAATATAAATACGGTCTAAAGGTTTAATCACCGACTGATAAAAAGCCAACATCGCTTCTTTTTCAGCTTGGTCTATCATCTCCACGATGACATACTGTTGGGTTATCTCTTCATCCGATGCTTTGTCCATGAGTAAAACATGCAGTTTTGAAAAATCTTTCAAGAAATTTTCATTAACACGCTTAACACAACCAAAGTCAATCATGCCTAACTTTTTTTTGGCCATAAAAATAAAATTTCCAGGATTTGGGTCAGCGTGTATCATTTTGAGTTGGTAAAGCCCCATAAAAAAAGAGTCAAAAATGAGTTGTGCATAATGATTTCGTACTGCTTGAGTTGGATTAGATTTTAAAAAAGCATCAAAACTTTGACCCTCTAAAAAAGTAGAAGTTAAAATGCTTTTGGTTGACAAGCTTTCAACAACCCGAGGAATAACAATAAGTTCATGAGTTAACTCTTCTGCATAATAGTTTGTATTTTCTGCTTCTAACACATAGTCAACCTCTTCGCTTAGACGCTCTTCAAGCTCTTGCATTAGATGGTCAACATTTTGACCTTTGGCAAAACGCTTTAACCCAAAATTAATCACCGATAAATCAGAAACAATACTAGAAGCAATACCAGGGTACTGCACTTTCACGGCTAAAACTTTTTTGTTGAGGGTTGCTTTATGCACTTGACCCAAAGAGGCTGCTCCAAACGCATTGCTTTCAAACGTATCAAACAGACTTTGAGGATAATCCCCCAACTCCTGTTTAATAATCTTTCGTATCAATGCTTTATTAATAGGAGGAATGGCATTAAATGATTTTGAAATTTCCTCCAAATACTCTTTGGGTAAAAAAGGTAATCCCAAGGCAATTTGTTGAGCAATCTTGACCGAAACACCTTTAAGTTCCCCCAAGGAGTCCATGAGTACTTTGGCAATTTGGGCATGGGTTTCTGACTTAGAAAGTACTTTATTCTCTTTGGAGAGAAAAGCTCTTTTAACAGCCCCTTTTCCTGAAACAACGCCTATTTTCAACATCGCTTTTCCAGCCACTCTTCCCCGTGAAAGCTTTGAAAGGGGAATCTTTTTTTGTAACGTCTCCTCTAAATGATTATTGGTCATCCAAAACTCCTTTTAACTTACGTTTCACCTTGCTAAATTTTCTCTTTTTAGCAGAAAACTTTTCCAATGCTCCAAGCAGATGGGTTTTAAACAAAAACATGCCTAAATCGTTCGCTTTATTTAAAATAGTTGACTCTAACAACACTTCCACCACCCCCAAAGAGTGGTCTATAAACTGTGTGGTATTTTCGAACATCTCCGAGTCATCTTTGAGCCAATACGCCACCACCATAATGTAATAGTCCCAAAAAAGTCGTGGAAGATGCTCTTCAAAAGGAGGAGTAGGAATCTCTTGGGCTTCAATGGCAATGCTTAACATGTCGGCTACCATGTTCGTAAAAACTTCATTGTTTCCATAAACAGCGTCTAGTTTTAACCCACCTGACTGAAAAACCATGTCGGAAATTTGTAAGATAAACTCTCTGTCTTCTAAGTAAAGCTCCAACTCTGTCTCTACAAGTGTTTGGAGTTGTTCTCTCAATGTATAGGTGTGAAAATCCTCGATGCCTTCTAAAATTTCTGCTGTCTCTTGGTGTTTTTGTGCCACATAAGCAAAAACTATTTTCTCTTTGGTGGGAAAATAGTTATAGATGGTAGGATTAGAAATCCCAGCATCTTTTGCCATCTCTCTCATGGAGGCATTTTTAAACCCTTTTTCAATAATAAGATTAACAGCAACTTCCAAAATTTTCTCTTTGGTTTTCTCTTTTGCTGACTTGGTTACCTTCATAATTTCTCCTAAAAATCCAAATATTTAATTAAGTATAGTTTAAATAGGTTAAATTGTCAATATTTATTATAGTAAATTAAAATTTTAATTTTATACTCTTTTTTATGGTTAATTTATATTTTTTATTGTTATAATACTTTTGGGTTAAATAATGTTGAGCCTAAGTTTAAAAAACTATATTAATTTCAAGTAACTTTTTTGACTTGCATAATTACTATATGTTAAATGGAGTATATAATGAAAAAGCAATTTCATACTTTTATAATGGGAGGATTTACCCTCTTTGCAATATACCTCTATTATCTTTCGGCTACGCCTATTCCTCAAAAATTAAAAATTAAAGAAGTCCCACAACTCAATGTTCCTTTAGAAGAACAAAATGCTCTTAAATATCTGAATTTTTTACGTGTTGGAGCTGGTCTTATTCCCTTTCAAAGCCAATATCAACTCCAACAAGCAGCTAAAAATCATGCCAATTACCTGACCAATCATTTTCGATATGGACATAAACAAGACAAAGTACATCAAGACTTCACAGGAGAGTTTGCTTCTTCACGTGTGGTTCATACAGGCTATCCTACTCCTCTTGTTATCGAAAATGTTTCAACCCATAATCAAAGCTATAAAGAGTCGATTAATGGTCTTTTTTCAGCCATTTATCATCGTTTGGCTTTTTTAGACTTCCGTTCTGATGCCATTGGTATTGGTATCAGTCAACACCCCCAACAAAAACAACAAACAGCATTTGTCTATGATATGAGTTCTAAAAATCTTGAAATGCTCTATAAAACAAATCCTAATGTGAACCCTCAACAGATTCAACAAGCATTAGATAGCAATAAAAAACGTAATAAAGAGGTGGTTGTCTACCCTTTTAATCATCAAAAAGAAGTACCTCCTGCATTCTTTGATGAACTTCCAGACCCTCTTCCCGAACATAGGGTAAGTGGTTTTCCTATTAGCATCTCATTTAACTCTCTGTACCATAAAGAAGCAAAACTATTACGCTTTGAACTTTTTAATGAAGAAGGTGTTCAAGTATTAAATACCTTACTTTTCGACCAAGAAAGTGACCCCAATAAGCGTTTAGAAAAGCTTGACTTTGTACTATTTCCTTTAGAAAGACTTGATTGGAACAGCAAATATCATGTCAAATTTCATGCCATTATAGACACAAGAATTGTTTCAAAAGAGTGGAGTTTTGAAACCCAAAAGTTTACAATGCCCCTGCATATTGTTAGAAATGATAATAGAGTCTTTAAAATGAGACAAAAAGATTCACATGTTTTTTACTTTCCTCCAAAATCTAAAATAGATTTACTACAAGACATTGCTTATCCTTCTAATGTTGACATTGAATTTATTGATAAAAATACCATTAAACTCACAGCACTCTCTACCATACAACGCCAACAAATACTTTCAATTGGTAAGCATCAATTAACTTTAGACATACAAAAATAATGTTGCTATAATGCTTTATGAATTTAATTAGCATTGATAATCCAAATATTTCCGAACTTCTTATCTATCAGCAACTCCGTGACAATGCCTTTACCAAAGACAACGCTTTCATTGCTGATTCCTCCAAAGTAGTCAACCTTATTTTAGAAACAGAGATTGAAGTTAAAAGTATCTTTGCTACCCAAACCTATTATGATGAATTTTCAACACTTATAGCGACAAGAAATATTCCTAAACTCTATGTTGCTACTAAAGAAATCATGCAAACTATTGTGGGGCATAAGGTTCACCACAATGTGATGTTACATGGCATTCGACCTGCACAAACAAGCCTAAATCAACTCGACCAACAGATTGTGATGCTTGACAATATTACTTCTAGTGAAAATGTCGGTTCTATCGCACGTTCAGCTGCTGCCTTGGGCATCCACTCTTATCTTCTGCCACAACAAGGGCCTCATCCTTTTGGAAGACGTGCTTTACGTGTCTCAATGGGACACGTAAGCCGTTTAAAAACGCATCTTTATGATGACATTGTCAATACGCTTCAAGAATTAAAAAATCAAGGTTACACCATTTATGCAGCTGAAATAACAGAAAACTCTACCCCCCTCTCAAAAGTTAAGGTGGCTGATAAATGGGTCTTACTTATGGGGCATGAAGGAGATGGTATTTCAAAAGAAATTTTAACGCTTTGTTCTGAAGTGGTTCACATTGAAATGGAAGCCAATGTCAAAAGTTTTAATGTGGCTGTGGCAGCCTCCATTCTAATGTACACTTTTAAATTCTCATAATTATTCTAGTAGCTTAAATACTTCACGATTAAAACACAACTTTCATTTACAATGTTGCTATGAGAGTCGTTCATATTGTTTTCCTTCATACTAATTATTTTGTAGACTCTCATTAACTAGCTTTTACTGCATATATTATTTCCCACCCGACTTTATTAGGTCAGGGTAAAAGCTATTTTCTTATCTCCGAAATCATCTGTGACAGTTCATCCCCATTTATCTTTGTTTTAAAGTCTCAAAAAATCTTTCAGCACTTTTTATCTTTAACTGTTCAGTATTAACCTAAGTTCGACAGAATTAAACTGTCATTAATCCCATAGAATCATTGTTTGTAAAGCCATTATCAATAGTTAAAAGTAGTAAATCTCTATCATTTTGAGCAAAATTGATAGAAGGCTTCTTTTC
>CACVAX010000008.1 GCA_902727935.1 uncultured Sulfurovum sp. | reverse complement strand
GATTAGAATGGTTAAAAAATGTCTTGGTCAATGTTTCTCTTAAAAAACAAGAATTTCATATTCTGATTGGCTTACTCAAACGTGCTTTTCTTAAGAACGAATGATTTTCTGTCGTGGAGTAAGAAAAAAAGATTATTTTAGAATTTAAGAATGCTAATAAGTATTTAAGGTTTTGACCACTGATAAAATATAAAGTTTTATTTATATAAAAATTATTTGTATCTAATGTAAATGTTTGAGCATCTGAAAGTTCCATTAATATAATTTTATCATTTTCTAAATTCTGATAAGTTTCTTTTTTCAGTTCACCTTGAATACTATACCACTTTTTAAAAGAACTTCTTTTTTCTAATTTATTTTTATATTTGTTCATATGCTCTTTAATTGCTGGATAATCCTCAATATTATTTTCAGCTCTAAGAAAAATCAACCAATTATTATTCCATTTATATTTATACTTTTTTACATCTCTTCCATTTAGAAGTGGTTTTATTATCTCTTCACTTTTTTTATCTTTTGCTATTAATTCATCTTTTGTTTTAGTATCAATGATAAATGCTTCATTAAAACCTGTTTTAATTCCATAACTTATTTTTATATCCCAATCTTTTAGTGGTGTTCCAATATTCTCTATCTGTTTTTTAATTTTTAACTCTTGTGGAGATAAAAAAGAAAAGTTATCCAAATTCAAATCACTTTGAGTATATTCAAATCCTTTTTTAGAAATAAACTCTAATAAGTTGTCATCTTTTTTATATTTTTCTCCAACATCACAATAACTAAACAACTACCGTCTTGTAGACGGTAGTTGTTTAGTTTCTATCTCTTTGGTTGCAGACTTTAACAACAAAAAACCTATCTCATTATCATCCGACAACCACGCCTCACCTAAAACTTTGTATTCGACTATGTGTTGTTTATCTTCATCGCTTAAATTTTCACTGTTATAGGCTGTATCAGCCGTTTCAAACTCTTCAAAGGTTGTTTCAACAAAATTACTAAAAACATCTTCATCAAACTTCTTTCCTAAAAACTCTAAATCCATTTTTTATCCTTGTGTAAAAAGCGTTGATAAAACGGGATGAATAATCAAGTTTTCATCAAACAATTTCTCTTCTACTTTTTTTACTCTAATTATAGTTAATAATTTTTCTTTTATTTCATCATCAGAGTGTTTATAAAGCTCATTTATCTTACTCACTGAAATACTTCCTAATGTTCCATTAACAATGGCTTCTCTATAACTTTTAAACAACTTTCTATCTAAAAGTTTTTGTTTTAACCAACCTTTAAGATGAGCTATTGCTTTTTGAGCTACAACGTCATCTACTCTACCCTCTGCCTTATCTTGCTTCTGCTCTTTCTCTTGCTTTTCAAAGTAAGCAATAGCCTTTTTAATACGCTCTTCTATTTCTTCTTTAGGGCTTTTTAAAGCTACCTCATCAACCTTAGCTCTAAAGACCTCGGCTGTCTCCATAAACGAAATAGGCTTTGTACCCTGTTCATCCACAGAAACATAATTTTTATGACCATTAATATCTAACAGCACATAAGCACTATGGTGGCTTCCTTCTCGTGTTAGGCTTAAGCCTTGCTCCAGCTCTTTTATGGCTTGAAATACTTTGGGTTGGGCTTCTCTAAAGCTTCGTAGCTCTTCTAGGTAGTCCAGCTCTTCATCACGTTCACTTGACGCTTGTTCATACGATTCAAAAAGATTTACCGAACCCACCGTTTCGTTTTGGGTATAAATCTGATTGTCCTCTCCCATCATGGTATGCGACGACTGAAGCTTTACAAACGCTTTTTGAGAAAGCTCGATGAGTTTATCAATATGCGAAGCAGGTTTAAAGTTATGAATATGAATAAATTTAGCCTGTGTCCCAATACGATTCACCCGACCAATACGTTGAATAAGTTTGGTAGCATTCCAAGGAATATCGTAATTATAAATAATGTTACTCCGATGCAGGTTAATACCCTCGGCTAAAGTATCGGTGGTCACAATGATGTTGTAATCACTCTTTTGGTTCTTATAATTCGCATCAAAATTTTCTTTAATAACCTGCTTTTTCTCTTCTCGGTTTTGACTGCTAATAAAGAGTGTTTTACTAGGAAGCGATGGCTTTAGCCTCGTGTTGTTCGGGGCTAAAGCCTCCGATTCCAAGTTTTTTTGCAAATATTTAAGGGTATCCACCGACTCCGTAAAAATAACAATCTTTTTACCTTTATCATCTTTGAGTACCTCTTTAAACTTCTCTAACTTAGGGTCAACATTTACTTTCTTCCACTTTTTAACAAGCTCTTTAAAAATATTATAATCAGACTTTAAATCCAACTCAAAATTCTTTTTAAAATCTGAACGTTTCAGTTTTTTTACCCTCTTTAATGCAATAAGCCTTTGTATAAAGGCTTCATAGTCCCCATCTTGCTCTTCATCATAATCTAAAATATCGGTGGCTTTCTCTCCAAGGTAGATAATATCGTTGTCAAAGTTTTCTATAAATGCTTTATAACGTTTTTCATGTCGTGCTATAGAGATTTTAAAGGCAGAAAAGGAACTTTCAAAACGTTTAATCAGTAGGGTTTTCATAATCCCTGAAAGAGGGTTTTTCTCAAAAATATTGGGACTCTCTTTAGGGTAATGCTTGGCTCGTGCCTCTTTTGTTAAATAAGAGAGTGCATTAAATCGGGAATAGTTTAATTTTTGAGTAATCTTCGTTGCTGTCTCATCAAAAGTAGTTCCTAAGTCACCCTCTAGTTTATACTCATGCTCTGTAGGTTCGTTAACCTTAGGCATAGAAAGCCCTTGTTCTTCTATGTCTACTTTGTACATATCATGATGCTCTATGTCATAACGGGTACGCCGTATCATAATGGTGCGTATAACTTTGTCGCGTATGGCTTCAGATAAGGCTTTAAGTGCCAATTCATCAATACCATTCTCTGAATTGATAATTTTTTTATACTCTTGCTCTTTTTTATCAAAAAAACTCTGTAAATTTCGACACTGTGAAAGCGTTGAATTTTTAACATTTTGAAAAAGAGCAATCTGATTGTAAAGGTCACTTGGTGTATTGTTTTGAGGGGTTGCCGAAAGTAAAATGACCTTTTTATTTAAACAAATTTCATAGAGCTGTTTGTAGCGTTGCGACTCTCTGTTTTTAAACTTATGAGATTCATCCACCACTACCAATTCATACTTAGAAGCCTTTACCCCTCCCAATTTTGCCAAAGAGACAATATCACAACACTCTATATCAAACTCTTTAAAGGTATCTTCCCATTGAACACGCACAGCAGGAGGAATCACCACCAACACCCTCTTTTTAAAGGTAGCTTTTAGCTTTTTAATAAGCATTGCCACCACCACCGTTTTACCAAGCCCCACCACATCGGATAAAAAGAACCCCTTATGCTCTGCAAGTTTTGCAATACCATCATTGACAGCTTCTACCTGATACGAGAGTTTTTTGTACTCTTTAGGCACAAAAATCGTCTCATCTTCTATAAAATCTATCCGTTTTCCAAAATGTTCGATGAGTAGTTTAATATAGAGTTCATAAGGTGTAAGAACTTTAGAAATCTCTTCTTCCATTGGCTTTTTGAGCTTAGAAAAGATATCCCTATCAAAATCTTCTTCACTCAATTCAACCGATGTTTTCCAAAGTTTTTCAAAAACAGTAACAGCATCTTTTAAACTTTTATCATCTTTAAGTTCAGCATTAATTTCAGTATTCGCTTCCAAACCATTGTGCGTCAGATTAGACGAGCCAATAATCACCCGACCTTGATACTCTTGCTCTTTTTGGGCATGGTTCAACGCTCCCCCATCTCGCATAAGATACATTTTAGAATGCACATTTTTATCAGCCGAAATACGAATTTCTATCTTTTTTGAAACAATAAGGTTTTTCATAGATTCAAAATTAACATACTCTTTAAGCTCTAATGGCTCTTCATGATAAATATCCACCTGCTCCTTGGCAAACTTTTGAATAAGTTGTGAGGCATCATAACTGTTTCTATCAGCATTAATCCCCACCAAAATACGCGTGTGTTTAATCGCATTAAGATTATCTGATATCTTATCAAAGCCTGTAATCCGAAAATACCCAATTAAAAAATCTAAATATTCAATATTTTTATCTTTTTTCAAAATAGAATTAATTCTATTTTTGAGCGTATTTTCCTCTTCATTGGTGAAAAAACTTGAACTCATTTTATCTTTACTCCATCCCTACAATCTAAATCAATTGTACTTTATGTTCATAAATTTTAGTCTTAAATAGGATAAGTAGTCTATGTGATTATTTATTTATAAGTAATTTTACCAATAATAAAAAAATCATAAACCTACTAAAATCACCCTACCAATAAACAAAAAAGAGCGTTATAATAAGGAAAATTAAAACAAGGACACATCATGTTAGAAAAACTACTTTACACAGGAATAGGTGCAGCGACACTTTTTAAAGAAAAAGTTGAAGAAGAAGTCAAAAAAATGGAAGAGAATGGTAAAATAAAAACCGATGATGCAAAAACTTTTTTAGAATCTATTGAAACCAAAGGCAAAGAAGAAGAAGAACGCATTAAAGAAGCGATGAAAGATGCCCTTAAAGAAGTTATTAACGAGTTGGGGTTAGCCACCAAAGCAGACATTGAAAAACTCAAAGAGGATTTAACATCAAAACACTAAAATATTATAGCCCCAAACGGGTCTATGCTGTTTTTGCATTTATGTTAACGCTCTACTTGATTATAAAACGTAAAGAGCAGTTTTGGGGGATTAAACCGTTAGAACCTCTTGCTCTCAAAAAGAGTGTTATTACTTTGGGGGCGAGTTTTATTAAACTTGCCCAAGTTTTAGCCACCCGTTCAGACTTTTTTCCTGAACGCTACCTAGTAGAACTCAAAGAACTTCACGACCAACTCCCACCCATGAACCATGAAGAGTTTCAAAAGGTTTACAACAAAGCTTTTCAAGATAAAACAACGTTTAAAACCTTTGATGAAACACCCATTGCCTCTGCTTCGGTAGGACAAGTTCACCGTGCAACACTACCAGACAATACCCAAGTAGCCGTTAAACTTTTACGTTACAACATTAGCAAACAAGTCAAAGCTGACATTCGTATTATTGGTTTTTTTAACAATCTTTTTCAACCTCTTTTTTCTACCTACACCAAAAACTCCATCGACGCTGTGGTAAGCGAATTTTCTAAAATGATTCTGCAAGAAGTCTCTTTTAACCATGAACTTCAAAACCTACAAAACTTTTCAGAAGTCTATAAAAACAGTGGTATAAGGTTTCCAAAACCCTATGAAGCGTTTTGTAGTAATGAAGCCTTGGTTATGAGTTTTGAAGAAGGGTTTCGTTTTGACAACAAAGAAAAGCTTTTAGAGTATGACATTGATTTTAAAGCTCTTATTGGTAAATTGGTGAGTTTTTACACCCAACAGATGCTCATAGAGGGGTACTTTCATGCCGATCCCCATCCTGGAAATTTGTTGGTTTCAAAAAGTGGTGAACTTATTTTACTAGATTTTGGTATGGTCAAACGTGTTCCAAACGATACCCGTATCGCCATTATAGAACTCATCAAAGCAGCCAATGAACAAAACTATGAACTCTATATCTCAGCCAACAAACGCTTAGGGACAATCGCCTATGAAGCACCCACAGCTGAACTGGCAGAATTTACCTCTAAAATGTTTGCCATCTTTTCCAACGACAACCTCAACAGCGAATCCATGCAACAACTGGCATTTGATGTACTTTCATCGACTAAAGACCTACCGTTTAAACTCCCAAGTGATGCCATCTATATTTTACGGGTCAGTGCCATTATAGAGGGTTTAGGAACAACGTACATTGAAAACTTCAACGGTATCAAAGACATTTTACCCATACTCCAAGAGAACATTCCCAAAGCTTTAGGGGCAAAAGAAGGGTTGAGAGAAAAAGTTGAAGCAGGGATTAAAAACACCCCATTTTTTCTACAAGACCTACAAACCTCGGTACAAAAGATGGCACAAGGTGAAATAAGCATCAACGCCTCAAAAGACCAACTTACATGGATAGCCAAAGAGATTAAAGAGTACCTGCGTCCATTATTGCAAGGCTTTGTATTAGTAGTGAGTGGTTTTTTTGTTTTGATATATGATAAAAATTTAAAAGAGATTGCTTTGGTTTTATTTGCATTAGGAGCTATTAGGATTTTTTATAAGGTTTAGGTCTTTAATTAATGCTTGACCCTTTTTAGAATATAATTAAAAAACTTTTACACCTAAAGGACTACAATGAAATACTTATCAAAAACTTGGGACTGGATTCTCTTTATCTTCGCATTTTCAACCACGAAACATTGTGATAGAATTAAAGTAGATGAAAACGATGATTTTATGAGAGGGAATTAGTTAAAGTGGCGTAGACAGATGTATCCTCTAAAAACCATTTTGCTTTTTACACTTTTAATGCACGCTCTTTTTGCCAATGATATACCAATAAAAAGTATTTTTGAAGCAAAAGATTTAAACGGCACACTTCTTATATCTTCGCTTCATGATAAAGAGTATAGCTACAATATGCCAAGAGCCGAAAAACGCTTTACTCCTGCCTCAACATTCAAAATTGCACATACGTTAATTGCCTTAGAAGAACAGGTAGTGACCCAAGATGAGAACATTAAATGGGATGAGAAAATAAGAACGTATGAGGCATGGAACAAAGACCAGACTTTACAAAGTGCCATTGCTGTCTCTTGTGTTTGGTGTTATCAACAATTTGCTAATGTCATTACTAATGATACTTATTTAAACTATTTAAAACAGATGAATTATGGCAATGGTAAAACAGGCTTAGAGAAAAGTACTTTTTGGCTCAACAGTGAGTTAAAAATTTCGGCACGAGAACAAGTAGAATTTTTAAAAAAGTTGTACCGTAATGAGCTTCCTTTTCATCAAAAACACCTTGATTTTACCAAAGAGATATTGGTTATAGAAAAAAATAAAAATTATACCATGAGGGTCAAAACAGGGTTTTCAAATGGTCTTGGTTGGTACATTGGCTATGTTGAAACCAAAGAAGATGTTTGGTTTTTCGCTCTCAATATGGACATTAACAACACACAACTCTCATATCGAAAAGAAGTGTTATTTGAAGCGTTAAAGGTATTGTATATTTTATAAAATAAAATATGAAGATGTTTTTTCAAAAAGGTAGTTCTTCATTTGTTATATAGCTTTGACCAAGTTTTGTGTAATACTCAACCACACGTTGGTCTACTTTTATTATGTTGTGTAAATATCCTGTTAAATTACCTCTGTTAAAATCTAAGCGTAAATTTTTAGGGTTTATGGCCCTTGAAATAGCCACGTAAAATTGACTGGGTGCAAAGATATTGTCGATATTACACACTAAGTTGTTGATGCTCATTCCTTGGCTTTTGTGAATGGTGACGGCATAGGCTAGTTTTAGTGGAAACTGTGACATGGTGGCTACTTTTATGGATTCTACTTTTCCTTTGTCATCACTTTTCATTTCCAGTAGGTCAAAGTCATGTCGTTCTACACGGACATATATCTCTTCTTTTTTAACAATGATGTGGTCTTCTTCTATTTTTTGAATTATTCCTCGTTCACCATTGGCGTATTTTCCCCACTTGTTAATGGTGAAGAGTACTGGAACACCCACTTTTAAAATGAGTTGCTCTTCTACAGGCAGCATGTTTTTCCAAGAGGCTAGACGCTTTTCATGGATTTTTCCATGATGTTCTTCAAAAGTGGCAAAAAGAAGATGCTCTTCAGCTTCTATGGCTGCTAATCTTGCCTTGTTGGTAGAGTTTACTTCGGCATTACGTCCAAAGAGCATGGTTGGGTTTTGGTCTTTTATGTGGTTGTTGGCTAATCGTAACATGTAGTTGGTGACTTCTAGGTCACATTGACCTACACGAACTTTGTGCAGTATGTGCGTGAATTCTGCATCAGTAGTACGTTTCATTTTGCTGAGTTCAATGACCACAGGGGAAAAGATTTTCCATGCATTTGACTCAAAAGCATAGAGTTTTTCTTCAAAAAGGTTATTATTATGATTGTTTTGTCCAAATTTTTTTACAGGTGGAAGTTGGAAGAAATCTCCTACAAAAAGGAGTTTACCCAAGTAGCCCATGGAGCTTAAACGGTAGCTTATCATTTCCATCATGTTTGAAGAGACCATGGAAATTTCATCGATGATGATGAGGTCAGTAGCTTTGAGGATTTTTTTGAGTTCTGAGAGTCTTGAACGTGAACGTTTGTCATGAAGATCCAGTTCTTCAAAGTTGTTAGAGATACCAAAAACAAAAAAACTATGAATGGTAAAACCACCAATGTTCACGGCAGACACACCTGTAGACCCCAGTGCGACTATCTGTTCATCTGTTTGGATTCGATAAAGACGAATGATTTCAGTGGTGGTATAACTTTTTCCTACACCAGCACCACCTGTTAGAAAAACATTGTTATTTTTTAGATGGTGTAAAACCAAATCGACATCACTCACATGGCTACCTTTTGTTAATTTGTTGTATTATAGCCACTCATTTATTATGGTTTAGACTTTAAGATAAATCCATTTTGAATGGCTTTATTTTTTGGATATTTCTTTTTTAAATTTCGTAAAACAGCTTTGGCTTGTTTGAACGTTGTAAATTTTCCTATGCGTAATTTATTGTATTTTTTATCACTTACGATATAGCTGGTATAGGGAATATTTTTTAAAGATTTTTGACCAGTAAGTGCTGCACTTTTTTGAATGTAAGCAGCCACTTGAATTTGATAGATGTTTTTAGTCGCGTTATATTGCAAAGGAAGAAAGATTTTTTTGTTAGTAAAAGTATTCAAAAAAGTGATTTTATGATTACTTTTACTGACTTGCCAACGGGTATCAGGGATATTTTCTATATTGGTTTTTGGTGGGCTGGTTAAAGGTTGCCAAAAAGGCTTATTGCTCATGGCACTGACATAATCACTTGACCATGATTTTACAATGGTATTGTCTGTATTTCTAAAGGTTAAAGTAATACTGTCAAAAAGAAAAATAGGTTTGTCTACATATTCAAAACAACAATCAACATTACGGTTAGCTGGAAGAATGGTTTGTTTCCATTGGAGTCCATTTTTACTATGATAATAGGCAGGAGAAACCCCTTCTATATGCCACATGGTACGTACCCAAATATTTCCATGAGGGTCTTGATGAATGGATTCAATATCTTCAGAAATACTGTTGTCGCCAATGGTAGAAATCCAACGACCAAGATGGTCAACGATGATGGGAACAGCACTTCGTATTTTATTGCTTTGTTGTTGATGGTCATTAAGGTAAACAAAGAGTAATAAACTTCCATTGTTTAAATTGGCATGGGTGTAGTAGTCAAGGGTTGAGCCAGTATCACAACGATTGGCATTATTTGCCAGTTGCTCACAAAGCTTTTTTTGTAAAGCTTTAGGAATGGTATGGGCAATATTTTGGGCAAATAACATGTAGCTTAGTAGGAGTAAAGTAAGTAGCTTTTTCATTAGAAATTCCTTTTTTAATCATTTCGTAATGTTTAATGCTAACTTAATTTAAATTAAAATATGTTGATTCTAGTTTTTTACCAATGAGTGAAATGTTTGGTATAAAATATCTATGCTATACTATCTTATCTAACAAAAGAAAAGGTTGTGTTTTGAAATCAAGATTTGTTTTTTCTATGCTACTTTTTGCATTATTTTTTAATATTTCGCATGATTTATTTATCTCTAATCAAATTATGAGTTGTGACAGGCTTGTCCATGAAGTTGTAGAAATAGATAAGAATGAATGTTGCAGTAAAGTGTCTGATTTACATGAAAATTTTCATTTTACAGCAATTTTATATGAGTTTCATACCCAATCTATTAATCCCCTTCAAATGACGCTAACTTTTGTTCAGATTATTCCTCCTACAAGTATTTATAAAACATCACTGAAGCCACCAATAGCCTAACTTTTTATCTCACCCATTTTAGCCTTAGATTTAACAATTTACCTTTAGATGATGATAGGAATTTTTATGAAATATTTAC
Source organism: uncultured Sulfurovum sp. (assembly GCA_902727935.1). Classification (GTDB taxonomy): domain Bacteria; phylum Campylobacterota; class Campylobacteria; order Campylobacterales; family Sulfurovaceae; genus UBA1140. The sequence goes on along the minus strand of CACVAX010000008.1, from coordinate 40,779 downwards.
TAATGATCCCCTTGCTGTTTGGCATACTGTATGCCGTTAATTTAAATGATATTTTAGACAATGCCACACAAAAAAACTTAATGAATCAAGCCATTGAAAAAGAAGGACGTGCGTTAGCTTCTAAAAATTTAGCTGATACCCAAACAAACCCATTGACCTATAATCAATCATTGGCTAGAGCCAACGGTATAGGCATTTCAGGTTATGAACATGAAGTTTCTCTTTCCAAAGAGTTTAAACTTGGAAACATTCAAAGCTTAGAACAAAAACAAAATAGACTGAACAATGAAGCTCATCTTATAGAACAAGAAAAATATTTGGTTAGTTTTGATAATCGTCTTAAAAACCTTTATCATCAATATTGTTTAGATGTTAAATATGTAAGAAGTTTTCAAGAAAGTTATAACAATATGACAAAACTCTATGTCAAAAAGAAAAAAGCATTTAAATATGGAGAAATCGCTAAAACAGAGCTACTTCAATTAAAATTTGAAAAAAATAGATTGAAAATTAGCTTGGATAATTTAAGCAGAGAAGAAGAGAGTTCAAGAGTACAATTGCTTTCGTTGACCACCCTTGATAATAATGAAATGCTCTCTTGTCAAGATACTTACCCCATTGTTCAAGAACTGTCATTAGAAACAGATAGTTTTCAAATTTCTCAAAAAGCCCATGATAAACGTATTGAAAGTACGCAAGTAGGTTTAAAGCGTTATGCTAAAAAGCTAGAATCCATAGAGGTCTCAATGGCGTATAGTAAAGAGTTAGAGACTGATATTTATACCCTTGGGGTTTCTATTCCTTTAAACTTATCGAGTAATAAATCACAAAATGAAAGAGCTGCCTTAATGTATCAAAGTTCTGCCCTAGCACTTCAAAATGAACAGAATATAGCTGATAAAAAGTATGAAACAGAGCTTTTAAAATCGCGTTTAAGTCGTAATTTTAGAAGCATCGTAGCCCAAGAGCAAAATATTGATGAGTATAAAAACAATTTATTACCTCTTATGAAAAAAAGTTATGACTATGCAGAGAGTTCGGTTTTAGAGTACTTGTTAAGTCAACATAAACTGCATACTTTACAGCAAGAATTATTGGAAAAACAAAAAACATACTATGCTACGCTATTTCAGCTTTATAGTATTAGCGAAATAAAGGAGACAAGATAATGAAACAATTATTAATAAAAAGGTTACTAATAAAAAGGTTACTTTGGGGACTCACATTGAGTGTGTTTATACTAGAAGCAAACACAATTACTTTAACACAAGAACAAGAGCAAGACTGGCAGATAAAAACCAAGGTGGCAAAAAGCTCAAACTTTTTACCTCTAGGTGAGTTTATGGCAGAAGTGGTAACACCTCCTCAAAATCTTTATAGTGTTACTTTGGCATTTGAAGCACAAGTTAAAAAGTTGCATGTTGCTTCTTATGATAGCATTGAAAAAGGGCAACTTTTAGCTGAAGTAACCGGTCAGGATTGGATTGCGATTCAACAGCAGTTTATTGAAGAGAGTATTGAGTTAAACCATTACCAACAAATGCTGAATCGGAAGAACCGTCTTTGTCGTGAAGAGATTATTCCTAAAAAAGAGTGTATTACAGCCAATGCTGATTATAAAGCACGTAAGAGTAAAGTGAATGCGTCTAAAGCACTTTTAAAAGGTTATGGTGCATCTAATCAGATGATACAAAAATTGGCAAATGAATTTAAAATTTCGCAAACCATTCCTATTTATGCTGAAGTAAGTGGACAGTTACTTGAACTGAATGTTAGGTTGGGTAAAAGCACCACAGCCTCAGACATACTCTTTGTGATTCTTAAAAAAGGTGAATTATGGCTGGAAACAGACATATTGGCTCAGCAGTCTAAGCATTTAAAAGAGGGACAAAACGTGCAGATTCAATTTAATGGAGAGACTTTTGAAAGTAAACTTTTACTCCATGCTCCAACCATAAATCCTATTAATCAAACACAAAAAGTACGTTTCTCCGTTCCCAAAGAAGCACGTTGTCTTTCAGGACTAAGGGACAATGCCATTTTAAGTATGGAGAGTAAGACATTAAAGGTTGCTAAAGAGTCAGTGATTAATCATGAAGGTCATAATGTTGTGTTTATAAAAAATGAGCGTGGCTATGAAGCTTTAAAAGTAAAAATTTTGGGTGAGGTAGGCAACTACTATTATTTAGAAGATGATGCAAAACTTCAAATGCCCATGGCTACTACTTCTTTGGCTATCTTAAAAGCACTAATGGAGGGTGATGATGAATAAGCTCATTAGCTTTGCCCTTTCTCAACGTGCTTTTATACTTATTTTAGCGTTGGTTATTTTAGGCTTTGGGATAAAGTCTTATAAAGAACTACCCATTGATGCTTTCCCTGATATATCTCCCACACAAGTAAAGATAATTATGAAATCCAATGGAATGACCCCTTCAGAGATAGAGTCACGTATTACCATTCCCATTGAGATGAACATGGTAGGAATTCCAGGACAGACCATTATGCGTTCTATTTCTAAGTATGGTTTATGTGACATTACCATTGACTTTGAAGAGGGTGTGGATATCTATTGGGCTAGACAGCAAGTGGGTGAGAGATTGAGTAGCATTGTGGATGAGTTACCTTCAAATATTGAAGGTGGATTAGCCCCTATCTCTACACCATTGAGTGATATTTTAATGTTTACCATTGAGTCTGATACTTTGTCGTTAACCGAAAAACGCAGTCTTTTAGATTGGATTATTACTCCTAAGATTCGTGCTGTTTCAGGGGTAGCAGAACTTAATGCCTTGGGTGGAAAGGTAAAAACTTATGAAGTTGTGCCTAATTTAAATGCCATGCGACTTTTGGGTGTTTCTTTAGATGATATTTTTAAAACGCTTGAAGCCAATAATCAAAATGGAGGAGCAGGGCGTGTCTCTAAAGGGGTAGAGTCGATTTTAGTACGTAGTGTTGGAAAGCTCAAAGGTTTAGATGACATTGCTGCTTTGTCGGTAGGAAAGAGTGAGAACCGAGTCATCACCATTGCTGATGTGGCGATTGTTAAGATAGGTCACATTACCCGTGCTGGTTTTGTAACGAAAAATGGTGAAGGTGAAGCCGTACAAGGTTTGGTTTTAGGACTTAAAGGGGTGAATGTTGAAACGGTTTTAGATGAGGTTAAGTCTGAGCTGAAAACTATAGAGACCATGTTGCCAAAAGGTACAAGCATAGATATTTTTTATGATAGAACTGATTTAGTTAATGAAGCCACAGGCACGGTAAAGAAAGCCTTGTTTCAAGCTGTTATTTTTATTATAGTGGTACTGCTTTTGATGTTGGGAAACTTAGCTTCAGCCTTTGCTGTAGCCATCATTTTACCTTTTGCACTGCTTATGAGTTTTATTGCCATGCAATACTTTGGACTCTCTGCAAACCTTATGAGTTTGGGAGGACTTGCCATTGCCATAGGAATGCTGGTAGATTCTGCTGTGGTTATGGTGGAACACATTACAGCAGAACTTGGAAACCCTGAAAAAGAGGAACAGAGTAAATTAGAGATTATTCATAACGCTGCCATTGCCATGGCTCCTTCCATTGCTTCAGGGGTTTTAATTATTATCATTGTGTTTATGCCATTGTTAACACTGGAAGGATTAGAAGGTAAACTTTTTGCTCCTGTGGCACTCAGTATTGTCTTTGCACTTTTCTCTTCATTGGTTTTAGCGTTGACATTAATTCCAGTTCTGAGTTCATTTATCTTAACAAAACGTCCAGACAAAGAGTCATGGTTGGTACGGGTACTCATTAAGCTTTATCGTCCTGTACTTGTGTTTTCAATTCGTTTTTCAAAAACAGTTATGGCACTAGTATTGGTACTGTTTTCTGGGTCACTCTATTTGGCTTCACAGACAGGAAAAACATTTATGCCAACCATGGATGAGGGGAGCATTATTATTGGGGTAGAGATGTTACCTTCTATCTCTTTGGATGAGAGCCGTGTTCTGAACTTAAAACTACAACGAAAACTAATGAAAGCTGTTCCTGAGATACAAGATATTATTGCCAGAACAGGAAGTGATGAGTTAGGACTTGACCCCATGAGTTTAAATGACACCGATACTTTTTTGGTGCTTAAACCCAAAGAGGAGTGGCGAGAACCTTCTAAAGAGTTCATCATTGGAAAAATACGTAAAGTCTTAGATGAAATGGTAGGAATAGAAGCAGGATTTACCCAACCCATTGAGATGCGTGTTTCTGAAATGTTAACAGGCGTTAGAGGTGACTTGGCTGTTGATGTTTTTGGAAGTAATCATGCTCAACTCGAGAGCATAGCCGAAGAGATAAAAACTATTTTAGAAGCGACTAAAGGAAGCTCGGATGTTTATAAAAAAGCAAACGAAGGGGTTGCTTATTATGAATTAAAATTTAATCAAAAGCTTATGGGTTATCATGATATTAGTCAAGATGACTTAAATCAGTTTTTAAATACGATGGTAAGTGGTACATCTGTAGGCATTATCCAAGAAGGAATGCGACGTGTTGATTTGGTGGTCAAAGGAGAGTATGATTTACAAAACTCTCTTGGTAAGCTCTCTAAACTCTACTATCCATTGGCGAACGGTCAAAGTGTTTCTTTAAGCACTTTGGTGACCTTTAAAGAGACCAGTGGTGCTGTGCAGATAGAGCATGAGAATGGTTATAGAAAAACAGTGGTACAGAGTAATGTTGAAGGTCGAGACTTGGTTGGCTTTGTCGATGAGGTAAAAGCTAAAATTACTCAAAATGTTAAACTCCCAGCAGGGTATTACCTTAGTTATGGAGGCGAGTTTGAAAATCAACAACGTGCTTCAGATAGACTACTTATTATTGTGCCTATTGCACTTTTTTTAGTTTTTATTTTGCTTTTTGTCTCTTTTAGTTCATTGCTTCAAGCTGTTATGGTTTTTATGAATGTGCCTTTAGCCCTTATTGGAGGGTTTGCAGGACTCTATTTTTCGGGTGAGTATCTCTCTGTTCCAGCATCGGTTGGGTTTATTGCTTTACTTGGAATAGCCATGTTAAATGGGGTAGTTATGATGAATTACTTTAATTATTTAGTAGCACAAGGCGTGGCTGTAAAAGAGGCTGTGGTTGAAGGTGCTGTAAAACGTTTACGCCCTGTGCTGATGACAGCGTTAACTTCTTTTGGACTTATACCATTACTATTTGCAACTGGATTAGGCTCTGAGATACAACGACCTCTTGCCATTGTGGTTGTTAATGGTTTAGCAAGTTCTACGATTTTGACTTTGATTATTCTGCCTATTTTGTATGGGTGGGGGTATGATAAGGAAGGTTAATACGAATAGATACTAAAAAAATACTGCTAACTTCCCATCAAAAAGATGGGAAAAGAAAAACTATTTTTTTCCGTGTTTTTCAGCAAATGCTTTAATATCATCTTCAGACATTGAGTTTGCTTGACCTTTCATAATAGCCTTCATTGGACCACCATAAGTACCATCTTTATAACCGTTAAGTGAAGTTATAATTTCTTCTGCTGTCATATCTTTAACGATTTTAGATTTACCCATTGCAGCTTTTTCAAAATTTGCTCCGTGACAACCTATACAACCAGCTTCACTGAACTCTGCTGATGCTGTTACTGAAAGTAGTCCTAGTGTTGCTATTGTGATTATGCTTTGTTTAATCATATTGTTTCTCCGTAGTTTTTAAAATTGGTACTTGACCAAAACTAATAAGTATTTTAACAATAAATATTTTAAATTACTCTTAGGTGTGGTCAAGCCCTATGATAATAGTATAGCTTAATTGTGTAGAAATTATGAAAAATCTTGGAAAATATAAGTAAAAATAATCATTTTTTTACTTATAATCGCATCAACTAGTTCGTTGAGAGCGTACTTCGTTGAGATTTTAATGAGTATGAAGGTATAATCTTTTTGAATTATTACATACAAAAATCATTAAGGATTAAATGGTGGTAAATGCCGTTGAAAGAAAAATAGAACAGTATATAAGTGAACTAGATGACCAGTATGTCTCCAAGCTTTATAGAAATTTACCACATGGTAAAAGGCTAAGAACAAAATTAATTTTAAAAATTGCTGGGTCTTCTTTAAAAGTTGTTAAGACTGCTGCAACCGTAGAGATGATACATGCAGCGAGTTTATTGCATGATGATGTTATTGATGATGCGAATACAAGACGTGGAAAAGTCTCTGTAAATGTTTCTGAAGGTAATAAAACAGCCATTATGATGGGAGATATCCTTTATTCAAAAGCTTTTTTTGAACTCAATAGTATTTCTCCTTTGGTAGCTAGAGTTATCTCTAATGCTGTTGTACAGTTAAGTCTGGGTGAATTGGCTGATGTGCAACTTTCTAAAGTTTTTCATACCAATCGTGATGCATATTTAAAAATGCTTTATCAAAAAACAGCTTCTCTGATGGAAGCTTCTGCTGAATCTGCAGCCATTTTAGTTGGGAAAAATCGTAATGCATACCGTCAATATGGACATAATTTAGGACTTGCTTTTCAGATGATTGATGATATTTTAGATATTACCGAAGATTCTAAAACTTTGGGTAAACCAGCTTTACATGATTTTGTTGAAGGAAAAGTAACTTTACCATATATTTATTTATATGAAAAATTAGCCCAAGAAGACAGAGTTTTTTTAATCTCTTTACATAGAAAGCATTTAAGTAAGGAAGAAGCAGGGTGGATTAAAGCTGCCATGAAAAAGTATGGTATTATCGAAAAATCATATCTTGAAGCTAAGGTACTTGTGGATGAGGCTATAGAGCTTATGGAATCTTTGGGTGAAAAAGATTTATCTAATATTGCTAAAGCAATGATAGAAAGAAAGTTTTAAAATGTATTATCAAGTTCTCTCTTTTAATCATCATAATTGTGAGCAGTCCTTACGTGAAGAGTTAGCTTTCAATGATGCACAAGAGAAACGAAGTTTTTTAAATGAATTGGTAGAGTTTAAATTTATACATGAAGCTTATGTGGTGTCAACTTGTAACAGGGTCGAAATTGTGGTAGCAACTTCTGATAATTTTTCTGCGTATCATACTGTCTTAGGATTACTTAGTAAAAGGTCTCAGGTAGATTTTTATAGATTAAAGTCTTCAGGACGACGTTATGATGATGAAGAGGCGATTATTCATATTTTTTCAGTGGTTTCTTCTTTGGATTCTTTGGTGATTGGTGAATCTCAAATTACAGGACAGGTAAAAGAAGCTTTTAAGTTTTCCGACCAAAACAAATCAGCTGGAACAAAACTTAGGGCTGTACTGATTTATGCACTAAAGTGTGCAGCAGAAGTGAGAAACATTACGAAAATATCAGAAAGTCCTATCTCCATTGCTTCGGTAGCTGTTGCACAGGCTTATAAGATATATGGAGATAATATTTCAGGAATGCGTGGGGTAATTATTGGTGCTGGAGAAATGGGTAAAATTGCAGCTAAAAATCTTCTACGCTTAGGATGTGATGTACTTTTATTGGGAAGAGATTTAGAAAAAACGCAAAAAATTGCTGAAGAATTGGGTGAAAATGTTAAAGCAGAAAGTGTGGAGAATTTAGCTAAATATATTAACCGTTATCGTTTATTATTTTCAGCCACTTCCTCTAAAGAACCTATTATTCAGCCACGTATGATTGAGAATGCTAATTTTGATAGGGTTTGGTTTGATATGGCAATCCCTAGAGACATTGGTGATATGGGTTTAGCAAACTTAACACTTTTTAGAATTGATGACTTAAAAACCATTTCAAACGAAAACTATGCCATGAAGCAAGAAGAAGCCATAAAGGCAAAGGATATTGTGCTAAGGTTTAAGGATGAATTTTATATATGGCTTAAAGCCTCCTCTATTGAACCAGTTATTCGTGACATGCGATTACAAGCCAAAGAGTCTATAGAAAAAGAACTTCAACGTGCCATTAAAAAGAAATTTGTACCTGCTGAATATGAAGAAAATATGCAAAAAATGGCAGAACAGATGTTTAAGCATTTTTTACATAATGCCACACAAAATTTGCGTAAAGATTCAACAGAAACAGAGAATTCTGATAAGGTAGCCATAATTGCTAAAATTTTCAACATAGACTATTAGTTAAAAATTAGCTTTCTTTTAACATTTTGGCTTCATAGAGAAAGGGAGAAGGTTTAAAATCTAACTTTTTTACTCTGTCATGTTTGGCAAACGATAGATAGAGCTTTTCTTTAGCTCGTGTCACAGCCACATAAAATAGCCTTCGTTCTTCATCTAAGCTTCCACCTTTACTCATAAGTTTGGTATTGGGAAAACGTCCGTCCATTAAATCTACTACATACACTTCGGTAAACTCTAAACCTTTAGAGGCATGAATACTAAGTAAATTTACCCCATCACCTTCGCTTAGTTCATTGCCACCTAATACCATGGCATTTACAAAACGTGATATTTCTTTATATTGAGTTGATAAGTCGGTTAAGAGTCTTGCTTTTCTAGCAATACGTTCTTTGGCTAAATTTTTGCGTTCTTGGTCAATCTCTCCAGATTTTAGTCGTCCTCTTTGGGTGGCTAAGAGTTCTACTAAGAAAGCATAAAGAGGAGATTGTATGAGTTTAACGAGTAGACTTTTGGGGTGTTTCACATTATTAATAGAACTTATAAACTCATGATACATTTTAAAAAACTCTAAGCCATCAGGGCTAAGTTTTGGATACTTTAAAATAGGGTGGGAACGAATTTTTTCGCTCATTGGTATTTTAGAAAAGCGTGTAATCGAGCCTATTTCAGCATCATCATCAAAAAGACCGAGTTGCATATTTTTATTAGGATTGAGTTTTGGTAAGGTATGTACTCTTGGATGCATAAGTCCTATAAATAGATTGCCTTCTCCAAAATGTCTAAAGCATTCAAACATCTCTTTGGCAACAGCTGAACCAATATTCTTTCCATATTCAAAAATATGAATAAATGCCATCATGTCTTTTGGATTGACAATGAGTGAACAGACATCGAGTAAAAATTTGACTTCTTTGGCTTCAAAAAAACTGTTTCCTCCTTTTCGTTTTGAAGGAATTCCCATTTCACGTAAAGAGGCTTCTATTCCATCGCCAGAGGCGTTATTTCTAAAAATAACAGCAATGTCATTGGTAGGGGTATAGGTATGTTTAATACTTTTAGCAATGGCTTGATATTGGTCAAAAAGTTCATTGTGCATTAATAGTTTAGGAGGTTGATTTTTTCCTTTTCGTGTGACAACTAGCTTTTTAGGGTAAATCCTCTCATTTCGCTCAATAACACGGTTTGCAAGAGATAAAATACTACCTGATGAACGATAGTTTTTATCTAATGTAAACACGGTGGCATTAGGGTAGCGTTCTCCAAAAGTTGCAATGTTTTGGATATTTGCACCATTAAAAGCATAAATACTTTGGTCATAATCCCCCACACAAAAAAGTGATTTCGGTGTCATAGAGTCTATGAGTGCTGACTGTAAAGTATTGGTATCTTGGTATTCATCTACTAGTACCTCTACTAAGTCACGACCATGTTCATGAAGATGGGCTTTCATTTTTAAAAGTAAATCATTAAAGGAGACAAAGCCATATTTGTTTTTGGTCTCTTCAAAGTCATCTATAATATTCATATAAATATCAATTAGAGGTTTATGCTCAGGATATTTGTCTGTAAACCAAATATCAAAACCCTCTAAAGAAGCATTTTGATAAAGGGAGTATTGTTCATAAAGATAGGTAGCTGAAAAAGGTTCTGTATCTAAGTTTAAGCGTTTCATTTGTCGTTTTTCATAGACTGAACGAAAGAGGGTTTTTAGTTCTCCTGGTTGCTTCAATGACACATTGGCATTTAGTTCTTTGAGCCAACGGTAGGAGACAGCATGAAAAGTTCCTGATTCAATCTTATTAACAATACTTGCTGAATAATAGCGACCAACACGTGCTAACATCTCTCCAGCTGCTTTATTGGTGAAGGTTAAAAGTAATATTTTAGAGGGTTCTGTACCATTTTGTAAAAGATGGGCAATACGCCCTACAATGGTAGATGTTTTTCCTGTTCCAGCAGAAGCAATGATGAGGTTGTTTCCTATGGGTGCAGTAGCAGCAGAAAGCTGCTCTGCATTTAGTGTGCTAAGGGGCATATAGACCTTATTGACCGAGAATGTAGTACGTAGGTTTTTTTCCTACTTGTTCTGTTTTTATTTTATATTTTTTTGCCCAATGTTTAACAAGCTCTGTAAACTCTTCTTGAATCTCTTTTGAGGTATCTTCACTGCCTTTAATTTTAAATACATCTTTAGAATTAGAAAGAGCAACTACGCCTTTTATGTGAGCGAGTTCATCATGTAAAGAGAGAATGTGCTTGGAAAAATTTTCAAAACCTTTTGTATTTTCAATGGTTCTTTTTATTTGTTCTATAGATTTAGTTGATGTCGCGTAACCGAGTTGAGCCAAAAGTGCTTCTGGGCTTAAGTCAATGTGCATTTATTTCCTTTATGTTTTTATTTTATTTTTTGTATTTCAATACAATTTTTATTATATACTGAACTTAACTTATTTTAGATAAAATTATCTTATAAATTTATTATGGATATTAAATATGGATTACTTACAAATAACTGGAGGAACTAAGCTTTCTGGTTCTATTCAAATCTCTGGTGCTAAAAACTCGGCACTACCAATCATTGCAGCTACTATTCTTTCTGACAAACCTGTTAAATTAACAAACTTACCCAATGTTGTTGATATTCGTACTTTACTCAAACTACTTGGTATTTTGGGTGGTACGGTTGAACATAACGACACGGTAGCAGATATTAACAATGGGACAATGAATTCTACCAAAGCAGTTTATGAGATTGTTTCACAAATGCGTGCTTCTATCTTAGTACTTGGACCACTTTTGGCACGTTTTGGTGAATGTGAAGTAAGTTTACCTGGTGGTTGTGCCATTGGGCAACGTCCTATTGATTTACACCTAAAAGCCATGGAAGCCATGGGTGCAAAGATAGAGATTAAAGGAGGATATGTAAGAGCAGAAGCACCAAATGGTTTACAAGGTGCAAAGATTGTATTTGATAAAATAACCGTTGGTGGTACTGAAAACACACTCATGGCAGCAGCTTTAGCGCATGGAACAACGACCATTGTCAATGCAGCTAAAGAGCCTGAGATAGTTCAACTTTGTGATATGTTAATGGATGCTGGTGTAGAGATTAAAGGTACAGGTACTTCCGAAATTATTATTGAAGGTACAGGTCAAAAGCCTTTAACATTTAAAGAGGTAGATATTATTCCAGATAGAATTGAAGCAGGAACGTATCTTTGTGCTGCAGCCATTACTAATTCAACCATTACCCTTGAAAAAGTAAATGCTACGCATATTGAAGCTTCTATAGATAAACTTGAAGCTATGGGATGTTCTTTTGAAGTTGATGGAACAGATATTACCATTACTGGAACAAACCGTTTAAATCCTGTTTCACTCATTACTACTGAATACCCAGGTTTTCCAACAGACATGCAAGCACAGTTTATGGCAGTAGCAACGATGGCGATTGGTGAGTCGGTAATAGAAGAACGATTGTTTGAAAACCGTTTTATGCATGTTTCAGAACTTAACCGTTTAGGTTCAGACATTTGGTTAAAAGGTTCAGTTGCAGCCATAAGACCTGTAGCACAACTTTATGGTGCAGATGTTATGGCAACAGATTTACGTGCAAGTTCAGCATTAGTTTTAGCTGGTTTAGTAGCTAAAGGGACAACCAATGTTCATAGAATTTATCATTTAGATAGAGGTTATGATAATTTAGAAGGAAAACTTTCTACTTTAGGAGCAAAAATTTCTCGTTTAAAAGAGTAGGGTATTACTCTTTTATAATTTTCCAAGGTAGCCCTTGAACCATAAGCTCCTCCATAAACGGATCAGGGTTAAACTCTTCCATGTTATAAACCCCTTTGTTTTGCCATTTGTTTTCTAACATAAGTTTTGCCCCTATCATGGCTGGTACACCTGTAGTATAGGAAACACCTTGACTCATCACTTCTTCATAACATTTTTCATGGTCGCTTACTTGGTAGATGTAGATAGTTTTTTCTTTGCCATCTTTGATTCCCTTAGCATAGATACCAATGTTTGTTTTACCAGTGGTTCGTTCACCCAGTGTTGCTGGGTCAGGTAGTAGTGTAGATAGGAACTCCATAGGAACGATTTTCATTCCTTTATGCTCTACTTCTTTAATGCCAAGCATTCCCACATTTTCCAAACATTTCATATGGGTTAAGTAACTCTCTCCAAAGGTCATAAAGAATCTTATGCGTTTAAGTCCTTTTATGTGTTTTACAAGTGACTCCATCTCTTCATGGTAGAGTAGGTAAGAATCTTTCTCTCCTACCTCTGGGTAGTCCCAAACTTGCATGATTTCCATTGGTTTTGTTTCTACCCATTTACCGTGTTCCCAGTAACGTCCATTTGCAGATACTTCACGTAGATTAATTTCAGGGTTAAAGTTCGTCGCAAAAGGGTAACCATGGTCACCAGCATTACAGTCCAGTATGTCGATGGTGTGAATCTCATCAAAGTAGTGTTTCTGAGCATAAGCACAAAAGACATTGGTCACACCAGGGTCAAAACCAGAACCTAGAAGTGCCATGATGTTTGCTTTTTTAAAGTCATCATCTCTAGCCCACTGCTCTTTGTACTCAAACTTGGCTGTGTCAGGGTGTTCATAGTTGGCTGTGTCAAGGTAGTCTATGCCACAAGCTACACAAGCATCCATAATGGTTAAGTCTTGGTAAGGCAGTGCTACGTTTATAACAACATTTGGTTTCACCTTGTTAAAGAGTTCAATAAGTTCAGGAACAGAGTCTGCATCAAGAGATGAGGTTTGAATCTCTACACCAACGCGTTCTTTAACATTAGCAGCAATGGCATCACACTTAGAAACTGTACGGCTTGCAAGGGTGATCTCACCAAAGGTTTGGGCATTCATAGCACATTTAAAAGCAACAACATTTCCAACACCACCAGCACCGATAATTAGGGTTTTATTTGACATTTTGACTCTTTTGTTTAAAATTTTTATTTTAGAAATTATAACAGATAGTATGACAATTTGAAATGTTTCTATGGTTATTTACATCTTATTAGATAAAATAGGTTTATTGAAAATAAGTGAGAAAAAATGTCCAATATTTTAAAAGCCTTATAATATTTTTGATTATATTTATAAATATGATGATAGTAAGTTGTTGGTTTTTAAAGTATCGATAGATAAAAAATATAAATCATTAAGGAAGATATGATTAATAAATTAAAAAGAAATAATACCTCTAAATATACAGTAGTAGAACTCTTTGCAGGTGCAGGTGCAGGTGGTTTGGCTTTAGGGTTGGAACAAGCAGGGTTTAATACGGAAGTAACTGTAGAAATAAATAAATGGGCTGTGAAAACATTAAAAGTTAACCGTCCTAAATGGAATGTAATAGAAGGGGATACTCAAAAAATTTCACAAGAGGGTATTGGCAAATATCTACAAAGTAATAAAGAGATAGACTTACTCTCTGGTGGGTATCCTTGTCAATCTTTCTCTTATGCAGGAAATAGACAAGGTATGGAAGATATACGAGGAACACTTTTTTATGATTTTGCTAAAATTTTAGAAGAGTTAAAACCTAAAATGTTTTTTGCTGAAAATGTAAAAGGTTTGGTTTCTCATGATAAAGGACAAACTCTAAAAACAATGATAAAAGTTTTTGAAGAGGTTGGCTATGTAGTTCAATATAAAGTTCTTAATTCTGTGGATTATTCTGTGGCTCAAAAGAGACAAAGAATTATTATTATAGGTATCAGAAAGGATATAAGAGAGCAAGTAGGAGAAGATTTTTCTTTTCCTAAACCACATGATAAAAAGCTAATTTTAAAAGATATTTTACAAGATGTCCCCTCATCTGCTTGTGCTATTTATAATGATAAGAAAAAAGCTGTTTTAAAGTATGTAAAAGCAGGTGGCTGTTGGCGTGATTTACCTGATGATGTAGCTAGAGATTATATGAAAAGTACCTATTTTATGGGTGGGGGTAGAACTGGAATTGCAAGACGATTATCTTGGGATGAAGCAGGGTTAACAGTGTTATGTACCCCTGCTCAAAAACAGACGGAACGATGTCACCCTGATGAGTTAAGACCTTTTAGTGTTAGAGAAAATGCAAGAATTCAGTCTTTTCCTGATGAATGGGTCTTTGAGGGTTCAATGGCAGAACAGTATAAACAGATTGGTAATGCTGTTCCTGTAAATTTGGCTAAAGAGGTTGGATTAGCAATAAAAAAATATTTAGATAAATTGGAGAAGTCAGTGGAGAAGTATAATTTAGGTTTTATTAGTGATGAAGATTTATATATTCATGTAAAAGAGACTATTGAGAAATATAGCTTTACGATGAATTTAAAGAAGTTTAATAGTAATTTGATAGACCCAATAAAGTTAACTTTTGATGCTAAAGTGTATAAAAAAACTGTTGAAGAGATTGTTAATTCTGAAATAGTGAGGCAATTGGATAAATCTAATAGTAATGTTTTGGGATATTTTCAACAAAACTTCTTTAAATATATTGTTCATAGGGAGACTCAAAAATCTAAATGGATTGTTCCTAATGAGGGATTTGATATTGAAAATGAAGAAGATAAAATCTATGAAATCGTAACAGGAGAAAAAGAAGCATTTAAAAAATTAGTTGAAGCTTTACCAGAAGTGATGGATGATGTCCTAGAAGATATACAGCAAGAAGGTATTGAAAACACCGTATTTAAAGAGCTAAAAGAGGTTGATGAAAATATATTAAAAAGTTTATATCTTTTGTCTTTTCAGAAGTATGAGGGTTTTAATAACTTAAGTATAGAAAATATGTATTAGGTTGTTTGGGTGGACATAATATCCCTATTTTCAGGAGCAGGAGGTTTAGACCTTGGATTTGAAAAAGCAGGTTTTAAAATCATTTGGGCAAATGAGTACGACAAAGAAATTTGGGAAACATTTGAAAAAAACTTTAGCAATTGTCAGAGTTGGAGTGAGGCAGGAAAGTCAAGAGGTATAGAAGATGATAGAGGTCAACTCTTTTTTGTAGGTTTTAGGAATGATTTAAAAGACTCTGCACTTTCTGCTAAAAATAAGACTTACTCTAATGGAGATGCCTGTGAACTTTTTAATCACGAAATAGAGTAAGGGCTTGGGATGAACCATCATTTATCATTCAAGCAGGTGGACGACATGCACCACTACATCCACAAGCTCCTAAGATGGAACAAGTAGAGAAAGATAAACCTTAGCTATTTAACACTAGTAAAGCATCTCGATAAATAGGCTCATCTATAAACCCATACTTCTCATCCATAAACCCGTTTTCACCTTTTTGGGATGAAGCTTCAAATACCTTTTTAATATGCCTAGCACGCTTTAAAGCCTCTTCATCCACACTAAAAACTCTGTTCGCTATCTCAACTTGTAGAGGTCCCATACAAGCTTTGGTGGTGAAACCCATTTTCTTTTCTAGTTTACACCAAGCTTCAAAACCTTCTACATCCTTGTACTCTTGAAACATAAAAGAGGTGGGGTTTACACCAGCTATTTTAGAATCGACTAGGAATTTAGAAAGTATGTAGTGAATCGTTGGGTTGTCTCGTTCTACGAGTGACTGTGGAAGTGCTAATGATGTAAGTAAGTCAAGTATTCCTATGTTGGCAGTAGTAAATCTCTCAATACCTGAAAAAGTAGCCAAGTTCTGAAAAGCTTCTTTAGTTTCAAGTGAAATATGTATCTCTATTTCACTTTTAAGTAATATATCTGTTTCTAAAATATCATATTTACTTCTAATCTTAGAAACACGAACTGCATCAAATGAAAAATTATTTAAAAATTCTATCTCTTCTCGTCCACCTTCATCTAGAGGGTTTGTACGAACGATAATAAAAGCATTAGAATACTCTAAATGGGACAAAAAAAGAGCAATATTATAAAGTGCTTCTTTTTTTCTACTAGGAGCAATGGCATCTTCAAGATTTAAAGTAATCATATCAGCAGGTAGGGTATCTATTTTATTTAAATGTTTTAGCCTTAAGGGATTAAGCATCATGT
This sequence comes from uncultured Sulfurovum sp., assembly GCA_902727935.1. Lineage (GTDB taxonomy): Bacteria > Campylobacterota > Campylobacteria > Campylobacterales > Sulfurovaceae > UBA1140. The sequence continues at coordinate 24,642 of CACVAX010000008.1, read as the reverse complement.
TTGAGCGAAATTTTTTTATTTTGCAAGGTTTTTTCTTTTTATTGCCTAAGTGTTCTAATCGTTCATCTATTGAGAGTTTTTCTATAAAATCTAGGGAGTCAAATATCATATTTTATGCTACTTTCACTTTTTTAAAATATAATATCCAAAATATAAGGATTTATATGAAAAAAATAATACCAATAGCTTTAATGCTTATACTGCCTTTGCTCCTCATAGCAAAAAAACCAAAAGTTTATGAAACAGCCATGTTGGAATGTCCAGCTTATAATAATATGAAGCGTACGATGAATAGTAATGATGTACAACTTGAAACAGGTAAAAAGTATCGAGTCTTACAAAAAAACAAAGGACAAACTCTTATACTCTTAGAAGGTGAAAGAGTAGCTCAACGTTGGGTAAAAGAAGTTTGTCTTTCTGATAGTACAAATACAAAAGAGCTTCAAAAAACAAAGACTTTTTCAGATCAAAGACCAAACTCTAAAAGCACTTCAAAACAAAACCTTTTAGCCATTTCATGGCAAAATGCTTTTTGTCAGACACATCAATATAAAAAAGAGTGTAAGTCAATGGATTCTAAATCGTTTGGTGCATTTGAATTTGTACTTCATGGACTTTGGCCTCAACCTCGAAATAATGTTTATTGTGATGTCTCAAAAAAACAAGTAGGTATGGATAAAAACAAACAGTGGTATAGTCTTGACAAATTGGTACTAGATAGTGATACACGTTCTAAGCTTTCGACCGTTATGCCAGGTTACCACTCTTATTTACATCGACATGAATGGATAAAGCATGGTACATGCTATGGAACTTCAGCCGACGATTATTATGATGACTCTATTGCTTTACTAGCACAAGTTAATGCATCAAGAGTACAACAGTATTTTAAACAAAATATTGGACGTATGGTTAATTTAAAAGAGATTCGTAAGGTTTTTGACAAAGAGTTTGGTAGAGGTGCTGGTGAGCATGTAACCATGAATTGTAAACAAGGTTTGGTTACCGAACTGTGGTTGCATTTAGGCTCTGGAAATACAGACTTAAAAGCGTTATTTAAAGGTGGAGAAGAACCAAGAAGTAGATGTTATAAAGGTCGTGTGGATGCTGTTGGATTTTAGTGTTTCATAGAGGCTCAATAGTTTAGGTTCTATGTTTGATTATTTGCAACTTTCAGGTTTAAAGTAATCAAACATTTTTCTTAGATTCTCTGAGGTTTCTTGTTCTTCTCTTTTATCTACGTAGTCAGATATAAATTTATAAAATTGGCAATAAGCTTTATTTGAAGAGTTAAGGTGTTTCCTTTTTAGTGTATGGTCTCCATTTTCTGCATGAATATCACAATATTCAAGCATAAGTTCAAAGTCTAATTGAAGAGATTTTTCAAATTCAATTTTGTTTACCTCAATATTGTATCTAAGCCTTTGGTCACTACTTGTTAACACATCATAAATTCCTAAAGTGAGTAACTTTCTAATGTTTTCTTTGCTTAAATAAGCTTTTATAAGGTCTAATTTAATCTCTTTAATAGGCATATTCAAATGTTTCTTATGCTGTAGCAGTACATAATTCTTTGAGTGTATGAACAGAGATGATTTTTAGTCGAATGTCTCTACCCATAACTCTTTCACAAGAAGCAAGAGCTTCTTGAAAAATAGTCACATCACGTTTAATGCAAACTAGAACAGATGCTCCTGAGTCAACAGCATCTAAAAGCATTGTTCCTGCTTTTTGATGCGCAATCTCAAAATGTGTATCCATAAGTGTTTGACCAGCGAGTTTACTTGACCTATTAAATGCTATGTAAGAAGCAGCATGTTTTTTTATAAGTGTTCTAACTTCTTCTAAATCATTTTTATTTGACCCTGAATAGAGTGCAACATTTGAAAATGATAGAGTTTCTACATCTATATTGTGATCTTTTTTTCCAAAACTACATTTATCATATGCTGAAGCTGTGTCTTTAAGCGTAATCATTTTTTTAAGTGCTGTAATGGTTTCTTCATGGTCTTCACCATTTAAGAGGTTATTTTCATATTCACAGCATCGAATACCATTATATTCATCTGAAATAGTTTTTAAAATTTCTTCTTTGTTTTCATTGCCATCTTTAATCATTTTAGAGGCTAAAAGTAAAATGGCATCACCAATATATTGACGGTTATAGTTGCTTGTTTCAGAAGCATAATGAAGAGCATAGAGCGATTGATAGTAAGCTTTATCTTCATCCGAAGCATAAGGTGCTAAAAGCTCAAAACTTTGCATAAAATCATCATCATTTAAAATAAGTCCATTATTGGAACGGTAAGAAGTTGCAGGGTCTATTTGAAGTTCTTTACCTAAAGTTTGAACCACATCGCTCACTAAAGTTTCTGCTGTAGTAACCAAGTTATTTACTTTCAAAATAATGTTTTTATTAGGAAACGAAAAATCAGGGTTTTTTGATTTTACTTTGTCTAAAACCTCCAAAAGGGTTGCAGTGCTATGAAGCGTTATATCAAAGTTTTTATAATAAGGTAAATAGTCGGTAGCAGAGTTAAAAAAAAATGCTCTAACTTGTAGATTTATGATGTTTTCAAATGGCATAGTATGATCCTATTTGCTAAAAATATATGGGATATATTAAAGCATATTTTTCTGAAAAAAGAGAAGTAAAAAAATGAATTTGTTGCTAAAGATTTTTTTGTGTGTAATAAGTTGAGTTTCTCTAAAATCACTTATTGGTTCTCTGTGACAATAATGGTTTTTAAGTAACTATTTTCATTTAAATATAAATAGAGTTTTCCTAAGAGTTCTTCTTTTTGTTGGCTATCAATAAGCGTAGAACTTTGAATTTGTGTTTTAAGCTGTTTGTTTAAATAGTTTTTATCATAGTCAATGTCATCTAAAATATCTAAGGTGTGTTGTGCTTCTATAAGTTTAGAGAGTCTAAAGTTACCTACCTCATCAAAATCTACCGTGACTTCTGTTGGATGGGTAAATAAATTGTGTTGCATTCCTAATACTTCTTGATATGCACCTGTTAGAAAAAAAGCTAAAAAATACTCTTCAGTATCAATGTCTACATCATGTAAATAAAGAGGTGCATTGTCATCAAAAGGAATTTCCCCATCAGAGTCACAAGTAATGTCCCAAAGAGTAGCTGGATTAGTAGCTTTAGTAACAAGTTTATCTATGGGCATGACAGGGAAGTGTTGCTTTAATCCCCAAAAGTCTGCTAAAGACTGAAACGCAGAAAAATTAACCAAATAACGTTCTTGAATTTTATGTTGTAGTTTTAATAACTCTTGTGAACCATCAGAAAGAAGTATAATAGACTTTTTAATAATAAGATGTACCAATATTTCAGCATTTGAACGATCTTCTAAGTCTATGTAACCTAAATCAAAAAGAGTTAACAAGCTTTCCATATGGTCTAAGGCATCATGTAAATACTCTCTCGCATTCCAACGGTTTAAGTCTTTCCATAAGGCATTAAGTTCTGTAATAAGAGGGGGATTTTGCTCTTTAATACGTAAAGATTTTTCTTGATAATCTTGTGAAAAAAGTTCTAGTACAGGTGCAATAAGCACAGCATGTGAAGCAGCAATAAAGCGACCCGACTCTGTAAAGATATCAGGTTCATCGATATTTTTATTTTTAGAAATTTCTTTAATCAAAAAAACCACATCATTGGCAAACTCACTTAGTGTGTAGTTTATCTCTTTCTTATGAGGATATTGACCATATTCCACAGCCAAACCACCACCAATGTTAATGGCAGAAAGGGCATATGCTCCACGGTTTTTTAAATCAGCATAAATATTACCTGCTTCACGTAAAGCCTTTTTAAGAGGATTTATTTCAGACATTTGTGAACCAATATGAAAATGTACCATCCATAATTGTGCTAATAAATCATATTTAGCCATAAGGTCATAAGCTTCAAGTAGTTCCGTGGAAGTGAGACCAAACTTAGAAGAATAGCCTCCACTTTTTGCCCAAATACCTATGCCTGAACTGTGTAAACGAATACGTACCCCAATTTTAGGAGTAATCGCTTTTTTTTCTTCTTGATTAAACTCAGTATTCACTTGAATAATGGTTTCAAGTTCTCCTAAACCTTCAATGGTAATGGTAATATCATGCCCCATGGCTCTAGCAATAAAACAAAGAGAAATCATCTCTTTGTCTTTAAATCCATTAACTGTAATGGGTGCAGAAAGTGGGGTATGTGTCATGGCGATAATCAGTTCAGCTTTTGAACCAGCTTCTAGTCCATAGTTGTATTCTTTAGATACTTCCATGAGTGAATTCACAAAATTAGGATATTGATTAACTTTGAGAGGAAAAACAGCTTGAAAATTACCTTGATAATTAAACTCTTTTTTTGCTCTATTAAATTGGGTATAAAGGGTAGAGATTTGTTTTTTAATAAGATGAGGAAAACGAAGTAGCATTGGTCCTCTATAACCTTGTTCTCTAAGTACTTTTGTAATCTCAAGAAGCGAAGGTTGATTTTTATGATTAATATTTACCGTGTTTTCTTTAATAATAAAGTTTTCATCTGCCCAAATATCAATACCGTAATTTGTTTCCATTGCGTTATGTCCATTGATTTTTTAAAAAAGTATTATATCCAAATAGAAAAGATATAATTCATCTAAGATTTAGAGTAGGGAGTGGAATGAAAAATATTATTGCCATTGATTTAGGTTCAAACAGTTTAAGACTTTTGAAAATGGATATGAAAAGCAAAGAGAGTTTAGGAACTTTTCATAAAACAGTTAAAACAGCTGATGGTCTAGCACAAACAGGTAGCATAAATGATGATGCCTTAAATAGAGTGGTGGTAGCACTTAATGAAGCCAAAGAAGTTTTAGATTTTAGTGATTCCAGGGTCAAAGCTGTAACGACAGAAGCCATTCGTCAAGCAAAAAATGGTTTAGAAATTTTAAAAAGCATTGCAAAGCAAACAGGCATAGAATTTGAAGTCATTGATGGTGTGGAAGAAGCCAAGTATGCACTCAAAGCAGCCCAAAATCGTTTAGAACATTTGGGCAAAACCCCTAAAAATTTTATGTTGGTTGATATTGGAGGTGGTTCTACCGAGATGCTTTTTTATTATGGTGAAGATAAATATGTTTCAAAAAGTTTTCAAGTAGGCATTGTAACCCTAACGCAAAAGTATCAGAGTTTAGATGAAATTGCTAAAGCCATTCCCTTGGTGATGCAAACAATGAAAGAGTATTATGATGAAGTACTAAGAACTTATGGAGAAGTGGAACTGTTTATTGCAACAGCAGGAACACCTACCACCATTGCAGCCATGAAAAAGGGCATGAATTATGCTACTTATGATCCCAAAAAAATTCACGGTACAGTACTCACAGTTAAAGATTTAGCTGATAATCTAAAAATATTAATGGCAATGAATAAAGAAGAAAAAGTAAAAGCTGTAGGGGTTGGTCGTGATGACTTGATTGCCTCGGGTGTATTGATTTATGATGAAATCTATAAGATATCAGGTTTTAAAGAGTCGATGGTTATTGATGATGGCATTCGTGAAGGTGTGGCATTTGATGAATCTTCTAAAGGTTAAAAACTTATGAAACTGCCATCTATTATTAAAATAATTTCAGATGAATTGTTAAAATATAATGCAAAAGCCTTAGTGGTTGGAGGTTCAGTACGTGACCATTTTTTAGAGCTTCCTATTAAAGATTATGATGTAGAAGTATATGGATTAAAGACTTTAGATGAGTTAGAAATAATATTATCAAAACATGGTTCGGTCAATTTAGTAGGTAAAAGTTTTGGGGTACTTAAATTTGTTTATGAAGGAGAAGAGTATGACTTTTCTTTTCCAAGAACCGAACAAAAAATAGCTTTAGGGCATAAAGGCTTTGATATTGCTTGTAATGGGACTTTAAGTTTTGAAATAGCAGCCTTACGTCGTGATTTTACTGTAAATGCAATGGCTTATGATGTTCAAGAACAAATATTTTTAGATCCATTTGGAGCTAAAATAGATATGAAAAACAAAGTGTTAAGACATATTAATACGCAAACATTTGTGGAAGATCCTTTACGTGTTTATAGGGCTATACAATTTTGTGCTAGGTTTCAATATACTTTAGACATACAGACTTTCGAACTTTGTAAAAATATGGTTCATCAAGGTATCTTAGATGAATTACCCAAAGAGCGTGTTTATGCCGAGTTTACAAAACTGTTATTAAAGGCTAAAAAACCTTCTATGGGTTTTGAACTAATGCGAAAATTAGGTATTATTAAAAAATATTATCCAGAACTATATGCACTTATTGATGTTCCTCAAAGTCCTATTTGGCATCCAGAAGGGGATGTGTGGACACATACTTTGATGTGCCTTGATAAAATGGTAACTTTATTAATAGGAGATGAAAAAAAAGATTTAAAAATGATGTTTGCTATTCTCTCTCATGACTTAGGAAAAGCAACTCATACACAAATAACATCTGAAAAAATTTCTGCCCTTGGTCATGAATTGGCTGGAATTGAACCTACTGAAAGATTGATGTATCGATTAATGGATGAGCATGACTTTATCGAATCTTTACTTCCTTTAGTAGAGCATCATTTAGCTCCGTCTATTTATTTTAGAGGAAAAGCCAAAGATTCAACCATTAGAAGATTGGCAAATAAGGTAAACATCGAAGAGTTGGTAACCGTTGCTAGAGCTGACTTTTTAGGAAGAACAACCGAAGCCTCTTTAAAAGGTATTTATGAAGCTGGTGATTGGTTATTAGAAAAAGCAAGAAGTTTGGATGTTTATAATACACCTATTACCCCTTTATTACAAGGGCGTGACTTAATTGATTTGGGCTATGCACCTTCTAAGAAATTTAAAGATTTACTGGCTCTTATTTACAATGAACAAGTTGAAGGGAGAGTATTAAGCAAAGAAGATGGTATTAATTTTATAAAAAACTTAAAATATTATTAACTAAATATTAATAAAAATTAAAGTAAAATATATTAATATTTACTTAAGGTTTTAAATTGAAAAAGAATGAAATAATCCATAAGATACGTTTAGCACGTTTGGCACATGTACAATGGGTACAACGTGCAAAGTCTTTAGTGAATGGTTTAGCAATTAAAGAAGAAGACATACCTTTGACTCCTGATGCTTGTGCATTTGGGCAATGGTTCTACTCTGATGGTCAAATACTGTTGGCTATCTTTAATGATAAATCAGTTAAAGAGTTGGAAGATTTACACAATCATCTACATGAAGAGTATTTTAATATTTTTAGAATTTATTTTGATGTATCTAATCTTAATTTTTTTTCAAAACTACTAAACCAAGGTAAAAAAGTTTCGGAAGATGAAAGAAATAGGGCGCATGTGTATCTGAAATCTTTGGAAAAAATTTCAGATACTTTGATTAAAAAATTGAATATTATGGAAACCAAAATTAATATGGCTGAAGAAAATATTTTTGAGAAGTATAGTTAATATTTCTCAAAATAATTTATTATTCATTTCTAAGAACTTTTAAGGGGTCTGTTGATGAGGCTTTCTTGGCAGGATATATTGAAGAAGTCATGACAATCACAATAGCTCCTAAAATAATAAGCACAAAATCAAGTAGCGTTAAATCAACAGGCAATTTTGTAAAACCATAAACATCTTCTGAAAGTTGAATAATAGGGAAGGTTGTTAAAATCCACATACCAATCAATCCTAAAAATGTTCCCACAAAAATACCCACAAAACCAATAATAGCTCCAAGTTTAAAAAAGATACTTCTTATCTCATTGCTGGTAGCTCCTAAGGTTTTCATAAAGGCAATTTCTGTTCTACGGCTCATAACCGTCATCAGTAAGGACGAAATAATATTTAATGCTGCCACTAAAATAATGAGTAGTAATACTAAAAAAAGTGCTTTCTTTTCCATTTCCATAGCTGCAAAGAAAGAAGCATTTTGTTCCCACCAACCTTGAACACGTACGCCCTCATATTTATTAATGCTTTTAAGATAATTATTGAGTCGTTCAATATCATTCATTGCATTAGCAGAATAAATGTGAATACCATCATAAATATGTGATTCACGTTTTAAAACTTTTTGAAAAGCTTCATGAGTGGTATACATGAGTACTTTGTCATAATTTTTAAGACCTGAACTAAAAGTTGCATCTATAATAAAACGCTTTTGTGTTGGCATTGTCCCAAAGCCAATGGTTTCACCTTTTAAAAAAAGTAAGGTAAGTTTTTCGCCATGCTTCAGACTGGACTCTTCTAAAACAGTTTCTCCAAGTACAAGTTTATATTTACTTGGACTTGAAATAGAATTTTCCAGTGCTTTTTTAAAAACTTCATTTATTTTTGCTTCTTGTTCAAAGTTCACACCATAAAGTTGAGAAGCACTACCTCCATAACCACTTTTACTGGCTACATGGGTAATGTAATAGGGCGAAAAAATAAATTCTGGAAATTTTTTTGAGAGTTGGCTAATGAGTTCATCATTTACATTCTGGTAACCAATGGGAATCAGTGTGAGTGGATAGTTCATAACAAAAAGACGTTTTTTAAATTCTTTTTGAGTTCCATTCATAATGCCCATGGCTAACATGAGTACCATTACACCAGCTGCAACACTTAAAAGAGAAAGAATTGAAGAGATAAAGATAAAAGGATTATCTTTATCATATTTTAGATAGTGTTTAATTATCTTATTTACAAAAACATTGTTTTTATTGCTAGCCATTATTTCTGTTTTCCTTTGTGCTTAAGCAAGCAACCCTTTTTTAGGACCACTTACCCCACAACATTGCTTATATTTTTTACCTGAACCACAAGGACAAGGTTCATTTCTTTTTGGTTTTTTTTCAAAAGTTTGTTCGGCTACAGCAGTGTTATCTGTTTCTTCATTTGTTTTTGCATTGGCTAAGTCGGCTTCTAATTCATCCTTCATTGCTTCTAGTTTAGCCTGTTCTTCAGCTGGGTCTTCAAAATTAAATTGCACCACTTGAAGAACTTTAATAGCTTCATATTTAATACGCTCTACCAATCCCATAAAGAGGTTGTATGAATCTTTTTTATATTCTGTTAATGGGTCTTTTTGGTTATAGCCTCTAAGTCCAATTCCTGTTTTCATAACATCCATCTCATAAAGATGGTCTCTCCATTGTGGATCAAGTACTTGAAGGTAAAGAATTCTTTGTACTTCAGAGCGTTGTTCATCATTAAGAGGAGACATTTTAGCTTCGTAAGTATCGCTAAGTACTTCTAAAAGTAAATCATGAAGGTCATCATAATCTTTTCCTTCTAAAGTGCTACGTTCAAGTTCAATGTTGACTTCTTCACGTAAAATATTGATGAGTTTTTCAAGGTTAAAGTCTTCTTCTGCTCCACCATTATAAATTTCAGATTCCACAAGAACATGGTCAACATATTCCAAACGGTTCTCTTTGATTTTAGAATCTATGTCATAGTTCACATCTAAAAGATTATTTCTAAACTTATAAATAGCTTTTCGTTGCTCACTGGCAATATCATCATACTCTAAGACATGCTTACGTGATTCATAGTGCATGTTTTCTACTTTAGTTTGTGCTTTTTCTACCGAACGTGTTACAATTTTTGAATCAATGTATTCACCTTCTTCAACACCCAATTTATTCATAATATTACGGATTTTATCCCCACCAAAAATTCTTAGTAGATTATCATCGAGTGAAAGGTAAAATTGTGATGCACCAGCATCTCCTTGTCGTCCACTTCGTCCACGTAATTGATTGTCAATACGTCGACTTTCATGTCTCTCTGTACCTAAGATATAAAGCCCACCAAGTGTTTTAATTTCATCAGTTACTTTAATATCGACCCCACGTCCAGCCATGTTCGTAGCAACCGTTACAGCTCCTTTTCTACCAGCTTCCATAATAATCTGTGCCTCATTTTCATGATTTTTAGCATTGAGGGTGTTATGTGGAATTTTAGCAGCTTTTAATCTTTGGTGAACAAGTTCTGATTTTTCAATAGATGCTGTACCAATAAGTACAGGTTGTCCAGAAGTATGTAATTCTTGAACTTTTTTAGCCACGGCATCAAGTTTTTCTTTTTCCGTGTTATAAATAAGGTCATTAAAATCTTTTCTAGCAATGGGTAAGTTGGTAGGAATGGAAAGTACTTCTAAGCTGTAAATTTCAGCAAATTCTGTTGCTTCTGTTTGGGCTGTACCTGTCATACCTGCGAGTTTTTCATAGCCTCTAAAGTAGTTTTGATAAGTAATTTCAGCTAAAGTTTGAGACTCATCTTTGACATCAACCCCTTCTTTCGCTTCGATGGCTTGGTGCAATCCTTCTGAAAAACGACGACCTTCACTTAAACGCCCTGTAAATTCATCTACAATGACAATTTCACCATTACGAGAAACATAATCAATGTCTTCTACAAAAAGATACTGTGCTTTCATGGCTTGGTCAAGGTGATGAGAAAGAGAAGCATTTTCAAGCGAATAGAGGTTTTCGACTTCAAAAAGGTCTTGTGCTTTTTGAAGTCCATCTTCAGTCATAACCACTTGTTTGTTTTTCTCATCGACATAAAAGTCGCCTGTGGTTTGTTCAGGTTCACCAGCTTTGGTTTCTACTTTTTCACCTTTAATCATTTGCAAGGCAATTTCATTAGCTTTAGCATAATGAACAGTGTCACGCTGAACAGGACCCGAGATAATAAGAGGAGTTCTTGCTTCATCAATTAAGATAGAATCAACCTCATCCACAATTGCATAATAGTGTTCACGTTGTACTTTCTCTTGAGCTCTTGTTTTCATGTTGTCACGTAAATAGTCAAAACCATACTCATTGTTTGTGCCATAGGTAATGTCACAATCATATTGGGCTTTTTTGACTTGCTCATCATAGATTTCATCGGTAAGGCATCCAACGGTATAACCTAAAAAATTGTAGAGTAAACCCATCTCTTGGGAGTCTCTTGAAGCCAGATAGTCATTGACCGTAACAATATGTACCCCTTTACCTAACATGGCATTCAAAACAACAGCAAGGGTTGCCACAAGTGTTTTACCTTCACCTGTTTTCATTTCTGCAATGGAATTATTGTGTAATACCATTCCTCCTACCAGTTGAACATCATGGTGACGCATACCCAATACACGAGTACTCGCTTCCCTTGTAATCGCAAAAGATTCATTGAGAACATCATCTAAAGTTTTTTCATTAGCTAATACAGCTGTTCTTAGTACTTGAAATGCATTTTTTAGTTCATCATCACTAAGTTGTTTATATTCATCTTCTAATTTATTAATTTTTTGTGCTCTTTTTAAATAACCTTTTACGACCTTGTCATTCTTTGAACCAAATATCATCTTTAACATTATTATTATAACCTAGTATTAAAATTCTGATTATTTTATCAAAAATATGTGTAAGTGTTGTTTAGCTATTGGCTATTAGGTTCAATATATTATAATTCGCCCAATAGATTAAATGAGGAAAAAAGATGGATAAAATAAAAATTGGGGTAGTCACCACAAGTGATAGAGCCAGTCAAGGAATTTATGAAGATATTTCAGGTGTAGCCATTATGGATACCATGAAAGCATATTTGTTAAACGAATGTGAGTACGAATACCGTTGTATTCCTGATGAACAAGGAATCATTGAGACAACCCTCATTCAACTCTCTCGAGATTATAACTGTGATCTTATTGTTACCACAGGAGGAACAGGTCCAGCTCCTAGAGATGTTACAACAGAAGCCACTGAAAATGTGTGTCAAAAACTACTACCTGGTTTTGGTGAACAGATGCGTTCTGTAAGTTTACAATTTGTGCCTACAGCCATTTTGTCACGACAAACAGCAGGTATCTGTGACGGTTCACTCATTATCAACTTGCCTGGTAAACCAAAATCTATTCGTGAATGTTTAGATGCTGTTTTTCCTGCTGTACCTTATTGTATTGACCTTATTGGTGGTGGATTTATGGAAGCCAATGAAGAGGTAATCACAATTTTTAGACCTAAAAATAAATAAAATAAAAGGTAAGAAAATATGAATGTAGAATTTATAGAGAGTAAATTACAAGAGATTTATACCGAACTTGAAAAAGAGGTGATGAGTGTCCTTATGGATGAATCGTTTGACCGTAAACAAACCAACTTAAGAGTACAGCCTTTGAAGACCACCAAACAGATTTTAGAAAATGCCTTAGAGAGCATTAAGATGGTGGAACAACGAGGAAAAGAAGAACTCAACAAATAAGTCCACAATTTTTAGTAAAAATACTAAGAACATAATCACACATGAAGTGTGCTTTTGCTATATTTTTACTACTTATAAGGATCGAATAAATGAAATTATTATTATCACTTTTGGCATTGGGTTTGACTCTGTCTGCCAATATTACTTTACCCCAAAACTTTCAAACCAACTTTCAGCAAAGTATTCAAAATGACAAAGGAAAGGTGATTAACTATGAAGGTACTCTATTTTTTAAAAACCTAGAACAAACATTTACCAATGACTTAGGTGAGGCTACTAGCTATAGTAGAAGTGTTTTTAAATGGACATACACAGCACCCACACAAAAAGAAGTTTGTACCGATAGCACCCAATTAATTGTCGTTGACCATGATTTAGAACAAGTTTCTAATTATTTAATTGATGATGGTATTAATTTGGATGAGATTTTAAAAATAGCTCAAAAAATTTCATCTACAGATTACACAGCAAGGTATAAAGAGATTGAATATCTTATTACTTTAGATAAAAAAACACAACTTCAACAAATTATGTATGTGGACAGTTTAGATAACACTGTTAAAATAGTATTTAAAAACATGCATTACAATAGCAATATAGATGATAGTGTCTTAGAGTGTAAAATACCTAATATGTATGATATTATTAAAGGTTGATTTTGGACAGTTTATTTACAGGTGTACCTTCAGAAAACTCTTTTTATATTGGTCTTGGACTTTTTTTATTAATTACCATTTTAATCTCTACAATTATTGTGGTTTTTATGTCGCGTATTTCTAAATTAGAGGCAATTTTAGAACAAGCTAAAGCTGTGGACAATGCAAAAGAAGAGCGTATGAGTGAATTTTATGAAGCTTTTCAAGAAGAACGTTCTAAAAATATGGGTTTAGAAAAAGAACTTGAATATTTTTCTGAAAGTAAAGATAAAATCAAAGACTATGAATCCAGAGTGGAAGGACTTAAAGATCGTATGGTGTATGAAGGACAAGAACACATGAAGTCCCTTCATGAAAAATCATCAGCCTTAGAGCAATTAAGTGTACATTATGAACTGCTTGAACAAAATTTTATGAAACAAGAAGAAAATGAAAAGATTCTAATTAAACGCAATGAAGACTTAGTGGACTTAAACAATAACTTACATCTCAAAGTACGTGAAACAGAAATAAAAGTTATGGAGCAACAAAAGCAAAATACTGAAAAGATGCGAATGCTACAAGAGCATCGAGGTGAAATAAAAGAAGAGTTTGCCCAATTAGCAGCCAAAGTATTTGAAGGAAATTCCAAAGAGTTTTCTAAATTAAGTCAAGAAAACTTATCCTCACTCATTAAGCCTATGGAGAGTCAAATATCTGAATTTAAAAAGCAAATCAATACTTTATATACAGATGAATCAAAAGATAGAGCCATGTTAAAGCAAGAGATTATGTCACTTAAAGAACTAAATCAGCAAATTAGTCAAGATGCCATCAACCTTACCAATGCCCTTAAAGGTGAAAAAAAGCAACAAGGTGTTTGGGGTGAAATGATTTTGGAAAAGGTTTTAGAGTCTTCTGGTTTACGTAAAGGAGTAGAATATACACGTGAAGTTCCTTTACGCAATGACGAAGGCAAAAATTATCGTCCAGATGTTTTGGTGCATCTTCCTGATAACCGTGATTTAATCATTGATGCTAAAACATCTTTACTTGCTTATGAGAGGTATATTAATACAAGTAATGTAGCAAAAAAAGAAATCTATCTCAAAGAGCATATTCAAGCCATACGTAACCATATCCGTTCTTTATCTGAAAAAAATTATGACAAATTACTTGGTATTAATACTTTAGACTTTATTTTTATGTTTGTGCCCATTGAAGGTGCATTGGCTACAGCGTTAGAGCATGACCCCTCACTTTATGACAATGCTTTTAAAAAACAGATTCTTTTAGTTGGTCCCACCACTTTACTGATTGGGTTACGTGCCATTGAAAATGTCTGGAAATATGAAAAACAAACTCAAAATGCCAAAGAGATAGCTAACCGTGCAGGAGCTTTGTATGATAAGTTTGTAAGTTTTTCAGATGATATGGTTAAACTATCTCGACAATTTGATACACTACAGGGTTCTTTTGAATCAGCCAAAAAACGTTTGAGTCACGGTAAAGGTAATATTGTAAGACAAGTAGAGCAACTCAAAGAGATGGGTGCAAAAACCAGCAAAGAGATACCTAAAGAGTTAAGTTAAGGAATAAATGATGAAAGTAACCTACACAAAAGCATTGGCAGAACATCAAAAAAAAGCTAAAAAAGTTTTTAAAAGTAATGGAAAAATAAAAACAAAATTTTATCATGAAGAGTTAGACAAACTTCATTTAGAATTGGTGAAACTTCAAAAATGGGTCATAGATAATGACAAACGTTTACTTATTATTTTTGAAGGAATGGACACAGGAGGCAAATCTTCATCCATAAAAGCACTAAATGCTTTTTGGAATCCTCGTGAAGCCCGTTCGGTGGCTCTTTCTAAACCTAATTCCAAAGAGATTGGGCAGTGGTATTTTCAACGTCATTTAAAACAGATACCCAATGCTGGAGAGATTGTTTGTTTTGATAGGTCATGGTACAATAGAGCAGGGATAGAACAAGTATTTGGTTTTTGTACCCAAGAAGAGCATGAACTTTTTTACCAACAAGTAACAGAAGTTGAAAAAATGTTGGTAGATGATGGGGTGATGATATTTAAATTTTATTTGAATATCTCACATGAAACACAAGCACAACGTATTAAAGACCGAGAAGAGAATCCTTTGAAGTCTTGGAAACTTTCTGAATTGGATTATAAATCACATCAGAAATATGATAAGTATGTCGAACTTAGAGATAAGATGTTTGAAAAATCAGGCACCTATTATACACCATGGTGTATGCTTGATGCCAATGACAAAAAACGAGCCAGATTAAATTTGATTCGTTTTTTATTAAGTAATATTAATTATGACAATCCTAATGATGCTTTAGTTAAAGGGGTTGATAAAAAGATATTAAGCTTTTATGACTAAATTAATTTTTCTTTGAGTAGTAAGGAATCCATCCAATTGTTATCAGAATTTCCTTTAAGCACTTCATAGGTAATGTCTCCATGGTTTTCTTCTACATATTCATAAGCATCTTCAGTTAAAAAAAATCCTGACATGCTGTAGTGAAGACTTAAATTATAATTTTCGAAAACAGGGTTGTCTATTTTGAAATTGTCTCGTTGTTGTTGAAAACTTTGTAACTCTTCTACAGAGATATCAAGTTGATTATCACGACAATGAATAAGTAGAATCTTTTTATTTTTTTTAGCGACCAAAGTAATGTTTTTATTTTTGTCTTGTTGCGTTTTACCTTTAGCATGATGCCAAACAGTGTAACCTTGGCTTAGGAATTGTTCTTTAATAAACTCTTCATAAAGATTGTTTTCAATATAGGAGCGTATAGTATTTTTAATTGTAGCAAGAAGTTGCTCATTTTGCATGACACTTTTGTGCCAATAGACATAACGGACTCTATTTTTTAGGTCAGTATGTTCTATTGCTCCATTTTGTTTTCCAAGATCTGTGGCTACCCACCAAATGTAGTGTTCTTTTTCTATCCATTTCATGTTGGTTAGTATTTGATTCAGTTGTCTGGCTTCAATAGAAAAGAATTTTGCAAGTTGGGAAGCAGTGATATAATCAGTTTTACTACTTAAATTAAAAATGTTTTTAGGTATTATTGACATAATTGTATCCTTTAAGTTAATTAGTACATTTTATATTAATATCTTAATAATTTTTCTTAATATTTTAATAAGAGATAGGAAATAAGATAAATAAAAAACAGAAACTGTTTTCTTAAAAATAAAGCAAATACTTTAAATTATTTTTTAATTTAAAGTATTTATATTTATTAAAACATTGCAATAGTTAAAGGATTTTCTTATTTCAAAAAAAATATTTCTTCTAAGTATTTTACTTATGATGACTGCTTCTAATATTTTTGCTAAGACAGACAATTATTTGCGTGATACAGCTCTTTCTTTTAAATCATTAAACTTGGTATTTAAATACCCTCTTGGTACAGTAAAGCATTTCACAATTAAGGGTAATGGTATGGTTAAGCATGTGTATGATATTGAAAATGCTGCTTTACCCAATACAAAAAATATTGCTCATTATAAAG
Organism: uncultured Sulfurovum sp.; assembly: GCA_902727935.1. Classification (GTDB taxonomy): domain Bacteria; phylum Campylobacterota; class Campylobacteria; order Campylobacterales; family Sulfurovaceae; genus UBA1140. The sequence continues at coordinate 8,202 of CACVAX010000008.1, read as the reverse complement.
CTAAAGGGGTTCAAGCTTTTAGAATGGCTCAATACAATAAAAGAATATTACGTGTTGTCATAGAAGCTACAGCTTATATGCGAGGAGACTTTAAAGTTACTGGACGAAAGTTAACACTTTTTTTACCATTTAGTAAAGTAACTAAAAATAAAAAAAAGTCAAGAGTAGATTTAGCTTATGGATATAACGCTAAAAGAAAATATCATACAATTATCTTAGATGCAGGACATGGGGGAAGAGATGTTGGTGCATCGAGTAAGTTTGTACGTGAAAAAGATTTAACTTTAAGCATGACCCTAAAATTGAAAAATATATTGCAAAAAATGGGTTATAAGGTATTACTTACAAGAAGCAGAGACAAGTTTATGAATTTAAAGCAACGTACAGATTATGTTTATAATCGCAAGGGTTCTATTTTTGTTTCTATCCATGCCAATGCAGCACCTAGAAAAAAGACAAAGGGTGTACGCTATGAAGGTTTAGAGGTATTTTATCTTAGTTTAAAGAACTCTAAACGGATTAGAAAGAAAAGAGTTGTTTATCGTGGAAAGAAAGTTTATTCTAAAAGTGCCTATAGGAAGATGGTAGGTAGGTGGAAGCTTAGAGAATCAGGGAAATTAGCCAGAGCAATACATAGGAATGTATTAAGTCATGTAAGCAAGCAATATACTATACATGATAAAGGAATAAAGCGTAAAGACTTTTGGGTATTAGTTTCTACTAAGATTCCATCTGTTTTGGTCGAGACAGGTTACCTAACTAATAAGACCGAAGTAAAGAAGTTAAAAAATTCTAATTATCAAATAAATTTAATGGAAGGTGTAGCAAAAGGGATTAACCGATACTATGGACTCTATTAATGTGGACTCTTTTTTAAATTTAGCCTTTTTTATGTTAAACTATTTTCCATGAATTTAAAATAAAAATTAAGGAAAGAAAGATGTCAGAACAAGTATTTAATCCAAATCCAGAATTTGCTAAAGATGCAGCCATTAACTCTATGGAAGCCTATTGGGAATTACAAAACAGAGCGATAGAAGACTATGAAGGGTACTGGAAAGGCTTTGCTGATGAAAAGATTGATTGGATAGAACCTTATGATACAGTACTAGACGAATCTAATGCACCTTTTTATAAATGGTTTTCAAATGGTAAGTTAAATGTATCGAACCAGTGTATTGATAGACATTTAGCTGATAAGGCAGAACAAAATGCCATTATTTTTGAAGGGGATAGGGGAGATGTTGAACATATTACCTATGCACAGCTTTCAGAACGCACTAATAAAATGGCAAATTTACTTAAAAATAAGTTTGGTGTAAAAAAAGGGGACAGAGTTATTCTTTATATGCCGATGATTCCAGAAGCAGCATATGCTATGTTGGCATGTACTCGTATTGGAGCAATTCATTCTATTGTCTTTGGTGGGTTTTCAGCAGAGGCTTTAAAGGATAGAATTGAAGATGCTACTGCTAAAGTAGTTATTACAGCTGATGGTGCTTATAGAAAAGGTAAGCCATACATGCTTAAGAATGTTGTTGATGAAGCTTTAAGTCAAGGAGGAGAGAGCATTGAAGCTGTTTTGGTTGTCAAAAGAAACAATGAAGAGATAACTTGGGTAGAAGGTCGTGACCATGAATATAATACACTTATTAATGATGAGGTAGCAGAGTGTCCATTTGAACCAATGGAATCAGAAGATCCACTTTTTTTACTCTATACATCAGGATCAACAGGAAAACCAAAAGGGGTACAACATTCAACAGCTGGTTATATTCTTTGGGCTCAAATGACCATGGAATGGGTCTTTGATTTACGTCAAAATGATGTTTATTGGTGTACAGCAGACATTGGTTGGATTACAGGACATACCTATATTGTTTATGGACCTCTTGCAGCTGGGGGAACAACGGTTATGTTTGAGGGTGTTCCTACCTATCCAAATGCTGGACGTGCGTGGAGAATGGTTCAAGACCATAACATTACGCAATTTTATACAGCACCTACAGCCATTAGACTACTGCATAAAACAGGTGAAGATGAGCCATCAAAATATGATTTATCTAAACTAAGAGTTCTTGGAACAGTTGGTGAACCAATTGATCCACCTGCATGGAAATGGTATTATGAAGTAGTCGGTAACTCTAAATGTGCTATTGTCGATACCTACTGGCAAACAGAAACAGGTGGACATATGATTTCTCCATTACCAGGAGCGACACCAATTAAACCTGCGTGTGCTACCTTTGCACTTCCAGGAATTATTGCTGAAGTTATTGAGGAAGATGGAACACCAACACCTGTAGGTGAAAAAGGTTTCATGTGTATTACTAAACCTTGGCCATCAATGATCAGAACTATTTGGAATGACCCCGATAGATTCAAAAAGTCATATTTTGGAGATTGTAAAAAAGAGGGTGAAGCAGTTTACTTTACAGGTGACGGTGCAATGATTGCTGAAGATGGCTACATTACCATTACAGGTAGAACGGATGATGTTATTAATGTTTCAGGTCATAGAATGGGAACGGCTGAAGTTGAAGCTGCGATTAAAAAGCATGACACCGTTGCTGCTGTTGCTGTTGTTGGAAAACCTCATGAGATTAAAGGTGAGGGTATTTTTGCGTATATTGTTTTGAAAAATCAAAATGATGCAAGTGAAGAACTTAAAATTGAGATTAACAAAGTAATTAAAAAAGAGATTGGTGCTATTGCTCTTTGTGATGCGATTGCTTTTGTGCCTGATGTGCCTAAAACACGTTCAGGAAAGATTATGAGAAGAATTTTACGTTCCATTGTTAAAGGTGAAGCCATTACACAAGATACTTCGACACTTGAAGACCCTTCTATTGTTGGGGTTATTGAAGAGATTGTTAAAAAAGGATAAGCTTTCTTATTATATTAGCTTGGGATATTTTTATCCCAACTATTTTATTTCATTAAATTTTGGGAGTATTATTTATGAAAATTGTTCAAAGTATGTTAGCCATTATTTCGGTACTTTTAGTATTTGTACTTATCCATTTTTCCATAGAACTCATAAAGTTTGGGAATGAATCTAAAAATTATAAAAATGACTATGCTGAACTTCACTCTGTAAAATATGGAATGTTTAATTCTGATGCATGGACAAGTAAAATTACAGAAGTTATAGAAGATAAAATAGATAATTTTGCACTCAACTTGGACAATAGAGATGAAATAGAAGGTTATGTTAACACCATCATTGATACGCTTATCGTTGAAACAGAACGCATTGTTAAAGAGAGAAACAAGGGTGAAGATGGCTTTATTAACAACATTATGGGGTCAACAAAACAAATAATAACCGATTCAATTATAGATTTTCAAGATTTACATAAACGTGTACCAGAGTTTACATCGGCTGTTATGGTTGAAATAGAAAAACCAGAAAATCAAAGAAGAGCAAAAAAAGTCTTAAGAGAAAAACTCAAAGAATTTATGAAAAGCACTTTTAAAATTACCACTGATATGTCAAAATATAATGTATTACTTGATAAATATAGTTCACCAAATCTTTTAGATCAAAAAATACAAGATCATTCTAATAAGATGAATGCACATATGCTAAAGATATTATTGATTGCAGCTGCTATTATTTTATTGGTTATATTACAAGGCGTACTAAATTCTCTCTCATTGTTTAGCCTAGCCACAACTACTTTAAGTTTACTTGTTACAGGCGTTATGATGCCCATGTTGGATATAGAAGCAAAGATTACTAAACTTTATTTCATAGTACTTGAACAGCCTATTATTTTTGAAAATCAAATTTTATTTTTTCAGTCTAAAAGTATTTTCGATTTACTTATACTACTTTTAGAATCTGCTGAAGCTAAAATGATATTTGTAGGTGTGTTATTGGTAATGTTTTCTATTATTTTTCCATTATTAAAGTTGATGGCAAGTATGCTATATTTTTATTCTTTAGGTAGAGTGGGCAATAATATAGTGACACGTTTTTTTGCACTTTATTCAACCAAATGGTCTATGGCTGATGTCATGGTAGTGTCAATGTTTATGGCATATTTAGGGCTAGATGGAGTAGTGGAAAGTGAACTTAGAAAACTTGAAACACAGGGTGACCCAGTTAATATTGTTACTTTTAATGGAACACATTTGGAAGTAGGATTCTTTTTATTCTTAGGTTTTGTCTTTACAAGCTTTGTACTTTCCATACTTATTGAAAAAAATAGGAAAAATAGAGAAGATTGATTAATATTTAATTGTCTTTTAAAATTCTTTTAATGGCTTCAGAGCAAACTGTTAGTCCAGTTGCTCCAGTCACAGCTACACATGAACCTTTTTCTTTGCATTTGTCTTCTTCAGGAGAGAAAACAACGGTAAAGTTTCTGTTAAATTTAGCTTTTTTTAATTCATTTCGTATTTTTCTACCTAATGCATCTCCATGACTCTTCCAAATAGAAGCCACTTCTATTTTGGAACTATCATAACGCTTGGCTGAACCAAAAGACATAATCAGTTTTTTATAGCACCTTTTAGCTACTTCTATTTTAACTTTAGTGGTGTCAGAAGCATCAAGTACTAAGTCATAAGGTTCAAAATTAAAATTTTCTACCCATGCAATATCCATTTTTTCATTAATCGTAGTTATAGTAGGATAGAGCTTTTTCAATGCTTCTACTTTATATTCACCCACAGCATCAGAACCAATTTGTCGGTTTTGATTACTTTCATCATAAGTATCATAGTCTACAATGCTTATGTCTGAAACTCCTGAACGGTATAAGCAGTCCAAAGCATAAGAACCAACCCCACCAACACCAAGTATGAGTATTTTAGCTTTTCTTATTTTGGCAAAATCTTCTATTCCAAAAAGAAGTTCACAACGTTGAAAACGCAGTTCATTTTTATTTAAATCCATTTCTTTAAACTTTCTATATCATTATGAGAGGTCATATCGAGATGAATGGGAGTTAAAGAGATATATCCATTTTTAACAGCTTGGATATCTGTCATTTGACCTTTTGTTTCACGCCACTCATGATTGACCAGTCCTATCCAAAAATATTCCTGCCCTCTTGGGTTGATATGTGAGTCTGCATCATTTGTATAGACACGACTCCCTGTTTTTGTCACTTTAAAGCCTTTGGATTCACTAGGTTTTAAAGCTGGAATATTTACATTCAAAAACTTACGAGGCTCTAAGGGAAAAGAACCTTTAAATATCTTTTCTACTAAAACACGTATACTTTGTTTTGCCAATGCATAGTCAAAATCATTTTTTTCTCGCATGTCATCAGAAAAATTTTGTGAAATAGCAATGGCAGGAACACCTTGAAGTACAGCCTCCATAGCACCTGAAGCTGTTCCTGAATAGGTAATGTCTTCGCCCATATTTGCTCCGATATTTATACCAGAAACCACAAGATCAGGCATATTTTTTTCATTATAGATTTTATGTAAAGCTAAAAATACACAATCTGTAGGTGTGCCATCATCTAATTTATAAAAGTTTGGTTCTATTTCTACAAAACGCAAGGGTTTAGTCAGTGTGAGTGAGTGACCACAGGCAGATTTTTCAAGGGTAGGGGCGACAATGATGATATCAGCCAACGGTTTAAGAGCATCTATAAGAGCTAATAGAGCAGGGGAGTCAAAACCATCATCATTGGTTATTAAGATTCTTTTAGGATTTAACATTTTTATTATACCTTTTTTAATATTTCTTATTTGTATGAACAAGTAAGTCTTTTTCACTAAGTTCCAAGAGTAGATGACGAAAGTTATTTAGAGAAAAAAGATTTAAAGTTTCACTTTTTTGTTTTTTTAATTCAGTTGAAAATTTATTTTTTGAGAAAATAACATAAGTGTTAACATCAAGCTTTGCTTGGTAACATTTTTCTTCTAACTTAGTGATTTCATTTTTTTTTGCTTTTGCCTTAGAAAACCTACAAGTACCAGCAATCATTTTACCTGCTTTTGTTTTAGCTAAAAGGTCTATCTCTACCTGCGTGTCCCAGTAAGAGCCAATATGAAGTATTCTATCATCAGAGTTTTCATTATGTGTTTTTTTTACTAATTCTAAAAAAAGCTGTTGGTAAATATGATTAGTAAATTCTAATTTCATTTCATTCCAACGTTCATGAAATTCACTATAATTATTAGTTTTAATACCTTTATAATTAGGAGAAATAATAGCAAACCAAAAACGCATAAAAGGTTGAGTAAAAAGAAGTTTAGGAGAGACTTTTTCATGGTCTTTAAGAGGTTTTTCAATCGATTTATCGATTTTTAGAAGACCATTAGCTATAAGAAAATCAATAGATTTTTCACCTTGTATTCGATCAACTTGGGCTTTCTTAAAAGCAGCATGTTCACGTCGGTCTCCAAGAGCTAATGCTGTTAAAATTTTATGATGAATTTCTTTGCTTTGAGTAATTTTAGTTATATCACCATGAATATAACGATAATTATTTAAGATTTTTTTAACAATAAGTTCATCCAAAGATTTATTAAAATCAACTCGCCAACCCATACCACCAAAAACAGCAAAATAGTCCAGTGCTTTTTCAAGGCTTAGAGCATTATTTTGGTAACAAAAAGAACGAAATTGTTGTAGTAGGGTTGGGTGTTTGGACATAAAGAGACCTTAGATTAGTTTTTAGAATTATAGCTGATTTTTTAGTGCTAGAAGAAAGCATATATTTTTTATAGAATTAATATTATGTTAATCAAAAGTAGATGTAGAATATTTTGGGGTTTATTTGCTCTATTTTTAGTTTAAAAATGATATATTACTTAAAAGTGAAAAATATAAGAAAAAAAGGAAATAAAAATTATGCTATATACTGAAGTACAAAATAAATTAACCCAAATACTTAAAACAGCTAGAGCTATTGAATATAAAGGCGTAAGTCTTTATTTATTGTCACAAAGCCAACTGACTGATATTTTAAAACTAGAACTCATTGTGCGTACTGATAACATTCAAAGTAATATAGAAAAGAAGAATCATTTTTATGACTATGCTAAAATTATCAATCCAGATTATCCTGCTTTTAAATACACCCTTTCTATGAAACACAAGAAAAAAGAGATATTTGACCCATTTAAAGTTCGTAAAGCCTTACCAGCTGAATATGAAATATGGAAAAACAAGTCACGTGTAGAACTTGAAAAAGAAATAAAAGATGAAAAGAATGCAATAACCGATAGTCAAGCCATAATACTTCGTAAAAAACTTGAAAAAGACATTGAGTTAGCGAAACATACTATAGATAAAGTACTTGAAAACTATGAAAGTTATGATGTTGTTATTTCTACTTTTGAAGAATATACCTACTACCCTGCTCTTTACTATGTTATGGAGCAAAACAACAAAAATAAAGCAGCAGATACACATTTAAGAAAAGATGTTCCTAATTTGTTATGGTATGAAGATAATCGACCCTATTCTCAATTACGTTCTAATGATAGAATGAGTAGAATAATTCAAACCTTTTCTAGGTTTTGTGATTCAATATATATTAAAGAAAGATAATATATTACTTAAAAGTGAATATTTTAAATTATACTTCAACAGCATAACCCTTAAGTGTTTCTAGGTCTATCTCTTCCAAAATAGCAATATGTGTAGATTCCAAAAAAACTTTAGGTGCTTTTCCATGCTCTATTGCTCTTAAAAAATTACCTGTTGCTAAACACCATTTGTCCCCTGCTTTTACCCCTTCAAAGCCATATTGAGGCATGGGTGTTGAAAGGTTGTTTCCTACTCTTCGAGAGTATTCTAAAAACTCATCTGTTGCTAAAATACAAACTGTATGTCTGCCTTGATTATCCAGTCCCGAATTACAAGAACCATCTCTATAAAATCCCGTCATAGGCTTTCTTGAACAAGGTTGTAAGCGTTCATTAAAAACATTGAGTGGTTTAAACATTTAATCTCCTTTTTATTTGTCTAATTTTACGCAAGATATGCTTCATCTATCGTAAAAGCATCTTAAGCATTAAGCCTAATGATGATTATATATCCCTCTTTTTATACTTATATCTTTTTTCATAGTAGTATTATAGTAAACTTCCATTTTAACTAAAACCATCCTATAAAGAATAGCTGAAGTCTAAGCTATTTTTTAAAGACAGAGCTATTTTGTTTAATTATTTGAGTATTTGAAAAGAGTATTCAAATGACTAAATAAAATAAAGTAACAATATTTG
>CACVAX010000007.1 GCA_902727935.1 uncultured Sulfurovum sp. | reverse complement strand
TCCACTCTTGCCTCATGCCATGGGTAATATTCCTCTAATATTGACTTTATTTCTTTTATATGTTTCATTGCTTCTCTTACTTTTCTCTTATTTTAGCATCTTTTCTTGTTGTTGTCGTGGAGTAAGAGAGAGTATTTAAAAAACCTCCAAAGAAAAAAGCCTCTTCAGTTCTTCCAAAAGTTCATTGTTTACCGATGCTAATTTTTTATTAACAATGTCAGAACTAAGTGTAAAACACTTATCATATTTGACAAATGATGTGAGTTTTAGCTCTCCATAATTTAAATGAGTATTATCAATAGGATATAGCTCCTCTTGTGTTGACTTAGATGTGATTTGAAAGCAAACAAAATCATTTAATCTGTTTTCATCTTTGATAATTAACACAGGTCGCTTTTTAGTTTTAGATAAGTCTGTAAAAGGGATTGACCAATACAATGTCACCTTTTTTATAACTCATCCCAAGCCTCATCTTCTTTGTTCTCCCATGTTTTACTCATAGAAGAGACTTGTAAAGTCTGTAGAGAAACTTCTTTTTCCTTAGGGACTTTTTTATTTTGTCTAAGAACAATAACTTTGATAAATTGATTATCATCCAACTCTTGATACTCTTTGGGTATAGGTATCATTCCATTGATAGTTCGTGTTTCAAATTCTACAGCGTACATTTTTAATCCTTCTTTATGAAGTTAATAGGAAATATTATAGCATATTCTTACTCACTACACCTCAGAGAGATGGAATGTGCTTCTTCTATATAATACTTATTTAATTATATGTATGATACTATATGTACAAATAAAGGAGTCTTTTATGACCATAAGAAAAAACTTTTTATTAAATGAAGAAATTGTTGAACATTTAAAAAAACTTGCCCAAGAGAGTAATTTAACGCAAACACAAGTGATTAAAAATCTTATTGAAGAAGAGTATCAAAAAATAGCCATAGTAGAAAAACTGGAAGCCTTAAAAAGCTTTACTGGTAGTGGAACAGGTCTTTTTGATAAAGAAACAGTTCAGAGTATAAAAGCAAATAAAGATGTATAAAAATATTTTTATTGATGCTAATATTTTTATCGATACGAATGATAGCAATAGAGATGCTTATGAAGATAGTTTAGCTGTTATTTATTACTTGGTAGAAAATGGTATTTCCATTTATACTTCTTGTGACTTAATTACGACCATCTATTATATTTTGGCTAGAAAAGATAAAAAGAGTGCTTTAACGGCTATTGAAAATATTAATACGTTTACTAAAATTATTGCGTTTTCAAATGTTGAGGTTACAAAGAGCTGTCAATTAATGAGAGAAGATAAGAATTATAAAGATTTGGAAGATACGATTCAATATTGTTTAGCTAAGAAAGAAGAGTGTGATTTGATACTCTCTAATGATAAAGGTTTTTATTCATCTGATATAGAGGTTTTGACGGCTAAAGTATTTTCTAAGATTCTTGAAGATAAGTAAAAGAGGATTTATTATAATCCTCCAATTTATTTTACTCTTTTTTTAGCAAAGTCTTTAATTCACTAATTTCACCTCTTAAGGCTTTAATCTCTTCATGCAGTTGCACTTCTTGAGGGGTTTCTTCTTTATCATGCTCTTTAATGGTAAAGATAGCATCAACGATCAGACCAATAAAAAGATTGACCATAATAAAGGTCACAATTAGAATGTAAATGACAAAGAAAATCCATGCGTAAGGGTGGACTTCCATAACAGGTCGTGCAATTCCCATAGACCAACTCTCTAAAGTCATAATTTGAAAGAGGGTATAGGTTGATTCACCTAAAGTACCAAACCATTGAGGAAAGGCATCGCCAAACATACCTGTCGCCATAATGGCAAAAACATAAAAGAAGAGCATCAATACCAATGAAACCGATAAAATACCAGGGATCACTTCTAAAAGTGCAGCGATGATGGTTTTCATTTGTGGGACAATGGTAAGCAGTCTAAAGAGTCTTAGAACTCTTAGTACACGGAGTATAGAGAGATTTCCACTAGCAGGAACTAAGGAAATGGCAACAACAAAGAAGTCAAACAGACTCCACGGGTCTTTAAAGAAATTGATTTTATGCACGATAATACGCATGAGTATCTCTATTGTAAAAATAGCAATAATAATTTTGTCTAATGCCTCAATGATGTTTCCATAAGAATTCATAATGTTTTGTGAGGTAGCAAGTCCTAAAAGAACACCATTAAGTAGAATTAGGCTGGTAATAAAATATTGAAATGTTTTGGATAAAACGATTTCTTTTAACTTCATGTGGAGACTCCAAGTTTTTTAGGGAATTATAATATAAAATTGAAGAAAGATAGTTAATTAAATTGGGTATTGAAAATTATTATTGGAAAAGGTTGGTAAAGTACCAACCTATAGGCTTTTAGACATTAAATCTAAAGTGCATAATGTCACCATCTTGAACAATATACTCTTTACCTTCAAGTCTGTTTTTACCAGCCTCTTTTGCACCAGATTCTCCACCAAACTCTACAAAGTCGTCATAAGAGATAACCTCAGCACGGATAAAACCTTTTTCAAAGTCATTGTGAATTACAGCAGCAGCTTTAGGGGCTGTCGTGTTTTGGCGAATAGTCCAAGCACGTACTTCTTTAACCCCAGCTGTGAAGTATGACTGAAGTCCAAGTTTGTCAAAACCTCTGTGGATGATTTGTTGTAAACCACTCTCTTTTACACCAAGGTCATTTAACATCTCTTCACGTTCTTCGTCATCAAAGTCTATCATCTCTTCTTCCATTTTAGAACAAAGTTTGATAACTTCTGAGTTTCTTTCGTTTGCGTACTCTTTTAAAGTTTTTACAAATTCATTATCCTCTTCAAGTCCATCTTCATCAACATTTGCACCATACATAATTTCTTTAGAAGTCAATAGACGTAACTCTTTGTTCATGGCAATGAATTCATCTGAGTCAATGCCTTCAAAAGTAGAAACAGGATTGTTTTCGGCAATATGTTCCATGAGTGCTTGTGCCACTACAAGTTGTGCTTTGGCTACTTTGTCATTTCCACGTGCTTTTTTATCAAGGTTAGAAATACGCTTTTCAAGGGCATCCATGTCAGCAAAAAGAAGCTCTTGCTCAATGATTTCCACATCACGTAAAGGGTCGATGCTACCTTCTGTGTGAACAATATTCTCGTCTTCAAAACATCTTACAATATGTAAAATAACTTCTGTTTCACGAATGTTAGAAAGAAATTTGTTTCCTAAACCTTCACCTTTACTCGCACCTTTTACAAGACCAGCAATGTCTACGAAGTCCAAAGTAGAGTATTGTACTTTTTCAGGTTTAACCATTTCAGCTAATTTGTCAATACGGCTGTCTGGTACAGGTACCACGGCTTTGTTTGGTTCGATGGTACAGAAAGGGTAATTGGCACTTTCTGCGTTTTGTGCTTTGGTTAGGGCGTTAAATGTGGTTGATTTACCAACGTTGGGTAATCCTACAAGTCCGATGCTTAATCCCATAATATTCCTTGATGTGTAAATAATGATGGGATTTTAACGAAAGTTTCGTGAAGTGGGGGTTATAGAGGATTTTTAATCTCTTTTTTTTGGCGTCTTTGTAGTTGCCACATTTTTAACAAAGAGTAGGTAGCTTGAAACAATAAGATGCCTAATAAATCAGCCAAAACATCACCCAGTGAAACATCTCGATAACCTGTAAATGATTGTAGTATCTCGATAAGAATTCCAAAGGCAAGTAAGGCAAAGATATTTCTAATACGCCTTGCAATGCTAGAAGAAGAACGATTTAAAAGAAAAGAGAGAACAAAAAAGGCAAGTGCATGAAGTACTTTGTCTCCGTGATGAAAATCGAATAAAGGTTTTTCTCCACATGAAGGTGTTAATGCTTTGTAGAGAATCACAATAACAGCCATAAAAAAGATGGCTTTGAATTGCTTTTTAGAGAGTAAGTGGAGATACTTACTCATTTTAGTTCTCTGCTAATGTTTCGAGGAGTTTAATCATCATACGTACTCCAGCGCCTGAACCCCCTATTGGGTTTTCTCCCCAAACATGTTCTACATATGCAGGTCCAGCAATATCGACATGCACCCATTTGTCTTTATTCTTTTTATCAATAAAGTTATCTAAAAATATTCCAGCTGTAATTGCCCCACCATAAGGAGTATTAGACATATTAGAGATGTCAGCCACATTCGATTTGAGACAGGTTCTTAGATGTTTGTTAAAGTCCAGTTTAGTGGCCAGTTCACCAGAAGCTTTGGCTGCTTTAATCACCATGTCTTTGGGTACATCACCGTTCCCCATAACACTTGAAGTATAATGTCCAACAGCCACAACAGAAGCTCCTGTCAGGGTTGCAAAGTCAAAGAGGTAGTCGGCTTCTACTTCTTGTTGTGCATAGCCTAAGGTGTCTGCTAAGACCAAACGCCCTTCAGCATCGGTATTACGTACTTCAATGGTTTTTCCATTTTTAGCTACCAAAACATCATCAGGCTTATATGCATCGCCTCCTATCATATTCTCCACAGCCCCTACAAACCCATGCACTTCAATGTCTAAGTTCAGTTCAGCTACAGCTTTCATCATTCCTAAAACAGCTGCTCCACCACTTTTATCCAGTTTCATATTGACCATGGCTGTTCCTGGTTTAAGGCTCAATCCACCTGAGTCATAGGTAAGACCTTTACCAACTAATGAGATAACGGCTTTAGGATTTTTTGGCTTGTGGCTTAAATGAATGAACCTTGGCTTATGACGAGAGGCACGAGCTACGGCTAACAGTGTTTCCATTTTCTCTTTTTTAAGTTGTTTAGGTTTTAAGATGTTACACTCTAAAGGAAACTCTTTGGCTAAGTTTTTTGCAATATTGGCTAAAGTTTTTGGATAACAGTCATCAGGGGTAGTATTGACAATATCACGTGTAAAGTTGGTAGCATCAGCTGTAATTTGTCCAAGATTAACAGCTAATGCAGCTTTTTCCATGTCAAGTTCTAAAGCATTGTACTCTTCTAAAGAGATGATGATGTTTTTAATAGGTTGTTTTGTTTTAGTGGTTTTGTAGGTATCAAACGAGTATGCTCCTAAAAGGAGACCTTCTACCATAGCTCTAATGTTGGTGTAAGCATTTTTATCAGCCATGTAAGAGGCTATTTTTAAGCTTTTGTATTTTGTTTTGCTTAATGATTGAATGGCTTTTGCCATGGTCACTCTAAGGTTTTCATCGTTAATACTTTCAATGCCGACATAGAGTCTATTTTTTCCTATGAGCAGATAAGTCTCATCTTGTGCTGCTTTGAAACCAGCTTTTTTAAGTAATTTTTTGTCTTGAACAAAGTCATGTTTAAAGTTTTTTTTAATAACTAAAACAACTTCTACACTTGCGTCTATTTCATTTATTGGGCTTATGGTTAATTCAAAATTCATATTTTGTTTCCTTTTTTAATGGTTTATTTTTTAGTTTATTTAAATTGATTGGCTAGAATATCTTGGGCTTGTATCATGTCTTTATCACCACGACCAGAGAGGTTTATGAGAATTGTTTGACCCTCAATATCTTCTTTTTTCATTTTTTTCAAATAGGCAATAGCATGTGAGGATTCAAAAGCAGGAATAATTCCTTCAGCTTGTGAGAGCCAAACAAAAGCATCCATCGCTTCATCATCGGTAATGTGATTATAGGTGACGATGTTGTTGTCTTTAAAGAAAGCATGTTCCGGACCAATTCCTGGGTAATCTAAACCAGCAGAGATAGAGTGTGCTTCTTGAATCTGTCCATCTTCATCTTGTAAGAGATAACTAAGTTGACCATGTAGTACACCGGGGCTTCCTTTTTCTAAAGAACAACCATGTTTAGAGTCCAGTCCTAATCCACCAGCTTCTATTCCGATACATTCAACCTTGTCATCTTGCAAGAAGTGGTTAAAAATACCCAAGGCATTTGAACCCCCACCAATACAAGCAATAATCTTGTCAGGGAGACAGCCTTCTACTATGTTGAGTTGTGCTTTGGCTTCCCAACCAATAATGGACTGAATATCACGAATCATCATTGGGTAAGGATGAGGTCCTGCTACCGTTCCTATAATATAGTAAGTATCCCGAGCATTGGTGACCCAGTGACGAATGGCATCGTTCATGGCATCTTTTAAAGATTGGCTTCCCGATTCAACAGCATGTACTTTTGCACCAAGTAGTTTCATTCTAAATACATTAAGCTCTTGACGCTTAACATCTTTAGCACCCATGAAAACTTCACACTCTAAACCAAAAAGAGCAGCCACGGTGGCTGTTGCCACACCATGTTGACCAGCACCTGTTTCTGCGATGACTTTCTTTTTACCTAAACGTTTTGCTAAAACAGCTTGGGCAATACAGTGGTTAATTTTATGCGCTCCTGTGTGGTTTAGGTCTTCTCTTTTAAGATAGATTTTTGCATTTAACTCTTTGGAAAGGTTTTCAGCTAAGTATAGGGCAGAGGGACGACCGACATAGTTTTTATAATAGTAGTCAATTTCAGACCAAAAATCTTTATCAAAACGTACAGCTTCATAGTCAAGGCGTAGTTGTTCCAGTGCAGGCATAAGCGTTTCAGGAACATAACGTCCACCAAATTGGTGTTTATCGTCTTCTTTTCCAAAGTGACCATTAACATCTGGATCATGAGGACTGGGGGTTGGAATATATATTTTTTCATATAAAGGTTCATTATTTAGCATATTTTTCTCTTCGTATTGTAATGGTTTGGATTATAGCCAATGAGAGGTTAAAGTGATGCTATGAAGTAAATGTGCATAAAATAGAGCTAAAGAGACTCTAAGATTAAATATTTATGGTATAAAATTAAATTTTTAGCCAATAATACAAAATATTTGTTTTTATATGTTTTTTTATAACAATATTATGTTCCTTTAAGTTAAAGTCTATTATAATTGTGACTCAACGGCATATAGGTGATGCTCCGGCTCTCCCCTATTTCCTGAATTAGTATTATGTCCTCTTTTGAGGATGTTCTCTAAAACTGTCTGGAGTTATCACATATTAAGAATACTTTTTTAATATGTCGTTGTACCAAAGGTTACGAAGAGTTAATATTTTGATTATTCAAAATATCCTTTTTCTTTGTTTTTAACTACTCTTTTGTAATCTTTAATTATCCCATTCATTGAAATAAATACTCCAAACTCTTTATTAGCTTGTAAAAAACCATAAGCAGAACATAGGTTAGATGTTGATTCTATGGGGTTTATGCTATGGGGAACCATTGCTCCTGTTAGAATAATTTTCTTTTTAAGTTTTGCTTCTTTTAAGTATCGTGCTGTTTTATCCATGGTATCAGTACCATGAACAACAATAATGTTTTTTTCTTTACTATTTTGAATGCTTTGGACAATCATATTTCTATCTTTATTATTTATATCCAGGCTATCTTTTCCAATAATATTGCTTATTTTGAGCTTTGTTAACCATGCCTTAGCTATGGATTTTATGGCATTTCCTGTGGGTTCAATGTCTAAGTTTCCTGTTAGAGGGTTATATATTTTATTAAATGTACCACCAGTATTAATAATTAATATTTTTTTCATATTTTTACTCACTTTTTACGTTTGAAGGTTTAACTTATATTCTATCTCAATCGTGATAAAATACACGATTATAAAATAATTGGAGAAATCAGATGGTAATGAAAGGCAAAAAAGGAATTATCCTTGGTATTGCGAATAAAAAGTCGATAGCTTATGGAATTGCGAAAGCATGTCAAGAGCAGGGTGCCCAAATGGCAATTACATTTTTAAATGAAAGATTTGAACATAAATTAGCACCAATTGCAGAAGATTTAGGCTGTGGTGCAAAGCTTTATCCTTGTGATGTTTCAAAACCTGAAGAGATAAAAGCTTTAAAAGACTCTATAGAAAAAGACATGGGTCAAATTGATTTTATTGTCCACTCAATTGCTTTTGCTCCCAAAGAGGGACTTTCTGGACGTTTTTATGATATCTCAAAAAATGCATTTGATGTAGCAATGGATATTTCGGTTTACTCTTTAATTGAAATTGTAAGAGAGTTAAAACCTGTACTTTCAGATAACTCATCTGTATTAACACTCTCATACTATGGTGGGGTAAAATACATTCCAAACTATAACCTAATGGGTGTAGCTAAAGCAGCACTTGAAATGACCACTAAATATTTAGCAGAAGATTTAGGACGTGATGGTATTCGTGTCAATGCCATTTCAGCAGGACCAATCAAAACATTGGCAGCATCTGGGATTGGTGAATTCTCTTTCATGTTAAAATGGAATGCAGCCCATGCACCACTTAAGAAAAATGTAAGCATTGAGCAAGTAGGGAACTCTGGAATGTATTTATTGTCAGACCTAAGTGCTGGAGTTACTGGTGAAGTACATTATGTGGATGCTGGATTTAACATAATGGGAATGCCTGCTGTTGCCTTTAATGAAGAAGGAAAACAAACCATTGCTTGGAATGGTGAACCTAAATAGTGGGATATAATACTAAAGAAGACTCAGCAGAGTATTTGTCAAAAAAATCTTTTTTTGACAAAATCATTACCATTTATGGACGTAATGCTGTTTTAGAAGCGTTAGAAGACCACACCGTAAGCATTCATAAACTTCATTTCGCTGATTCTAATAAATCAGCTGAACAGTTAATCCAAATGCTAAAGCTTGCAGAAGAAAGAGACATAGAGATAGCATATCATGATAAAAAAGTACTTTCTCGTATTTCTAAAAATGCCAAACAAGACCAAGGTGTGGCATTAGACATTGTCTTGGAAGAAGCTTTGAGTGAAGAGGAATTTTTAGCTCAAAATACTGAATTTAGAGTTTTAGCCCTTGATGGTGTGCTTAATCCTCAAAATTTAGGAATGATTATCCGTTCAGCAGCAGCTGGTAATATAGATGCTATTTTACTTCCTACAAAGAATGCAGCTCAAATTTCTCCTTTGGTTATCAAAGCTTCAGCAGGAACTATTTTTAAATTACCTATCATCAAAACTAAGAGTTTAGTAAAAAGCTTAGCAAATTTCAAAACTAAAAATGCAAGAGTTTATACCTTGTCTTCTCATGCTCAGAGTGACTACAGAGATGCAGACTATACTAATCAAACTATTTTTGTTCTTGGAAACGAGAGTGAGGGTATTACAGCTGAGGTAGAAGCATTGAGTACTTCATCCATTTCTATTCCCATGAATCGTGGGGTTGAGTCTTTAAATGTAGCTGTTACAGCCTCTCTTTTGGCGTTTATGTAAGGTGCTTAAACTGAAAAAGTATGTAAGTATTATTATCTCTGTATTGATAGTACTGCTGATGCTTTTTTATGTGAATGCATTAAAAGAAAAGAGTAGGGTTAGTAGTCTTAGCCTAGTCGAAAACATAGGAAAATTTCAAAAATTACGTTCTTGTGCTAGACATCCAAACTTCTTAAATAAGCTAAAAATACCCCAACCCATTGCCATTGATTTGTCTCAACAGCAACATAAAGGATTGGCTTTTTTGTATGGACAAGGCTTAAGTCAAGCTTTGCATTTGAAAACTTGGGAAAAATTTGACCATTTTTCCACGTATGCTCTTGACCCCAAAGGGACAATGTATTTAACACCCATGCCTTATATCTCTATTAAAGAGCAAACTTTTGAGTTTCAGAAAAATATTTATAAGCTTGATACAAACTCTGGAAATTTATCGGTTTGGATGACTTTAGATGAGGTAAAAGCAGGTTCAAACAATCCTTATGGGGTTATTGCTTTGGTGTATGATTGTACTGACGATACTTTATGGGTTTCTGCCATTGATAAGACTGATTATAGAACTAATCGTGGTGTGATTTATCATATAGATATCAAATCCAAAAAGATTTTACAGCGTGTTAAGGGAGTTGATGCTTTAAGTTTAGCTCTTATAAAAAGTGCTAAAGGCAAACAACTTTTGTTTGGTGGAGCTAGAGAGAACTTTCTTTATTCTTTAGATACTAAAACTTTAAAAGTATCAAAACTTTTTGAACTTCCTAATGTTCATGAGCATATCCGTAAAATTAAAGTTCGAAGTGAAAATGTACTTGAACTACAAACCATTCCTTTTTCGTATTCATTAATAGCCCAAACCTCCCAAGGAGAAGATAGAAAGTATTATCAGTTAAAATGGGATGGTTCTAGTGTTTCTTGGGAACTTTCTGCAAAATAAACGATTTATTTTTTTATTTTATTTTCTAATGTTTTTTTTTATTTTTAAGTACTTTTATAAGCCATAAATAAATAATTTATTAGTTTATTAGTCTCCTAAAAGGTTAAAACCTCCGTCTTGAAGACGGACAGATTTATCTCACTATAAAAGAGCTATAATATAAAGAAAAGTGAGGAAAGTATGGAGTATAGGTATGGAAGTCACACGATA
>CACVAX010000006.1 GCA_902727935.1 uncultured Sulfurovum sp. | reverse complement strand
AAAAAAGTAAACGAAAAATCAGAAAAGGAGTAGAAACAGCCTTTTCTGTTATTACTGCTAAGTTTGGTAAAGTTATTAGAGCCACTTCTATTCGTGGCTTTTTAGTCAAGCTTAAATTGTTTATTTTAGCTTATAGTATTGATAGGTTTTTCAAGCTTTCTTCTAACCATCAGAAATTGGCTTTTAACTAGCAGTTTGGGTTAATATCAATACCATCATTAACTAACTTTCTTAGTTCTCCTCTCTTATCTCTTGCTTCAGCTAAAGAGTAATCCTTTAATGTGCCAATAGCATACTCTTTTCGCTTGTCTCCGAAATAATATTGTAACCTCCAAAGTTTTGAGCCATTAGGATTAACTTGAAGAAAAAGACCACCACCATCACTTAATTTGTATTTTTTCTCTTTGGCTTTAGCTGTCTCTACTTTTTTAGCTGTAAGGGGTTTGATTGTTCTTGCCATGATATAACCTTTTTTAGTGGGTACTTTTAAAAGGTTGGTGGGTACTAAATAAAAGCCCCACTACTACACCCACTAAAAATACTAGATTTATTTATATCTTATTGTATTGTATTAGACTAATAGAATGGCTAAACTTAGGCTTCTTTGATTATTATTTAGATGAGGTTGAATGAAGTTAGATTGTAAGATGGTGGAGACGAGGGGAATTGAACCCCTGTCCTAAAATAGCTAGTACTATGCATCTACATGTTTAGTCGGTGATGTTAAATCTCATCTTGCTTCGCACAGCACCCAAAGCTATACAAGACCAGCTAAAATTCTCACACTATGGCGTAGCTTCCATAGAGCATAGTCATCAGATATGATGCCTCAAGGTCTAGCTAAGATGACACTTACTAGCGAGGCAGTCCTCCGATCGCTCGGGGTAAACTTACGCTACTGCGTAAGCTGGACGATAATCTGTATTGTTTGCAGTTATGCATTTTGAGCCGTGTAACGGAATTGCCCAGTCCGACATGCACATAGCCCCGACTACTCCAGTCGAAACCAAGTCATCCCCATTAATTCATGTAGATAAAATATGAAGGAGATTATCTACAGAGGAATTTTGATTATAACACAAACTATTTTAGATGTCAAGAAGCCATAGGCACTTTTTCAGAATTAAAATTTAATCCCATAATTTCACTAATCCGTGAAGCTATTTCTTCAAGTTCTAAGTCTTTCAATTCATCTTCTTCTTTGAGTTGTAGGATTTCTTTGCGTAATTGAAGTTCTGTTTCTTTACTAGAGGCTAAAGTTTCTTTTAAGAGACTATTTTCTTCTTCTAATTGATTGTATCTTTCAAGTACTAATAAAATTTTTCTGTCTAACTCTTCTAAAACTGTTTTAGTTCCCATTATTTTTTCCTAATATATATTTTTAATTTAATTTTAATAATTATAACATTCTTTTTTATTTATTCATTTATTTTTTCTTTGATTTCTCTCGCCAGTGCTGATATTTTAGTGATTTTTTGTATGTTGTTTAAACCATCATCTAATAGTACTTTTACAAAAGCTGAACCAACAATAACACCATCAACGCCTTTTGCTTTTTCTTGGGCTGTCTTTTCATCCACTCCAAAACCTACATAAACAGGTGTTTTTGTGTATTCTTTAATGCTGCTAATAATTGCTTGTAAATCTTCTTTTTGCCCAGAACCTGTAATACCTGCATAGGCTACTAAATAGATAAATTTTTGTGCCTCTGTTACAATCTCTTGAATACGCTCTTTAGAATCCGTTGGTGCAATAAAATCAATGAGTGAAAGGTCTGCTTCTTTCATCATCCCCTTATAGGGTTTTGCTTCTTCTAAGGGTAAATCGGGAATGATAAATCCATTGACCCCACTCTGTTTGGCTTGGTCTATAAAAAAATCCATTCCTTTATGATAAAAAGGATTAAAATAACCCATCCATAAGGTATCTATATGAGGAGCAATCTTTTTTGATGCATCAAAAAGATGTTCCAATTTAAAACCATTTTGCAATGCTTTTAAATTGGCTTTCTCAATAACTGGACCATCTGCCACAGGATCTGAAAAAGGCATTCCCAACTCTAAAGTATCTACCCCAGCTTCCCCCAATGCTAAAGCCATGTCGACTGTAAAATCTAAAGAGGGGTAACCCGTGGTAATATATGCTACTAAATTTTTCAATATAAACTCTTTTCTAAATTAATAGCAGTATTATACATTTTTTTGATAAAATGCTTAAATTAACTTAGATATTAGGGTAAAAACCATGAGTATTCATACTGAAAAAGTCGCTAAAAAAGTAACTTTAACCACCATAGCTAAAATGAAAGGTGTTGAACCCATCACTATGGTCACAGCTTACGATGCACTTTTTGCGAAACTTTTTGATGGACATGTTGACATGATATTGGTTGGAGACAGTTTAAACATGAGTTTTCTTGGAAAAGATGACACACTTTCAGCAACCATGGAGCAGATGATTTATCACACACAAGCTGTTTGTAATGGGGCTTCCTTACCTCTTATTGTACTTGACATGCCTTTTGGCTCTTACACCACAGCAGAAGATGCTGTAAAAAATGCAACACGTGCCTATCAAGAAACCAATGCCCAAGCTGTTAAAATAGAAGGAGGTAAAGAACGTGCACATCTTGTCAAAGCTTTAAGCCAAAACTCCATTGCTGTTTTGGGTCATATTGGATTGATGCCACAATTTTTACGCTCTGATGGTGGCTATAAAATTCGAGGAAAAGATAAGACAGATATTGCTTCTTTAGTAGAAGACGCAAAAGCATTAGAAGCTGCTGGTGCATTTGCTGTGGTGGTTGAAGGTGTCAAATCTGAAGCTGCCAAAGCGATTACTGATGCGATTACCATACCAACTATTGGTATTGGTGCTGGACTAGACTGTGATGGACAAGTTTTAGTTTGGTCTGATATGTTTGGCTTTTTTGAAGCCTTTAAACCTAAATTTGTCAAACAATATTTTGATGGTGCAAAACTGGTACGTGAAAATATTGATAAATATACATCTGAAGTCAAAAATAAAGAATTTCCTAGTGAGGAATTTACTTATTAAGTTATATTAAAATAAAGAAAAAATTATATGGAACGTATCGTAGACATAGAAAAATTTGATAATGAATTCATAGAAGAGGTATCTTTACGGCCCTCTTCTTGGGATGAATACATTGGTCAAGGACAGATTAAAAAGAATTTAAAAGTATTTATTGAAGCTTCTAAAAAACGAGAAGAAGCCCTTGACCACATTTTATTTTTTGGTCCTCCTGGTTTAGGTAAAACAACCATTGCGAATCTTATCTCTTCTGAAATGGGAGCAAACATCAAAACCACAGCTGCACCTATGATAGAAAAATCAGGTGATTTGGCTGCTATCTTAACCAATGTTGAAGAAGGAGATATCTTATTTATCGATGAAATTCACCGTATGTCCCCTGCCATTGAAGAGATTCTTTATTCTGCAATGGAAGATTTTAGATTAGACATTATTATTGGTTCTGGACCAGCTGCACAAACGGTCAAAATTGACTTACCACGTTTTACACTTGTGGGTGCTACTACCCGAGCTGGAATGCTCTCTCATCCTCTACGTGAACGTTTTGGTATGCATTTTCGTATGCAATTTTATACAGCTGAAGAACTGGCAGAAATTGTCCGTTTAGCCTCTATAAAGTTAAATAAACAAACGAATGATAAAGCTGCTTATGAAATCGCCAAACGAAGCCGTGGTACACCACGATTGGCATTAAGATTGCTAAGAAGAGTACGAGACTTTTCAGAAGTAGCCAATGAAAATAGTATTAATATTAAAACCACCCAATATGCACTTGACCAATTGGGGGTGAATAATCTTGGTTTTGATGTGGAAGACATTCGGCTACTGGAGTTTCTCATTGCTTCCAAAGGTCGTCCCATGGGACTCTCTACCATTGCAGCTGCTCTTTCAGAAGATGAAGGAACAATTGAAGATGTTTTAGAACCTTATCTCTTGGCGAATGGCTATATTGAAAGAACAGCTCGTGGACGCGTAGCCACTGAAAAATCTTACAGCTATTTTAAATTAGGAGGCAATAAAGATGCTCAGTAAGAGTGATTATATTATTGCGATTCTTTTTGCATTTGCACTCATTGGTGCTTATACCATTTATCAACCTTTTCTGCTCTCCATGATAGTCGCTCTACTCTTGACCATGGCAACAGGAAACCTACATCATACAATCACATCAAACATTCATTCAGAAAGAATTTCAGCAAGTATTCTAAGTCTTTTACTTCTCATTATTCTTTTTGTACCCATCATTTATATCGCAACCACAGGGGTACAAGCATTAGCAGCCATTGACGCAAATATTATTCAACAAACCACCATCAAAATTCTTGCATTAGTTGAAGATGTTCCTTTTTTAGAAGAGTGGTCAAAAGAGTATTTAGATCATCAAAAAATTTTAGAAAATATTAAAGCTTCAACCACGACCATTACCACAGCTGGTAGTCATGGTATTGGATTTATCAAAAATGTTTTTTTTGTAATTGTTTTTTATTTTATATTGAACTCTTATGCTGAAAAACTTTTTGCATTAATCACCTCTTTTTTACCCATGAATGATGAAGAAGGTAATAAAATTCTTAAAGAGATATCTTCTACGATGGAAGTTGTTTTTTATTCTATTATTGTTACAGCTATTTTTGAAGGCTTACTTTTTGGTATTGTGATTTCATTTTTTGGTTTTAATGGTCTTCTTTTGGGAACAATTTATGGTTTTGCTTCACTCATTCCTTTTGTCGGAGGTGCTTTAGTATGGATGCCTGTTTCACTTTATGCATGGAATACCATTAATGCAAACTCTGCCATTATCATTGCTGCTTACTCCATACTGGTTATCTCCATACTGGCTGATACCTTTATCAAACCCATGATTATTCGCTATATCAAAGACAATATCTTACATAGTTCTACCCAAATTAATGAATTACTAATTTTCTTTTCAATTGTAGCAGGTATGAGTTCTTATGGTTTTTGGGGAATGATTTTAGGCCCAGCAATTACTTCATTTTTAATTGCCATTTCAAGGGTTTATCTTAAGCTCTATGGAAAAAATATTTAGTGTAAAGTTAGTGTAGAGACCTTACACTAAAATTCAATTAAAAATCGTATGTTATTCCAAAGTTAATGGTATCAAAATCAGGTGAAGCAGATTTTTGTACCAAACGTTCATAATCGGTAAAAAGTCCCCAACCTCCTTCTTGATCACCATAACCATCAAAACTTCTATTGTATTTGCCTTCTTTAGGACTATCTGATTCTAAGTCATACTCCAATCCAGCACCCCAAGCCAATGTTTCAGCACTAACACGTCTTTTAGTGCCTTGGGTGGTTGTTTTAGCATATCCTGCTAATCCATAGACATTGATATCTTTAGAAACAGGGTACATCGGTTTAACAAAAAGACCTGCATGTTTAATTTTTCCACCGTTAGATTTCCAATTTGTTCTAATACCTCGAGCTTCAAGACCAATGTATTCATTAAAGTCATATCCAATACGTGCAACAACACCAGCTGTTTTATCGACAGAACCTTTAGGTGCAGGACAAGCACAATCAGGATTAAACCTTGCAGCTGTGAGTCCTAGACCTACATACAAACCTAAAGGTAGAACATCATTCACTACCAAAGGAGGTACAACCACAGGTGCAGGTGGAGGAACAGGCTCAACAGCTGGAACTGGAACTTTAACAGGTTGAGGTACTGCTGGAACGTACGGCTCAATGGGAATTAAAACCTCTTCGGTTTCAAACACTGTGGGTAAAATATCTCCACCAGCATGAAGTAAAGTACTTATACTTAAGATCACCATACTCATTATTATTTTTTTTTGCATCAATTAACTCCTATAATATTAAAGAGTTATTTTAACATGATAGATATTACACAATATAAAATATTATTTATTAAAAATAAATATAAAATATTTTATAAGCTCTATCTTCTTTTTTTCTTCTTAAGCTTTTTTTCTGATAAGACTTGAACAAATAAATATAATCCAAAAGAGAGTAAAATCATAATAAAGCTCTGCACTTGTCCCATCGTGAGCCAATCGCCATAAAGATAACCTAATTGTATATCAGGTTGTCGCCAAAATTCTGCAATAAATCGTGCTGTTCCATAGAGTACTCCATAAATACCAATTAAAGCCCCATCAAAGCTTCGTCGTTTACGAAACATGTAAATAATAATGGCTATTAAAATACCTTCTAAAAAACCTTCATACAACTGAGAAGGATGTCTTAGCACACCATCAACATAGATTCCCCAAGGCACATCTGTTGCACGACCAACCAACTCTTGATTTAAAAAATTTCCAATACGTCCAAAAACAAAACCAACAGGAACAGCCAATGCAACCACATCTAAGATTTTATAAATTTGTCCAGGATTTCTTCGTGCAAATAAATAAGAAGCAATCGTAGCACCCACTACAGCTCCATGATAACTCATTCCTCGTATTCCTACAAATTCCCCATTAGAAAAAGGATTAAATATTTGCCAAGGCTGAGTTAAATAGTAGATGGTATTAGGGTCATAAAAAAGAATATACCAAATCCGTGCTCCTAAAATAATACCTACTTCAATCCATATAAAGTAAGAATCTATGGTCTCTTCAGCAATTGGCATCTTATCTTTTTTAATAATCCATTTAGCAAACCACAACGCAACCAAAAGTGCTGAAATGTACATAATCCCATACCAATGAACCGAAATAAATCCAAAGTCAATGGCAACAGGATTAAAGTGTTCATAGATATGATTCCAGTATTCCATATAAATCCTTTATTAAAAATAATTATAACATGTATCTTTATTCTAACCATTAACTATTGGTTAATTTTCCATTGTTTGATGATTAATTCTATTAGATTATAATTTGATTAAGACAAACAAATGTCTTTAACATTGTTCACGAGATTAAGTATGTAATTGAACTCCTTTGAAATATACTCCCTTGATAGAACATATTTAAACCTCCTTTGTAATAGCCCTCGTGGGCAATGTTAAAAATATTTTTTGTTCTTTCTTTTTACACTTCTCATGATATTATTACTCTCCAAACTTTTTCATTAAAGGATTAACCATTATAAACATACTAATGATAGAAGATGACTATGAAATAGCACAAATTCTTACCGAATATCTTAATAAATTTGACATTAAAGTCACCTCGGTAGAAGAACCTTATATTGGTCTATCACATCTTACACAAAATAATTTTGATTTACTTATATTAGATTTAACTTTGCCTGGCATAGATGGGCTTGAAGTCATTCCTAAAATTAGAAAAACATCTTCTATTCCTATTATTGTCTCTTCAGCACGTGATGACATTACCGATAAAGTTATTGCCATGGAAAGGGGTGCTGATGATTACATGCCAAAGCCCTATGATCCACGTGAACTGGTAACCCGTATTAAAACCATTTTACGTCGAACACAAAGTAATGAAGAGAATAATAAGAACAACAGTCTCTTTCAACTTAACAATGAAGCTCGGTCTGTTATTTTTAAAAATATTATGATGGAACTGACAGCTGCTGAATTTGAAATTTTATCCATTCTCATTGAACATGCTGATTCTGCTATTTCACGTGAGCAATTACTTTATGATTCTGAACACATAGATGATAACTCTTCTATTAAAAATATTGATGTAATTATCTCTCGTATTCGGCATAAAATCTCTTTAATTGACCCTTCTCGTAGTTACATCAAACCTGTCCGTGGTATTGGATATTTACTCACCGAGAAGATGTAATGCGAAACATCTCTGTTTCTGCATTTATTAATACCCTTTTTGCACTGGTTCTTACTTTTATTTTAACAGCTCTTTTTTTCTTTATCTCTTGGGATGAAGAGCACCAAACAAGAGAGAAAATTAACCGTTATAAACTTATCTCAAATCTACTGCTCTCCACAGCCAAACTTCAACTAACCCCAGAACGAGAAAAAAAGTTTTATCAAGATTTTGAAATACGTCCTGTATCAGTAGATGAGAGCAAACTGCTATTACTCAATAATGGAGAAGTAGTTTTTGAAAGTGAGTCCGTTTATGGAAAAATGAAAATTTTTAAAATTGAATCCAATAAATATATCTATTTACAACGTTTTGGCTACAGTTTAATGCTTCAAGACAAAAAATCTAGCACCATGCGTATTACGTTTACTATACTTGTTGCCCTCTTAATTACCATTCTTTTTTTACTCTTATACATCGCCATTATCAGAAAACTATCTCCTTTAAAAAAGCTTCATGCACAAATTGAAGAGTTTGCCAATGGAAACATGAACATCAAAATTAACCAACGCTCCAATGATGAAATAGGAAAAATTGCCCAAAGCTTTGATGATGCCTTACATCATATTCGAAGTCTATTAGAGTCTAAAAATCTTTTTATGCGAAACATGATGCATGAACTAAAAACGCCCATTACCAGAGGTAGAATTGCCATTGAAATGGTTGAAGATGGTTCGTCAAAAGAGATGCTTATTCGTGCTTTTGAACGCATGAATGAACTCATAGGAGAATTGGCTCATGTTGAACGTTTAACCACTCAAGACTTTCAACCTCACATCGTAGAGTCATCCATTGATGAGATTATAGAAGCAGCCATAGATTTACTCCTTTGTGATAAAAGTAAGCTGACTATCATAACAGAACATAATTATCTGGCAACCGATAGTAAACTGCTTACATTAGCGATTAAAAATTTACTTGATAATGGACTTAAGTACTCTGAAGATGAACAAGCATCAATTATTAGTAATGCACAAAGTATTAAAGTTATTTCAAAGGGGAAAAGTTTAGAGCATCCATTAAGCTATTATCTTGAACCTTTTACCCAAGAAGAGAAACGTAATGTTGGTTTTGGACTGGGTCTTTACATTGTTAATAATATTGCCAAGCGTTTAGACTATACGCTCAATTATTATCACAAAGATGCCCATAATATTTTTGAATTACAACTAAGCTAAGATAAGTGTTTGAAACTTATCTTAACAGAAAAAGAACTGCTTAAAAAATTGGCGTAGCATAACCATTGGTACGCTTTGTCCAACCTGCCATCCATTTCATTTCATTTTTAGCAGGAGGTGAGTTTCGTACACGTCTTTCCAAAATTTGTTTGGCTGACCTTGAAAACTCCATTAAAGCAAAAGGACCAGCTTGAACGGGTTGCATATTTTGAAGCACTTGCAGTAATCCCCAACCTTGATTATTATAACGTTCTGTGGCTTTAATGCCTTTACCCTTAAAATTAATATAATCAATCAATGGATACCAACCTCCTTTAGAGGCTGCTAAAGCATTGTAGTTGTTAACAATATGTTGTCTATATTGAGGAGCAACATATTTTACTATTTCTGGAATAGAAGCATGTAACCTATCAAAGAAGAACTGTGTTTGTAAGGCTTTAGTATTTAAAAGTAAGGTCTTTAACTGCTGAAATTCATTATCAGCACGAGAACGCTCAAAAGTCTCTCTGTCTTTCCAAGGAGCCCCTGTTTTCCGTGCATGGTGTAGCCAAGCTGGAATTTGTACTTTATTTGCCACATAATAATCAATCATCGCAGGAAAAGTCTCATCAAATATTTTAGGTTGCCCCTCTGGATACCAAATAAAGTGACCAATACCCACTGAAGGAAATGTCTCATTAGTAGACCAAAACATTAAGTGTTTTGGGTCTCCAGAAGTCTCATTTTGATAAATTTTTTCAGCAATAACATTAAGTTCATATTGTGTTAACTTCGGCTTAGTCACATCTTCAGGGTACTCAATTTGTTCTGTCGTTTGTTTGGTACAAGCAGTCAATAACAATGCCGACATGACGACTCCTAGCCATAATTTTTTAGATATCATATTTGCTCCTAATTTAATTTATATCAAGTATAAGAAAAAGAAGCTAATACTTCTGTTAATATTTAAAATTAATCTATAATTTTCATGACCAAAACCTCTACAAACTTTTAATCGCAATAACGCTTTAATAAATCGTCATAAGCATCAATTCTACGGTCACGTAAAAATGGCCAAATATCCCGTACTTCTTTGGTTCGTTTGGTATCAATGTTCGCATAAAGTATCATCTCTTTTTTACCTGCCCTCGCAATAAGTTCACCTTGGGGGTCACAAACAAATGAATTTCCCCAAAAACGTATGCCCTTCATCACTTTAGAGGCATCTTCTTCAAAACCAACCCTATTACAACTCACTACAGGTATACCATTGGCAATGGCATGTGCACGTTGAATACTTATCCAAGATTCTAATTGTCTTTTTTTTTCTTTTTTAGCATCTGCATCAAACCAACCTATGGCAGTGGGATAAATAAGCATATCAGCACCTTTAAGACTCATCAATCGTGCAGCCTCAGGATACCATTGGTCCCAACAAATTAATACTCCCAACTTTCCCACTGAAGTCTGTATGGGTTCGAAGCCTAAATCACCAGGAGTAAAATAAAATTTTTCATAAAATCCAGGGTCATCAGGAATATGCATCTTTCGATACTTTCCTGCAACCGTACCATCTTTATCAAAAACCACAGCTGTATTATGATACAAACCAGCAGCACGTTTTTCAAATAAAGAAGTAACTAAGACCACAGCGTTGTCTTTGGCTACCTGTGACCAATAGCGTAAATCTTTTTGCCAACTCTCAGCATAAGTAAAAAAACTTGGGTCTTCACTCTGACAAAAATACTCATGTTGATGTAACTCTTGCAAGATTACTAATTTTGCTCCTTCTACAGAAGCTGTTTTTATATCACATACTGTGTTTTTAACAGATTTTTTTTTGTTACCAAAATACTTTTTTTGAATTAATGCTACTTTCATTTCTCTGCTTTTTAAACTATTTTACCATAAATGCAAATAAATTGATATGATGGAAGATAAGCGTAAAAATATTAATAATTATTATTTAATAACAATTTTAAATAATAAATAAGTTATAAAACAAATTTTCATTAATATTAATTTTTTATGTTAAATATTATTTTAAGTTTTATATTGTTATACTACGAAAAGAAGAGAAGGAGCTAAAATGCTTAAATTAAATTTAAAAAATAAATCTTACTTACTTATTTCGATACTTATCCTCCTTAATGGGTGTGGAGGAGGAGCTTCATCGACTTCTAGCATTGTAAATGGTACACAAAGTTCGTTTTCAGATTTAACTTCAGAAGAGCAGGAAACATTAAATAATTTAAGTACCAGCCAACAAGAACTTTTAGCTGCTGTTAACAAAGAACGTAGCCAATCAAGAACCTGTGGTGACAGAGGAACATTTCCTGCTGTTCCAGCCTTAACATGGAATCCTGACCTCTATGCTGCTGCCCTTGAACATGTAACGGACTTGGCTTATAGTAATACTTTTTCTCATGATGGTTCTGGAACAAGTTATGATATTACGGGCAATGGTAGTCCTAGTAAATTCTATGAACGCATTGCAGCCAATGGCTATGCAGACTATTTTTCGGTAGGAGAAAATATCGCTGGAGGTCAACGTAGCCTAAGTGAAGTCATGGAAGCATGGATGGCGAGTCCTGGACACTGTGTTAATATTATGAAAAATACCTATACTGAAATTGGCGTTGCCATTATCATTAAAGAAGACAGTACCTACCAAGTCTATTGGGGTCAAAATTTTGGAAGTAAAAAAGGCTAAAATGTTACAATACTATTTTTCAGCATCCTAAATAAAAAAGTTTAAAATTTAAACAAATTATATGAAAATTAACGCATAAATTTCATATTAGGATGTTGTAAAATGGTATTAGATACAAAGCCTTAAAAAGGAATTTGCATGGTTGAACAATGTAAGCTTCCACCCTCCTCTATCAACCGTGCACACTCCACAGGAATTATCTCTTTATCCTGAAAAAAATCTTTAAATATTGTATCAACGACCTTATCTTCTGACACTGAATACGTAGGATAAATCACGGTACCATTCGTGATTAAAAAGTTCACATAAGTAGCTGCTAAGCGATTTTTATCTTTATCATACTTGGCACTTGGTAAAGGCAATGCCAATAGTTTATAGGCTTTTCCATTATTATCTTGAAATGTTCGTAGTTGCTCTTCCATTTTTTTTAATGCCCCATAATGCTCATCTTGCTTATCCAAACATTGAACATACATAATTGTATCAGCCGATACAAATCGAGCCAAAGTATCGATATGCGAATCGGTATCATCTCCAGCTAAATATCCATGGTCTAGCCACAAAATCCTTTTAGCTCCTAAATATTTCTCCAGCTTCTTTTCAACCTCATCTTTACTCAATCCTCCATTACGATTAGGATTACACAGACAGGATGTGGTAGTCATAATTGTACCCAAACCATCCGACTCAATAGCACCACCCTCTAAAACAAAATCAATCGTTTCCAAAGGCATTATGCCCATATAGCCTTTTTTATGTAACGTCCTATTCACGGCATTGTCCAGTTGAGATTCAAATTTTCCACCCCAAGCATTAAATTGAAAATCCAATAATTTAACTTCTCCTTCTTCTACTATAGAAATGTACCCAAAATCACGTATCCAAGTATCATTAGTCGCAATTTCTATGAAACTTAAATTACGTGAAGAGCAAAACAAAGAAGCGATTGTTTCTTTGTTATCGCAAATAATATAAACAGGAGTGCTATAAGCAATGGCTTGTGCAATACGAATAAAAGGAACTAAAGCCGTATTTAAATTACTGTTCCAATCCGAGTTTTTATGAGGAAAAGCCATCAGGACAGCCCTTTGTTTTTCCCATTCAGCTACTAAGGTTTTCATTTTATTCCCCTATTTGTTAAGTCTAAAAGTGTACCAAGAAGAAGATTAGATTATAATATGCCCAAAGATACACAAAGATAAAGGAACTAGAAAATGGAACTAAAAACGCACTTAAAACTTGATAACACCTTAAATGGGGAACTCCTAGAACTCAAAGAAGGCTATGCCAAAGTAGTACTCAAAACCATTCAAAATATGGTCGCAGATGCAGAAGGTTTGATACATGGTGGATTCATCTTTGGAGCTGCAGACTTTACAGCCATGGCAACGGTAAATGACCCTTATGTGGTCTTAGCCAAAAGTGAAACAAAATTTTTAGCCCCTGTAAAAGTTGGACAAAGTGTTACTTTTCAAGGGAAAAACATTGAAAGCAATGCTAGAAAACAAACCATCGAAGTTACAGGTACAATAGAGAACAAAAAAGTATTTGTAGGAACTTTTTATACCGTGGTTTTAGATACCCATGTTTTAAACTTGTAATTTTGACTAATATAGAAGAGATGGGTAATGTTTCATTGTAAGTTACCCTTCCATCGTTTTCATAATCTCCTCAATCTGATGAACTTTATCAAGGTCAATGGGTTTAGCCATACCAATTGCATACAGAGCAATCATAATAAAGGTCATTATTAATGCAAATAGCATTGATTTCTTTTTGCTAAGATACTTTTTAATGGCACCAAAATTATAGTACACATGAAACGCTCCTGAGAGTGTTAACAAAATACCAAATATCTTATGTACAGGGTGCATTTGCAGTTGAAATTCAAAGCTACCAAGAAGAATCATCATGATACCAGAACTGCTTAATGCCACAAGTGAAACCAATAGCGTGAGTGAAATAAATTGTCGAAACATTTTATTCGCCCAATCCAAACGTATTGGACAAAGTATTAATGTAATTAAAATACGCAACCACACAAACAGCTTCAAAAATTTCTTCTTCGCTATAACCTTGTGCTTTTATAAGGTCTATGTCTTCTTTGAGTATTTTGTAATTGTCTTTTTTAGAAGCTCTAATGGCAAAGTGTAAGAGTGCTTTTTCGGCATTGCTACAACTAAGAGCATCAATACCTAATGCAATCTCTTCAATCTCAGCTTCATTCATCCCCAAAACACGAGCAAGTTGTTTGTGTACACCCACACACATTTTACAACCGTTATCAAGTGAAACTAAAATAGCGATTCTCTGTTTTGTACTATAGGGTAATAGCGTCTCTTTAAGTAAATATTTTGAAGCCATGTTGTCCGTAGCAAAAAAGACATCATCACTTAGTGCGAGTAGTTGAAAAATCTCTCCTAAGTTACCCGTCTTTTTCATGGTCTGGTCAGCTTTTTCCTTAACAGACTTACTCATGTTTTTGTAGTTTGCTAATGTTATATGTGCCATATCTTTCCTTTATACGTTTATATTTTTTCGATTGCATTAGAGACATAAGAACTAATATTATCTTTTACTTCTACTATTGAAAATTCTGGGAAAATCAACATGACAATTCCCAAAATTACAGCAAGAACAGCTAACATCGTGAGCTTTTGCGTGACCAAACCTTTTACACCTTTTTTACTGACGGTGTTGTAGGCATTGTATCCCTTAAAAACAAAAAAGAGAACAAGTAAGACGATGACTGCAATTGCTGTAATATCCATCTCTAGCTCCTTTATTTAACAATTTTACCATTAAGGTAAACACTGGTTTCCATTTCGGTCTCATTTTGAATACCTTCCCCTGCAAAACACATACTTAGAGCTTGTTTGGCATAGTTAATGGCTTTTTCTTTTGGTGCATCGGTGGTTACGATTACTTTGGTAATGACCTCATCGAGATGACCGTTTGCAGTTGGTGTCATGAAGTTGTCTTGTTGGTAGTTGAATTGGTGTTCGACTCTATAGTTTTTAATATCCACCCCTTTTTTATGAAAATACCCTTTACTAGCTGTTAACTGACTCATTAGACAAAATGATGTACCTAAAGTAAAATAATCCCTAGAAGTTGGTGCTTTATCAATACCTTTATATCCACGGCTGTCATCGGTGTAAAGCTCCCATGTTTTATAGTTTTCAGTTAAAGATTTTGCTCGTACTTTATGTAGGTAGGGTCTTGTTATGTCATTGGCTGATTCTGCTATTGCAATTTCGCTAAATGCCATAGAACTTGGAAAATTGTGCATATCAACAGAGAGGTCTTCTTTAACTTTAATTGTTGTCAGTACATTATTTAAATCAGGTGTTACATTGCTAATGCTAAGACCATTGTCTTTGGAGATAGGCGTTCCTACTTTTCCAGCATGTGGTGTGAGTCCAGCCCAATCATCTGTGTTGACTTCAATCCCCACATCAATGGTCGATTTGTTTGCCAATCCTTCACCTACAGCCCATGCGTTGATCGCCATGGTTTTTAAGGCTTTGATTTTTTCAGGAGATTCATTACTTTTTATTAAAATGTTAGAAACAACTTTGTCGGTATATCCCGTCCATTTATCGGTCATGATGTCTGACCATCTAAAAAAGATTTCTGATTCTACTTTTACCTCTTCAACATCAAGTCCCATTATCTGAATGCTTCTCTCAACTTGCGTCAACAAACTTGAGGCTGAACCCGTTGCATAATAGGTTAAAGGATTTGGAGCAGTTTGAGGATGACCTGCTCCACCTTCATCACTAACAGCTTCCCATGCACTAAATTGCTCTTCGCCAATAGGTTTAACCATCCCTTTTTTAAGAAAATGTGCCTCTTTGTTTAAAATATTTTGTGTGGTTGTCATAATGTTTTCACTAATCGCACCATTTACAGGAGTAGCCTTGGTAGGCGTAAATGTAATAGGACGGGTATAACTGTCTAATCGTGTTGTAATTTGATAATTCGTTCCTTCATTCGCATCATTTTGTGCGTAAGCCACATTTCCAGCTACAAGAAGAGCTGTCATGATTGATAGTGTGCTAAGTTTCGTTTTCATTTTTATTCCTTCTGTTTTATTATGTCCAATTATATAAAGAATAAGGGGTTAAATGAAAGGTAGAAAACGAACGATTTATGGTAAAAAACGGAAAGAAAGTTAAAAAGAGTGTTGTTTACTAAACTGTGAAGGCGTAATCCCTTCATAACGTTTAAAAAACTTCACCATATTCGTCGGTTCATCAAAAGAGAGTTTATCACTTATGTTCTCAATGCTCATATTTTCGTCCAGTAAAAGCCGTTTAATCTGTAAGATGAGGTGTTCATCTAGGTACTTTTTAGTGGATTTCCCAAGGTATTTGTTGGACATGTTAGTAAGGGTTTTTGTTGAAACATTGAGCATCTTGGCATAGTCGTTGACATGTAGGCTGTAGTTGTGTTCTAAACTAAGTTTTTTAAAGTGTAAATAGAGAGATTTTTCTTTACCTTGTAAGAGAACTTTATGTGAGAGACGTTCTCTACTTAACTTTAAAATCATCGCTTGAAGCAAAGGACGAATAATCAGCTCTTTAAAAGGGTCTATTTCGATTGAGTACTCTTTTTCTAAAACCTGCGTCAATTTTAAAACATCTTCATAAATACCCTCGTCGAGTTGTATCTTGGCTGGGTAATAGAGGTAATCAAAAATTTCATGTAAAATATTTAACTCATCATTGACAACCAGACGATTTAAAAAGCTATCGGTAAAGGCGATGAGGTAGCCGTCACAATCTGGATTGACTTTAAAATTGTGTACTTGGTCTTTTCCTATAAAAAAGACTGTACCTTTTACATAACCATAAGGAATAAAATCTACCGTATGAACCCCTTTACCTTTGGTGACAATAAACAGAGCATTAAATCCAACTCTGTGTGGTTTTTCTATAGCATGGTCAAGCTTACGTTGATAAAGTTTTTGCAAAGTGGTTAAGTAAAACTCTATGGGTTCGTTACCCTCTTTGTCAAAGGATGCATTGGCGATGAAGCTGTTTGTTTTTTTTGATTGCATTTTATATTGTAGCCAATTTATAATGACATTTTTTTATTGTGATTAATCTCATCTATGCTAAAATCTTAATACTCTGTGTGCTTGAAGGATGGTATTGGAAAATATATATGTAAAAGAGAAACAAAAAGATGAACAACACCAAGTAGATAAAGTAATAACAGAAGCCAAATATTTTGAGTTTAAAGGGAGTGGTTCGGAGTATTTTCGTATTTGGATTGTAAACATTGCTTTAACCATTTTAACCTTGGGCATCTATTCGGCATGGGCAAAGGTTCGTGCTAATCGTTATTTGTATGCCAATACATATCTGAATGGTTCGAACTTTGAATACAATGCCGATCCTGTTCGTATTTTGATAGGGCGTGTGATTGTGGTGGCACTTTATGGTTTTTTTGTCATTTTTTCTCAATACCTTTTTATGTTTGAAGTTGCTGGAGCTATTGCACTTTTAGCCTTTATTGCTATGCCATGGTTGGTGCGTCAAGCTGTCTGTTTTAAACTGCGTAATACCTCTTATCGTCATGTTCCTTTTCGTTACGAAGGGAGTGTGGGAAGCTTTTATCTTTTTTTTATTTGGCATATTATTTTAAATATTTTTACCTTAATGCTCATTTTCCCCTACAGTTATGTCAAGTTTAAAGAGCTGATTATTAATAATGCCCATTATGGTGATGGTAATTTTAAGTTTGTTGGAAAAAGTGGCTCTGTTTATGGTATTTATATTAAAATGTTTCTTTGGTCAACCATGGTACTG
Organism: uncultured Sulfurovum sp.; assembly: GCA_902727935.1. GTDB lineage: Bacteria > Campylobacterota > Campylobacteria > Campylobacterales > Sulfurovaceae > UBA1140. The sequence goes on along the minus strand of CACVAX010000006.1, from coordinate 151,116 downwards.
CTAAGTGTGACCATGGTGTTGACAACCTTAGGTGTTGGCGTTGTGAGTACGTTTCAAGAACTTTCAACTTCAGATGTCAAAGTGAATAGTGATATAGTGGCAATTTTAGGTAGTTTGACTATTTTTTTACTCTATCTTCCATTTATATTTTGGAATAAAGGGCTAAGTGATGGCTACTTTTCAAATTATGTACGTAACCATACCACTTTGAATGGTTCAGAACTTAAAGGTGAAATGCAACCTTTTAAATTGGGGGTGATTTCAGCTGGAAATGCCCTGGCGATTCTTTTTTCTTTGGGCTTACTTTATCCTTGGGCAAAAATTCGCTATTTAAAATACAAACTAGAACATAGCTCTTTTACTTGTAAAGATTATGAACAGTTTCAATCACATGGCTACGTGACAGGTTCGAGCGTGGGTGAAGAGATGGTTGACTTTTTTGATATTGATATAGGCTTATAAGATGTTAGTTGATGCTGTATTATATGATGGAAAGAGTTCAAAAGAGCATAAGGTCACGCTGGATTTTACCTTTGGAAGACGAGTAAAGATAGCGTCTCATAATATAGATGTTGCCTTAGAGGAGATACACATCGCTTCACGTTTGGGTAATACACCAAGAGTGATGGAGTTTCCAGAGGGCATACGCTGTAAAAGTATGCAAAATGATAAAATTGACCAGCTACTACGTGATTTTAATCTCAACAAATCAAAGACGCATAGAATAGAGAGTTCAAGCATTTTAACCCTTGGTTCTATCGTGTTAACCATCGCTTTTGTTTGGTTTATGTTGACAGCTGGTGCAAACTATTCTGCTAATTTGTTAGCCAATGTTTTACCAAAAAGTACTTTAGATGAGGTAAGTAGCATTACGCTTGAACATCTTGAAGAGGGTTATTTAAAGCCTTCAAAGTTAAGCAAACGTCAAGAAGCCATTATTCAAGCCCATTTTAACCGATTGGTAGCTGGAGATAGTACATATAAGTTACATTTTCGTTCATCTTCGCAGATGGGTCCAAATGCTTTTGCTTTACCCTCTGGGGATATTGTCTTAACCGACCAATTAGTAGCGTTGAGTCGAGATAATGATTTTAGAGATATTTTGGGTGTTTTAGCCCATGAAAAAGGGCATGTTGCGAAGAAACACTCTTTACGTATGGCAATTAAAGCAGGAATTGCTTCAGTAATTATTGGCTATATTACGGGTGATATTTCCTTTATAGCCACTACCATTCCAACACTTTTGGTCAACAATTCTTATAGTCGCGAGTTTGAACGTGAAGCTGATGTGTATGCTGTCAAAGAGATGAAAAGACTGAATGTTTCGACCCGTTATATGTCTGAACTGTTTGAAGTTCTTGATGCTAAATATGCAGATAAGACACATCAAAGTCGTCTAAGAAACTTAATGGCATCACACCCTTTGACTTCGGAACGCATAGAGTATCTTAGGGAGAGTGTAAAAGAGAGCATAATTGACTAGGCTATATAATGCATAAATTACTTTTACTCGAAGATGACCCCAATTTATCTAAAACCCTTATTAAGTATTTAAATCGTCATAACTATGATATTGATTGGGCAAAAAATGGCGAAGAAGCTCTTAGCTTTAGTTATGATAATGTTTATGCTCTTTATCTTTTTGATATTAATGTTCCTTTAATCAATGGGGTTGATGTTTTAACAGCTTTACGTGAGGCTGAAGATTTTACACCTACCATTATTATTTCGGCATTAATTGATGTTAGTTCTATTAGTCAAGGTTTTATGGCAGGTGCTGATGATTATGTGAAAAAACCTTTTGACCCAGATGAACTGCTTATCCGTATCAAAGCAAAAACTTCTTCTTTAAAAAAAATGTTGAAATTTAAAGATTTTGAAATTGACTTACAAAACCATGCAATAAGTCATCATAAACAGGAACTACATTTAGGAAAAGTACAAAAAAGTCTATTAATCACGCTTATTCAAAACTATCCTAATCCTGTGAGTCATGAAGTCTTGTTGTTACTACTTGATAAGCCAAGTGATGTAGCCTTACGTGTTAATATTGCCAAACTTAAAAAGCAAGTCTCTGTAGAGATTCAAAATGTGCGAGGAGTCGGATATAAAGTTATTTGAAAGAGAGTCCCTTTTAAAAGCTTTTACACTTTTTTTTGTGGTTATTGAACTTTTTTTAGCTTTTATTTTCTATAACTATTATCGCTTAGAAGAAGAGCATTTAAGTGAAGAATTGTTTTTAGAGATGAAAAATCATAGTTTCTTTTTTGATGATGCACGTTTTGAAATGGACATTGTAAACAAAACAAAAGAACAACAACTTTATGAACTCTATTTTAATGCAGAATATCTTTATATTTTAGTACCTTTTCCTAAAGACAATAATAATGTACTACAAATAATGTATCCAAATGCTTCTCATCAGATACGTTTAAAACAGATTCAACAAACACTTTTTTGGCAGTTTTTTTTATTATCGAGTATGGCTATTTTTATTTCATTTATTTTTGGACTTTATGCCCTTTCTCCTCTACGTACTGCTTTGGAACTTTTGGAAGAGTTTATTAAAGATATTATTCATGACCTTAACACTCCAATTAGTTCCATACTTATTAATCTAAAAATGATGGATAAAAATGAGGAAGTGGAAAGCATTAGTCAAAGTGTTAAGACCATTTCAATGTTACATAAAAACCTTGATGTGTATTTAAAAGATAGTAGTTTTGATAAAGAGCATTTTTTTATTAAAGAATTAATAGAAGAACAAGTAAATTTTTTTGCACCTCTTTATGATTATTTAAAATGGGAAGTTAATGTGCCCAATACTTTAATTTATTCAAATCAAAATGCTTTAAACCGAATACTTTATAATTTATTGAATAACGCTTGTAAATACAATACTTCAAACGGATTTATTAAAATAAACATGCAAAATAATAGACTCTCTATTTCAAATAGCTCTTATGGTATTCAAAATCCTTCTAAAGTATTTAATAGGTTTTACAAAGAGGGAGAGAGAGGTTTAGGAATTGGGCTACATATTGTTGAAAAACTTTGTAATGCTTTAGAGATTAAAAAAACATTGGAAGTCACTAATAATATCTTTAGTATACATTTAACACTAGAGGTAACACTTAAGTAACAAACTTGTTTTATAATTTGATTATCTTATAAAAATCAGAAGGATAAATTATGTTAAAGCAGACCATTTTAATCTCTACCCTTGTAACCTTAGCTTCGGTAAGCAGTTCGGCAGACCATGTACAAAGACAAAATCATAAGTACACAAATACGAAACAATATAGTCAAAACTCAAAAAGAGTTAATAACACTAGTTCAACTACTTTGACAACAGCACAAAAAGAGGGATTGATTTTTATGATAGAAGAGGAGAAAGTTGCTAGAGATGTGTATGCCTATCTCTACAATACTTGGAATTCAAAAATATTTGATAACATTTCCCAATCAGAACAAAAGCACATGAGTGCTGTAGAAAACTTACTTAAAAAGTATAATATAGCCATACCTGAAACTTTAGCAAGTGAAGGATATTTTGAAAACCAAGAATTGCAAAACCTTTATAACACCCTTATTGACAAAGGTGAAAGTTCTCCACTTGATGCTTTTGAAGTTGGCGTACTAATTGAAGAAATGGATATTAAAGATTTAAAAGAGCTTATGCTTAGCAATATTCCTGCTAATGTAAAGAAAGTTTATTCAAGCTTATTAAAAGCGAGTTATAGTCACCTTACTGCTTTTAATAAACAACTGGCAAAAAAGTAATTAAAAAAAGGAAAATTAACAATGCACAAAACATTTACAAAAAACATTCTAACGGTTCTAGTAAGCTTAGCATTTATAGCTTGTAATAGCAGTACAGATAATAATAAAACTAATGCTCAAAACACAGAATCTATCCCTGCTGTAGTTACAGATGCGATTGATGGTGAAAAAAGTACCCTCACCCAAGAGTTACAAGACTCTATTACTTATATGTATAATGAAGAAAAGTTAGCTAAAGATGTTTATTTAAATGTTTATGCCAAACAAGCACAAAAACAGCTTTATAACATTGCTACAAAATCAGAAGTAAAACATGAAGAGGCTGTGAATGATTTAGCCAAGAAGTATGATTTAAACATTACCCTTTACCCTGATACAGAAGTACCTTATGACCAAAAGTCACTGGAAAATTATGCTAGTGGAGAGTTTCCTGTTGTGGCAATTCAAGAGCTTTATGATACGCTATATGATAAAGGAATTCAATCCCCTAAAGATGCTTTAGAAGTTGGATGCATGGTAGAAGTAACAGATATAGATGATTTAAATAAGTATATAAATCAAGCAACTCAATCGAATGCTACTGATGTATTGGCTGTATTTAACTTCTTACGTGAAGGAAGCTATAAACATTATTGGGCTTTTAATGAAGCTTTACAAAATATTGGTGTGAGTGATGGTTGTTGTTCTTTAGGAGCGACTTATTGTCATCCTGAATATCCAAAAAACTAAAAAGTTAGCTATACTTTAAAAATAGAATGCCAAAAGGAGTATGCATGAAGAAGTTTATCATCACACATTTGTTTTTGATGCTCTTCTCTTTGCGACTCTTTGCCCAAACTGTAACCCCAGAAAACACTCCTTTTATCGCAGACAAAAGTATTTCTATTACTACATTAATTACCCAGGTTAAAGAAGCCAAAGCAGAAGATAAACGGTCTTTAATGAACCAACTTAAAGTTCAATTAAGAGCCATGAATGAAAAAACACGTCAAGAAGCCATGCAAAATTTAAAACAATCTTTTCAAAGCAAAGAAAAGGGAAAGCATAAGCCACAAAGAAATAAAAACTTACATGAACAACAGGCAAAACATGAACCTAAATATCAACAACTTCGTCAGAAAAAAGGTTTAAATACTCAACAAGGCAATAGACAAGGAAATCCTAATAAGTGACAATAAGGCTCATACTTTTTTCTCTTTTATTGACAAGTATATTGTTTGCTTATACAGACAATGATATTGATGGTGTTGAAGATAAACTCGATCTTTGTCCTAATACCTCATTTGATTTACTGGTTGATAAAAATGGCTGTCCTGAAAATGAAAGTACCCTTCAACAAATTTCTGTAGGTGAATTTACATTTCAGATTGGTCATGAAATAAACTTTGATAATTTATCAAATAAAAATAACCGTTATAATTTTTTTATGGACTATACATACAAACAATGGAACGTTAGCATCTCTAATTCACAACAAGAGAATGAAGATAATAGGAATAATACAGGAGATGTTTACCTAAGTTTAGGATATCTTTTTAAAATTAATGCTCTTCAAAATAAAATCATTATTGGTAGTAAAATTGCCAATTCAAATAATGAATTAAGTACAGCAGAAAATGATTATTTTACAACAGTTCATTTAACTCATACACTCAATCAAAAGCAGTCAATTTTTACTCATCTCAATTATACTTTAACAGGGAATAGCCCTATAGAAAGCTATAAAAATACTTTAGGATATACCTTGGGAAGTGATTATGCCGTTAACAAGAAATATTATACAGCACTCTCTTATGATTATGTTCAATCTATTTATCATGAAAGTGAAGCTTATAAAGCCATTTCTTTTTTTAATCAATATCTTATTAGTGATGATTTTTATTTAAATTTAAATTATTCAAGAAGCTTAGATGAAAACTCTTTTAAACATAGTATCGCCCTAAACTTAGGAGTAATTTTCTGAAGCTCTCCTAAAATCAATAAAATATGCTACTATGCCAAAATTATTTTGAGGATTTTTTTAGATGTATTGGTATCATAAAGAGACAAAACACTCCTACTATTCTGTTCGTTCAAATCCAAACCAAATGGATTGGGTGTTACAGCCTTCTACTTACAAAAACTATCCTAATCGTTTTGAAAAAATTGAACTGGACAAAAATAATCCTTGGCATGGTGTTATTTATTATACGGCTTCCATCTCTACTAAAAAGTATTACCCTCATGGAACACATCGTTACTTACGCGTTAATCCTTCAGCTGGTGCTTTATATCCCAATGAGCTTTATTTTCAAGCACGAGGAGTAGAGGGTTTTAAAGATGCTATTTACCATTATGAAGTTGAGACCAATAGAGCAACTTTATTATATGCACTCAAAGAGACAGAAGGTATTGAACCCTATATGGGCTATGAAACAGCCATGAAGGGTTTACTCTTTTTAGTTTCGGCTGTTTATTATCGTTCCTCTTGGAAGTATAGAAATAGAGCCTTTCGTTACTGTTTATTGGATGCAGGGCATCTATTAGGAAGCATTGAACATGCTGCACTTTTAGTACCACACACTACTAACATAAAATATGATATAGAGCGTAAAAAGTTAAATAAGCTGTTTGGCTTTTCCACAGGTGATACTGATGGACGTGAGGTATTTCTTTCAGGGGCTTCAGTGGCAACGGCTTTAGAAAAAAGCGTAAATGCTGTGCAATTTGAACTCCCTTATGTGGATGGTTCTGGTACTTTTGAAGTCAATGAAATGATGGAATTGGCTTATAAACAAACCTCTTACCTTTTAGAAAAAACGCCTCAAAAAACAAAAGCAAATTTTTATTATGAAAAAACACGTTTAAAAGAGAGTATTTTAGAGCGTCGTTCTCAACGTGGTTTTGAAGGTCAAGCCATTACCAAGCTTCATTATACCCGAATTATGGAAGCATTAAATGAACCCATAGCCTCTGATTGTGATGAAGTAGTAGAACTTTTTGTGGTTTTGAATCGTGTTCAAAATATGCCCATAGGACTGTATCATAATGCTAAGTTACTTAAAAATGAAGACTTCAGTCAAAGAGCTGGTTATCTTTGTTTGGAGCAGTATTCACTAGGCACACAAGGTGCGATGACTTTCTTTTTACTCTCTACAGCCAAAAATTATCAGGCACTGTATCAAAAGGCTGGTATCATAGGTCAAAGACTTTATGCTGTTACCTCTTATTTAAATATAGGCTGTTCAGGAATTGGGGCATATTATGATGATGAAGTTAATGCCTTTGTAGAACAAGAAGGCATGGTACTTTATGCTTTAGCAATAGGACGATGATAAAATCATCGAAAAAGCCTTAAAGCACTTCCCCAACCTAAAGTTGGAGAGCTAGAGAGAATTTTAAATCTTACTGCAATCTTTTCGATAATTGTCTTCGATGTTTTTAACACGTTCATGCCCTGTTGGATGCATTTTTAAGATGGGTGCATCTAAATATTGTAATAACTCTAAAGCATCAATGGCTGCTTGTCTTGGTACTTTGTTGACACGCAAAACACGCATTGCAAACTCATCAGCATCAAACTCTTCATTTTTTTGAAAACGTGATTTTCTCATCTCTGATGTCACTGAAGCCAGAACACCATTGGACATACCACCAATAGAGTCACCCCCCATGCTTAACATTTTTTCAAAAGCATACATACCATGTTCTTTTCGGTAACTCTTTTTATAGTCTTCATGTAAGAGGTGACCCACTTCATGTGCCATAACAAAAAGAAGTTCATTGTCGTTCAGTTTTTCTATGACTCCATGGTTCACACGAATTGCACCATTAGAACGTGAAAAAATGTAAAGGTAAGGACTCCAGTATACTTTAACATCCAGTTCTACTCCTTTGGGTAGGTTAATTTTTTTCATTACCTTTAAAAGGTCTTTGTAATATTGGTCTTTGACAATGTCATTGTCTTTATCCATTTTGGCAATGTCTTCAGCTGCAATTTTATTGAGGTCTTCATCGGTTACCGAAGTAGATTTTGACATGTCCGAAGCTGCATCACCTAAAATAGAACTGCTTCCTGTTGAATCTTTTATTTCATCCATCATAGGTATACTGTCCATGGGCATCATATCTTGAACTTTATCCATATCAGGCATAATATCTTTAATTTTTTCCATCTGTTCCATAGGTGCTGAAAACATATCCCACATAGAAGATTTTTCAGCTTGTAAACTAATATTGGTGGATAGTAGTAAAATCGCTATGGTTGAAAGCTTTATTCTTTTCATTTTTCATCCTTTTATTACTGAAATAATAACAAATATATATAAATATTGTACTTTGTTTTATAACTTTTATTTATCTATTTTAAGCTATGTATACTTTTTTAGCAACTTCTAAAACAAAAAATCTCAAATTTTTCCACACTTTTATTGCACTTTATCCTTACCCTTGTATATAATACCCTCACATAAATAAGGAAATAAGCAATGAAAGAAAATACTTTATGGCTAGAACGTTGGAAAAACAGAGAGATTGGGTTTAATCAAGAATCTGAAAATCCTTTTATGGTTAAATATTTTAAACACTTAAATTTACAAAATGAGAGCAGAATACTTGTGCCTTTATGTGGTAAGACCATCGACATTGCATGGTTACTTTCAGAAGGCTATGCTGTGGCCGGTGTGGAACTTAGTGAACAAGCTGTAATTGAACTCTTTGAAGAACTTGATATTGTACCAACGGTCTCAAATGTGGGAGAATTAAAACTCTATAGCACAGAAAAACTGCATGTCTATGTTGGGGATATTTTTAAGCTAAACTCTAAAATACTTGGTAAAGTCGATGCCATTTATGACCGTGCAGCGTTGGTTGCCTTAAGCACCGAAGTCAGATTAGCTTACACCCAACATTTAAGAGAACTAAGCAACCATGCTCCTCAGCTCCTACTCTGTTTTGAGTATGACCAATCTTTAATGAACCGAACACCTTATTCAGTAGAAGAGTCTGAAGTAAGAAAGCATTATGAAGAACATTATGACTTAGAACTCTTGACACGCGAAGAGATAGATGGTGGGTTTAAAGGGAAACTTCCAGCTTGTGATGTTGCGTGGTTGTTAAAGTAGAGGAGAATGTATGCCTAATATTCAAAAAGTAAGTTTAGAAAACATTACGGTGACAGGTCTACAAGTTAAAACTAAAAATATAGATGAGAGAAATGAACAAACACAAAAAATAGCCCCTCTTTGGGAAAGATTTTTTCAAGAAGTTTTACCTACCCTCTCCAAAGAAGCAATTATTTATGGAGTATACCATAACTACGAATCTGATGCTATGGGAGAATTTGATGTTTTGGTTGGAGCAGATAATATACAAAATACCCAAAAGATGCAAAGTCTTACACTCCAAGAGGGTCAATACCTTATGTTTCCAGTTAAAGGTGTATTACCACAAGCCATCATAGAGACTTGGGTTAAAATTTGGGCGTACTTTGAAGATGAAAGCATTGATGAACGACGTGCTTATACGACAGATTTTGAAAAATACATTTCAAAAGATGAAGCTGAAATCTATATCAGCGTCAATTATTTTTAGGTTTTATGGTTCAATATTTTTTTAACCGTATCAATAGAACAGAAAAAAAGTGCTTCAAAAAGAGGGTTTAATCTTATGTTTTTAGCTTCATCTGTTTCAAAAGCTTTAAAGTCAAATCCTTCACCCTCATCTCTAAGACTTGGTCTAACCGAAAAGGTTATGGGGTCAAGCGTACGGATAAGGTTTAAGATTTTTTTATATTTTTTCTCTTCACTATTGGGTAAAAAACTTTTTTCTGTACTTCTACTTATTCTGGTTTCTTTGATGAGTTGAATTTTGTCATTAAAAATGGTTTTACCCCAACGCACATCTCCTAAGTCAAACAAAAAATCCTGATGTCTTGACGTAAGTGCATGAGGCGAAGCTTCTCGGAGTGCTTCAATGAGTTGAAGAAAAAAATTACTACCTCCATAGTTATTAGCAGCAGTGGTTAAAAGTGTATGAAAATGAAGTTTTTCTTCATCGGTTAAATTATTAAAGTCGCACATGGACTTCCTTTATATCTATTTTTTATCTAAGTATTGTAGATCTTTTATAATTGAATTATACTCTATTAACATATTGTCTCTTCCCTGCTTTTCATACTTTTCGTAAAAATGTTCCGTTTGATAAATTTTCTTTTTCTCTAAAAAGGCTTTCAATACCTTTTTTCGTCCTTTAAAATAAGTTAGGTCATCATAAACAGCATACTCTTTTCGTACTTTTAATGTATAAATTTTATATAACGCATAAGGTGACCCCAAAATACTTAAATCAGCATCTAAAAAAAGAGCATTATCTTGACTAGAGGCTTGATGACTTTGGGTTTCAAGTATAAGCTGACATACTTGTTCATAGAATTTCTTAGGTAGCATTAGTTCTCTTAGACGTGCTTTAGCCAAAAAAGCAGATGCTACTTCATTATCATTATTTTCAGCATCATAAACAATATCATGATAAAAAATTGCAAAAGCGAATAAAGGTGTCATTTTTATTGCTTCAAGTTCTGTATACATATGTTCAAGATGTGTTAGCGTATGATAATGTCGTTCTTGGCTTGAATATTCTTGATGTATCTCTCTCCATAATTTAGCAATAAGCTTTTCATCTTTAGAATAATTTTGGCATAAGCGTTTAAATTTATTTTCTAACATAAGGTATCATAACATATTCACTCACTCTTAATCCTAATGAAAATTACTGTTTTCCTTAAAATTAAAGTGAAAAAAGTGTGTCAAATTGTCATATTTTAATTTTTTACTAAGAATAAGGAGTAGTTTCAACCAAACAAGTTATAATATGCTTAGATGAAAGATGAGTGTGGAATATATTTCTTCTCTATTTGGATTCGACTTGATTTAAAATAGTGTATTTTTATGCACGGATTTTAGAGAAGTTATATATTTACAATAAGGTATTACAATGGCAGAATTAGTTAACGGTAGTGTTAAATGGTTTAACGACGAAAAAGGTTATGGATTTATCGAGCAAAATGGTGGAGGTCCAGATGTATTCGTACATTTCAGACAAGTAAACAACCCAAGTGGTGGTAGAGTAACTCTAGCAGATGGTCAAGCTGTAACATTTGAAATCGGTGAAGGTCAAAAAGGCCCTCAAGCTGAAAACGTAACAGCAGTATAATTTTTACTGCTTAGTAAAGGTAGATTCTCTACCTTTACCCTTCTTTACTCAACCTTCTCAAAATATTTATCAATACTACATTATTTAACCTAAGAAAATCATACAGCTACTTTAACAACAACTGTTTGGTGTCGTTGAAAACATTCCTACTTTAGGACTACAACAAGCATCTGCTGATTCAGACTCCTCCATACCATAAACCTCAATGTCTCCAGTAGAATGATAATTTTCCCAAGCATTCCCAGTAGGGTCTTGTACCCAGTACTTGTTAGACTCTTTATAACAACAAGCAGCACCTTTTTCTTCTTCACCTTTGATTCCAGCTTCTTCAAAAGTTTTTTGTGCCTCTTCAAGTGCTTCATCACTTTCGTACTGCACACCCAAATGGTTCACACCCAGTTTATTTCCTCTAGTAGAAATGGCAAAGTTAAGGCTTAAATCTTCAACAATCCATTGAGCATAATCATCTTTAACCTTAGTTGCTTCTGCTCCAAATTGTGTGTTATAAAACTTAACACTCTCTTCAATATTATCCACTGACATGTGAATGTGTAATCTTCTGCTTTCGCTCATGTTGTTTCCTTTAAGTTGTTCTCTCTATTTTTGAGATTATACTAAGTAGACGTTAAAAAATGAAGAAAGGGTGCAATTACATCCTATCAAAATGATAAATAGAATGTTTTTTACGTATTTTTTTGTCTTTCCAAGCTAAATAGGATGCTTTTAAATGGCTATCTTCTTCTGAAAGCTCAAATATCATTTTATGAATATGATCTTCTTCTGAATTACAGAGTTCGGTACTCATATCACAGTCAAATACAAACTTATTGGGTGTTGTCTCTTCAAGATTTAAAATAAACTCTGGTTGATTTTGTTTGGCACAATAATGTGTGGCTTTTAACTCTGTGCAATTTTTATAAGAATCACAATGATACATCGTTACCATGGACTTTTTTGTATTTGGTAATAAAACTTCTTCTAGGGTTGCCCCACGACCAATTACTTGATATTTTGTTCCCACAGCTTTATCATCTCCAACTAAATGGACTATGGCTTGATTTTTATGAGCTCCTGTAGTATCAAGTTGTTCCTCTTCTGCTGAAAGTGACCATGAATCTGAAAGTACAAAACGCATACGTTCATAAACCTCCATGGCTGTCATTTTTTCTTCTACTTTTTTTAACTCTTCTTTGGCTTGTACTACTGTAAAAATTGTTGCCCCCACAACAACTAAAACCAACAACATACTTTTCATTATTTTTCCTTATATTATTTATTTTATTTGATTATAACTTAAGTTATTAGCCCTAAGCTTAGAACAAATTATTTGCCTATTTTAATCTAAACCCGACTCAAAACGACGCATTTTTTTCCCATCATCACTGTACATATTAACAGATTTAAAGCCATATTCCTCTCCCATACCAGAAGCATGTCTAAGTTTATAATAAGAGGGTCGATTACGCTTGATACAAAGTTTCATCATCTTTTCTACTTGCTCTTTTGTCGGTTTTAGTTCTTCATTTTCTCCACGAACAAAGACTAAAGCAGAAAGCTTTTTCTCCAACTCTTCAAGTAACGCTCTATCATACTTTTCACTTGTCATCTGAGTGTTCCAAATAATTTAAAAACATATTTCGTGCCGAAAACCCTACAAAAGTTTCCTCTATTTTTTGTGTTTTAGCATTAATAATATAAAGTGTGGGAACAACATTACTCTTTGCTAAGTTTTCAGGAAATGCTTTTTTATCATAGTTTAACATGACAGGTACATGATGTACTTTTATTTTTTTGTCAATATGTATTTGAGATAAAATTCTATTTTCAAGTTTACGACACCAAGGACAATAGGCTGTTGTCATAAACAGCATAAGCTTTTTACCTTCTTCTTTCGCCTTTTTTAAGGCTCGATAATAGTCATTTTCATAACCCATATCTTCATCAAAAGTTTCATGACGAACAATTTTTTTATTTGCAGAAAGCTGTTTATTGTCTTCTTTATGCTGAACTGTAAATGCTTCTAACAACTCTTCTATGGTATCAGCCAAATCATCTTCTAACTCCTCTTTATGATAAACAAAGCTTTTCTCTTTAAGATAAGAAATCGCAAAAACCTCTTCTTCACTTTTTTGACGCCGTACGTATTCGCCTAACTCTAAGGTCACACGAACCCCTAAGGTATCCCCCAAAGAAAACTTATTGACTAAAAAAGCCAAAACACGTGAAGGGCTTCCTGTAGTATTCACGTCTAACTCTAAAGCATTTGCTTTCATCAATGCTTTAATATCCTCATTAAAGACTTCAAACTCTTTGGCTTCTGTAATGACTAGGGGCTGATAGTTTTTAACATCCGTCAAGACATAAAAGCTTTGTGCTTTAAGCCCAAGGCTTGTTAAAAGTATTAAAAATATAATCTGTTTATAGTGCATTCCTAATCCTTCAACATTCATTAACTTTTAAAAAAATTCATTATACAAGAGTTATTCCTTAAACTAGCAATAGAAATGAAAATTCTGCTACTATTCTAATATATTTACATTAAGAAGATTTAAAATGAACATTAAATTAAACTGTGATATGGGTGAAGGCTTTGGTACATACTCTATGGGTTTAGATGAAAAAATCATGCCTTACATTCAAATGGCAAACCTTGCCTGTGGTTTTCATGCTGCTGACCCTGTCACCATGCATAAAAGCATTAAGCTCTGTAAAGAACATGATATTCAAATAGGTTGTCATCCCTCTTACCCTGACCTTGTTGGCTTTGGACGACGTGAAATGAACTGTAGTTCTGAAGAGATAGTTGCCTTTGTTCTCTATCAGTTAGGCGCATTATCAGCCTTATGTAAAAGTTATGGTGTAACGGTAAGCTATCTCAAACCTCATGGTGCATTATACAATCAAATGATGCAAGATGAGAGTATTTTTCGTTCCATTGCTAAAGCCGTTGCTAAATTTGACACCAACTTAAAACTCATGATTCTCTCTTCTTCTAAAAATGACAACTATGCGAACATTGCCAATAAATATAATATCTCTCTACTCTATGAAGTCTTTGCTGATAGAGCTTATACCAATGAAGGACTTTTAGTACCAAGAGGACAACACAATGCTGTTATTAGTGGAAAAGAAGAAGTCTTAGAACGTGCGAAACAACTCATGAGAAAAGGCTCACTCAAATCCATAAGTGGTAAAAAACTAAAACTAAAAGCTGATGCCCTCTGTGTTCATGGTGATAATAAATCAGCACTTAAACTTATTAAATCTCTTCATAAACTTCAAAATGACTTTTAAAATCGTTTCACTAGATTCACTTATTATCTATTTCAAACAAGAAATGTCTGAAAGCATTTTAGATGAAGTTCAAAGTACTTATTTGGCACTTAAGGACATAAGCCCCATTAAAGACCTTACGCCTTCTTATTGTTCTATTTTAGTACAATTTGATATGTATATCCATGATCATGAAAGCATGAAAAAAGTCATTCTTTCAGCTTTAAACAATCAAAAAAAAAGAGACCATAAGCTAGTACATAAACTTATAACTATTCCCACTGACTATACAAATAATTTAGACTTAGAAAGGGTTGCTCATCATAATGCACTAAGTATTGAAGAAGTTGTAAGCTTACACACACAAAAAACTTACCGTGTCTATGCCATAGGATTCATGGTAGGTTTTGCCTATTTAGCAAGTGTTCACCCCAAAATAAGTACCCCTAGACTAGAAAGCCCACGTCAAAAAATACTCAAAGGTTCAGTAGCCTTAGCAGAATTACAAACAGCCGTTTATCCACAAGATTCAGCTGGAGGATGGAATATTATAGGACAAACAACATTTGATGCTTTCCATACTTTTGAAGTGGGGGATAAGGTTCAATTTGAAAGGATTTAAAGTACTTCAAAGTGGACTGTTTACAACCTTACAAGACCAAGGACGCTACGGCTACAACCATTTAGGAATTACCCATTCAGGAGCCATGGATGAATACGCCTATCTTTGGAGTCAAAAGCTTTTAGGCAATAAAAATACCAATGCCATTGAAGTTATGGTAGGACTAAAACTCAAAGCTGAAGTAGCCACAACCATTTCTGTTTGTGGTGCTAACTTGAATTTTAAAATTAACGGTACAGCTCAACCCATTTGGCAAACGCACTTTGTAGAGAATAGAGATGTTATCTCTTTTGATAAACGCATCTCTGGACAACGAGCGTACCTAAGTGTAAAAGATGGTTTTATGCTTGAAAAAACATATGAAAGTTATGCCACAACACTCAAAGAAAACATTGGAGCTAAGCTTCAAAAAGAGGATGTCTTAGTATGCAACAGTTCAAGAAAAACTCATACCAAACGCGTAGCTAAAAAATACATCCCAAACTACAATCAACCTCTAACACTTAGGGTTCTTCCCTCTTATCAAAATGACTACTTTTCAGAAAAAGAACAAGCAAAATTTTTTAACACAGAGTATGCTATTACCCTACAAAGTGACCGAATGGGAGCAAAGCTCAAAGGTGAAAGCATTACGCCAAACAAGAGTGGTCTTATCTCTGAAGGCATCGCTTTTGGTGCAGTACAAATTCCCAAAGATGGACAACCCATCTTACTTCTAAAAGAACGACAAACCATTGGAGGCTATCCAAAAATTGGGACTGTTTTAGCCATTGATTGTTTTAGGTTTTCGCAGTTGGCTGTGGGCAATAAAGTTAGATTTAAAAGAATTAGCCTTGAAGAAGCTCGAGAAAAAACTTTAGAGTTCTATAAAAGCTTTAAATAAACTCCTCATCCTTTAAACTTTTAGCTGTAGGATTACGTTCCTTTTTTAACTCCATATCAATATAGTCAAAACCTTCTATCATTTTCATAGAAGCTACGGTAGAAGTTCGCATTAACTTTGCATTATGCGTAAAAATCAAAAAACCATTTTCATAAAGACCTAAACGAATGGCTGCAGCTATTGAGTAAGTTGTTAAAATAGTATCTTTTTTAGAGATTTTTACCATATCTGCAAAAAACTCTTTTGTCCATAATAAAGGATTATGTGCTGGAGAGAACGCATCTTGATAGATAATGTCTATTTGTTCTTTTATTTTAGGAACTTCAAGCCTTGCATCCCCCAATAATATTTCTACTTTAAATTGTTTATCTTTATAAGAAAGATTTTGGCTCAAAGAATTGATAATAGGTTTTAAATCTTCAAATTCATTCGGAAATTCAAAAGTATTGAGAGAACGCACTAAAGCTTCATCAAATTCAGGAGAGAGTATATGTACTTTTATATCAAGATTATTTTTTTGAATATAATAAAGTGTGGCTAAGGTATTGTAACCCAAACCAAAACAGATATCTAAAATAACCAAATGTTTAGACTCTTTTTTAATGTGTAAAGCAGGTTTAACATGTTTCTCTAAAGATTCATGTAATGCCCCATCTTTGGTAGAGTGATAAGGTTCATTAAACTCTTTTGAAAAAAGCGTGTTTGAACCATCTTCACAAAGTACTAACTCTTTTTTGGGTCGTAGTACTTCGTTATACAATTAGGCTTCTTTTTCTAGTTTTTTTAATTTTTTCTTTGAAAGCTTCAACTCATCATTGGACATAATCCCAATATGTGCATCTACAATATTTTGAGCAATCTCTTGTGCTTCGTCTAGTGAGTGCATTTCATAAGTTCCACACTGATAAAGGTTAAGTTCTGGAATATCACTTTGATTAGCAACATCTAAAACATCTTCCATCGCTTTCTTCCAAGCTTTAGCTACTTTTTTCTCTTTTGGTGCACCTAACAATGACATATAAAAACCTGTTCTACAACCCATTGGCGAAAGATCAATAATTTCTACTTTTTTAGAGTTTAAATGATCACGCATAAAACCTGCGAACAGATGCTCTAATGTATGAATACCTCTTTCTGATAAAATATTCTCATTAGGTCTAACAAAACGTAAATCAAAAACAGTAATATCATCTCCACTTGGGGTACTCATACTTTTAGCAACACGTACAGCTGGTGCTGGCATTTTGGTGTGGTCTACCGTAAAACTATCTAATAATGGCATAATAAATTCCTTATTTATTTAAAATATATAAAGAGGCAATATACAATAAAAATTATATAAAAATGGTAAACTGTCAAAATTAAAAATCGTTAGGATGTTCCATGGAAAAACAAGAAGAATTTGAAAGTGCTGTTAATAAGGTTTTAGAATTGCTTGGAGAAGATCCACAAAGAGAAGGTTTAATAGAGACACCAACCCGTGTGGCAAAAGCATGGGAGTTTTTAACAGAAGGTTATCATCAAGATGCAGAAGCCATTTTAAACAAAGCACTTTTTACCTCATCAAATGATGAAATGGTTGTCGTACGAGACATTGAATTTTATTCAACCTGTGAACATCATATGTTACCTATTATAGGGCGTGCCCATGTTGCCTATATACCTGATGGTAAAGTGGTGGGACTTTCAAAAATTCCTCGTATTGTCAATGTCTTTGCAAGACGTCTACAAATTCAAGAACAGATGACCGAACAAATAGCTGATGCCATAGCTAATACCATTAATCCTAAAGGAGTAGCTGTAGTTGTTCATGCACGGCATATGTGTATGGAAATGAGAGGGGTACAAAAAATAAACTCTACGACAGTAAGTTCAGCACTTAGAGGTCTTTTTAAAAGTGACCAGCGTACACGCTCTGAGTTTTATAATATTATTAATACCCCTGCTCCTTCTAATTTTTAGAAAACCATGACCCTTTTTTAGAGAGCATGCCTTTATGCTCTTTCAATTTATTGTATTGTTCTAAAAGCTCTTTATACTTTTTGGTAAGTTCTATGCGTTCAAACATAAAAGCCTGTATCTCTTCTTCATATTTTTTCTCTATTTCTCTTTCTTTCTCTTCACTTAAAGATAATTTATGTGTTAGTGCTTCTATCACTTCATCTTTCTTTAATAAACGTTTTTGAAAATCATCCAAAACTTCATTATGTTCATCCAAAATATATTTTTGTCCATCATAACCTGAACTAATTTTATGATTTTGCTTTTTTAGACGTTTATTCTCTTTTTTATAGTTAAAAAGCTCATCTTTTAAATTTTTAAGTACTTCCTCTTCTATAACACTCTTTTTTATATTTAAAGCTTCTAATTTATTTTGATATTGATTTCTTAAAAGAATTTTAGTGATTAACCAACCAAAAAAATATCCTAATATGATTGCTATGAAAATATAAGCAGTAATTTGAACCATTATATTTATCACTCTTTAATCCTTTTTAAATTCACTTCTACGGCTCTCTTTTTTAAAGATAATTTATCTCCATAGCCTATGGCTACAATAAAAGGAAGATTCGTTCTTTTTAAAAAATAAGCTTTGAGATTGTCTGCTCTTTTTTGAGACAAGTTGAGGTTATCTATCGCAGAACCTTTGGTATTGCTATGTGTGTTAATACTTAAAACAACATCCTCTTTCACACGATTTATAATTTTTACTATTTTTACTAATATTGAATTTTCAAGTGTCACGCTGCTATTATTTTCAAAAATAATAGGGGTTTTTATTAAAATATTATCAATCTCTTTTTGTACTAGAGAGAAAGAGCGTAGAGGGATATAGTCTGTTCTTTGTCTATAATAAGTTTTAGCATAACTTGATTGTAAATTATTAACCCTCTCTTTTTCAAGATATTCCCCATAAATATCTTCTGCATTTTGTTGAATGGTCATGTAAATCAATAAAACAGCAAAGAAAAAAAATAAAAATAATATCTGTCCAACTTTCATTTTTACCCCATATAGTATTGTCGAATTCATACAGAAACGCATAGTATTCTATCGTAAAAATATTTTCTAACACATATAATTTAATATATTATTGGGATGTTTTATATTATTCTAAATTAACGATATAAAAACATCCTTAAAAAATTTATTTTTTAACTTTTAAACCCCTATCTTACGGGCTTTAAAGGAGATTATTTATTATTTTCTTAATTTAAACTTTAATAAAAAATTTAAATTTTAAGTTAAGATATTATTTATATGATATAAAATTATATTAACAAAATTAAAAGAATGAAAGGACATAACATGAAAGTTACCGTTATGGGCATAGAATACAATCACCTACTAAGTGGGAAAGCTTTAGCAGAGATGGGTAATGAAGTAACCTATATATCAAATGATCACAAACGCATAGAAAATATTAAAAGAGGTTATTACAATGCCAATGAAGCCATGGTAATTAAGAGTATGGATATCACAGACAGTTTCGGGTTTTCTGCAGATATCAAAAAATCATTAAGTCGTGCAAATATGTGTTTTATTTCCGAGGGAGTCAGTGAAAATTCAGATGAACAAATACAAGAAATTCTTAATACAGCCAAAGCTGTTGGTAAAAATATGACCCATCATATGTTTATTATTGACCGTTCCCAAGAATCCATGTCACATGTCGCACAAATAAAAGAAGTCATCCAACAAGAACTTCTCAAACGAAATACTACGCTTACTTTTGAGGTCATTGCCAATCCAAATTTTTTAAGGGCTTAATTACTTAAAAGTTACTTCCATAACACTTTGTTGAGAAAAGAATCATGCATCAGTGGGATATTTTTATTAAAACTTGAAAATAACCTTATATTTATCCTATCTAATGCATAATTCCACAGTAAATAAAAACAAAGAATAATATGAATTTAAAAATAATTGAAAAAGCTTTACTTCCCCTCATCTTAGCAACCCTATTTATTATTGTTTTTAACTGGCAGTTTATCGCTAGTTATGCCTATTTCATCGAATATTTTAGGGAAGAAAAACTCTCAACACTTTATGCACATCTTTTTATTTATAGTTTTTTAAGTTTTACTATTTTTCTTTTTCTTATGAATCTACTCAATCAACTTATACAATCAAAGGTCTTTATTGGAACTATTTCTGTGATGATTTTTGCCTTTTATGGTCTTTCCTATGAAGTTTTATATGCACCCATCAAATACTTTATTGAGTACCCACTAAGCATTAATGGTCTTAGCTTAATGGTACTCTTTATTGTTTCAAGCTTTATATATGGTGTCTACAGTTTAATGAGCATACTCTTCAAATATTTTGTACCATTTAGTCACTCTTTCATTTTTCTCTTATTCTCACTGGGCTATTCAGCTTGGTTCATAAACCTTTATTGTTATCCTATTTCGACTATATTAACAAAGTTTAGCCGTTAATTCCTTTTATTTTAAATATCATTCAGTAGATGTTAGGTAAGCTTAGTTAGAGTAGCCAAACAAAAAGTACTCAAAAACAGCCTCAAAACATTCTAAAAAAGGAGAATAATGACAAAGATACTTATTTCTTGTGCATCCATCGTATGCACCTCAATACTATTGCCCATACAGCTCCTGGCTTTTAATTTTAGCTCCACACCTAAAGAGATATCAGCACACTATATTGCTCCCCCTCAGGAGATGAATACCCTCATCACTAAACTAACAAAGAATGGATTCACCATTGTTGCCATTACTAATATATTAGAAGATTATGATATTATTACCATTAGTAATCAAGAGTTACAAAGTACCAATTCTTATATGGCAACCCTACAAGTAAACGTAAATGCCAAAGACACACGTGTACAAAACCCCTCTTACTTGGCTGCTGCCTATCTTGGTAAAAGCTATTATTATGGACAATTTAAAAACACTGTCAATGCTTTAGAACGTGCCTTAGGTAGTTTAAGTGAGAGTTTTCAAAAAGCAGATTTTGACAGTTTAGCAGAGTACTGTTTTATGTATGGTTTACCTAAAAAAGAAGATATATTAAGTATTAAAAGAGGCTCTTCTTTTAGCAAAAATCTCTTAACTTTTAAGGCAAAAGAATATATTATCTATACTTTGACTTTACCCAATGGCAATATTTTGGTAGGTCATAAACTAAGAGTAAAAACCAGTAATTTTTTACAAATACTCCATCAAGAAAAAAATGCTCAGATGCTACCTTATGAAGCGATGATTAATGAACAAGGTGTCACTATTTTAAATCCAAAATACTATCTTGCACTCTCACTCCCTCTTCTAACTCTTCAAGAGTTTATGCAAATAGCCTCTGTCCCCGATAGAATCTACAGAAACATCAAAAAAGCTTATCAATAAAGCTTTTTATACTCTTATAATCCAGCTTCCTGAATAGCTTCAGCTTGGGCATGGGTATTCAGTGGATCAAGCACCAACTTTAAATTTCCATCATTCATAATTCTATCTAAAGAATAAAGTGTTAAATCAATTCGATGGTCTGTTAAACGGTTTTGAGGATAATTATACGTTCTAATCTTCTCTGAACGAGAACCTGTTCCAACTTGCAGTTTTCTTTGACTAGATGTTACATCCAGTTGTTTTTGTAGCTCATATTCATACACTCTAGCTTTAAGAACTTTCATGGCTTTATCACGGTTTTTATGTTGTGACTTTTCATCTTGAATGGCTGCCACAATTCCTGTAGGAACATGCGTTAAACGTACAGCAGAGTCTGTTGTGTTAACCGACTGACCACCACAACCACTTGAACGGTAAACATCCATTTTAATGTCATTGGCTTTTAACTCAACTTCAACATCATCTACTTCTGGAATAACAGCTACCGTAATTGCCGAAGTATGTACTCGACCTTGTGTTTCTGTATCGGGTACACGTTGTACACGGTGAATTCCAGCTTCAAATTTAAGTTGAGAGTAAACACCCTCCCCATTAATTTGGGCAATCATCTCTTTGTACCCACCAGCTGTTCCATCAGAAGAAGAGATAATCTCTACTTTCCAACCAACAAGCTCTGCATGACGCAGGTACATCTTAAATACATCTGCCACAAACAAGGCAGCTTCATCTCCACCAGCACCAGCTCTAAGTTCCAAAATAATGTTTTTGTCATCATTAGGATCAGTTGGAATCATAAGTACTTTAATTTCATCTTCGAGTTCAGGAAGACGTGGTTCAAGTTCAGCGAGTTCTTCTTTGGCTAAGTCACCTAGCTCTGCATCCCCTAAAAGCTCTTTATTTTCATCGATAGCCTCAGCTGTTTCAATGTATTCATTTGCTTTTTCTACCAGCTTACTTAATTTAGATTGTTCTCTACCTAAATCAGTCATTCTTTTAATGTCAGAAGCAATATCTGGAGAGCTTAACAAAGTATTAAGTTCATCATAACGGTCAATAAATGGTTGGAGTTTCTCTTTAAACATAGGAAAGCCTAGTAGTGGATTTTATAAAATTGGGTTGATACTCTAACGAGTACCAAAAGAAGAAGTGCTGAACTAAACAGTAAGTTAGGCAGCGATTTTGTTAACCATAAGGTTAAGTCTACTTACTTTCCTAGCAGCTGTAGATTTTTTAATAAACCCTTTACTTACCAGTTTATGAATTTGTTTATTCGCTACTTTAAATGCTTCTTGTGCAGCTGCTTTATCTTCTGCCTCTGCAGCTGTAATAACAGATTTAACAATATTTTTAAATCTTGTTCTGTAATATCTATTTCTTGCTGTTCTTGTCTCAGTTTGTCTAATACGCTTAATTGTTGACTTATGATGTGCCATGTTTATGTCCTTTGGTGTTAACTCTTCATTAGCAAGAGTCTATAATTGGGCGAATTTTAACTAAAAAACTCTTTGTGTTACTTTATTTTAACTTCAAAGAAGTAAAAGTTAGCACTCTATTCGTTTATAAATCAGAGTTAGGTTATACTTAAATGATAATTGACTTTCTAAAGCATAAAGGATTTTCATTGAAACGTATCATATTTCTACTAAGCTTTTTTATTAGCACACTTTTTTCTAACAATCTTTTAGTCACAGGTACCGTTGTTTCAGACAATCAAAAAATGATTGGGGCAAGATACATGGGCTATGTTAAAGAAATTCGTTTTAATATTGGTGACAAAGTTCAACGTAATGATGTATTGTTTACCATGGAGTCAGCAGAATTTGACATTATGCAAAGTCAAGCTGACTTAGCTCTTGAACAAGCTGAACTCATGATTGAGCTCTACCGAAGCAGACTTGATACCATTCGCCATGAACAAAAAAGCCTAAAAAGACGAAAACTTAAAGGAGGAACAGAGTGGAACGAGTTAGAATCAATCGCTCAAAATGTTCAAGCTGGTCTCTCAGCTACTCGTGCCATGGTTAAAAATGCGACAGAAAAAGTAAAACAGATGGCTACCATTATGGACTATTTAGAAATTAAAGCTCCTAATGCTGGTATTATTGTTCAAAAACAAATTCGTGTGGGAGATTTAATTGTTCCAGGTATGTTGGCGATGGTACTTGTAGACCTTGATCATTTAGAAGTAGAAGCACAGGTTTCAGAAGTTGATTTAAGCAAAGTACAAAAAGGCAAAGCCGTTAAGATTGATATACCCTCCATGAAATTTAGAACCACAGCCATTGTGAAATCTGTTGTACCTTCGGCTAATCCTATGACCCATACTTTTACCGTTCGTATCGCTTTTGATAAAGGGAAACGAAAAATCTTTCCAGGCATGTATGTCAAAATTGCTGTACCCTATACAGAATAAGTTTTAGATACTTGTTCATCTTCATTAATATTTCTCTTAAACTTCGTTCATGTTCATACGCTATACTTCTCTTATCAAAACAATTAAAGGATTTATAAAATGAAAACATTACAACTAATAACCATAACAGCCATTATAGTGAGCTTAAGCATCAGTACTTTAAATGCCCAAGAGAGAAATCATCAAGAAAAAAATAAACACGAGAGAAATAAACAAGAAAAATCTCATGATAGAGCCGATAATAAAAGAGTAACTGCGAGTAAAAATCAGCATAGAGATATCAAAAAAGCACCCAAAGTAAAAGAGTATAAGACGTCCAAACATGCCATCAAACGTGATCATAAAAAATCTAAAAATGTTAGGTCAAACGATTATAGAACAGATAAGCGAAGTCATAAAGCAAAACATACTAAGATACTAAGAATAGGTGATCGTGGCTTAAGTGTTAAGAGATTGCAAAGAGCATTAAAAAGAGAACGACTTTATAGAGGTCGCATTGATGGTGTCTTTGGCAAAGGTCTTAAACGTGCTGTAAAAAAGTTTCAAAGACAACACAGACTTCGTGCTGATGGTATAGCAGGTGCTAGAACACTTAGAATGTTACATGTTAAGTAATTAAGATTGCCTATAAATTATTTTTTGGCATCCCATTTATTTCGATACACAATAAAATATTCTCTTATGTTATCCATTAAAACACACCAACGTGTGGTCATTTGGGCAACATAACCATTGGGTTCTTCTTCTGGATATTCATAATCTTTGGGCAGTATGGCACGTACATTGTCCATCAGTATAGGAATAAAAAAAAGTGAGACCAAAGTAGCAGCCATAGAACCAAAAATAAGAGAAATACCTAAGCCTCCAAATATAGGATCAGTTGCCAAAAGCAAAGAACCTAAAATAATCGCAATGGATGTCAGCATAATAGGTTTAGCTCTGGTTGCTGTGGCAATGGCAATGGCACTTTTTTTCTCCATGCCTTCTTCGATTAATGACTTAGTAAAATCAATAAGTAACAGTGAACTTCGAGCAGAGATTCCCATAAGTGAAATAAAGCCAATAAGTGAGGTTGCTGTTAAAAAGAAATTGGTCTCTAAAAAAAACACTTGTATCTTATTGGTAATCCAATGACCAAGAATCACCCCAATAATGGACAAAAAACTCCCCACAAGTACAATGCCACTTAAAGCAAAAGATTTATAATAAACCACAATGAGTAAAAACATCAATACCAATGCTGCAATAAATGCACCACCCAAATCTCTAAAGGTATCTAAAGAGACCTTCATCTCTCCATCCCATCTTAAAAGCATTTCTGTACCTGTGCGTTTATCCACTAAGTTTAAGTCAAACATATAGGTGTTAACTCCTGCAACCTTAGTCACGTTAAATTCATCTGATAATTTTTCGATAATGATACTACGTGCTTCTAATAAAGGATAAACTTGACTCACCATATCACACTCTGCTGTTACCGAAACATATTTTTTTAAGTTTTTTCTAAAAATACTTGGACTTGAACGTATGCTTTCAACACTCACTACTTCTGAAAGAGGTATCATCATCCCTTCACGGTTAATAAGCCTTAGCGAAGAGAGTTTGGTTCTTAAAGCATTAATGGAATTACCATTCAACATACGTGTTTCATCACTCAAACGTAAAAATATAGGAATTTGATCTTGCTGATCTCTTGTATTTTTAACAGCAACAGCTGTGCCTTTAAATGCCAAATAAGTAATCTGATTCACTTGGTCAACACTTAATCCAGCACGAATAATCTTCTCTTTATTGGGGACTAGATTGTATTTGGTGTAAAAATCATCTTGCATAATATCGATGTCCACTAAACCTTCTGTCTCTTTGAGTATTTTTGCAACACGTCCTATGGTATGTCGTAACAGTCGGTCATCTTTTCCAAAAAGTTCAATTACAATGGTCGCCAAAGTCGGAGGTCCTGAAGGCATTTCTATAAAACGAATAGAAGTATGAGGAACAATATCTCCACATTTTGCTTGAACCTTTGGACGCAGTCGATGTACCATCATGTAAGATGGCTCTGCACGTTCATGCTTATCGGTTAAATTGATAACAACTTCAGCTTGATTTTTTCTATTTTTAAAAGCAGAACCTTTGACCAATCCTGCATAATCAAGAGCTGCTCCCTGCCCTAAATTGATACTCATGTCCAGTACTTCTTTTTCTTCCATCATTTGGTTTTGGACACATGTCGTGACTCTTTGGGTCTCTTCAATCGAAGCACTGGTTGCTGTGTCAATATAAATGGTGAAAGTATTGGCTGATTTTCCAGGAAGCATTTTGGCTAAAACCAATTCATTAGGGAGCATCATAATAGCACCTATGGTAGAAAGTATCACCATCATCATGACAAGCCACTTGTATCTGCTCTTTGAAATTATGTTATAGACAAAATTTTCCATTTAGACTTTTGCCTCTTTTGTAACCTTGAATTTAATTAATTTTTTTGCCAAATAAGGAGCAAAAACATAGGCAACAAACAAAGACAAAGCTAAGGCAATGGGAACATTTAGAGGTATGGGCGTCATGAATTGTCCCATCATTCCTCCTACAAATGCCATGGGAATCATGGTGAGCATTATCGCAATGGTTGCAATATTGGTAGAGGGTCCAATCTCATCCGTTGCTTGAACAATAATTTCAGAAAAAGAGAGTCCTTTAGATTCAGGTAGACGCATACGACGGTGAATATTTTCAATCACAATAATGGCATCATCCACAATAAGCCCCAAAGAGAGTAAAAAAGCAAAAAGCGTAATACGATTAATGGTTTGGTCAGTCATATAAGCAATAAAAAGTGTTAAAGCCAAAATCATGGGGACAGCAATGGTCACCACCAAAGATTCACGCCAACCCAAAAAAGGAATAAGAATGGCTGCAATAATAAAAATGGTAATCACCAAGTGTTGTACCAATTCATTAACAGCTTCATTGGCACGGTCTCCATAGTTTCGCGTGATTCTATACCCCACACCCTGCTCTTGAAAAGTTGTTGCATTCTTTGCCAAAGCTTCAATAATATTTTGAGAAATTTTTACAGCATTTGTTCCTTTAAGTTTGGAAACCGTCAAGGTAATCTGCTCCCCTGCCTCCACAAATATTGGTCTGGCACTTTTATGCTCTTTATTTTGATAAGTTAAGAGTACAGATTGAAAATTTTGAACGTCATAACTATGCTCAACGGTAGCCAAACTTTTAAGATAAAT
This sequence comes from uncultured Sulfurovum sp., assembly GCA_902727935.1. Taxonomy (GTDB): domain Bacteria; phylum Campylobacterota; class Campylobacteria; order Campylobacterales; family Sulfurovaceae; genus UBA1140. Next base: position 124,340 of record CACVAX010000006.1, on the reverse strand, counting down.
AGGTGCATTTTTATATTGTGCTACAATAAGATTTTTTAAATCATCAATGTCTTCAATGGCATTTTTAATTCCAAAGACCGTTAGTTTTCCTGTCGATGAGGTAGTATCAATCTCAGGTGCATTACTAGAGATGGAACGAATCGCCTTGGCTACTTCACCTAAAGAGATATGGTAGGCTGAAAGTTTTTGTAAATCAATAAACACATTAAACTGTGGCTTTTTAACCCCCTTTAGTGTGGTTTTAGAAACATGATTTAACGCATTAATATCTTGTTGAATTTCACGAATGGTTTTATAAAGTTTAATATTATCAAGTTTTTTATCAGAGTTTTTATAAAAAGCAACGGTCACAATGGGAATATCAATATCAATATCAAAAGGTTTAACCAAGGGAGGAAGCGTTCCTTTGGGAAGTTGATCTAAATGTTGCATAACTTTGTCATAAAGCTTAAGATTTGAAGACTCTCTATTTTCTCCAATATGATACTGAACATTAAGCAGTCCAGCATTGTTCATGGCAATACCATAAACATCTTTCACCCCTTGGATTTCACGTATGCGTCGTTCTAAAGGTTTAATAATAACATTTTCAATCTCTTTGGGTGTCGCCCCTGGTATTGCGACCAAAACTGACCCACCACTAACCTCAATTTGGGGGTCTTCTTCTCTTGGCATCATTTCCAATGAAACATAACCCAATAAAATAATGACGAAAGCAAGTATAGGTGTTAAAGGATTCGCTAAAAAGATGGTCGCAAGATGTCCAGCGATATTTTTAATCTTATAAGGCTTCATATATTCAGTATAACAAATTTACCCATAAAGAGCTAAGTTTAAAATAAAAATCAATTAATTTTTCTTACTTGTGATTATTACTATCACAATCTAATATCCCCTACTTATCTATTAGATATCATACCATATTTAGCACCTTTTCGAGCAACATATAGTGGTCTCTCCTCCAAATAAAACCGAGCTAATATTGACCGTGCTTTAGGATGACCCTTTCTTGATGCCCTTCTAAACCATAGTTTGGCCAATTCAGCATTTTGTCTTACCCCTGAACCATAATGAAACATCAATCCTAAAGCATATTGAGAAGGCACATTACCTTTCTTTGCTAATTTATGATGTGCTTTAAATGCTTGACGTAAACTTTCATTTGTGTATTGTGTAGAAGTTACGGATTTTTTAAAGTTATTGGCATTGAGCGTCGTAAATAATAAACAGAACGATATGATAATTTTACTTTTCATTTTAAATAAACCTTAAATTTTAAATTTAATAATTATATTAATTTTATATTAATATATCTTTAAAACTTCTTTCAAGGAGAAAGGAATTAAGCTTTTTTTAAAAATTCATGTAAGCCTTGTAATAAAACCAAAGGTGAAGGAGGACAACCTCCAATATGAAATGCTCTTTCAAAATGATTTTTTTCTCTCTCTTTTAAGGCAAAAGTTTTATGAAATGGGCTAAAAGAAATAGGACAATCCCCAAGCATAATCATCCATTTAGGCTCTCTAAGTGTTTTATACACATCTTCTAATTCAGCAGACATATTTTCTGTTAATAGTCCTGTGAGCAAGACCATATCAGCTTTGGAACTATCATAGCCAACTTGAATGCCACAAGAAGCCAAATCATAAAGAGGCGAAAAAAGCATTTGTAACTCCAACTCACAGCCATTACAAGAGCCAGAGTCAAGAATGCATAAGGTTAATGAAGAAGAGAATTTTTCACAAATTAAATCTTTGATTAACGCTTTAAGATGAAGTACTTCTTCCGAAATCAACTCTTGTTCACTTATGTTAGCCAATACAAATTCATCTTTAAAAAAATTAAACATCCAATACCTTATAAATCTATGGCTGAAATATTCAAAGGAATACTTTTAATAATGAGTCCCAAGCTTGATAGCTCTGAACCCTTAAGAGAAAAAGGCAAAGCTTGTGCATTTAAAAAACTAGGGTCACGTACAAAAAAGCGTTCAATTAGACCATCTTTTAACGCTAAATACATCATAAGTTCTCCTGCAGAACTTTCTACATAAGCATAAAATTCACCATCTGTGGCTGTTCCAAGAAAAAAGGGTAAAATATTTTTACTCACCAAATTTTTCATAATACGTATGGAGGTAAATATTTCAGCTATGCGAATATTAAACCTTGCAAATGTATCTCCAGCCTCTTCTTCATTCATATAGTAAGCATGTTTTTCATAAAAAGGGTTCTCATTTCGTTGGTCGAGTCTTATCCCTCCACTACGAGCCATAATGCCTACCAAACCATAGTCTAAAACTGTTTTTTTAGTCACTTGTCCTAAAAGTAATGTCTTTTCTAAAATTTGGTCTCGCTGTTCAACCCAATTTTCAAATGCTAATAACGCTTTTTCTAAACGAAACAAAAACGCATAAACTTCTTCACTCTCTACACCGTCAGAATCTACGCGTATTGAGGAAAAACCAAAACGATGTCCTGTTAACTGTTTCATAGACTTGCGACCCTCTTCAATAAATTTACTAAAAAAAGTAGCTCCATCTAAAAATTCAACCAATTGGCAAAGCATAGACAAGTCAGTTAAATGATTAATAATTCTTTCGAGTTCAAGCAAAAAAAAGTGTCGCTTCTGAAGTATAGTAGGCAAAGTTTTTTTACATGACTGTAACTCAATGTCTAAAAAAGCAATTTGATACGCGATGGTACTTGAAGCTGAAATACGTTCCACAATTTCTCTGGCTTCTTCAAGCTTTAATCCTTCCAACATTTTTTCGATGCCCCTATATTTATAAAAAGGCATCATTTCAAAGTGTAAAATTATCTTATCTTTATCAAAAAGTTGTAGTTCAGATGATTCCAGATGGAAAGGATGTGTTGGACCAATATTGATGCCATCATTTAACTGTTTATTCTCACAGGAATATCCTATTTCGTGTATGACAAAATCTTTAATAAAATCCTTTCTCATAGGAGAAATGGCTGAAGGAAAATATTCATGTTTAACTAAAGGACGTTCATCATTACTGTAAAGCATTTTAATGCCAAAATCGTCTCTAATTTTACGCTCAAACCAAACAGCAGCAGGATAATATTTGGCAATGGAAATTAAAGTAGGTGTTTTTTTATTGAGTCGTTCTTTAATAATACGTTCATCATAAACCGTAATAATTTCAAAAAAATCCTCTTTTTCTTGGGCAAAACGTGCTATTAATCTCATCATTCTGTCCCATACTCAATTTATCATTTTTTATTGACAATATCTTCATAAAAATGATAGCAACTCAAATAAATGGTATCATCTTCCATTTTAATACGTTCATCATTTTTCATAAAAGCTTTACGTAATCGCTTCACTACTTTAACTTTACGTTTCTCTTTAATAATTTCAAAACGTTCAAAAAACTCATCGAGTGTCATCCAACAATCTTCTTTATGCCTTTCTTCTAGTGAAATCGCTTCAACAGAGGAGGCATCTTCTTGTCGTTCTTTTTGTTTATCAATAAGCATATAATCAACCTGCTTAACATAGAGATTACGCATCTCTGTAAAGACTTGTTTTAGCAGTTCAATTTCACCTCTAAGCGTGGTATTTATCTCGGTATTAGTATGTTTTAAATCTGATATGCTCTCTTGTAAAACTGAAATGGTTTGGTCTTTTGAACGCAACAACTCCTTAATATCAATAAGATGTGTGCTAACTTCTTCTTTAAGTTTACTTTTTTCTTGACCAACTTCAGGATCATCAACCACAATATATATTTTTCCATCTACTGTTTTAGAGTCCAAAGTTCCTTTTTTAATCTTTGCATAAACAGCTTGACGTGATATTCCTTGCGACGAGGCATAATCTATAGGTTTTACTAATTTGCTCATCTGTTCTGCCTTTCCCATTATTGTTAATAATCATAGCATAATAATAGAAAAGAACAAAATTAAAATTAAAATCGTCCTTATTTACTCACAACATACTGCTAACGTCATCCATCTCTTTCATGGTCTCATAACCAACAACACCATCGACAACTAAAGTCGTTCTTGAATCTTGAAATGATTTAACAGCTTCCTCCATTTGACTAGAGAAAATGCCATCTTCTTTTAAATCATAATGCATTGTATTTAAAATTTTTTGCGTGACATAAACCATTGTTCCACATTTCCCAATGGATAATGCTTGGAAAGTTCTGTTCGCTTCTACTTGTTTCATAATTCTACTCCTATCTAAAATTTCCTTGATAAAGATATTTTAATAGAAATAAATTACTTTAAATTAAAACCAAATATCTAATTTATAGAGCAATTTTTTTTAAAGTTAGTTATTATTAATTCTTATATATTGAAGAGGTAGAGCATAAGATATTATGTTTTATAATATTAAATAACCCCAAAAAGATTGAGGTTATGCACAAAAAAAGAGCATAAAATTAAAAGTTAATATTTAAAATGAATAATCAATAAATTTTATATTATTCTTTTACTTGTATCAAAAGGTAACTAATTTAATCAGCTACTTAATCTCTTCTTGTGCAGAAGAGACTGAAATATTCACACCTGTATCTGTTGTTTCTACGGTTTTATTCGTCAATGCATTAGAAATTGTTCCAACATTAACAGGTACAGCAAGAACTCTTAAGCCTTCACCTTCTAAAGATAGCGTCACATTAATATAATGTATGCCCTCTCTAATCGTATTTACTTGTAAATTAATAGGAAAATAATTCATTGATTTAGACAATTCAAATTCTAAATTTTGTGCCTCTAAGCCAATTGAATTCGCTTCCAAGGGTTTAAGGTTTACTTTTAAAGTTCCAGAATCCAAATCTGTCATCAAAGTAATGTTAACATCACTTAACTCTCCAACTTCTACATGTGCAGACTTATAACTTAACTCTACAGCCAAACCTGGTTTTCCTTGTATGTTCATGCTATTCCCTTCGAGTACTTTATAAACATGCTTAGTAGGTTCTGTAACCCTAGCTGTATTTCCAAAAGCCAATATAGAGCTAAGTAGTGTTGAAACTACTATCATTTTTAGTGTTTTCATTTTTTATTTTCCTTAGTTAGATGTATAGACAATAACAGCCATACGATAATTACCAGCTGTTAAGTCAACTGAAATAGTATCAGTTGTTCCTTCATTGGTGATTTCAGCGATGGCTGTAGTTGATCCCTCTTTATACAAAGACATATCTGGATCTAATGCAGCACTTCCTGCTATTTGTGAAAGGTCGATGGTATAAGTTCCGGGATTGCTAATTGTAAACTTAACAAAATTGTATCTTCCTAACATATTATCAGTAGAGGTCGCTGTTGCTGAATAGTCTAAAACAATGCCAATAGAACCTCCTTCTGTTAATGTACTGTATAAAGGATTGGCGTTCACAGCTCTGTTTGTTCTGCCTGTACCGTAAATATCCGTAATAGGTGCAATACTCTCATTGCTAGTCAAGGCATCAATTGCCACGGCACTGCTTGGATTTTCATCTTTTAATACTTTAATAAATGAGAAGATACTGGTAAAAGCTGCTGTGTTCTTTTGTGCTCCAATTAATGCTTGATGCATCGGCGTAAACCCTAAAGAGAGTGTGTCTCCAACATCATTATCCGAATCATAAATATCATAAAGAATACTATAGATAGATGCTTCATTATACCAGCCTGGATTCGTTCTTGAACCTCCAGCCTCTACGTCTGAAAATACCCCTGTCGTTTCTTGTCGCGTTCCTGAAGAATCAAGGTATAAGTTGCTGTTAATAATGATACAACCAAAGGCTGTACCGAACCCTTCACCAAAGGCAACACGTATGTCCAACATATCTGCACTACCATGACTTCCTCCAATACTATCCGAACGAGAAAACTTTGCCTCATAATAGTGACCCCACTCATGTGCAACCACAGCTGTGTCATACTCATCCGTATCAGAGTTTTCTTTACCCAAAATATACAAAGCTGTTCCATCAAAATGCGAGGTTGTAATTTGTCCTAAATTTTTATTACCAGAAGAAGCAATATTATCTTTTGACCAAAATACATCTAGACTACCAAATACAGCATCGCTCTGTGCTGATGTCACTTTCTCAATGGCTTCATAAACCACATCCAGCATAGAAAATGGTGCAGCTGCTCTTGTTGAGGTATAAGAAGAACCACCCCAGCCTGATGCAGCATTTAAATTACGTATTTGAGTTCCAGTAGTTCCCAATGAAGCTAAAGACCCTTCCATAACATATAAAGCATCCCCATTAGTATTATCTTTAATTTGAAAATTCCAACTCGATTCTCCACTTGAAGGTGCTTTATAAAGTTGTGCTAAAACCCTTACTTTTACCTCATCTTCAGTTACCGTAATACTATAGTCACCATTTACATCGGTTGTGGTTGTTCCAACCGTTGTTCCTGATGCATTCACTATTTGTACGGTTGCACCTCTCACATTTTTAACAATCTTCGCATCATAATCAAGCCCTAATCTTCCCCCTGTCTTAAAAGGTATAGAATCAAAAGTAATTTTTCCTGAAATAGTCGCTGTAGTTTTATTACTTGTATCGTTTGAAGTAACTTTATTGACAGTATTGACAGATTGATTAATGGCGTAACTCACAGTTACTTTAGGCTCTGCCTTAGACACATCACCACAAATTGCCTTAGGATGAATCTTATTGGGATTACTGCTCACCGTATGGGTAATTTTAGATACTGGCTTATTTGAGGTTTTGGTCAATGAGACTTTGATACTACTGTTGGTGGGCAAATTAGAAGTATTTACCGTACCTCCAGTACCTCCCCCTCCTCCACAAGCTGTAAATACTAACCCTACTAAAACCAAACAACTTTTCTTAAAAATCATAACAACTCTCTTTCTTCATCAAATTTATTATGCTTTAATAGTAAAACAATTTTACTTCAAATTAACATAAAAGTTTAAAATAACTTTAATAATTAATTCTTTACTGATTATAAAGCTGGAATATATCTTAATTATATCACTAGTTTGTTATTAATTGTGGAGCAGAAGCCAAAAGTTTTTTTGTATATTCATGCTTAGAATGCACCATAACCTCCTCAACTAAGCCTTGTTCTACTATTTTTCCCTCTTTCATTACAGCCACCTCATCAGCGATTGTTCGTATGATTGACAAATCATGTGTAATAAACAAATAAGACAAACCTCGTTCTTTTTGAAGCAACTTCAACAGTTTTAAGACCTGTGAACGCACCGAAACATCTAACGCTGAAGTAGGCTCATCACAAATAATAAGTTCAGGTTCAACAGCCAATGCACGAGCAATCCCAATACGCTGACGCTGTCCACCCGAAAACTCATGAGGGTAACGGTAAAAGTGTTCAAACTCTAAACCAACTTTCACCAATAAATCTTTAATCACCATATTCTGCACATTTCTATCTTGCAATCCAACTTTTAAACTCACCATCCCCTCACGAATAATCTCCCCAATGGTCATCCGAGGATTAAGTGCTGAATACGGATCTTGAAAAACAATCTGTACCTTTTTTCTATAGCGTAACAATTCCTTTTGTGAAAGCTTTGTTAAATCTACCCCATTAAAAAAGATACTTCCTTCAGTAGCATCAATAAGCCGTAAAATTGAAGTGCCTATTGTACTCTTCCCCGAACCAGACTCACCCACCAACGCCAATGTTTTTCCTTTTGGAATACTCAAAGAGATTCCATCTACAGCTTTAGTATGTCCTACAGTACGTTTAAAAAATCCTTTTTTTATGGGAAAGTAAACTTTCAAATCTTTTATTTCAAGTAAAACATCTTCTGCTTTCTTGGAATGTCTATATTCATGAGAAGGCAAAGCATCTTTGAGTAAACTTTGACTATAAGGATGCGTAGGACTCGTAAAGAAAACCTCTTTTTTAGCAATCTCCAAAATCTCACCATATCTCATCACAGCAATGGTATCTGCCATTTGTGCGACCACTCCCATGTCATGAGTAATAAACAAAATCGAAAGTGAACGCTTTTTCTGAATCTCTTTTAGCAGTGCTAAAACCTGTGCTTGAATGGTCACATCCAACGCCGTAGTCGGTTCATCAGCAATCAAAAGTTCAGGTTCACATGCCAAAGCCATGGATATCATCACCCGTTGCTTCTGCCCCCCTGAAAGTTGATGAGGATACCAACCATAACGAGCCTTAGCATCTTTTAAACCAACTTCTTTAAAAAGCTCAACCACTTTAGCCTGAATCTTTCTCTCACTCAAATTAAGGTGTAAACGAATCACCTCTGCCACCTGTTCCCCAATGGTCATTACAGGGTTCAATGCTGTCATAGGCTCTTGAAATATCATCGCAATCTTTCGACCACGTACCTTTTGCATCTGAAACTCAGAGATAGTAAAGAGAGAACGCTCATTGAGTAAAATATCTCCAGAGGTGACATTCAATGCATCGGGAAGCAATCGCATAATGGCTAAAGAGGTTAAAGATTTACCCGAACCCGATTCTCCTACTAGGGCGAATATTTCACCTTTTTTGATATTAAAAGAGATTGAATTTATTAATGGGCTTCCATTGACCTCAACGCTTAGGTTTTTTACTTTTAAAATGTTATTCATTTTTTAATCCTCTACTATGTATTTTTAAATTTTTCATCTCAACCCCAATTCAGCAGAAATATCTTTCACCAACTTACTCAACGGTCGTTTTCCTATCTCATCATCACTCACATATCCACCACTTATGAGACCTTGTAAGTCTTCTTTGTTTTTAAAAAGTGTTCCCTCATATTGCGTCAATAGTTCATCTAAATAACTCTCGTTATAAATGGCTTGTTTTTGAATGAGTTCTAGTACTATGTCTTTGTGGTTTTGATACAAGTCATCAAGTTTAAAAGTATCTATCTGTTTTTGAACTTCATAGTCGTCACTTTTTAACTCCAATTTAAAACCATCAACAGAATGATAAAAATTTGCATTTTCTACTATAAATTTAAACTCTTCATCAAAAGATTCTTCATAGGGGTTTATGTTTATTTCATCTTCCATTTTGAGTTTATTACAAACTTTACAACTTGGAATTAAATTGTAAAAAGAGATAGCAAAATAAGGGTGATTTCTTTTTGGATAAAAATGGTCAATTTCTGATGTTCGACCATCTGATTTATTCAGATTATAAACAGTATTTCGATTACAATAAGGACAAGTAGAAATATTTAAATCTTTAACCAATTTATAGGCATTATAATCAATTCGTTTCGCCTCGGAGTTGGAGGCTTCAGCCCCGAACAAATAAAACTTAACATCTTTATAGCTATTGAGGTAAGAATAATAGGTCTTAAAAAGTTTATAATCGTCTGTCTCTCCATGAAATAGAGCTTTCATTATTCTTAACTCATGAGGTTGGGCAAGTAAAAGTTTTTTGAAACTATAATTGTCAGAAAAATCTTTCTTTATTTGCTCATCCCATTTTTCTATTTTTTTTTCACCCATATAGTTTGAGATAGCTTTGTAATGATTTTGAGCCAGTTTTTCCAAATGCTCACTCTGAATTCTTATCATAATCGCTTACTCAATAAATCAATGCGATGTTTTAAAAATTCTATTTCTTCTCTTGTATCTTTGGCTAAGTAACTTATTTTTTTACTATCCAACATCCGTTGCAACTGATTTTTAACAATAGGCTCACCGATAATAGGAATAATCTGCTCACAATACTTCAACTCTTTTTCATCTAATTTGTCTTGATTTAAGAGTTTAATGGCTTTGTCTATCTTACTCTTTGCAAACTCTCCCATTAAGCCATCTTCCATGAAGAAACTGTCACTTAATAGGGTATGAATATTTGCTCCGAAAGTTTGCTTTTTTTCTTTTAGACCATTTACTACTTTACATGTTCCATCTTCATTTTTATCTAGGAAGATTATGTTTTGTTTTGGAATGTCGGATAGAAGGAATGGGGAATGAGAGGTTAGAATAATATGTATTTTTTTATTTTTGAAATTGACTTTTAAAAATTCAATTAGTAGAAAAATATATTCTTTTTGCCATTGGGGATGAAGAGTATTGTCAGGTTCATCTAAAAATAAAATTAATTCTTTCTTTTTATTTTCTATAATAGCCATAAATAAATTAATAAACTGTGCAAAAATAGTTTTCTCTCCAGTACTTAAATTTTCATAACTTCTCATACTTTGTTTATCAGAAAAATTAAAATTAAAAAAGTCTATATATTTAAAAATCAATCTATCTAATCCACTTTCAATTAATTTAGTCAAATCACTACTATGTATATTTGGCTGATGTTTGAAACTTAATAAATCTGAATCTATTATCTTAGAATATTCATCAATTGAAAAATTAAAAGTGTTATCATAAAGTTTAATAGTTTTTTCAAGCTCTTTAATACTAGTTTTATCAATATTCAATGAACTTATCCATAGTTCATAATTAACAATTTGATTAAAATTAAGCATTTCGTTAAATAAATATAACACATATCCTTGCTTTTCTGAAAAATTAGAATAATCTCTAAGATGCCTTTCATAAAAATAACTTAATTCTCTATTTTTTAAAGATAGTTTTCCTTTTAAATCTTTAACATATTCTTTATTTTGTATTAGATGAATATATTCAGGGTAGATAAAATAAGGTATTTTAGTTTTTTTTAAATTTTTATTTAATATATTATATATTTTAAAATAGTTTTTGACACTTTCTTTTTGTGTTAATTTAATTAAATTACAATAAGAAGGATTTACATATTCATACTTTCTATATATGTTTAGGCATAAGAAATTATCTTTTTCATATTTTTTAGCAATAATATTCTTTGAGTATTGAATTATCGGATGAATATTTGAATCAGAATAATATAACTGATTATTTTCTAAATAAATTAATACTGTTTTGTAATTCCAATCAAAAATAATTTCTAAAACACTACTCTTCCCACTCCCATTCTTCCCAACAATAGCCGTAACATTAATATTGTCACCAAAAAATTTTTCTATGTAGTCATCATTTTTATCAATGGTCAATTCTTTTGTTTCATCATCATATTCACAAGTAAACCGAGGAGAAAAATTAAACCCCTGCTTCTGAATATTTTTATAATTCTCAACCCATAGATAGACCAGTTCCATTGATTAAGCCATAATTAAATTAGGAATATATCTAAAATCTTTAACATTATAAGTAACAAGAGGGAGATTGTTTATAAGACAAGTAGACGCATCTTAACTTTTTAGCATAACTTTCTACATCATTTACATCTTCAAATAGCTTGTAGGCAGTTTCACTCTCTAAATTAAAATCAATAGTTGTTGCTTTTTTTTCAGGACTTTGAATTTTATACTTTAAAAGAGTTTCTTCTTTTTTAAAAAAATGCTCTAAAAGTTCAACCATAAAATCATTGGCTTGAATATGTTTGTCTGAAATATAATGAGTAATCTGTTTCTGAAGATAAGCATCTTCAATATTTATATTTAATTGCATGACTTTTCCTTCTAGTTTTAATCATTATAGCATAAAGAATAAATGATGAGAAACTAATCTTTTAGTTTAGAAATCACAACAAAAAAGCAGGAACAAACATAACCCCTTGCTTAAAATCTAAAATATCCCTATTCACAACAAATTTATCAATCTTCAAAAACTCACTCTCATACCTCTTCTCAAACTCCAAAATAGCTTTTGGTATTTTTTTATTTGAACCTGATTTGACTTCATATAAAGAAGCTATAGACTCTTTAACTCGTACAAAATCTATTTCAGTTTTTGATTGCGTTCTGTACATATAAAGAGATGAAAGTATGTTTTGACTTTGAAGTCTATTAAAAACATAGTTTTCATATAACTCCCCTATATCAGTTCTATAGGAAAGAGAATTAAAACTTTTTATTTGTAAGTTTCTAACCCCTATATCTTTAAAAAAAATCTTTCCATTTTTACTAATCTCTTTGTTTTTATTTCTAAAAAATGGTTTTAACTCGTCTATAATGAACGTTTCTTGAAGCAGATTAATATATTTTTTAACCGTAGGTAATGAAAGTCCAATGGCTGTAGAAATACTCGATAAATTTATCATATTTCCTATATTAATTGACAAATATTGAATCAACTTATTATACCCATCAATATTTTCTATGTTTGCTAAATCTTTAATATCTTTTTGAATGTAAGAAGAAGCAATAGAGTCTAACTTTTCTACTTTAGCTTCTTTACTTCCAAGTAATACAACTTCAGGATATCCTCCATAAATTAAATACTCCTCAAAAAGCTCCAAAAACCTCTGAGTTTGACTCTTTATAATCGAAGCTAAAGAGAGCTTATCTTCCTCTTCTTTAAACATCGTACGAAGCCTTAAAAGTTTTTCTTCTCCTTTAAAAAGTAGAAACTCATCAAAATCAAGAGGTTCAATCTTATAAATCTTTTTTCTACCTGCTAAAGAGTCTGAAAATTTTGCTTTTATTTGTAAAGAAGAACTCCCTGTGGCAATAATTTTTAAATTAGGAAAATGGTCATAAATGAGTTTTAACATATTAGAAGGGTCTTGAAGTAACTGAATCTCATCAAAGATAATAAGCGTTTGTTTTTGACTATGAATACCTTCTAATTTAAATACCTGCTCCAACTTCTTAACAGAAACATTATCAAATAATACTCTATATTCTTTATCTTCAAAGTCAAAAAAGAAAATATTCTCAAAACCAGACTCTTGTGCAATGAGTTTAGAGAGTGTTGTTTTACCTACTTGGCGTGTTCCTAAGAGAAAAAGCACTTCCCTCGAACTTAACTCATTTATGATTTTACTTAGGAATTTTCTAACTATCATATCTATTTTCCTATGGATTTTTTAAATTATATCTAAATTGCTTTTAAAATCAATCAAAAAACCATCCAACCCAATAACATCAACTCCAACACCTTTATACTCCAAAACTTCATTCACATCATAAGTAACAAGAACTCCATGTTCTTTACCCAACTTATCAGCAAAGAACTTAAAGCCCTCTAACTCACGCTTTCGCGTTTTTTCCTCTTCAATGTCATAAGAAACTTGATACATAATCCCATCAACATAAAAGTCACACTCTTTACCATCAAGTAGATAACTTAGCTTCTCTTCATTCAAAGCAGTAAAAACCATGTTTTCTAACATAGCTCCTTGGTCTTCAGTACGTTTAATTCCTAAATTTAGAAAGCCATTATCTGTTACATACAACTTTTTAACGGACTTTATCTGCTCTGTTAATTTCGTATGATAATTAGGGATAGTTTTTACTAAGAAATTATCTTGAAAGTAGCCTATGTACTCTTTAATGGTTTTTCCATTAATTCCTAATTTTTTTCCTAACCTAGAATAATTTAATTGGGTTGTAGCATTTGAGACCACATAAAAAAATAAATCACGAATGGCTTCAGAGTTTTTAATACTGTATCGTGGCACGATATCCTTTAAAATAATGTCTTCAGCAATGTTTTTTAAAAGAGCTACTTTTACTTGTTCATCTGCATTTGAAAATACTGAATAATACCCACCCCATTTAAAATATTCATCCATTGCTCTTTTAATCTCTATTCGATTTTGAGCTACTTCTAATGCATTTGAGTACCCTATCTGTTTATAATTCAAAAACTCTCGAAAATTAAAAGAACTAAGTTCAAGTTTCAGTACTCTGCCCGTCAATAACGTAGCATAAGAGTTTGCTAATAAAGAAGCATTTGAACCAGTAATCACAAACTTTATATTGGAGTTTTCATATTTAGACTTAATGAACACTTCCCAAGAATCAACAATCTGAATCTCATCAATAAAAAAGTAAATTTTTTCATCTAAATTTGGATTGGCTAATTTCAAATAAGCATCATAAATGGTCTCTAAATAAGTAGGGTCATTTTTATAAGGAATAAAAGAAGGTTTTTCTAAATTAATAAAAAAGATATTTTTTGCATTTATATTTTGAAGCAAAGACTTCATCATCAACTTCGTCAATGAACTCTTTCCCACACGTCTAGCCCCAATAATAGCTACTACCTCTTTAGCCGACATATAAGCTAAAGCTTTATCTAATAACTCACGGTGAGTATAATCATTATAAACCTCATTGACTTTTTTAATCCAATGAGGGTTATCTTCAAGAAGAATAGAGTCCATCTATTTATCCTTTTTAGGGAGTGTATTCCTTAATTATAGCATTTTTAAAGAATCTATTCCTAAATTACGCATTATTCCTTGGGTCAAGCACCGTCTGAATCCTATCTGAAAATAAATTTGCAGCCAGTACCAATATAAACATAAACACAAAAGCAGAAAACAACGACCACCACACCATAGGCTCACGTGCCATCTCTAGTCTTGCTTGGTTAATCATATTTCCCCATGAGTGCATGGTTGGGTCAACCCCAACACCCACATAAGAGAGTACGGCTTCTGCTAAAACTAATCCAGAAAAATCTAAAACAATAGAAATAAGAATAATATGCATCAAATTTGGAATAATATGTTTACGAATAATCGACAACTTTCCTACCCCAAATGCCTTAGCAGCTGTCACAAACTCCACTTGAGAAATCTTTAAGGTCTCTGCACGTAACAACCTACAAAGCCCAGTCCAAGAAGTAATACCCAAAATTAGCACTAAAAAGAGTAAGCGTAAATCAGAACGCTCTTGCGTGGTTTCAAACCATTGAGGATTATTGTCCATAACTACTTGCATGAGTAAAACAGCAGCAGCAATCAAAAGAACACCAGGGATTGAATTTAATGTTGTGTAAATGTACTGAATAACATCATCAATCCAGCCTCTAAACAGCCCAGCTGAAATACCTAAAAATATGGCTAAAGGTAGTGTGACTAAAGTAGTTAATATCCCAATAAGTACCCCTGTTCTGATACTTTTTAAACTTTGATATAATACATCTCCACCAACTTTATCTGTTCCCAACACATGATAATCAAAACTCAACATATAGAGCCAAGTAAAAATAATAACAATCACCCCTAAGGTGGCATAAGCTGCATTCCAAGCAATTATTTGCTTATAGCCTTTTCTCTTTCGCCAAATAAGATGTAGTCCAACAAGAATAATGCTAATGGTCATCCCAACAAGTATTGCAAAGAATGTTGCATTAAAAATACTAGTTTCATTCACATATTTCAAAGGTAAATTAATCTGCTTCGTCACACCATTTTCACTCACAATGGACTTGGCATACTCCACCGTAGCAAAAGGAGCTGAATAAGTTCGTTCAACCTCAGAAATACGATTTTCAAATGCCATGTCAAGCAGACTCACCATTTCAGAACTATTTTCTTTATGAAAATGTACCGAATCTAAGAGTGCAAATACTAAATAAACCACAAGCACCATGGCTGAAATCATGGCAACGGAAGATTTAAAAATAGTTTGCCATTGTTTTTTAACTTGTGGTGAACGTGAAATTACAAAACCCCAAGCCACTAAAGCCACTACTAACAGCCAGACCATGATGTCTGTCCATAGGAATGTTAATGTCATATTATATTCTCCTACCCATTATTACTCATTTTATGGTCTATTTCAAATTTTAAAATAAAAAACTCGTCTTTCTCACGATAACCGAAACATCTATATTTTTGGGTAACTCTAAATTTATAAACCACTTTATCTCCAAACTCTATTCCATTATACTTTTTATACTGTAATCCATCAGAACTCATAATGTCCTTCCAACCCATTTTCGAAAACTGATTAAAAGCATCTATAAATTCACCTATTTGTTGAGAGGTTTCTAATAAAGAGAATCCATCTACTTCAGGTAATGATGAAAAGTTAAGATTAGTGTTTTCAAATTTAAATTTACAATAAATCATAGGTTTTATTTTAGAAACAGATAAAAGATATTCCAAAAACTGATGTTTATCAATAAAATTATAAATATCTATATGCTCATTGTTTTTTTCAATAGATA
This sequence comes from uncultured Sulfurovum sp., assembly GCA_902727935.1. Classification (GTDB taxonomy): domain Bacteria; phylum Campylobacterota; class Campylobacteria; order Campylobacterales; family Sulfurovaceae; genus UBA1140. The sequence goes on along the minus strand of CACVAX010000006.1, from coordinate 108,421 downwards.
AATTACTTTTTAAAAAATTATTATGTTTAAAAGAAAGTACAATATTATCTCTTTCACAACTCTCTGCTAAAGATGTATTACAAATACTATCTAAATTATAAGTATAACTATTATTAGAACAGTTATGTTTTTTTGTATCATTCCAATAAGGTGGATTATAAGCTAGTTTCAATAAAAACTGTTTCATCTTTCTAGCTCTATCTGTTCTAAGTCTCAAAAAATCGTCTAGCTTAGATTCAAGAGTCACTTTTGATTGAAAAAAACTATATTCTTTGAGAAGTATAAACTCTAATCTATCTAAAAACTTAATTAGTTTTAAAATCTCATCGAAGCCATCTAAAAACTCATTCTCATCTTTGAATTGTCCATCTAAAGACAACTCATTAATCAAAACCTCCATACTAGAGTCCTAAAAGTTCATCTAAATCATCATCAAACTGATCAAAAAAACCTTTAGGGTAATTATCAATTCCACCATTACTATTTATATGGATTTCATCTATTTTTGTTTCTAACTCATCTTTATCTTTTCTAAAGAAATAAACACTAGATTGCTCAGGAGTTAAAAGTCCTTTTTTAGTTGCTACTCTAATCCCATTTAAAAAATGGTCACTATGCGTCTCAACTATAATTTGAACTCCATTAGCAGAAGCGATAGCACAAAGTTCTGCTATTTTAGATTGACCTGCTGGATGTAAATGAGATTCTGGATTTTCTATGATTAGTAAATCTCCTTCTTTAGCTTTTAAAATAGCTACGATTATAGGTAATACATAGGTAATTCCAAAACCTACATTTAAAGGGGTATATTTATCAGTTCTCTTATCCCCATAAATATAACTATAAGTTAAATTAACCTGCTGTAATTCACTATACACTGTTGCTGAAATTTCGATTCCATTACTTATCTCTCCAAGCCATAAAGATACATTTTCCAATAATTGATTAGTTTTACTATCTCTATGTTTTAATCCTTCAATAGATACAGGTCTATGTCGATTTTCTGCTAAATAATGTGCAGAAAATTCTCCTCTAAACCCTATAAGATTTCGCTCAACCTGTTCATCTGATAACCCATAAGTAATGCTAGGTAAAGCTCTATCTGTCATAATATATTGAAAATCATCATTAAAAAGGTTCACCTCATGATAAAAAGAATTCAATATAAAATGACTACTATCAATAATTTTCAAAGTTTTATTATTAAATGGAATTTGTAATTCACTTTCTGCTCCAGAAGCAGGACATTCAAAAAAAAGTCCTATTTCAATATTCTCTTCATACGCATCTTCAAACAGAATATCTTTTTTATTTCCTAATTCAACATACTCACCGTTAATAGTTAAATTTTTTTTAACTTGATTATCAAAAACTATCTGATTCTGTTTCAATAATAATAATGTTTGAATAAAAGATGATTTTCCACTACTATTAACACCTGTAATAAGTGTTAAATTACTAAGTTTAATATTAATACCTCTTAAACTTTTAAAGTTTTTTATTTTTACTCTATCAATTTTCATTTATTACCTCCTTTATTAATTCATTCATTATTCTAAAACGAGTTTCAATTGTAGCTCTATCACTAGTTCCTTCTGTAATAGCCTTTGAAAAATCTCCTTGCTCATCTTCTATCAATTTTACAAACTTCTCTACAAAAATATCTTTTTTCTCTAAAAACAATTCTTTATTCTGTATTTCAGAAAAACATACTGTAATCACATCAAACAATGACTGATTAAGTGTTTTTGTAGAAACTTTATTAGCAATAGAACGGCTAAATTTATGCTTTTCTCCAAATATTTTCACTGTAAATTTTAAAGTCTCAATAAATATATTTTTTATCCTATTTAGTTCTGAATTATCTCCAATAGAATCCAATTTTTCCATCGCTTTATCTAAATATTCACTCATTTTACCAAATTTATTTTTTTCAAAAATAGCTAATTTAAAAACAATATATCGTAAAATCAACTCTCTATCTTTCATTCTTTTGGAACTTAAATCTACAACTTCTTTAAAAGTTTCATTTTCAGAAATTTCTTGTAAAAACTTTACCCCATCACCACTTTGATTTAATGCTTGTCGTATCTCTTGAGTATTAAGCGTTAATCCACCCGTATTAATTCTATTAAATAAAGAATACCTGACTTCCTTTGGTGTTTGTGCTTCTATCTGATAAGTTATAATTTGTGTTTCATTAATAATTCTTTTAAATGACCTATCTAACTCTGTATAATTTTTTCCATTTAAATCCAAAAACTCTAAATCAACAAGATTAAAACCCTTAGTCTTACTCTGCTTGTCAATTTCATTTACAATAAATTTTTTTAGCGTAGAGAGCCGTTGTAATCCATCTACTACAATCCATCTGTCAGGATCGGATACATCAAAATAAAAAACAGGTAATGGCAATTTCAATAAAATAGACTCAATAAGTCTACTCATTTGTTTTTTATTCCATAAGTTTCCATTTCTTTGAAAATCAGGGTTTAAATCAATTTCATTATGTTCCAACCTTGAGATCAAACTAGAAAGAGAAATAGTTGCATTTGTTATCTTAATATCTTTTGTTGAAAAAGGATTAACAACATGACCATCAACCATAGAGTCATCTAATATTTTATCTTCTTCAATCTCTAACTCTTCACTCATTCAAAGTCCTTTCTATATATTTTACTTTCAACATTATACTTATTTAAACTCATCTTACGCTCCTAACTTCACACGAGGATCAAACAACGTATACGAAATATCTGTCAAGATTAACCCAATAATATAAAGCACCGACCCCAAAAATACCATGGCTTTTACAATGGCAAAATCTTGTGCATTAATGGCATCAATAGTATACGACCCAAGCCCTGGAATTCCAAAGAAAGACTCCATAATGAGTGAACCCATAAACAAAGTAGGAATAACCACAACCACTCCCGTCAAAATAGGCAACATTCCATTACGCAACACATGTCCAAAAAGCACTCTTAATTCAGAAAGCCCTTTAGCTCTAGCTGTTCGTACATAATCTTGGTTTATCTGTTCTAAGAAAATACTTCTGTACCAACGTACCCCAGAACCTAAACCTGAAAAAACTCCTATCATAATGGGTAAGATGACAAACTTAACCCCTCCCCATCCTGCTTCAAAACCAGAGATAGGAACCCAATGCCACATCTTAGAAAAGAGTACTTGCCCTGCGATAATGTAAAAGAGTCCCGAAACGGACATTATCATAACAGCGACCACCATCATGCTTGTGTCCAACGCTGAACCTCTAAAAAGCACTAAAAGCAGTGCCAAAGAAACATTGGTAATGAGTGCTATCATAAACGTGGGTAACGCAATGGCAAAAGAAGGTCCCATTCGTTCTTGTATGTCAGCACCTATATTTCGGTTTGCATCTGAAAAGCCAAAATCAAAGGTAAAAAGCTTAATGGACTCTTTCACAAACAAAGTATCAGTTATTTTTCCTAAACCTTCTGCCTTTTCATTCACAAAAAGAGGTTTATCATAACCTTTCTCCACTTTCCAAGCTTCTATCATTTCGGCTGTGACCCTTTTAGCCCCAAGCTGTGACCGTGCCATATCATCAGGAGTATTTACCATGAAAAAAAGCATAAAAGTTATGAGGTTTACCCCTATTAAAATGGGGATTGCGTAGAATATTCGTTTTATTATGTAGGTTAGCATTTAGTGAACCTCTTTCATATATAAATTAATTATTTTATCCATCATAATTATTCTTTTCTAAAAAAAGTTCTGCATGCTTTCCCAATAAAAGTCTTCGTGTTGTAAAAAGATTAGAAAATCTTTTAGAAAACCATTTTTCTACTAACTTGCTAAATACTTCTCTATCTTGCACTTGTCTACCTTTTCCTATTTCTTTATTATATGCTATTAAAATTTTATGTCTATCTGTAGTTAAACGATCACAATTAAGATTTAAATTAATAATTGTTTGTGTAACAAGTTCTTCAGTAGTAGTATATTTATTATTTGGAATAGTAATCAACTTACAACTTTTAATATCAGCTTCTAACTCACAGGTTCGTTTATTTAATCTAAAAAGATTAGGAAAGGCTTGTATTTCTAATGGATTTAAAATATTTGCATGATTAACTTTATAAGCATCACAACTTAAATTGGCAGGTGTTCTAAATGGAGGATTTTCTTTATTTCGTATATCAGAACCACCCAAACAAACACCTATCAAATTATTCCAATCTAAATGTAAATTCTTTAATAACGTGGAGTTAGATTTATCCTCAAAGTGTTCAACTCTTTGTTTATACGTATTATTCAACTTTAGATTCACAATAAGCACAAATTCCACCTTGTTCGTCAAATATCTTTTTTTTTAATCGATTATATAAATTACTTTTACTATAAGATTTAAAATTGTTAATTCCTTTATCCCATTTCGCCGTTGGATACTTTTTTTCATAAACTATCAACACATTACAAGAAGATGATTTAAATACCCTCTTCAATTTCTAACTCCCATTTACGATTTTCTATATATAAATCTGCTTCAGTTAAGGCTGGTTCTTCTCCATTAAAAATTTCATTAAGCTTTATTCGTAACCTTAAAGTATCTTCATCTGCCCACTTATCATCATATACCAAATCTAAATACTCATTTAATCTACTTGTGACACTATTTTTAGGTCGTAAGTCAACATCAAATACTCGTTTTAAAATCCGTGAAGCTTCTGCTCCTTCTGTTCCTGATGGAGCAGAATAGAGTTTTGAATCAGAGATAATTTGAATTAAACTTGATGATACAGTTGTCAAGACTTGAGGACTATGCGTCGTAACAATAAACTGAGCATTAGGAAATGCTTTCTGTAAATCAATAAGAATTGTTTGTTGCCATCGTGGATGTAAATGTAAATCTATCTCATCTATCATAATTAAAGCTTCACTTTTATTTGATTCTTCTTTTAAATGAGGATTAGCCTCTGCCATTCTTGCTGATATATCCATGACCATAGCTAAGACTGTTTTGTATCCATCACTAAGTTGGTCAACTCTAAACATAACATTTTTACCCTCTATAAGCTTATCTATTACAAAACGTAAAGGAGTTCTCTTTATCCGAGGATTTGTCATTTCAGGTAACATAATTTCTATGGCTCTTCTAACAGCTTCTAATGCAGGTAATCTATAATCAAAATCTCTTCTATCTTTAATCTCTTGATTCTCTTCAATCTCCATTGCATCAAACCATTGGAAAAGTCTTGTAAAATTAGTATATGCTTCAAGTGAACCACTTAAAGCTTCATAACGTGAAAAATCTTTTTTAAAGTTTCGTTTCCTCATTGGACTTTTTAACACAGCTCTACTTGTACCATAATACATAACTAAAGGCATCTCATACTCTATATATCCATAAGTATATTCCTTTTCTATTATTTCATCAATAACTTTATATAATTCAGTCAAACCCCTACCTAGAGGTATAAGCTTTTTAACTGCCTTTGATTTATTTCTAGCCTGTGTTCTATCCCACATAATATTTGTATAACTTTCTAGTTCTATACGCATATAAGGAGATAATCTATTCTCGTCATCGAATTTTAAATCACTCTCTTCAAAAGTCTTTCCTTTTACTTTCGGAAATCGTGTCAACATTGCACCGTAACCAATTGCTATTGCATCTAAAATTGTTGTTTTTCCAGCTCCATTTTCAGCAACAATAACATTTAATTTTTCATGAAACTCTATTTCAAATTTTTTATAACTTCTAAAATTTGTTAATATTAATTTTTTTAATTTCAAATCTTTTCCTTACATGGAATTCTATTTCTTATATTTTAGCAAAAAAACTGATACCAAGGCTTTGTATATTTCTTAATTTTTTATAACAGCCGTCTGTCGCTTCTGATAAGCCCGATAAAGTGGATAAGCCATCAACAAAGGAATAAGAAAAAAGAGTACCAAAGGTAAGATAACTGGCTGATTCCATTCATCTTGTTTTTTTGTTCTAAGTTCAGCGTTAATTCTTTTATACTTTAAGGTGTCATCACTCATGGCATGAGGATAGATGTTTTGAAACCACTCATGATGAAGTGATAATCGTTTAGGATGTAAACCCCAAACCCATGGGGCATCTTCTTGGGCTATAGTTAACATTTTTTTGATAATTTTCAAACGTTTAGGTGAGTTTTCCATGGTTTTCATCTCATTAAATAACTTGTTAAACTTTGGGTTGTTATAATTAGCAGAGTTAACACCAGCTCCATTGGTAGCAACTGCTCCATTTTTACCATACAATAGAAACAAAAAGTTTTCAGGGTCTGGATAATCTGCATTCCACCCCCATGAGAAGAGTTGTGCTTTTCCCTTGTTTACCTTGTCTTGAAAACGGTTGTAGTCTGTTCCTCGAATGACCAGTTGAATTCCTAATTTAGAAAACTGTTTACGTCGCCAATCCATTAATGCTCGGTCATCAGGTCCAGATGCTGTGGTATCATAATTTAAAACCAATGCTTTTCCAGTCTCTTTAGAAATCCCATTGGGATAACCAGCTTCAGCCAAAAGTTGTTTCGCTACTTCGATTGATTTTCGAACACGCTTTCCCTCAACCCAATCATAAACAAAAGGGTTCGTTCCTTCTTTGCCTTCTACATGTCCAAAAATAGCAGGAGGAATGGGACTTTGTGCAGGAATGCCTCTTTCATTTGCAAAAATACTAATATACTCTTCTTCATTTTGAGCAATACTAATGGCTTGACGTAGTTTTTTAGCCGATTGGCTGTAGCCACCTACTACAGGGTCAAGCATGTTAAATGCCAAATAAAAAATACTTGGTTCAACAGAGCCTTTTAGTTTGATACCTTTTGAAGCCATCTCCTCACTCAAGCCCATGTCACCAACAGACGAAACATTTATGGCTTTGTCAAAAGCTTCAGACGAAATTCCTGAAGCATCATAGTAACCTTGGAGGAACTTGTTCCATAATGGTATGCCCTCTTTTTCCAATGAATAAATAACTTCGTCTATAAAAGGTACTTTTTTACCAGCATCTTTTAATAATTCTTCTGGAACATTTGATTTTTCTATTTCTTCTTTAGTCAACGTAGGGTAAAAAACATCTCTATAATTAGGATTAGCCACGAGTCGAACTTGTTTATTTGGATTGTTTTCAGCTAAATAATAAGCACCTGTTCCTATAGGAGAAGTATTTAAGGTAATATTTTTGGCAATTAACCCTTCTTGTTGATAAAATAAGTCAGCCTCCCAAGGAATAGGAGCAAAAAAATTCATGCTCATCCAATAGAGAAATTGGGGGTATTTTCCTTTAAGAGTAATACTAAAAGTCTGTTCATCTACAACCTTGACCCCCTCAATGTTATAAAGTTTTAAATCTATTGCTTCATTATTTTTTTTCTGCTCTTTAACAATATTACTAATCTCTTTTGAAAATTCTTCTAAACCCAAAATATAGGTTTGAATAATGTCTAAAATAGGCGAATGGTTTTGACGAACAGCCATACGTTTAATCGCATAAGCATAATCATGAGCTGTGAGTACTCTTGTTCCCACATTTTCAAAATCATCAAGCGTCTCTATCTTTAGAAATACTTCTTCTTTTAATTCTCGATTGGCTTCCACAAAACAAGGATGATTCTGATATGAAATGTCTTTTTGTAACGAAAAGGTATATTTTGAAAAAGCAACATTCTCACTCTCTTTTTGAACTTCTTGTCCATGCTTATCTAAATAAACAATCTTAGGCATCCTAGTTAAGGTCAAGGGTTCTAAAACATAAGGACGTTTCAGATAATTATAGCCCACAACAGGTTCATAAATATGTGAAATAATCACCGATTCACGCTTAGAATACGAACGAACTGGGTCAAGATTTTTATAGGCTAAAGAAAATGAGCTAAAAAGTATGTTTTTATCTTTTTTGTCAGAACTGTGTGGCGAATTCCAAACATTTGCAGAGAGTGAAGCAGTTAATAAGCAATAGAAGAGTAAAAAGGATAGTTTTTTCATCCTATTATTGTAGTGAAAGTTGCTTAATAAGTGACCAAAAGAACCAATAATATAAAGTATAGTAAATTAAAATGAATGTTTAGAAAAAGTAGAAGAGTTTCGAGGTAGCCGACCCCAAAAGGTCGACCAAAAAGTAAAAAATAGTACCGACTATCTTTTTGAGAACTGTGGAGATCTTCTCGCTTTTTTCTTACCTGGTTTTTTACGCTCAACAACTCTAGAGTCACGCGTCATAAGTCCCATAGGCTTAAGAATAGCTCTAAAAGATTCTTCATAAGCTACAAGTGCTTTAGTAATACCATGCTTAAGTGCATCAGCTTGTGCTGAATAACCACCACCTAAAGTAGTTGCTTTAATATCAACAGCTTCAAGTTGCTTAGTTGCTTCTAAAGGAAGTCTAACTTTCATTTTAAGTGTCTCATGTCCACCTAACCACTCATCTAATGATTTACCATTAATAGTCATCTCACCTTTACCTGGCGTTAACCATACTTTAGCGATTGCTGCTTTTCTTTTTCCTGTTGCATAGATAGTTGCCATAATTACGCGTCCTTGTTAATTTGTGCAGTATGTGGGTGTTCAGCACCTGCATATACTTTAAGTTTTTTCAACATTGCTCTACCAAGAGTTGTTTTAGGAAGCATACCTCTTACAGCAAGTCTGTAAAGTTTTTCAGTGTTCTCTTCTAACATCTCGTCAAGTTTTTTACTTTTAGTTGAACCAAAGTAACCTGAATGCGTAAAGTACTCTTTAGTTGCCAGTTTGTTACCTGTAAATTTCGCTTTTTGCGCGTTTATAATTACAACGTAATCACCACAGTCAACATTTGGCGTAAATGAAGGCTTGTGTTTACCTCTTAAAAAAGTAGCTACGTCTGTTAAAATACGACCAAATGTTTTTCCCTCAGCGTCAATAAGAATCCAATCTCTTTGAACTTCATGAGGCTTCATTACAGATGTTAATTTCATGTAATATCCTTAAGTAAAATAAGCTCCACAACTTACGCCATGGACTTTAGTGGGCGAAGTATATCGACTTAACCTTAATTTTTATTTAAATTAAGTTAAATTTAAGATATAAGAATTTATGCCACATTTTCTAAAACAAAATCAACTACCTCTATCATTCTATTTTTTGCTTTTGCTTCTAATACAACCTGCTCTAAACTCTCTGATGTCTCATCATTTATCCACTCCTCACCACAAGAAGAACAAACCATTGCTGGGGTATTACGAACAACAATTAAGTTTGTACCTAAATCAACCGTAAAAGTTACGCTTGACAACTCTTTTATACCATTACAAATCGGACATTTTGTCATAGAAATTTGCATTATTTTTTCCTTGTTTTTAAATCATCTTCGAAATGAAGGATATCAGGTTCATATGCCGTAATAATGTAAACCATCTTATTAAGCTCATCTAAACTTGCCACAACATGTAGCGTTTTTTCTACATTATGAAAAAATAATGCACTTTCAAAAGGAACATCTGTTTCATAACTTTCTATTATTTCACCAAAGATTAAAGCCTTTTTTACTTCACTACGACCAATACCTCGTTGAAGCATACGTTCAAGAGCATGTCTTCTCCATTGAATCTGTCCTAGTTCTAAAGCTTCAACTATCTTTATTTGATCCATTTACTACCTACTTTAACTTCATTATATACTATTTTAATTAAATCCCAACAAATTCTGTTCCCTCATCTAAAAGATAGATTATTACGCCTGTTGTCGGCTTCTTCATAATACTCCCAATTGCTTTTTTATAATATTGTACTTGACTTACATGTTTTTGATGATACTTCTTAGAACTCTTATAGTCTATTACCACACATTTCTCTGCGTACTCTAAAAGTAAGTCCACTTGTTTGAGTTCATCTTCAAAAGATAAAGATTGTTCCTTATTGATTTTAGCATTTTCTAGTAATTTTTGAAACTGTTTATGGGTCACCAAATTTAAAACACGTTTTTTGATTTCGGCTAGTTTTTGCTCGTTTAACAGTAACCCGTAACGGTTCTTCATGGCAGCCATAGCTTCTGCCATGCCCATAAGTGAAAAAGAAGAGGTCATCTCTAATGTATAGTGTAATGCTGTTCCAAATAAAATAGCCTCATAATCTTTCTCCTCTTCCTCTCCTTCTTTATTTATTTCTTGCATTCCATAATAGGTTAGGGTTAACGATTCTTCTTTGACTATATCATTCGATGCAGTCAAACCTACCGTTTCCAGTTTTCCAACACTCATAGGTCCTATGCCCAACAAATCAAAAATAGAGCCTTTCTCTTTTCTAATCACTATCATACTCTCAACAGCTCGGGTCAATGCCACGTAAAGTACATTCATTTTGTCTTTTTGATTGAGTATTTTTTGTTTGGCAAGTAACTCGGCATAATGTTCATCAAAATTATCACGTCCTGAAATTTTATAGAAAAGTTGTTCTATGTGCAGACGCTCATCATACTCATACAACAGCGTTGACCTGTCAGGGGCAATCCCTTTAAGTTTGTCTAGCACAATCACATGTTCAAACTCTAACCCTTTTGAAGTATGAATGGTCATAATCTGCACCCCATTTTTAGCCGAACTCGCCACATCTATTTGAGACAAAGCAAACTCTTCTAAAAAGGTTGAAATATCTGAAAAGCCTGATGCAAACTCTAAAAGCTTCAACAAGTTTAAATCTTCTTCAAAATACCCAAAAAGTGCAATGAGTTTATGCACCACCACCAAAGGTTGCATAAAAGGATGAAACCATTTAAAATCCATCTCTTCTAAATCTTTTCCAACAGCTTGGAGCATCGCTTTGGCATCTAACTTAACACCTCTAAACAGATACTCAACCATGGCGACCACAGCAGCCACTTTGGGTGTATGTTTTAACGAAGAAGAGGTTTTTAAAGAAGTTGCATAGCCCATCGCATAACACGCCTCTTGAATGGTCGCTCCATCTTTGTTTGTCCCCACTAAAATAGCAATGTCTCGTAAAGCAATATTTTTTTCAAGTAAAAATGCCAACTGAACTAAGGCTTCATCTACCAACTCTTCGGCTTCTACCACAGACACAAAGCCCTCATTAGCTCCTGCATGTGTTTTTTGTGGCACATACTCTTTCATGTAAGGTTCAAACCAAAAATTGACCTGTTCCACCACAGCTTTTGAACTGCGATAATTGGTATCCATATTGGTTATATCCACCTCATAGGTCTCAGCCACGGCATCAAACAGCTCTTCTACGCCTCCTCTAAAACGGTACAACGACTGCTTCGTATCGCCCACATAAAAAAAACTCCTAAACTCAGCTGTTCCATGCCCTGCTGTTACCTCATCAATAAGAGGTTTTAAAAGCAGAAACTGTAAGGTTGAAGTATCTTGAAACTCATCGAGTAAGATGTGCCTAAAACGACTGTCTATTTTAAAGTACAAAAACTCTTTATTGATACTCTCATGCAAAAGCCGATGGGTAAAATAGGTCAAATCATCAAAACTCAACACCCCCAACTGCCGTGCCGTACTTATGTTAGCATTTCGATAATAATCATAGACTTGAAAAAGATTGTGTAGCACCACTTGCTCTTTAACCCTAGCCCATTGTGCCAACAAAGCTTTAAGTTCTAAAAAAAGCCTATCAATCGCTGGATTTTTTTCTACATATTTTTTATAGTTTCGATGCTCTAACAACGAAGCTTTTTCAAAAACAGACTTTTTAAACAACGCCTTTACCTCTATGGGTGCAAAGTTTTTGACAGCAGAAGCAGAAGCCCCAGCTTTAAGTACCAAGTCATGTAACGCTTCTCTTTTAGCATCTATTTGCATTTCTAAGTCAATGGTAGAGTAGAGTTCATAGTTTGCATTGGGAAGCAAAGGGTCTATTTTGTAAAAATTCTGCATCAACTCAAACATCTTTAAAAAGCGTTTGTCTTCAATATTCATGGCAAGTTTCACCAACTGATGCAACAGTGAATTGGCATGAACCTCTTCTAAAAAGTTCTCTTCTTTGGTCGTAGCCTCTATCTCTTTGGTCACAAAATCTGGTTCTATGTCAATGTAAAGCGAAGCCGAACGTAAAATGGAGGTAAAAAAACTGTCAAGGGTCACAATAAAATTAGAAGAAGATAAAAAGTTTTCAAGCACTTTTGGCTGTTTTTCTAAAAGTTGTTCTTTGGTAAAGCCTGTCTCGTGCGATATCTTTTCCAACTCTATTGTTTTCTCTTCAAGATGAATCAAAACAGCAATAATCCTCTGCTTCATCTCTCCTGCTGCTTTATTGGTAAAGGTGGCAGCCAAAATATTAGAAGGCTCTTCCCCCAAAAAAAGCAAAGAGAGATAACGCACCGAAAGAGCAAAGGTTTTACCCGAACCAGCAGAGGCTGAATAGGCTAATTGGTTTTGGAAACTCACGTTTTACTTCCTTTTTGATAATTATTAGCATTATAGTATAATCCACAAAAAGAAAACCATGAGCCAAACACCTAAAAATATTGTCAAACAACTTATCTATGTCATCTTTATATCCATAGCTGTTCCTTTTCTATTAAGCTTTTTAAACTTTGTGCATCCTCTTTTTGACTCTTATAGCCATTTCAGAATACACCTATTGCTACTACTTATACCAACCCTATTTCTATTAGCATTTTTTCATAAAATCAAAAATATGTTTATCTATCTACTCTTAGTTTTACTCGCTTCTGTCTATCTCTACTATTTAAACCAACCATTTATACCTCAACCCATAGACCAAGACAAAAACAATACCCTTAAACAGATACAATTTAACCTACGTTTTGACAATTCCCAAATGCAAGATGTGATAGCATATCTAAAAGAGAGTCAAGCCGATGTTATTACCTTGCAAGAGGTCACAAAAGAGCATCAAGAAGTGCTACAACTGCTTATGACAAACGAGTACTCTTTGGCATTAAAAGAGGAGTTTCCTTATGTAGAATGGGAACAAGGAGCATATCCTCATCAAGCTTATTGTCAGTTTTATCCCATTGTTGGTGCTGTTGCAATACTCTCAAAACATCCATTTAATGATGAAAAATCGGCTTGTTTACATGGAGAAGGGCTGCTGTGGTCACAAATCATGGTTAAAGAACAACCCATAAACATCATATCCCTCCATACACGTTGGTCCTATCCCTCTTCACAAACAGAACAAATAGAATATATTAAGCCTATCTTCAACCATATCAAACCTCCAACCATTATTGCTGGTGATTTTAATGCTGTTGCATGGAGTCATACCGTCAAAGAGATTGAAAAAACATCCAACACAAACGTAATTAATGGTCTACGATGGACAATAAATCTTGAAAAACAAGTTCCTTTTATTCCCAACTTCAAACTTTCCATTGACCATGTTTTAATCTCAAAAGAGTTTCAAGTTAAAAGTATATTTGTAGATAAAGATTTAGGGTCTGATCATTTTCCTCTGGTGACGATTTTAAGGTATTGAGTTCTTTTTTCATAAGCATTTTTTTCATCCAAGATTATACGCTATACTTTTAAAATGTTCAAAAACTAAGGAAATAGCATGATAAAGTTTTTTCGAAATAAAACCATTACCTATATTCATATGGTTGTCATGTCAATCATGTTGGTTTTTGTCCTAATTTTTATCAGTGTTGTTATTTATAAAGAGTACAGTGAATTTGAAAGAGAAGCGTCTTTATTAAGAGAATTTTATATCAAAAAACAAAAAAAGACAGTTAACTTTGATGTTAACCGTGTTTTAAAATTTATTCAACATTCTTATAAAAATCGAGATACCACTATTGATGAAGCACATCTAAAACATAGAATAATCGAAAGCATCGAAAATCTCTATGGTCGTGAAGATGGTACAGGTTATATTTTTATCTATGACTTTTCTGGTGTTAAGATTTCAGACCCTGTTTGGCCTCATGACGTGGGAGAAAACTTGTATAGTATCAAAGATATTAATGGCGTTCAAGTTATTAAAGCCTTAATTGATGTTGCCAAATCAAATGATGAAAACTTTGTGCAATATACTTGGCGAAAACCAGGCAATCAAGAGGAGGGATTAAAGGTTTCTCATGCTAAAGCTTTTGAACCATGGCAATGGATGATTGGAACAGGTATCTATCTTGATGAAGTTGAAAAGCTTATTGATAAAGATAAAAAAGCTTTAAAGAATCGTCTTACTAGGTATGTAATGGAGTTTTTTGCATTAACCATGATACTTTTTATTATTGGCTTAGTAGGCATGATAATCATTAGCCGTATTATTGCCAAAGAGATTAATGTCTTAAGTAATTTTTTTCAAAGGGCATCCAAAAGCTATGTGCTAATTGATAAAAATGCCATCTATCTTCGTAAATTTAAACGCATGGTCGAGTACATCAACAGTATGGTAGAAGAGATACATAAACGTAATGATAAACTCGAAGAGATGAATCTTTTACTTGAAAAAAAAGTTGAACAGAAGACAGAAGACTTAAATCGTTTATTACAAAAACAAGACAGTTTTATTAAACATTCCATTCATGAAATTAATACGCCTTTAGCTGTTATTATCACGCACTTAGATATTTTTAAAATGAAACATGGTGATAACCGATATCTATCCAAAATAGAAGCTGGAACAAAAATGATAGCTAACATCTATGATGATTTAAGTTACATGGTCAAAAGAGACCGTTTAATCTACGAAAAAGAGAGCATAAACTTTAAAGAGTTTTTAGAAAGCCGTATTTCTTTTTTTGAAGAGATTGTACTGGGCAATAATCTTAAAATAATTTTAAAGATAGATGAGCCATTTATCTGTTATTTTAATACCATAGAACTACAAAGATTGATTGATAATAATATTTCAAATGCAATCAAATATGCACATAGAGGCACGGAAATTATAATAGAAGTAAGTATAATGTCTAATCAGACGCTATTAACATTCAAAACAAATTCTCCAAAAATAGAAGATACCAATCGTATTTTTGAAGCTTTTCATCAAGAGGAAGAGTTAAAAGGTGGATTTGGCTTGGGACTAGAGATAGTAAGCTCTATTTGTAGAAAAAATGGGGTTCAAATAGAAGTAGAATCAAATGATGAATTTACCCTATTTTCATATGTATTTTTAAAAGGAAACAATCATGAGAATTATATTACTTGAAGATGAACTGATGCTCCAAGCTGCAATAGCTGAGTATTTAACAGATATGGATTATGAAGTGGATGCGTTTGAGGATGGACAAGAGGCTTATTTGGCTATTTTAAAAAACCCTTATGACCTTTTTATCTTTGATATTAACACCCCTTCTATTGATGGTTTATCATTATTAGAAAAACTACAAAAAGAGAAAATTTTTGTGCCTACCATTTTCATTTCAGCCATTACCCAAATTGAGCAAATTTCTAAAGCCTATGAGTTGGGTTGTTATGATTATTTAAAAAAACCTTTTCATCTAAAGGAGCTAACACTTCATATTGATAGGTTACTTAAAATGGTCGATATTCAATCCAAAGAAATTGTAAAGATAAGTAAAATATATACTTACAACCTAATAAAAAGACGTTTACTTTTTGATAATGAAGAGCAAGTCTTAACCTTAAAACAAGCACAAATTATTAACCTTTTAGTACGCAACATCAACAAGGTTGTTGACTTTAAGATGCTCCGACATTATGTATGGGCGAACAGTCATGTTGACAATGCCACCATTCGAGCTGAAATGCACCGTGTTCGACAAGCTCTAAAGGAAGACCTTATTGAAAACATAAAGGGAATTGGGTATATATTACACAGAAAAAAATAATTTTTTTTCTCTTCCCTTAATTTCATAATTTTCATTTTTTAATTCGTAACTAAATAACTCACATTCGCTTTTTTTACCCCTTGATTTTAAATAAATATACAAATGCTATGTTAATGCTATTCTCTTAGCCAATAATAAATGTGAGTTATTATATATAAGGAGAAATAATGAGAAAACTAACATTTAGTATGGTAGCAATTGCACTGTTATCAAGCGATGTTGTGGCAGCAGATAATTTTGGTGAAGCCTTTGAAGAAGGAAAAGTATCTGGACAACTTAGAACATTCTATATTGATAGAAGTTATGATGGAACGACAGTAAACAATCGTAATTCCCTAGCAACTGGTGGAAACTTAGGATTTGAAACAGCAGCTGTTAGAGGATTGAGTGCAGGTATTAAATTTTATTCAACCAATGCAATAGACATACACGCAGGTCCAATGAGTACTAGAAATGATGACCCTTCTCTTTTTGGAGATGGTTTTGCTTCTTATTCTATGCTAGGTGAAGCATATTTTAACTTTAAAGGTGAAAACACTAATGTTAAAATAGGTCGTCAAAAACTAGATACCCCTTTAGCTGGTTCGGATGATGCAAGAATGCTTCCAAACCTTTTTGAAGCAGCCGTTGTAAGCAATACAGGACTCGAAGACACCACCTTAATTGGTGCTCATGTAACAAGAGAGTCTGTAGGGACTTTTGGTAACGTATATACTACTGCAGGTGAGTTATCACTTCAAAGTGGTTATGGTCTAGGGTATAAATCAGGGACTAATGGAAATTTTTCTGATGTAGGAGCGATTGCATTAGGTGCAACAGGTGCAGATACATTGGGTGCAACCGTAGGTGCAGTTATCTATAAAGGAATAGATGGTCTAACACTTCAAGCATGGGATTACTATGTTCATGATATCTTAAATGCAGTGTATCTTCAAGGTGATTATGGATTTGGTTTAGGAAGTCTTAAGATGAAAGTATCAGGACAAGCAATTAGTCAAAGTGAAGTAGGTGACAAATTGGCTGAGGAAGTTGATAGTAAATATGTTGCTGCAAAATTAGGAACAAGTATTGGTGATTTAAGTGCTTATGCTGCTTATTCTACAACAGGTAGTAATAATGGTAGTCTATCTAATGGTGGTATTATTACTCCATGGGGTGGAATTCCAGCATTTACACAAGGAATGGTAACACGTCACATGTTCTTTGCTGATACCGACACCACTAAAGTAGCTGGAACGTATAATTTCAAAGATCTGGGAGCTGATGTAAAAGCAACAGCCTATTACACTTCATTTGATATAGGGGCTAAAAACAGTTATAAAAATGGTCAAGCATGGACAGCGAAAGAATCAGGGTTTGATATTCAGTATAATCCTGCAAACATTAAGAACCTTAACTTAAGAGTAAGAGCAAATTATCCAACTGATTTTGCACCTGGTTTAGATTGGTCAGAGTATCGTTTAATCGCGAACTACAACTTTTAATTAGTCCTATGTTAAGCAAGACCATAAAAGTCAAAGCTTTAAAAAAATAGATATGTAAGAAGTATTGATTCTTACATATCAAAAACCCAAAAACAAAAAGGAGTAAGAGATGACTAAAGAAACAGTCAATGAGATTAAAAATAATCCAAAGTATCAAGAGCTTGTTACTAAGCGAAGTAAGTTTGGATGGACACTTTCAATTATCATTCTAGTGGTCTATTATGCATTTATTTTATTTATTGCATTTAGCCCAGAAACACTAGGAACAAAAATCAGCCCAGATGGTATGATGACATGGGGTATACCAGTAGGTATTGCCATTATTATTTTTGCATTTACCTTAACAGGAATTTATGTTAAAAGAGCTAACAGTGAATTTGATGGTCTTTTAAATGATCTTAAAGCTGATTTAAAAGGGGTTAACTAATGTTAGGTAGAATTTTATCGTTATTAACAGTAGCTGGATTAACAGCTGTCATGGCTGCTGGTGCAGACTTAGGTGCAGGTACAAAGGCTGAAGAACTTAATATTCCAGCAATTGTTATGTTCTTCTTATTTGTAGCAGGAACACTAGGTATTACTTATTGGGCTTCAAAAAGAACAAAATCAGCTTCAGACTTCTATACAGCTGGTGGGGGTATCTCTGGTACTCAAAATGGTACAGCGATTGCAGGTGACTACATGTCAGCAGCCTCTTTCCTTGGTATTACTGGTATGGTTTACCTTAAAGGGTACGATGGACTTATTTTCTCTATCGGTTTCCTTGTGGGTTGGCCTGTTATTCTTTTCATGATTTCTGAGCAACTTAGAAACCTTGGTAAGTATACTTTTGCAGACGTTACAGCGTACAGATTAAGACAAAAGCCTGTAAGAATTCTAGCAGCACTTGGTTCAATTGCTGTTGTTATTCTTTACCTAATCGCTCAAATGGTTGGTGCTGGTAAACTTATCGAAATTCTATTTGGTTTAGATTATGAATTTGCTGTTGTTCTTGTTGGTCTTCTTATGATTGCCTATGTTGCCTTTGGTGGTATGCTTGCAACCACATGGGTACAGATTATTAAAGCTGTATTATTACTTGCTGGTACAACTTTCATGTCTATCATGGTAATGTCACACTTTGACTTTAGCTTCAACGAATTGTTTGTTCAAGCAACAGAGATTCACTCTAAAGGTGTAGAAATTATGAGTCCAGGTGGTCTTGTATCTGACCCTATTTCAGCGATTTCATTAGGTATTGCTCTTATGTTTGGTACAGCTGGTCTTCCTCATATTCTTATGAGATTCTTTACCGTAGCTGATGCAAAAGAGGCTAGAAAATCTGTATTTGTTGCAACTGGTTTAATTGGTTACTTCTACATTCTTACATTCATTATGGGATTCGGTGCAATTGTTCTTGTACTTGGTGCTGAAGGTGGAGCATATTTAGCTGCTGATGGTGAAACACTTAAAGGTATGAACAACATGGCTGCTGTATGGTTAGCACACGCTGTTGGTGGAGATTACTTCCTTGGATTTATTTCAGCTGTTGCATTTGCAACCATCTTAGCTGTTGTTTCTGGTCTTACTCTTGCTGGAGCATCGGCTGTTTCTCATGACCTTTATGCCAATGCATTCGCAACAGGTAAAATAGATGAGAAAAAAGAGATGAACGTTTCTAAAATGGCTACGGTTGCCATTGGTGTTGCTGCGATTATCTTTGGTATTGCATTTGAGAAGCAAAACATTGCGTTTGTTGTTGCTCTAGCATTTACCATTGCAGCGTCAGCTAACTTCCCAGTATTGTTTATGTCAATCTTCTGGAAAAAGTTAACAACAAGAGGTGCAGTAATTGGTGGATATATTGGTCTCTTTTCAGCGTTAATTCTTGTAATCCTTGGTCCTGTTGTATGGACAAGTATTTTAGGTAATGCTGAACCAATTGTTCCTTACAAATTCCCAGCTGTTTTCTCTGTGCCATTAGCGTTTATTGCTATCTGGTTCTTCTCTATTACAGACAAGTCAGATGATGCACAAAGATGTATCGATGAGTTTGATGCTCAAGATATTAGATGTCAAACAGGTATTGGTGCTGATTCAGCGTCTGAACACTAAAACTATCTTGCAAAACTAGGAAACGATGGCTTTAGCCTCGTCATATTTGGGACTAAAGTCTCCGATTCCAAGTTTGGCAAGAGGTCAAATAATAAAAATCGGGGAAGATACATGATAGCACTATTGGAGACGTTAAAAAGTAATTTACCCTTTTCACTTTTACATGAGCCCTCCCTTATGTCGATTGAAAAAATGTCAAAGATTGCTTATTACCCCAATGGTACTTCCCTGCTAAAGCAAAGTGCTATCGCAGATAAGCTCTATTTTATCATCAAAGGTATGGTCGAATCCAGAGATGATGAAGAGCTTATCGACCTCTATCATACCCACGATACGTTTGGTGGAATAGAACTTATAAAAAATCAACCCTCCTCTTATGATTATATTGTTACTGAAGAGTTGATTTGTTATGAGATTTCTAATGAAGTTTTCCTCAAAATTTGTGAAGAAAACAAAGCCTTTAAGGCTTATTTTTTCTCAAGCATTGTTGAACGTATGGAGCTATTCAAAGAAAAAAAAGAGTACTCCTCTATGAGTGATTTAATGGTTGCACGTGTTGATCAGTCCTTGCTTCATCCTATTTGTGAAGTATCCCCTAAAACCCCTATTATCAAAGCATTACAACTTATGGAGTCCTCTAATGCCTCTTCGTTACTGATTAAAAATCCAGAGGGTTATGGTATTGTAACTGACACAGATTTTAGACATTATATTTTGCACAAAGAAGAAAAAAGTCTAAAGCGCATTGAACAAATTCAAACTTACCCTATGATTAGCGTTTCAGAAGGTGAGTTACTTTTTAATATTTTACTGCTGATGACAGAAAATTCTGTTAAATATTTACCCGTGCTTAATAATAAAAATGAATGTATTGGAATATTAGAACTGATTGACCTCTTAAGCTTTTTCTCCAATCAATCCCATCTTATTACCGTTCAAATTACCAAAGCACAAACACTTCAACAAGTTATTACTGCTTCTAGTAGAATCGAAGTAATGGTTGATGCACTCTATGCTAAAGGCGTCAAAAGTCGTTACATTGCCAGACTGGTTTCCGAAATGAACAAAAAAATGTATCTTAAACTTTTTGAGTTGATTATTCCTAAAGATTGGCATAACCGTTGTACGCTAATTCTCTTAGGAAGTGAAGGACGTTCAGAACAGATACTCCGTACAGACCAAGACAATGCATTAATTTTTGAAGAAGGCTTTATGCCTAACAATGTTCAAGTCATAGCCCAGCAATTTATCGAAACCTTAGATAAGATAGGTTTTCCTCGCTGTGAGGGTAATATCATGCTCATTAACCCTAAATGGTGTAAAGAGATAGATGCCTATAAACAAGACATTGATAACTGGCTAGATAAACCTTCAATGGAAGGCTTTATGGACATGGCAATCTTTGTGGATTCTATTTCAGTGGCAGGGGTTAAACATTTACACACTGAACTCATTGCCTATCTTATTGAAAGGGTTCAAGCCCATAAAGAGGTATTAACCTATTTTGTGAAACCCATTGAAAATTTTGAATCCCCTTTAGGTCTTTTTTCTCAATTTGTTTCTCATGACAAAGCCCATAAAAATGAAATAGACATTAAAAAGTCTGCTCTTTTTGCCTTGGTGCATGGTGTACGCAGTCTGGCCTTAGAACATGGTATCACAGCCACCAATACCACCCTTAGAATAAAAGCCTTAAACAATGAAGATTTTATGGACAAAGAAGATGCCACTGATTTAATGGAAGCATTGGAAGTCATTAATACCCTTCGGTCAGAATCGCAACTGAAACAATGGAAACGAGGAGAGAAAATAGACAACTATATTTCACTCAATAGTTTGGGTAATTTGGAGAAAGATTTACTCAAAGAATCGCTTAAAAGTGTGAACAAGTTTAAAAAATTACTTGTTTATCATTTTCATCTTTCCATAATGCGTTAGTGTTGGTTTGTTGATTATGTTTGAAGCACTAAAACAAAAATGGAATCGAAAAAATCTAAACAATGAGCGTTTTAACTTTTTATTTAATGGGGTACATGAAGATGAAGTAGTAGTGTATGATTGTGAAACCACTGGGCTAAATCCAAAAGAAGACCATATCATTTCTATTGGAGCTGTTAAGGTTAAAGGAAACAAAATCTTAACCAATGAAGCCATCCATATTTATGTGATACAAGAAAAAGACATCAACCATGAAAGCATCACCATTCATAAAATACGAAATTGTGATTTAGAAGGAGCTGTTCCTATCAATGAAGCCATTGAACGTTTTCTCTACTACATTGGTAATCGAAAACTGGTAGGTTACTACCTTGAATTTGATGTGGCAATGATAAACAAGTATACCAAACCCATGTATGGTATTACTCTCCCCAATAAAAAAGAGGAAGTATCAGCCATTTATTATGATAAAAAGATTGAACGCATTCCTCAAGGACATATAGATTTACGATTTGATACCATTTTAAAAGAACTAAACCTTCCAAAACTTACAGCCCATGATGCCTTAAATGATGCTGTGATGACAGCAATGATGTATCTGAAATTGCAACATGTTCAGCGATTATAATATCTTTTATAATACAGAATTATTTTCATACCTTATTCATTTAATGTTACAAAAACACACAAATTATTTTTTTTAAACCCTATACTTCCTTTAATCTATTAATGCTATGTCAATGCTATTTTACTATTCCATAATCAAAACCAAGAAAAAGAAAGAGGAGCAGAGATGAACAATATTTTCTACCCAAATGCAGAGCAGTTTAACAATTCACCCATTCCAGATATGGAGACTTATCATGAACTTGTAGCTAAGTTTGATAAAGATTATGAGGGAACTTGGGCAAAGTTTGCTGATGAAAAGATTGATTGGTTTAAATCTTATGATACTGTTTTAGATGAAAGTAATGCACCATTTTATAAATGGTTCTCTGGTGGAGAGATGAACGTTGCACATCAGTGTGTCGACCGACATTTAGAGACTAAAAAAGACAAAGTAGCCATTATCTTTGAAGGGGATAATGGGGATAAAAAAACATTAACTTATGCTCAACTAGCTGAAGAAGTTAATAAAACAGCCAATCTATTTAAAAATGAATTTGCTGTTCAAAAAGGTGACCGAGTTGTTGTCTATATGCCAATGATTTTGGAAGCTGCTATTACCATGTTGGCTTGTGCCAAAATTGGGGCGATTCACTCTATTGTATTTGGAGGATTTTCAGCAGAAGCTTTAAGAGACAGAATCATTGATGCAGAAGCGAAGTTGGTAGTGACGGCCGATGGTGCTTTTAGAAAAGGTAAACCGTATATGTTAAAACCAGTGGTTGACCTAGCATTAGAGCATGGATGTCCATCGGTTGAGAATGTTTGTGTTGTTCAAAGAAATAATGAAGAAATTCATTGGGAAGAGGGACGAGACCACAGCTATAATGACTTGATTCAAAAGCAATCAGCAATTTGTGTGGCTGAACCAATGGAGTCAGAAGACCCTCTCTTTTTACTCTATACTTCAGGGTCAACAGGAAAACCAAAAGGGGTACAACACTCATCAGCTGGTTACATACTTTGGGCTCAAATGACCATGGAATGGGTATTTGACATTAAAGACAGTGATACCTATTGGTGTACGGCTGATGTTGGTTGGATTACAGGGCATACCTACATTGTTTATGGACCACTTGCAGCTGGTGCAACCACCGTAATGTTTGAGGGTGTACCAACCTTCCCCGATGCTGGAAGATGTTGGAAAATGGTGGAAGAGTATAAGATTAATCAATTCTATACAGCACCTACAGCCATTAGACTATTGCATAAAATGGGTGAAGACGAGCCAAGTAAATATGACTTATCTTCATTAAGAGTACTTGGAACAGTAGGTGAGCCTATTGATCCTCCTGCATGGAAATGGTACTATGAAGAAGTAGGGAATTCTAACTGTTCTATTGTCGATACCTATTGGCAAACAGAAACAGGGGGACATGTAATCTCTCCTCTACCAGCTGCCACCCCAATTAAACCAGCATGTGCTACGTTTGCACTGCCAGGAATTATGGCTGAAGTAATTGAAGAAGATGGAACACCCACCCCAGTAGGTGAAAAAGGGTTTATGTGTATCACTAAACCTTGGCCATCAATGATTCGAACCATTTGGGGTGACCCAGAAAGATTTAAAAAGTCTTATTTTGGAGATTGTAAAAAAGAGGGTCAACCTGTTTATTTTTCAGGTGATGGTGCAATGATTGATGAAGAGGGTTACATTACCATTACAGGTAGAACCGATGATGTAATTAACGTTTCAGGCCACCGAATGGGAACAGCCGAAGTGGAAGCTGCGATTAAAAAGCATGACAACATCGCTTCAGTTGCTGTGGTAGGAAAACCACACGAAATTAAAGGGGAAGGAATCTTTGCTTATTTGGTCTTAAAAGATACCAGTTTAGCCAGTGAAGCACTTAAAATAGACATCAATAAAATCATCAAGCAAGAGATCGGTGCGATTGCCCTTTGTGATGCCATGGCATTTGTACCTGATTTACCAAAAACCCGTTCAGGTAAAATTATGCGAAGAATTCTAAGAAGTATTGTAAAAGGTGAAGCCATTACCCAAGATACTTCTACACTAGAGGACCCAAGCATTGTAAGTACAATCGAAAACATCGTTAACACATAGAGGTTTTAAGCCGTAATTTTTGAGGAGTTTTATAGCTCCTCAAAATTTAATCTTTGTATTCTTTTTCAACTGTCCATTGATCATAATACTAGTATATATATTGATACAGTACTTACTAACTATTTTAACCAAATAAGAAATTTGCACTTATCCTCCTTAATGAATTGTTTTTGTATACTAGTTATAATAAGTGGACAGCTGAAAGAGAATTTTTAATTTAAAAAGATATGCTATACTTTTAAAATGCATCCTATGATTATAGAAAACTCTTGGAAATTAGCTTTACAAAATGAATTCAACCAAAGCTATATGCAAGACCTCAAAACCTTTTTGACCAAAGAAAAAGCTTTAGGTAGAAATATCTTACCTAAAGCGTCTCTTTACTTTAATGCTCTTAATTTAACGCCTTTAAAGAACGTTAAAGTTCTTATTTTAGGACAAGACCCCTATCCTACTTTGGGTCATGCCCATGGTCTTGCTTTTTCAGCACTTGATCCTATTAAACCCTTACCTAAATCATTACAAAATATTTATAAAGAGTTAAAATCTGACCTCAATATTGATAATCAACATACAGCCAATCTCCAACCATGGGCAAAACAAGGGGTATTACTTTTAAATGCTGTCCTAACGGTAGAAGAAGGTAAAGCCAACGCCCACAAAAATCAAGGCTGGGAAAAATTCACTGATAAAATCATTCAACTAGTCAATGAAACCTGTAGCAATGTAGTATTTATACTTTGGGGAGCATCTGCTCAAAAGAAATCGAAGTTTATAGATGAAAGTAAACATCTCATCATTAAAGATCCACATCCTTCACCTCTTTCAGCCTATCGTGGTTTTTGGGGTTCTAAACCTTTTTCTAGGGTCAATAGTTATTTATCAGCACATCATCAACCTGTTATTAATTGGCAACTTTAAATACGAAAGATATAAAGCACAAAGTCAGTTAGATTTTATTGCTAAATATTATAAGTTAAAATTATAAAAATAGAAATATTCCCTGAGCAAATAAGACTTTAGATATAATCTATTAAAAAAGGTGCTATTTTATGAACACTGTGAGTTATTTATCAATGAATGATGTTGTGGGGGAGCATTATATTATTGTCGAAGTTTTAGCCAAAGATGCCTTTGAAATTCTCTATTTAGTACGTGACAACAACCGAGCAGGAAGTCTTTTTATATTGAAAGAACTTTTTTTTGATACTTTTTGTTCAAGAGAGAATAACATTGTTATTATTAAACCCCAAGCACAGGGGGTATTTTACAAACAAAAAAAAGAGATTATCTCTAAAATTAATAAACTTCAAAATACCCATACAAGGAGTGACTTAAAAACCTTTGGTTACATTGAAGAAAACAATACTGTTTATACCATAATGGAATACTCTAGCGATACAGATATCAGTGAATACTTAGAATTTGAAGCAGAGCTTGTCTCTTTAGAAAAAGAAACTTCATTTTTCAAAAAAAATTTAAAATATTTTTTATTTTTTGGGCTGCTATTGCTGCTTGGCTATTTAGGATTTATGATCTATCAAAAATCTAATGAACCCAAAGAGCTAATGGCACAAAACCTAAAACCTACAATTAAACTTAATGATTATAAAAAAGAGACGCAAAAAAAAGATAAAGAAGAAAATCTAACCATAGCTATTCCTGTAGCCTTAGTACAAGAAAATAATATAAGTGATAATAATATAAATGAAGAAAAAGCCAAGGAAGCCAATACCACCAGCATGGAGTTAGCAAAACCTCTTTTAGAGAAAGAAAATAATTTAAATATAGAAGTGAATCAAAGCATTCCTAACATAACAGAAAAAATAATAGAAGAAAAAGTTCATGACCCCTTCAATGAAACAGCCATTAAAACATTTTTAGATGCTTTTATTAATGCCTCATCCCAAGCTTCAGTTGATGAAATAGTTGATTTTTATGATGTAAAAATTGAACGTTATTTTAAATTAAGAAATATAACTCAAACAGTCATTAAAAAAGATAAACGCAAATACAATCAAAAATGGCTCAATAGAGAGTTTAGAATTGTAGACTTTAAAATATTAAAGAAATATACAAAAAATAAAGAAGCCTATACTGACCTTAAAACAACTACCCAATGGTTTATCTCCAATAATAAAGGTTTAACACGTAAGGGAGAAAGTCAAGGATTTATGAAATTGAAAGCAACAGATAATGGACTTAAAGTAGTCTCAATCTATGGCTTAAAGTAGAAGATTACAAAAGAAGCTTACTTGCCACAGCACAAACAGCTGACTCACTTTTTAAAATCAGAGGGCTATCTAAGCCCCTAATATTTTGTCTTTTAAAAAGAGCCTCTTCTTCTGCTGTAAATCCACCTTCACAACCAATGAATATGCTTTCTATATTAGACCCATCATTAATGTTTTGTTCAGAAAAATTTAACATAATCGTGTTAGGGTATTGCTCTAAAAAAAGTTCGATAGAGTCGACAAGTGAAAGCTTCATCAATGAAGAACGTCCACATTGTTGCGAAGAGTTGAGTAAAATCTTTTCTAAGCGTTTAAAGTCTACTTTAAAACTTTTTTGAGAACGTGAACAATAGACAAAAGTAATGGCATCTACTCCCATTTCATTGAGAGAGGGCAAAACTTTTTCCACACTTTTTGGGTCGATAACACACCAAAGAAGATGCAGTTTTTTCTTGGCAATAACCGATAATATTTCTGATTTCTCTAAAGAAAGCATTGCCTCTTTTTTACTTAAAGAGACAATTTTATAAAAGTAAAGAGCATCACTTAAAAGATTACGCAGTGCAATGGTTTCACCTTCACGATGACGGCGTACTTTAAAAATATAACGGTGTTCATCCCCTTCTAAGGTTAACTCTTGAACCCCTGCTTCTTTCACAAACAAATATTGCACAAACGCTTCCTAAAGACCTTTAGACTGAACCATCATAAATACCGTAAAACCCACCAAAATAATAAGATTTAAAACGGTTGCTTTGGTAAATCCTGCTCGTAGCATTGCAAATGTTGCTTCATCTTCTGTATTACCTTTCTTGATACGCTTATGCTTAGAAATTTCTATGCCCATCATGGCTGCAAAAACGATAATCATCGCTATGATTGTCATAGTAAATGGCAAATCACCTGAAACCAAAGCCACAATCCCTGAAAAAGCAATCATGGTAATAATCGCTTGAAAAATCATCGTATAAATAAAACTTGCCTTTTTAAATCCTAAAGGCTCTTTTACCATTATGGGTACTAAAAAACCTAAAACTACAAAAGCTATAAATAGATAATTCAAAATACTGTGTGTCGATAACATTGTTTCTAACATGCTGTTCTCCTAAATTTATTGTTATTAAAATCGGATTATATCCAAATTTGTTATACTTTTGGCATACCATAAAAAGGTCTAAAATGACTCTATCTATTGAACAAGCCTTAGAAACTATTTACACCAATGTAGAAGCTAAAAGCACCCATATATTGGCTATTGAAGAGGCTATTGGCTCTATTGTTGCTAAAGACTATGCAGCTACTTTTGACCTTCCTCGTTTTGATAATTCAGCCATGGATGGCTATGCCATTAAGGTGAATGACACTGGAAAAGAAGTACAAGTTAAAGAAGTAACCTATGCTGGAGATATTGCCCAAGAGCGTTTTAATGAAGGGGAAGTTGTCAAAATTATGACAGGTGCACCTATTCCTAGTGGAGCTGAAGCCATTGTTGCTATTGAACATGTGGAACTGACTACGCAAGGTATTATGCTTCCATCTAACATAAAAAAAGATAACTTCATTCGTTTTAAAGGAGAAGACATTCAATCTGGAACTGTTTTTTTAAAAGCACAAACAAAAGTTACAGCTTATACCTTAGCCCTACTCGCTTCACAGGGAATCACCCACATTGAAGTCTACAGAAAACCAAAAGTCGTTGTCTTCTCTACAGGAGAAGAGCTAAAAGCTCATTATGAAAAAATAGAACAACACCAACTCTACAACTCAAATGCTCCTATGTTTGCTGCACGTGCCAAAGAGCTTGGTTGTGATATCTCTTATATCTCTTCGGCTGGAGACAATATAGAATCATTGAAAAATGCCATTAACAATGCGAAAGACGCTGACCTTATCTTAACCTCTGGTGGTGTTTCAGTAGGTGATAAAGATTTTACAAAAGAAGCCTTTATCGAACTCGGTATGACGACCTATTTTTCAGGCATAGACATTAAACCTGGTCGCCCTACCAATTTTGGAAAACTAGGAAAATGCTTTGTCATAAATTTACCAGGAAATCCTTTAGCAGCCATGGTGAACTTTGAAATGTTTGTTAAACCTAGCATCGCTAAGCTTTCTGGAACTAAAAGTTTTTATCATGGTCTTATTACAACCAAAATGGAGTCTGAACATCACTTTAAAGCAGGAAAGAATTCTGTTATATTAGGTACTTGGAATGGCACAAAATTTAGTGTCATAAAAGGTCAAAAACCTGGTATGGTTGCCCCACTAGACAAGGCTGATGGCATGATTATTAGCAGTAAAGAGATTCATTGTTTAAAAGAAAATCAAGTTGTAAAAATGATAGCTGTAAAAATAGATTGTCAAAGTGATAAAAAAGAAGATTTTTTTGTAAAATAGCGTGGGCTTTACAGCCCACAAAAAACTAAGAAGTTATTCTTAGTTTAATTAATCATTAAAGAGTAGCCATATAAGCAGCTACTGCTTTCATGTCATCATCACTCATTGAAGCAACTTGACCTTTCATTAACATACCCATACCATGAGCATTTCTTGTACCATCTTTATAACCATGTAAATGAGCTTCTAAATCTGCTGCAGATTGTCCAGCAACAGGATTAGCTTTACCCATAGCTTTAGTTTTACCATCAGCTCCATGACAACCAGCACATTTAGCATAAAGTGCTTTACCTGCATCTGCATTAACAGCTGATGCTACAGCTGCTGTAGCTGATGCTGCTGCTGATTTTACTGAATCTACTGCTGAAGATGCTGTTTCTTTTACTGAATCCACTGCTGATGCTGCTTTTTCTTTTACTGCGTCAACTGCTTCTGTTGCTTTTTCACTTGCTGCTGCTTTTACTTTTTCTGCTGCATTAGATACGGCATCTTTAGCTTCATCTGCTGATGATTTTGTATCACCACCACATTTTGCTGCAGCTTCTTTTTTCATTGCATCGCCACATTTACCTTCACCACATTTCATTGGTGCTTCAGTTTCTGTTTTTGTTTCAGTTGCTGCTTTAGCTTCTGCTCCAGTTGAAGAATCACCACATGCTGTTAAAAGTAATGCTGCTGCTATCATTGATAAAACGGTAAGTTTTTTCATTCTATATGTCCTTTTGGTTTTAATAGCTAAAATTATACTATACTTTTTTTGGATTTACCATTAATTGCCGTGCTAAGAGCAAATCCCAAAGTTTAGGGTTTTTCCATTCATTTTTAATCTGTTTTGAGAACTTTATATCTGCTAAACTTATGCTTCCCATCAGCTTACTATAGGCATCCTCTTTAAAACCTTGAGCATAACCCGTTTCTGTTTCATGCACAATAATGCTATGAAGCTTCACTTCACGTTCTCCATTGACCATACCTGTACAGGTTAAAACACGCTCAACCATCAAATAAATAACCCTAGAGAACTGTTCAGCAGAAGGAGAAACAGGTAACTCAACCCAACGTGCTGAATGTTTTTTCATGTCTTCTACATAAGTGCTGTCATCTTTTGACCACAAAGTAATAGAATGATCAAAAGCCTCTAAAAGATCTTTAATACTTTGTTTCATAAGTCCAAAGTCATAAATCATTTGTCCATTATCTAAATAGTTAGATTCTAATAAAACTTCTATTTTATAAGAGTGTCCATGTACATTCTGAGAACATCGTTGTGTTGAACACCCTCTTACAATGTGTGCATTTTCAAATTTAAACAGTTTTCGGATTATCATTTTTATTGCCCCTCTATTTTAGTAAATTCATTTTCTATCATCTCAATAGTTGGAAGAGAAGAGACAAATTCTTTAGGTAAAACTTCTGTCAATTCGTACTCTGAAATTCCTATGGGTTGGCTCATATTTCGTAAAGAATATTCAGCTACCACTTCATCTTTTTCTTGGCATAATATCAAGCCAATTGTAGGGCTATCACTTTCATGAGCTAATAATTCATCAACAGCTGAACAGTAAAAATTTATTTGTCCAGAATAGCTAGGTTTGAACTCACCTTTTTTTAGCTCTATCACCACATAACAGCGTAATTTCAAATGATAAAAGAGCAAGTCCATATAAAACTCTTTCTCTCCAACTTCCAGTTTATACTGTCTACCTACAAAAGCAAAACCACTTCCAAGTTCTAGTAAAAAATTTTCCATGTGTTCTACAAGGTTCAATTCAAGTTCTCGTTCTCTAAAGTGTTCATCCATGGTTAAAAAATCAAATAAATAAGGGTCTTTAAAAGACTGTTGTACCATATCACTATCTAAGGGAGCTAAAGTTTGTTTAAAATTTGAAACCAGTTTAGCTTCTCGATTATGTACTTCACTTTTTATCATGAGAGCCAACACATCCCTACTCCAACCATTTTCTAAACTCTTTTGCATGTACCAGTATCGGAGTTCTCTATCTTTGATTTTTTGCATCAAAATAATATTATGCGACCATGAGATTTGAAATAGTGAAACGGGCAGTTTCACTATTTCATTTTCAGCATACTCTTTGTAAAATCGAAGCATAAACATAATGTTACGTTCCGAAAAACCCTTAACTTTCGGAAGTTCATTTTTCAAGTCACTGCTTAAGCGTTTAATAACTTTTGAACCCCAACCTTCTGCTTTTTGCTTTTGATTAATGGATTTACCTATTTTGTAATAAAGCATGATTAGTTCACTATTAACTGAAGTTATGGCTTTTTGTTGAGATATTTTTATTTGTTCTTTTATTTCTAAAAAAAAGATATTATAGTCTTTTACATTTGAAAGTTCATTCATTTCAACATCTCCATAGCTTTAAATCTTTGGCTTTTTGTATTAATATTTCATCTAATATCATGTTTTTTCCTACCCTCTAAAAATGATTAAATTATACTCTGTAAAAATATGTTTTATTGTTATTATACATGAGAATTTGAAGATAATATATAAACATGTCAAATTGTAATCTTTTGACATATTTAAAAAAAACGAAAAGAATGAGACTAAAAAACTATCTGTCCATCTTGCTGTAGACGGTACATAATGTCTTTTGCTTTTTGATGTCCTTGGAATGAAGCTTTACGACACCACTCTAAGGCTTTTTCTTGGTTTTCTTCACAACCAAAACCTTGTCCATACATCGCACCAAGATTAAACTGTCCCTCTGGAGAGCCTTTTGTGGCTGATTGTTTAAACAAAATATATGCTTTTTTATAACTCTGCTCTACCCCTGTACCCTCTTTAAAAAGTACCCCTAAGTTATTAAAAGCTTCGGCATTACCACGTTTAGCTGCTTCTTCATACCAAAATGCTGCTTCTGAATAATTTCTGTCACACCCCTCACCCTCTTCAAACATAAGAGCCACATCAAATTGTGCTTGGGGCATCCCTTTTACGGCTGCTTTTAAATAATATTCATGGGCTTTAAATGAGTTTTTTTGAACGCCCAATCCTCTTAAATAAAGCAGTCCAAGATTGTAAGAAGAGGAGTGTTCCCCAGCATCTGAAGCTTTTTTATAGTATTCAATGGCTTTAGCATAACTCTGCTCTACTCCAAAACCATTATGATAAAAATAACCCACCGTAGAAAGGGAAGCTAGGTCACCTTGACCTGCAATGTATAAATATAGCTCTAAAGCTTTTTCATACTCTTTGGCATTAAAAAGTTCTAAAGCTTCAGCTTTTAATTCTGTATTTGGCATCTGTTAACTCTCTCTTTTATCTATATTTTTGGATTATATAGGCATAACCTTAATAGTTTATGATAAAAGATTTATTCACCTTATCCCAACTCTAAATTTAACATCTTGTAAACTTCATTGCCAATCATGCTATTTTCTATATTTTGACTGTGTAAAATTAATTTGGCTGAAGCTCTTGTGGAGGCAACATAGAGTAATTTACGTTCTCTAATCTTATCAATATCAACCACAATAGCCACTTTAGCTTCAATTCCTTTAGAAGAATGATATGTTGTGAAGATAGCTTTTTTACGCTCTAACTCTTTAGAGGAACTAATTTTCTGTTGTACCTCATAAGGCAAATTTTGTTTAATACGATTGATATTGTTCCATGTTGGAGCAAGTAGTAAAATATCAGCATAATCATACTCTTCTAAAAGCTTTTCAAAGGCTTTAGCCACTCCTTGATAATTGGTTTCTAACAATTCAATGGAATTTTTGGTCATATTTTTCAAGAGAATATTTTGAGCTTTCTCATAAAAGACATCTACCTCTTTTTCATATTTTTTGTCATTACGTAATAGAGAAAGTCCTAAAACAATATGCTCTTTGGTCACACGATAACTGGTTTTTAAGAGTGTAGAACGTCCTCGCATATCTAAACCAATATCTTGTTTCCAATTCACTTCTGTAGGATTATAAATACTTTGAAGTCTGTCTCCTGCTAAAAAAAGATTATGATATTTTTTTCCCTCTTCATCTTCATACTCAATCAAAAGCTTTAAAACAAGTTCAAACCAATTTTTATAAAAATCTTGATACTCATCTATCAAAATAGCATTATAGGTAGGCATGGCCTGTCTAATTGCATCATTGGGTAAGATGTCTCTCCAAAACTCCTCCGAATTATCTCTATAATTTTGTGAAGATAAGCCACTAAACCTCATCGCTTTTTGATGAAAAGTAGCCACTTCAATATTATCAATAGAGATCTCTAAATATTTTAAATCCTCTTTAATCCCATTGAGTTTTAAATTTAGTTGTGATTTTAAAGCTTTGTTATAGGTTAATATTAATATTTTCCACTTAGGATAAAGCTTGGCTAAATAGATGGCACGTGCCATTAACGCAACCGTTTTACCACTGCCAGGAATCCCTGTAATCATGTAATGACCCAACGGTAAACTTTTTGCAAAGCGTTCTTGTTCAATATCTAAGGCTAATACTTTCTCGTTTAAAAAATGCTTACGCTTATTGGTATTAGAATGCACAATCTTAATTTCAGGGAAAATGGCAGCACGAATGGTTTGAAGAAGCGATGATTCAATGGCTTTCATCTCATTATTAAAAAGTTTATCTAAAGTCAAAGCTGTTAAAGCCTCTTTATACAAAACCCTTGCAGGATAATGATTAAACAAACTTTCTATCTTATTTTCTATTGCTTCTTCCTCTTTCATTTCAGTAAATGCAACAACAGAGTGCAATTGAATTTTTAAATTATTTTTTTCATCAAACAGTTCATCGTAAAAACGTAAAACTCCTTGTAATGTGTTGTAATATCTTCGTGCTTTGGAGGCAGGGTTTTCTAAAATATCTCCCTTGCTTGTTTTAAGTTCTTTTTCATTAACAGTATCAATATACTCAATACTCCAAGCCTTTACTTCAATAATTATCACCCCACGAATGGGGTCAATGAGTATAAAGTCTGGGGTTAAATTTTTAATTTTAGGTTCTAAATAGAGATAAGAAATCAGTGGTTCACTCATATATAACTGTTTGAGTTTATTAAAAATATATTTTTCAGACTTATTCATGCCCTCTAATTTTTTAGGGATGGCGACTAATGGCATTTTTTTTCCTTATTCAGCTTTAATATCTTTCTTTTTATGTGTTACTTTTTGAGGGGATGATTGACCAAAAGTAGTGCAAACTTTTTTCTTGGTATCGGTTTGAATATTGTTTAAGATTTTCTTTCCAATCCCTTTAACGGCTAATAAATCTTCTAACGCGTTAATATTATTCTCTTTTCGGTAACTCACAATGGCTTCCACACGTTTCACACCTAAACCTTTAATACACCCTAATTCATCTTTAGAAACACTCTGAATCATACTGGCACTCATAGAAAATGAACAAGAGGATGCGATGACCGACAGTAAAACTATTTTTTTAAACATATTTAATTCCTTGTTGATAATGTGTAATGAGTCCAATGATTTCATTAGAAATTTGTTTAATCGCCTCTTCTCGTGTCTTAGGCTTGATTAAATCAAAAATATTTTGACTGTTAAATGTTGTAAAATTTAAGCGTTTATGGGGATATTTCCAATAAATTGTATTAGAAACCTCAGCCCAAGAGACATTTAACTGAGCTAACGCTTCTCTTTGTCTTTCTTCTATTTTCTCTTCATCCATAAACTCAAAACCATAATAGATATTTTTTCGTAACTCTATAAAAAAATATAAATTCTCTTCTATTTGATACTTGATTCCATAATCTTTAATATTTTTTTGCTGTTGATAATAACGTCTAATGCTCTTTTTGAGCCCTTTATCATTATTGGTGTTATAAAAAGAGAACGCATAATGAGGCATTAAATGGGCTAATAGCATTTGCCAAAAATTAAACTGCACTTCTATCTTGGCTTCAATAATAGGTGCTTCTAATTGAAGAATTGTTTGTAGATTATTCTCTTCTAGTAAAAAATCTTTCATCTCGTTAATAAAACCTTTTTGCGTAGATTGATGGGTTAATATTTTGACCAAATTCAAATACTGTTTAAGCGTTTCACTTAAAATGGGAATTTGTTTTGTATGCGTAATAGCTTCTTCTAACCAAGAGACGATATGATGTCGATAAGAGACCAGCATCACGTCACTATTGAGCTTTTGTTCTGTGGGAGCATGACCAAAAAGGGTTAAGTAAATTAACCTGATATTTTTTTTCTTATACCCCATCGACTGCACGGTTTGTACATAACGACTCAATTGAAAAGAGTGGTCTTGGGTATGAATTTTATTTTCAATAATAAATACTTGTTGGTGAGATTGCAACAAAATATCTATGTTCTGTTTTTCGCGAAATGCTTCTGGTATGTCATTAGGGATTTCAAGTGCCAATACTTCAAAAAACAACGCTAAAAAAAGAGAACCTTGCCCATGACTACCATGAGGATTGAGTAGCTCATAAATAAATTTAGAATGAAGACCCACCTCATCTCCAGCTTTTAACAACAAAGAAAAAACATTAAAGTCGGATGCTTCATCTTGTTTTATTTGTTGATGCTTTTGATGACGTTTTTTTATCTCGTCCATAATCAATATTAAATTATCCATTACCTTCTCTTCTTGTTTTATCGCTAAGAACCATTGTACAGTGGGGAAGCATAGAATAAACTTAAATATTTATTAAATAATTATATTAATAAATATTTTTAATTATTAAAACAATTAGCCATGCAAGAATCATCGTAATAAAAGTATGACTTAAAAAATGGTCACCAATGAGCATTTTATAAAATCCCATACTCCAACCAACAAGCAATGCACCCATGATTGTAATTATTTTATTTCTTTTACTTTTAAAGAGAAAGAAAAGACTTAATAGTGCAAATCCACCACTGGCATGACCTGCTGGAAAACATTGAATAGAAGATTGATTAAATGCTTTAGGATAAGATTCCCATACTTTGGTTGAAGGATAAACTCCTCCATAATGAACTTCATTTTTAGGGCAAGGCATATTGGTGACTTTTTTTAATCCTCCAACACTAAGAGGTACAAAAATAGCTGAGAGTATGACTACAATAATTCCTTTTCTATATACTTGAAGCGTATGATTCTTTTTTAAAAAGATTAGAAAAATTAAAAAAGAGAATGCCACTAAAATAAGCAGTTCTTTTATACCATCATAGAAGATAAACTTATACGGTTCTAAATCTCTATTGAGTATCCAATTTTGGCTCTGTTGATTATAAAATGCATCTTGAACTATAAAATCAATATTCGTTAACGAAAATAGCATAATGCTAATGATTAACAATAGAACCGTTATTGCAATTTGCTTGTTCATGCTCACCTAAACATATCCATTTTCTCATTGTAAACGTTTGTTTCTACTTGGAACAACCCTAAGAGGGTATGAAAAAGGTTGTCATGAGAATAGATTTTATTTGGGTCAATCCTTTTTCTATTGTTTTTTCCAAACCATACTACAGCTCCTATATGTGTTTGAGCATCAGGAGCCATAAAATAAGGAAGACCATGAAGATAAAGTCCATTTTCACCCAAACTCTCTCCATGATCACTCATATACAGCATACTGGTTTGATAAGTGTTCTCATACTTTTTTAACATATTAATTACTTTAGATAAAAAATAATCGGTATACAAAAGAGCATTATCATAAGCATTACTGATGCTCTCTTGGGTGCAATTTTCTAGTTGATTACTTTGGCAGATAGGTCTAAACTTTTCAAATTCTTTTGGATATCGTTTAAAATAAGCTGGTCCATGATTTCCCATCTGATGCAGTACAATAAATATGTCTTTTTTGTTATGTTGTTCAATGTAGCCATCTAACCCCACAAGCATTCCCTCATCTCGACACTCTCTGTCTTGACATAGGGTATTATTTTTTGGGTCTTTATAATCCTCATATGCTACACGTAGAGCGACTCCTTTTGAATCTGAGTTGTTATCTCTCCAGAGTATGTCTATTTCATTAGTTTTATATAAAACATCTAAAACATTCTCATGGCTTATGCCTTTTTTATAACTGTAATTATCTCTCGTAAACATAGAAAACATACACGGTACAGAGTGAGCTGTTGAAGTTCCACACGCATACATATTTGAAAAATTTATAATATTTTCTTGTTCTAAAAGAGGTGTGGTTGCTTTTTTATAACCGTTTAGTGACAAATGGTCAGCTCTAGTAGCTTCTCCCACCACCATAATCACCAGTTTAGCCTTTTGATTAGAAGGTGTTATTTTTGCATCCATAGCAATGGATTTAACGACAACCTCTCCACTATTTAACGTTTTACTTATGTAGTCCCCTATAGAATATATCCAGTAGGGTGGATTAGTATAGTACCTAAGTGGTTTATGCTCTCTAAAAAATGACGTGTAAAATTTACTAAAAGAGAAGAGCATCACGATAATAATTAAAAGTGCTAACACTGTAGTTTTGATTTTTCTAAACATCTCTGTTTTTAAAGATGCATACTCTATATTGGCTCTGTAAACAAAAAAAGAGGGAAGCAAACCTAAGAACACAACATATAAAAGAAGTTTAATACTTAACAAATCTAAGGACTCATTCAAATTTGTCTGTATGGCATTTCTTAACATATCACTATCTATCACAACATGATATGTATTCATAAAATACGAGCTAAATGATGAGCTAATTAGGGTACTTATTAAAATAAATTTAGTTGAGTATCGACTACTCAATAGTGTGAATAAAAAGAGAATAAAACTAAAAAGTACCACCGTCAACGAAAGTATGTAAATATTATTAATTCCTCCTAAAGGATAAACCTCTAATACATTTTTATAAAATGAGTAATTCGTAAATAATGTAAAAAATAGTGCCATGATTATGATGAGTTTTGTTTGTGTTATTGGTTTAATTTTATTCCTTTATTATAAAATCTCATAATAAAAAAAATAGATGAATCAATAATGAATTTTATATGAACAAAAATTCATACTTCTAAAACAATAAATAAGGATAAGCCAGTGAAAATACTTTTGGTTGAGGATGATGGAGACATTGCTAACTTTTTAAAAAAAGGACTGAGAGAAGAATCCTACTCTGTTGACCATACAACCAATGGTAGCGAAGCACTCTATCTTGTCGACGTTAACCAATATGACCTTATAATTTTAGATGTGATGTTGCCTGGGCATAATGGTTTTGAAGTGTGTCAAATTTTACGTAATAAAAACATAGACATACCCATTATTATGTTAACGGCGAAAGATAGCATTACAGATAAGGTAACAGGTTTAAACTATGGTGCCGATGACTATTTGAGTAAACCTTTCTCTTTTGAAGAGCTGTTGGCACGAATAAAAGTACAACTTAGAAGAAAATCAACTACAGCCAATATTATTGTGATAAAAGATTTAGAATTGGACATCAATCAAAGAAAAGTATCTCGAGCCAATAGAGTGATTTCTTTAACCTCAAAAGAATATGCCCTGCTTGAGTTTTTAGCAAGAAACAAGGGAAGCATCTTAAGTGAAACGGTGATTAATGAAAACTTGACTGATATGAACACAAAGAGTATGAGCAATATTATTAATGTTTACATCTATCGGCTTAGAAATAAAATAGATAAAAATTTTGACCACAAACTAATCCACACCATAAGAGGTACAGGTTATATGTTAGGAATTAAAGGTCATGTTTAAAAGCATACGCTTAAAATTGACATTCTATTTTGCCTTGTTTTTAGCATTGATTCTTTCAAGCACAAGTTATTTGCTTTATCAGAATGCCTATAACAATCAAATTGCAAATATGGATGGTTCTTTACATGTTATTATACACGACATAAGTAATGATATAAAAGAGGATGAATTAGAAGAAACTTATGACGATATAATACATGCCGAGGAAGAATTTAAAATAAACCCGTTATATGTTCGTCTTATACACTATGAAGCCATAAGTAAAATGCAATTTGTTGTAGCTCAAACTAATAGTATTCAAGATGCTGTATTTGCCCCTTTTAATTTAGAAAAATCATACTTAACAGAACAGATTGTCTATCAAACATTTAACGGACATCGAACAGCCATGGAAAAAATTATCATGGAAGATAAAATATTTTTTCTCCAATCCACAATGGCTGTCACTTTTCAAAAAAATACCCTCTTAATATTTTTCGCTGTTATTCTTATTATTTTTCTTTTATCATTACTAGGATTTTACCTACTTGTATCAAAGACATTTCTAGTAGTACGCGATACCATTGCCGATGTTAATAAGATTGAAGCCTATGACTACACCCAACGAATTAGTACCAATAATGTACCCAATGAAATTCAAGAATTAGTTTATACTTTTAATAAATTGCTCCTAAGGCATGAAGAATCATTTCGTAAAATCTCTCAATTTAGTAGTGATGCTTCACATGAACTCAAAACACCACTAACAACTATAAGAGGAGAGATAGAAGTAGGATTAAGAAAAAAAAGAAGCAGTGAAGAATATCAACAAATTTTAGAAAAATCACTATCTAAGATTATGGAAATTCAACAACTCATAGATGGTCTTCTCTTTTTAGCAAGAACCGATAAATTAGAAATACAATCCTCTTTTGAAGAATTCTATATGGATGAAATTATTACTGAATGCGTAAAGGAATTAAAAATCATGGCTATTAAAAAATTCATCACCCTAGAGCTACACTTACTACCATTAACGCTAAAAGGTAACAATGGGCTTCTAAAGATTGCTTGTATAAATATTCTCAAAAATGCGATTCTTTATAGCTCCAATAACACAAAAATAAACATAACAATGCAAAAGAATGGCACTACCTATATAATCTCATTTCAAGATGAAGGTATTGGTATTGCGAAGCAAGATATAGAGCATATTTTTGATCGTTTCTATCGTAGTGATACCAACGTAACATCACACTTCAGTGGTGGTACAGGACTGGGCTTATCCATCGTGAAAATGATTTTAGATATTCATGACTTTGAAATTGAGGTTAAGAGTCAATTAGGAAAAGGTACAATAGTAAATATTTACCTTAAAAGTTCTTAAACCCCTTGTGTTGTATCAAAAACACGTATGTGTAACCTATCACTGTAGTTAAAACCATGCTTCATGCAAAACTCAAAAACAGCTCGGTCATTGTGCCAAATGTTTGCACGGCTTTCGCCTACTGGCATACAATAGATATTTGGCTTTTCAAAAGCATCTGTTATTTCTTTTATCTCTTCAAATGCCGTGCTCTGTGTTAACTTCTTATCAATGGTAAATTTAAAAAAACTGTCCATTGAACTTTCAATCATGCCCTTAATTGCTTTAGGTTTTATTCGCTTAGAAAAAGGTTCACCTGAATTAGCCAATTTAATAGAGAGTGCAAAGATGGTCTCTTTATAGATAGGGTATTGCTCAAAATCTATCTCTACTGTACCATTGGTCTCAAAGGTTATCCGAATGCCTTGTTCTACTAACCATCTAACAATTGCATAAAAAACTTCATCTTTATGGTACATAAGAGGCTCACCCCCTGTGATAACAACTTGAGGTAAATACCCAATAGTCTTAAACGCTTCTTTTAGGTTATCAATAAATAAAGAAGCCACTTCCACTTTTTCCCAAGAAGAAGCAAAATGACCATCAACAGCAAAATAAGTATCACAACCCATTTTTTCTATGCCATTTACATTATAAGAAGCCCCAAATCCAGGACAAGCTAAATTACACCCTCCTGTTCTTAAAAAATAGGAGGGAACTCCTGCATACTTACCCTCTCCTTGAATAGAGAAGAATTGTTCAGTTAGATAGAACATGTTCATGCTTTCCTTTGTGTGTTTTAACTTCGATATTTTATCTCAATTATACTAATTAAGAATGATATGTTAAAAAATATTTTTAACTATGCTATAATTGATTCAAACAAGAATTAGGATTTTTATGTATCGTGTAAAATGTTGCTTATCTCTTTTAATATTGCTACTAAACCCTCTATTTTCAAGCTCAATTATCTATGAAGATGCTGAAGATAAAAAAACTACCAACTGGTCTTTAGTCAAGTCAGATATGTTTTCAAAAATAGACAATATCTATGATAAAGAAAAAAAAAGCCGTGTCATTCAACTTATAGGTGAGCAGACTAAAAGCACCTATGTCTTAAATTTACTCCCCAAAAGTATTCAAAAAAATACTCCTATACTCTCTTGGGAAATGAACTATGCTGAAGACTTTGTGATTATGATTGAAGTAAGTACCACAACAGGAAAACATACTTTAATCTATACAGCAGGAAATGAAAATTCCTACCTTCAATACGGATTAGGAGAAACTTCAGCACTTGGTCACTGGAAACAACAACAAAGGAATTTAGATAAAGATTTAAATACTTTTATGCCTCATAGTAAAATTGTTACCCTAAATAGCTTTGTTATTAAAGGGAGTGGACTTCTTGATAATATTAAGTTAATAGAGCCTAAGCGTATCATAAAACAAGCCATGAAAGAATCAATAATTAAAAAAGAAAACATTCAGCCACTTAAAGAGCAAGAAAGCATAAAAAATAAAAAACTTGATTCCATGCCCATTATCTATCTACATGGTAAAAACCCTTTACTATTAAAAAAAGGGGAAAGCTATTTTGAAGCAGGAGCAAGTGCCGTAGACCAAAATGGTTCAGAACTTCAAATAGAAATTAGCCATCAAATTGATACTTTTAAAGAAGGTGAGTATTCAGTAATTTACATGACAACCAATGCTATGGGTAACTCTGTCATAGATAGAAGAAGGGTCATTGTTGGTGAAGTTAGCGAACAAAAGAAAAGTAAAGAGCTACTTGATAATAAAGCCTCTTTAAAACTCGAAGAGCGTTCTGAAGAACTTTCAGAATGGGAAGAGGCATTAAAAGAACGTGAAGAAGAACTTCTCAAAAAAGAAGCCAAAGAAGAAGTGCCAAATCAAGAAGTGATAAAAAAAGTACCTCTTGAAGGCTATCCAGAACGTCCAGGACTTTAAAGGCTAAGTTTTATACACTAAGATTTATGGCTGATACCAAAGCAGCAATGGAAGCGTAAGAGATGTTTTTTCCCTTTCCTGCCCCATAATAGACTCTCTTGTTGATGCTAACAGCAAAGTAGGCAACAGCACTTGCATCTCTACCTTGTGCCAATGCATGTTCAGCATAATCAATGACCTTAAACACCACCCCTAAGGATTCAAAAACCCTACTAACAGCGTCAATAATTCCCTCAGCCTTTTGAGTACAAATTTTTCGTTGTTTGCCGATTATAAACATACCTTCAACTGTGGTTTCATCATTATCAATACTAACATGGATATCTTTAACAGCATAATGCTCTTCTCTGTTCATAAAGTGCGTTTCAAAATGCTTTCCAATCATCTCTTCACTCACCACACCATCAAACTTATCACTCACTTCTTGAATCATTTTTCCCACATAAGGTTGCATTCCTTTAGGAATCTTATAGCCAAACACCGAATCCAAAATATACGCAACACCCCCTTTACCCGATTGTGAATTAATCTGAATAATCGACTCATAACTTCGCCCCACATCTTTAGGGTCTATGGGCAAATAAGGCACATACCATAAACCATCTTTTCCTTGTTGGCTCATCCCTTTTTTAATCGCATCTTGATGCGAACCTGAAAAAGCCGTGTAGACCAACTCCCCCACATAAGGGTGACGTATGTGCGTTTTAATCTCATTGGAGGCTTCTACCACTTTAACAATTTTATCTACATTGCTAAAATCTAACTTTGGGTCAATGCCTTGGGTGTACATATTTAATCCCACCGTGACGATGTCCACATTACCCGTTCGCTCTCCATTACCTAACAATGTTCCCTCTACTCGGTCAGCCCCTGCCATTAATCCCAACTCAGTTGAAGCCACAGCACAACCACGGTCATTGTGTGCATGAACACTTATCAAAACATTTTCACGGCGTACAATGTTTGTGGACATATACTCTATTTGGTCAGCATAGACATTGGGTGTGGCTGACTCAACAGTAGAAGGTAAATTCAAAATCATCTTCTCATCCCCTTGTGGATTCCATGCTTCTATGACGGCATTTGAGATGGTGACAGCATAGTCCAATTCGGTTTGAGTAAAACTCTCAGGGGAATACTCAAATCTCACCTCTCCTTCAAACTCAGAAAAGTACTCTTTTATCCACTTCACCCCCTCTAAGGCAATGGCAATAATCTCCTCTTGACTTTTACCATAAACCACTTCTCGTTGCATGGTAGAGGTGGGGTTGTACAAATGCACAATCACATTTTTAGTACCTCTCACGGCTTCTGCACTCTTTTTTATTAAATGTTCACGTGCCTGTGTCAAGACTTGTATGGTCACATCATCGGGTATCAAGTTATGCTCAATTAAGTAGCGTGTAAACTCATACTCCACCTCTGAAGCAGAGGGGAAGCCTATCTCTATCTCTTTAAAACCAACCTCAACCAACAAGTTAAAAAAACGAATCTTTTTCTCTAAAGTCATCGGTTTTACCAAGGCTTGGTTTCCATCGCGTAAATCAACCGAACACCAAATGGGTGCTTGGGTTATCTCATTATTGGGCCACGTTCGGTTTGGCAAGTTTATTTTGTTAAATTTTTGGTATTTCATTCTCTATTCCTGTTCTATATTTCTATAAAGACAAACAGAATCATGCTGTTTGTAATGTTTATCTTAAAAAAGTAAAAAGTTGTTTTGGGTAAAAATGCGTAATTACGCTAAGAGGAAGAGCAGAAGAAGTGCAGAAAATTGAATGATTTGATTTTTATAAGTAGTAGGTACGAACATCGGTGACTCCTTCTTTTAGTTTTAAGTAGAAGAAGTGTAACCGATTTTTATTTTTTTGTCAAATTGGGTTCAAAAATTTAAAACCTAAACCCTCTAAGAATACTCCCTATTTTTCTCTATTAACTTAAAGGTCGTTCAATATGAACTTGACCCTGCTCTAAACAAACGACTTTATGATTGTTTTCATTATGATAAAGACGCACACTACTTTGTTCTGTATCTTGGACAATCCTATCGCCACTCTGAAGTTCCACATAGTTCTCAAAATCAGGTGTTGTTTTACACATCACCTCCATGCTTATCACTTCCATATGCTCTTCATTAAATCCTTGAATCTGATTGTTGCCACAACCAGTCATTGCCAAGACAACAATAAGCGTTAAGGGTAAAAAATACTCTTTTTTCATCTTCTTTGCTCCTCTCTACTCTATCTCTAATTGATTATTATCAAGTGGTGTTAAAACTTCAATGTAAATCATATCTTCAAGCTCTAAAAGTATAACCTCATTACCTACACCAAAGTTCTCTCCCTCTTTAAGCGTATGTGAAAGGTCGGTTTGTTCATTGGTCGCTAAATCTATTTTAATAAATTTGGTATTGCTTTTTCCCTCATTGTCGGTTGTGATAATGGCTTTATAGATAAATCCATTTTTCTCCAAAGTTGAGGTAAGGCTCATACTCCCTTGGTCATCCACTGCCACCGAAATATCTCCCACACTGGAAGCTATTTTGGTTATTGCACCCTCTGGAGTTTGAAGGGTTATCAATACCTCTTCTTTACTTGATGCTTCTACTTTAAGTTCATTGCCATTGACTAAGGTTGTTGTACTCCTAAGACTTCCATCAGCTTCTACTGCTGTTTGCATACCCACTAAAGCACTCTCTATTTGACGGGTTGCTCCTGTACTTTGATTCTCT
The DNA here is from genome assembly GCA_902727935.1 of uncultured Sulfurovum sp. GTDB lineage: Bacteria > Campylobacterota > Campylobacteria > Campylobacterales > Sulfurovaceae > UBA1140. The sequence goes on along the minus strand of CACVAX010000006.1, from coordinate 64,035 downwards.
AATTGTATGCGTGTTGCCCCTTGTGTATTTAATGTAATATCAATCTGCTCTTCACCTATTTGTGCCGTTATGGTTTGAACACCCTCTTGGTTCTCAATCTCTATCTCTAAAGCACTATCAAACTCGGCACGGCTTGAATGTTGTGCATCAGTTGGATTTTCAACTTCAATGTAATTGACTTTGATTTCCTCTTTGGGTGCTGTGACTTCTAATGCACTACTAAACGCTTGGGCTAAATTGCTACCAATTTCATTTTCGTCATCGGCTACAAACACAATGGTAGCTGTCGTGTCATAATTAAAAGTCAAACCTGTAAAGGTTGCAATACCTTCTATGGCTGTTACCCTATTATGAGTAAAAATTCCTCTCTCCATGCCATTATGTCCAAGCGTCACCATTTCACTAAAGTTAATATCCACTAAACCTTGGTCATTAACGGCTTGGACAATTGGTTCAACGCTAAAACGCTCTTCAATCCCTGTGGTCAAAGCCAAAGGGCTTGGTTGTGTTCCAAAAGTTAATTGGGTTGCCACCACATCAGAGATTATTCCACTGGAGTTTGCTTCACTAATATTATCATCACTGGCAATTAACCTATAAAACTCATTATCAGCCATGGCACTGTAGTTAATGTCATTATATGTTACCATCCCCTCAACAGCTGTTTGACTCACCGTTCCTCCTAGCATACCTAAACCTTCAGAGGAAAGTGTAACACTTCCTCCATAGTCTTTATCAATATTACCATGTTCATCAGTTGCTATTACTATGGGTTGTGTGGTGTAACGCAGACCACTAATCGTGGTCTGGGCTATGGCTGTAGTGTGTAAAGATACCAACACCCCTAAAAGGAGTGGTATCTTACTCGTTTTCATAGGCATAATCTCTCCTTTGTTTCCTTATTTTAATTTGCTGGTAAAACCATAAATCGTAACTTCGTTGCCAAAATATCTATTTTTGTTCCTGTTCCATTGTTAACTTCACTGTTAGTACCACTCATTTTTGTTTTAGTTTGGTCTACGGTTAAGTCATCATCACCATTAATGCTAAAAATGTACGTTTGATTTTTTGTTAATCCTGTTGGCGTTGCAAAGAATCCAGACACCGTATAGGTCTCACTGGTTCCGTTAGCAATACTAATGCTTAGTCCAGCAAAGGTTAAGGTATTTGCATCAGCATCATACGTTCCTGTCACATCACTTACGTCTGTTCCCTTTAGTTTCCACGTTACTTTTGTAAAGTCGGCTGTTCCACTGGTATGAATGATTACTTGACTAACATCAGTGCTAAAGCCATCTCCTGTTCCACTATCGGTTAAGGTAAAGTCAAAGAGTGAAACTGCTTCACCTACTGTATCAGCTGTACTTGGAAGTTTTACTGGTTCAATCACACCATCTCCTGCTGTCAATGTTGCATCCGAATCGGTACTGTCTACGGTTTGTGAGCTTGATCCACTTGAAGTGTTTCCTGCCAAATCTTCTTGAGTAGCTGTTAATACCACTCCATTGGCTATGGCTGTAGTTGGTGTAATCGTCCAACTTCCATTAGCAGCTACCACTGCTGTTCCAATTGTATTTCCATCTGCATCTTTCACTGTTACGGTCGCTCCTGCTTCACCTGTTCCTGTAATGCTTGTTCCATTACTTGCATTGATTACTGGTGCTGTTGGTGCTAATTGATCGGTTACATTAATGCTTAAGGTATCATCATCAACTCCACCTTTTCCATCATTAGTTTGAATATTAAAGGTTGCTGTTGTTGTAGAGTTTGCTGTTGGTGTAAACGTCAGGTTATTCAATGCAATATTTATATTGGCTACTGTTCCACTAAATACCATAGAAGCATCATCTGTTCCATCTCCTGTTGTAAAGGTTAAACTTGTTGTACCACTTAAACTTACTGTTCCATTAGTCACAGTCAATATAATCGTTTGGCTATCACCATCACTATCAGCAATAGAAATACCTGCAATAATAGTATTAGCACTGTTTTCAGCTACTGTTGGGCTTGATGGTAAAGTATTAACTGGTGCAGCGTTTGAGCTAACAACAATATTACTACTCATACCAAGAGGTAAGTTACTCCCTGTTCCATCTTCATCATTAGCTGTTAACTGCATGGTCTCTGCCGTGCTATGGTTAAGTGTTAAACCTGTAAAGGTTGCCACACCAGCTGTTGCTGTTGCTGTATTGTTCGTAAACGTTCCTGTTCCTAATCCATTTTCACCAAGCGTTACCAGCTCTGTAAAGTCCGTATCTACCAATCCATCAGCATCCACAGCTTTAACTATTGGGTCTGTGCTAAAGTCTACTGTACGACTACTTAAAATGGCTGTTGGGTTAGGTTGTGTGGTAAAACTTAACTGCGTAGCAATAACTTCAGACGTAATATTATCTGTTGTTGCATCGCTTAATATTCCATCACGAGCTTTTAATGTATAGGTCTCATTATCAGCTGTTGCTTTGTACTTTACATCTGTAAAGGCAGCACGACCAGCCACAAATGTTTTGGTTAGTGTTCCTTCTAGCGTTCCTGCACTTGCTGTAGAGAGTGTAACACTTTGTGTATAATCGGTGTCGATATTCCCATGTTCATCCACAGCCACAAGCACAGGTTGTGTTGCGTAAACCACTCCACTGGTGGTGCTTCCATAAAGTAAATTCGCAACGATAAGCGAACCTAACATAACAATTTTTTTATTTAAATACATCTTTATTTCCTTTTTTAATTAGATGGTTCTGTCTGAAACAGTAATTTACTAGCTATAATATCCACTTGAGTACCAGTACCATTGTTAACTTCACTGTTAGCCCCACTCATCTGTGTACCACTGGCACTAAGGGTTAAGTCAGTATCTCCATCAAGAGATAAAATGTACGTTTCTTTGTTTGTCAGTCCTATTGGACTATTGTAATACCCTGAAACGGTGTAAGTCTCATTCGCTCCATCAGCTACCGAGATAGAAAGCCCAGAAAAGGTTAAGGTATTGCTTCCATCATTATAAACTCCCTGCACTCCTGAAGCATCATTTCCATTAAGTTTCCATGTTACTTTAGAAAAATCAGCTGTTCCAGAGGTATGTAAAACTATTTGAGAAACATCAGTATTAAGCATATCACCCCCTCCTCCATCGCTAATTTGAAAATCAAAAAGAGAAACAGCTTCAGCTGTAGTATCAGCTATACTAGAAAGATTTACTGGTTCAGTTACGGTACTTCCTGCTGTTAATGTTGCGTCAGAATTAATAGCCGAAGTCGTCGTAAAGACTCCATTAGAAACCCCACTTTTATTATCAGCCCCATCTTTAGCCACCACATAATAATAATAAGTAATCCCAGCCGTTAATCCAGTGATATTAAATGTTTTTGCCATGTTAGCCGTTACAGCACTGTCGCCATTTTTAACAGAACCTGTTACACTGTTATTAATTACGTCATCAGCTGTTGGAGAAGAGGAAGAGGTACTTAGAACATAATACATTCTTCCATCTTCGTTGGATGTTGCGTTTAGGTTTGCACTGGTTTGCGTTATGCTGTCATGGCTTAGGGATGAGAGGATTGGTGGGGTTGTGTCTATTGGGACTGCTGCATCTCCGACTACCAAATTATCAATTACTACCTGTCCACCAATATCAAAATGTGAAGTCCCACCACCAGAACTGTGTCCTATAATACGAATCTCATCTACCTTTTTGAAAATATTATCAGTTAAAGTTACTGTTTCAGTTCCAGAACCACTAGATGGATATGTAGTTCCATTTGGTGTTAAAGTTTCATTCCCAAGTAATACACCATCTTTATAAGCATATATAATCAAACTACTATACTGAGCCGTACCAAAAGTCATAAAGCCAAAAGATTTAAATTCAACTTCTCTCCCATCAGTATAAATAACCAAATAGTCTGCGTCAGTATTTGCATTTCCCAAATCTAAATCATCATAATTATTTGTGAACACAGCATCTGAAGAATCAACTAATAAGCCTCTTGCTATTCCTGTGGAGGCATTACTTCCTGTAACATAGAAGAATATTGTTCCATAATTTGTTGTTGTGGTATTTGCATTCACAAAATTACTAATGTTGACACTACCAGTATCAAATGTTATGGTATCCTCAGCAAAAGCATAACTATGAGTAAGCAGTAGTGAAAACACTGCCAACTGTAATTGTCTAAGTAATTGTTTCATAATACTCCCTTATTGTATTAAACTTTAAAATAACGATAGTGTTGTCTATGGTTAGTTTAAAATTTAGATGTTTTAACAGTAACAACTGTTTATTTTGCGATTTGATGCATAACATAGAAATAGACAAAGCACCTTCCCCTGTACCTATCTTCCTATTTATAATCTAAATAATAGAGAAAAATTGTCAGATTTTTGTCGGAAAAATTATTTTTTATGCTACTTTTTAATAACTAAGAGTTATATTATATTATTTATTTTTATTTTTGTTTTAAAGTATTCTTTTATATTCTTATAGGTTAGAAATATTCTCTAGTCATCAAAGTTGGATATACTTATGGTGATAGAAAGTAAAAGGCGAATAATGAAAAAAATAATTTATGGAAACAGTAACTTTAGAAAAATAAAAATTAATAATGACTATTTTTATGTTGATAAAACGCACTTTATTGAAACACTCGAAAATCTTAATGAAGATTTTGTTATTTTTTTACGCCCACGACGTTTTGGTAAATCCCTCTTTTTGTCAACATTGCAATACTATTATGATGAAAAGAGCCAAGATGAGTTTGAAGCGATGTTTCATGATACCTATATTGGACAACATTCTACACCCTTAAAAAATAGTTTTCGGATTCTGTTTTTTGAGTTTTCTGGGATAAATGTAGACAGCAGCATAGATAAAATTTATGAAAGGTTTACCTTTAAAACTAGAATAGCCATTAGAAGCTATTTGCAAAACTATGCTTATGAAGAGAAGTATATTCATAAATTAGAAGAAATACATAATCCTACTTCATTAATGGAGTATTTTTTTGAAATCACAAAAAATGATAAAATTTATCTACTGATAGATGAATATGACCAGTTTGCCAATGCTATTTTAGCCTATAATATGAATGACTTTTTAGAGATAGTAGGGAAAGGAGGCTTTGTAAGAAGTTTTTATGAAGTGTTAAAAACAGCCACCTTTTCAGGAACGGTTCAAAAGATGTTTATTACAGGGGTCACGCCTATTACCCTAGATAGTCTAAGCTCTGGGTTTAATATTGTCTCTAATATCTCACACAAACAAGCTTTTAATGCTTTGGCAGGGTTTACACAAGAAGAGGTAGCTTACGTTTTAGAAAACTCTATATTTCAAAAGTGTAAAGAGATAGACCAAGATGTACTGTTGGAAAAAATTAAAACATGGTACAACGGCTACTTGTTTAGCAGTGAAGCAGAAAAACGAATCTACAATGCAACGTTGGTGAACTACTTTATCTCTAACTTTAATTATGAAAAATGTAGACTGCCTAAAAAGATGTTAGATGCCAATGTTGCCTCTGACTATAAAGCCATTATGAAACTCTTTAATATTGGTGATGCTGACAAAAATTATGACATACTCAAAAGTTTAATAGAAGAAAACAGTGTAACAGGGATGATTAAAGACCGATATGATTTAAATAAAGTATTTTCAAGAGATGACTTTATAACTCTTATCTATTCAATGGGTTTCATCACCATCAAAGAAGAACTCTTTTCAGAAGAGTTACAATTTCAAATACCCAATTATGTAATAAAAATGCTCTATTTTAACTATTTTGCTCTGGAGCTTCAAAACAGAAATAACCTAAAGATGAGTACAGATATAAAAAGCATACTAAGAGCTTTGGCATTGGGTGACACAGAGCCTTTTTCAAATCAACTGAATGAAGTCATCAAAACTCTTTCCAACCGAGACCACTACGGTTTTGATGAAAAACATTTTCACTCCATTGTTCTCTCTCTATTGAGTTTTGCTGAGTTTTATTTTATTGACTCACAACCTGAAAAGAACAACAAATATCCTGACATTTTACTGCTTGGAAGAGATGAAAAAGTACCCAACAACTACCTCTTTGAACTCAAATGGCTTAAGAGCAAAGATAATTATAAGAGCATAAAAAAAGAGGGAATCAATCAAGTCAAAGGGTATTTAAAACTTGATAGCATTCAAGCCACTCCTAAACTTAGAGCGTTTTTACTGATTGGCTCTAAAGATGGGGTGGAGTTTGTTGAAGATTGAGAGACAATGCTCCGTTATCAAGGAAACAAACCAAATATTGGTAAATCTTCCCCTGTAATTTCTCTAAACTGTGTTCCATCTCGTTGTGTAAGTGGTGTGGATAACTGTTGATTGTAGGTTGCATAGAACAGTTTTAATGTATCCAACTTATCAAGCACGGTACTATCATAGAGAGCACCTTGTCGTTTCTCTTCGAGGACGACAAAACTTCCTATGTTATGGGTGATTATCGACTCTATTGTTGGATTGGTCTCATTAAAGTTAGCAGGAAGCAAGAAGTACTCTCCATCTTTTAAATTACCTTCTGTAATTTTAAGTTCATAAAAATCCAAACCATCAAAAGCTTCAAATTGAGCTGTATCATTGGTGTCAATGTACCATGAAGAAGGGTCATAAAGCGAACACTCATCATACTCACTATCACTACAATAAGTTGACGCAGTGGTTGTACCATTTTCATCAAAAATTTCATCTGCTCTACTTTTTGTGCTTCCATAATCTTCTAAAATGCCATTATGACTGTAACGGTTAATACCGATATTATCATTCACCCTACCATAAGAAGAGAGTTGCTCAATATAACGTTCTCCAAACTCATAGGTTATTTGAATATCATTCAATTTAAAGATATTTGTATTGTTTACATCATACTTTTTTATCAAATCAAAATTAAAAATATCTCCCCTCTCTGGTGGAAGAGGTGCAGAAGTATTAAACAAATGCATCTTTTCATCAAGCGTAGGTTTATTTTTATAATAGAGTGTCCAAGGAAGATTCGTTTGTTCTCCTACATACTTCGTATCGAGTGTTGAAAGTATGGTATTATTATCTTCTGACCATTGTACATTTTGGATGACACTACTGTAATCAGGGTCAAGAACATACTCTTTCGTATAAAGTTGATTAGAGATTTCTGTTAAGTCTGTATTTAAAGAATAGTGATAGCTATGATTGTTATCATATTTTACAAACTCAATCACCCCAAAAGGTATCTCTCTTCCTATGCTTTTTTCATTTATCCTAAACCCTTTAGGATAATACTTCTCATACTCAGTCACCAATGCTTCGGTGACTTTAAGCTGTACACTGTTTTCAGTTAAAGTACAAACTTTATTAAGCAGTACATCTTTACATAAAGTATTCACCTCATTAATTACAGAGTTCTCTAAAACAATATTAAACTTTATGTCTTTAATAATCGATTCAATTAAATAAGTTTTTTCCGTTAAAACGCGATGCCCAACTGACTCATTATTATAATCATTAAGATCTAAAATTTTACTGCTTGTCTTTTCTTGTTTAGAAATTTTTTGAGTAGTCTCAGTATTTGTAGTTAAACTATTTGGGATATCAACAGATATTTTTATAGGTATTTCAATGGTTTCAGTTTTCATTTGAACACCACACCCTAGAAGCACAATAACAATAAGCGTTAAAACTATTCGTACCATTGAAATACCTCTTCTTTAATCTCATTTTGAACAATAAAATTAGGATAAGCTACCTCTTCTATCGCTTGGTAACTATTATCAAACATAGAAAGCCCCCTATAAATGCTAACCCCATCCAATCCATCAGTAAATTCTTGATTGTAAAGAATCCCTTGAGCCTCTTGATTGTTAACTAAAAATTTACCAATATGCTGTTGAAGAATTGTTTCATTGAGATTCTCTTCTAACAAAACATCCTTAGGCACTAAAAAATATTCTCCCTCTTCCAATGAGCTATTTTGATCGATAATATTTCGTGCAAAGAGTTCAAACTGTGCAAGTTCATCTAAAACAGAAGCATTAAGCTCCTCTTCGTACACCGTACTCCATGTTGATTTATCGTCTAACAGGCATCCATCGTATCCTCCACAACCATCCTGCCCTAATTCAAAACCGTTGTTATCAAAAAAAACAACCGTCTGAGCATTGTCATAAAAACTGCTTTCCAGATGAAATCCTAGCCCATCTGAAATCTTTCCCTGCGAGGCTGTGTAATTATCATTGTAGGTAAAATTATAACTGTTGTTATGGTCATTATTTTTTATCCATGTTAAAGTATTCATAGAACTACTCTCTAAATATTGATTCTTTCTATAGACATGTGCTATCTCTTTGTTTTCTTTGGTCATTAGTAGCTCCATAGTAAAAACCTCTTTTAATAAACTGGACTCCTCTTCTAAAGAGACATAACTGTTATTATTTTCATGAGACCATGCAAAATTTTGCTGTTTTTTTAACATTTTTTGATTGTAAAATGTCTCATACGCCTCACCCATAATACTCTGATAGATATTTAAGATATCAACCTTTAAACGGTAATCGTAAGAGGTATCCTCCATTTCCTTAACCAGTATCATCTCTCCAAAAGACAAAGAACTGTTCACCTCAAACACAATATCTAAAGCACCATAACGCTTTTTTAAGGCTCTTAATTCAGGTTTTGTAAGCTGTATGAAAAATGTACCAGCTGGAATGGTACAAGATTCACCCTTTACAAAATCACTACAAAATGCTTCTATCTCTGGAAAAACTTTTTGAATTAAAATACTGTTAAATTGTAGTTCACTGCTTTTGTCTCGTATCTTCAATAACGTAAACTGCATCATTTCATAAGTATAACTTTTGGTACTTTGATTGGTTAACATCTCCCTGTTTTCTTCAAGTTTCAAAGGAAGGCTCAAAACAATATTTTGAGGAAAATTTTCTCTCATGCTTTGTCTGCTATCTTGTGAACTTCCACAACCAATAAAAATCAGTATCATCCCTAAAATTAAAAAAATATTTTGCATAAAACTCCTTGCTTTACTCGCTTTATACTAAAATCATAATATACTTTGATATAAAACAGCTTAAAGTAAACAATTTTGAATAAAAAAACACAATATTCCCTTTTATACCTTGAAGATGATGCACTGATACGTGAGATGGTTATAGAGTATCTTGAGGATTATTTTTTAGAAATTTATGTAGCAAATAATGGTCAAGAAGCCTTAGAAGTTTATGCTGAAAAAAAACCTGATATTATCATTACCGATATAGAAATGCCAAAAATGAATGGATTAGCGTTTTCTAAACAGATACGTCAAGAAGATGAAACAACACCTATTATCATTACCACTGCCTATACCAACACCCAATACCTCCTTCAAGCCATAGAGTTAAAATTGGTAAAATATCTCATTAAACCCATTCAAGAAGAACAACTAGAAGAAGCGTTGAAACTCTGTTTTAATCAGCTAAAAGAACTGAACCCTTCGTTGATTGATTTAACACAAAATTATCAATATGACCTATTAAATCAGACATTAATAGTCAATAATAATGAGATTATTGGACTTAGCATTTCTCAAACTAAATTTCTTAATTTATTGATAAAACATAAACATAGAACCGTAACCTATCAAGAACTGGAAAACCATATTTGGTACGATAAAGGGATGAGTGGTTCAGCTCTTCGTTCTTTGGTGCATGATTTACGTAAACTCATTCATAAAGATGTGATTAAAAATGTTTCTAAAACAGGATATAAAATCCAACTCAATGAATAGAGTATTTAGCTTTAAACTTTTTTTAGTTGCCCTCTATCTTTTTGTGGTACTCTTCTTTTTTTATGAAGAGCATTTTCCTGCTTATACAGGTACACTTTACCATTATGGAAACTTCCCTTTTATGGTAGCAACCATCTGCTTTGGTATTATCATTTCAGCCACTGTTTACAATATTGCTCTCTATCTGTACTTAAAAAAAGTTCAATATCTTTACTATGCCTTAGCACAACTCTCAGCACTTTTTTTTCTAATCAATATTGATGCACTTTTTATTGCTCCTTTTGATACGCTTTTCCCTTTTCAAAGCCCAATTCTTTTAGATTTTTCTCAAATGCTAATGCTTATTTTTTCACTACTTTTTTTAAAAAGCTTCTTTAAAAACTATAAAATTAAAAATCTTAATAAATTAATTAATTTTATTTTTTATTTAATTGTTATCGACACTCTTTTATTGATTTTGCTCTCTCATACCGTTATTTTCAGATTTATTCCCCAGTTTATTCCCATACTTTTTGTCTTGACTGAAGCCATGCAACATGTAGAAAAAAGAGATACTCCTTTTAACCTTATTATTGTTGGGTGGGGTATTGTTTTGGTTACGGTTATTACCGAATATGCTGGATTACTTAATTTTCTTGGGATTGCTTTTCCATTTTTTCATATTGCCATTGCCTTAGAGTCCATCATTCTCTCTCTTGCTGTTGCCTATAAATTTAAGCTTTTAGAAGAGGAACGACAAGAGCAACAAGCAATTTTACTGCAACAATCCAGACTCGCGAGTATGGGAAAAATGGTTTCAAGCATTGCCCATCAGTGGCGACAACCCCTTAATGTACTCTCTTTTGGACTCATGAACATCAAAAAACGCTCAAAAGGTGAAGAAAAAAATTTAATCATTATTGAAAAACTCAATCAGCAATTGCAGTATATGTCTTCAACCATTGAAGATTTTCGAAACTTCTACAACCCTTCTAAAGTCAAAAATAAATTTTCTGTTCATGAAAGTTGTCAAACCTGTCATACTATTGCCCAAAACAGTTTAGAGCCACACAACATTCAACTCTCCATACAAAATCAAGAAAATTTTAAACTCTTTAGTCGAAAAAATGAGTTAGAGCAGGTAATACTAAGCCTCATAAACAATGCAAAAGATGCTTTTGTAGAAAGAGACATAGAAAAACCCCTAATTACTATCATCATAGAAAAACCTATTATCAAGGTTATTGACAATGCTGGAGGCATTGAAAAAAAGTATCTTAAAAAAATATTTCAGCCTTATTTTTCTACTAAAAAAGAGAGTGATGGCATTGGGTTACACCTTTCTAAACTGATTATTGAAAAAGAAATGGGGGCAAAATTATTAGTAGAAAGTCATAATGATAAAACAAGTTTTACCTTAGACTTTCAAGATGCTCAAAAGTCTAATAATACGTAATTTTATATAAATAAAAGAAGAAAGTTCTTACTCTTCTTCTTTCTCAACTTTAATATGTGCCATTCTTGACTCCATGTTATTCTCTTCTTCGTAAGCTTTAATAATCTCTTGAACTTTTGCCCCTTCAATTACTTCAACATCTAAAAGAACAGCTGTCATATTTTCTATCGCATCGCTATAATCACGTAAGGTCTGCTTGACATACTCATAACGCTCTGTTAAAGTGGCTTTAATACTCGCATCAATATCTTGTGACATCTGTTCAGAGAACTCATTATTAATCTGTCCACCACCAAGGAAAGAGCTTTGACTTCGTGAGAGTACCATTAATCCTGCCACATCCGACATACCATACACCATAATCATGTCTTTTAAAATTGCTGTCGCTCGGTCAAGGTCATTTCCTGCACCTGTGGAGATTTCACCTAAGAAAACCTCTTCTGCTGCACGTCCACCAAGAAGCACATCAACTTCTGCCATCAACTCATATTTACGTTTTAAAAATCTATCTTCATCATCAGGTAAATGTAAGGTATAACCTAATGCACCCAACCCTCTAGGAATAATAGACACTTTTGTAACCCGTGTTGAGCCTTTGGTAAGTTCAGCCATAAGAGCATGTCCACTTTCATGATAAGCTACAATATTTTTCTCAACATCAGATACTTTTCGGTTCTTTCGCTCCAATCCCACAAAAGCTCTCTCAATTGCTTCAAGCAATTCATCTTGACCGATGGTCTTTTTGTTACGTCTTCCAGAAAGTAAGGCAGCCTCATTAATAATATTTGCCAAATCAGCCCCAGCCATTCCAGCTGTCTGTTTTGCCACAACCTCCATATCAATACTATCATCAAGTTTAACACCTTCTGAATGTACTTTTAAAATTGCTAAACGTCCAGCATAATCTGGTTTATCTACCAATACCTGTCTATCAAAACGCCCTGCTCTAAGCAGTGCTGCATCCAATGTTTCGGGTCTATTTGTTGCAGCCAAAACAATAACAGGTGTACTTACCCCAAAACCATCCATTTCTGCAAGTAGTTGATTTAAAGTCTGCTCTTGTTCAGAGTGTCCACCCATCTGATTTCCAGACGAACGCGACTTACCAATAGCATCAATTTCATCAATAAAGATAATTGCAGGTGCATTCTTTTTAGCTTGTTCAAAAAGATCACGTACCCGTGAAGCACCAACCCCTACAAACATCTCCATAAAACTTGAACCACTGACCGAAAAAAATGGAACTTCTGCTTCACCAGCAACAGCTTTAGCTAAAAGTGTCTTACCAGTACCAGGAGGGCCCACAAGTAAAAGACCTTTTGGAATTTTTGCACCAAGTTCAATATAACGCTCTGGATATCGCAAGAAATCAACAATTTCAACAACTTCATCTTTGGCTTCTTGAACCCCTTGAACATCATCAAACTTTACATCAGGACGTTCAGAACTTATCATTTTATCTGCTTTACCAGCACCCAAGATTCCGCCCATACCTTTTGACATTTTTTTAGCCAAAAACAACCAAATAGCAATAATAAAAATAATTGGTAAAAGCATGTTAAAGTACCGTGCAAAAGCCCCTTCTCCAACTTGTCCTTCATAAGTGATGTTATTTTCATCAAGTAAAGGAATAAAGCCCATATCATAAGCAGGAATATTTTTAGCCACAAACTTTTTTGTACCCTCTTTACTGATGGCTTCAATGGTTGTGGATGTAATCTTTACGGATTGAACTTCTTGCTTTTCCACAAGATTTCGAATATCTGAATATTTTACTTGCTCAACTTTTGTGATGGCTGGATTTCCCATAATACCTGTTACACTGCCATCACCCATAAATGATTTAAAAAGAATAATCATTACTAAAATAAAAATTCCAAATGCTAACATAGGGTTATCATTAAAAAAATTACCATTGTTTTCATTATTTTGATTGTTATTGTTTTGGTTTGTCATATTTCTACAAATTTCCTAATTTAATTTTTTATAAACAAGTGTTATCCACTCATCTTTTTGCTTACGCTCTAAAAGTTCTAAGCCTTTGTAAACTTCTGTTACTTGTGTTTCTTTTTTATCCAAAATACCAGAAAGAATTAAAATACCATCTTTTTGTGTAGCACGTGTTAAATCATGCACAATAAACTTCAAAACATCAGCAATAATATTGGCAATGACCACATCATACTCACCTTTGGCTTGATTGGCTGAACCTTCCCAAAGCTCTTCATACTCTGCAGAATTTAACGCAAAGTTTTGCTCACATGAGTCCACAGAGATTGGATCAGTATCACAAAGTTCAACTTTAGCCCCAAGTTTTGTAGCTGCTAAACCCAAAATCCCTGAACCACAACCCACATCTAATACTCTTTGTCCTCTTTGCACTCTTGTGCCTATGACATCTAAACAGCTAAACGTTGTGGCATGATGTCCTGAACCAAAGGCTAAAGCTGGATCAATTTTGATGTTGATTTTACCCTCTTTAGCTTCATACCAACTTGGGTAAATATAAAATCTTCCAGCCTCTATAGGCTCAATAGAGTTTTGATACGAAGCAATCCAATCTTGGTTTTCTTTCTCTTCAATTTTATACTCAATATCAATCGCTCCACCAAGTGAACCTACCAAAGTAACAACAGCTTCTTGTATAGGTGCTAAATCATTTTCGGAACGTACAATAATATGATCACGACCAATTTCTAAGCCATCTCCTGCTATGTTTGCCACAAAATCAGCAATAAACTCGACAAAATCTGCTTCTTTTAATGTCATTGTTAATTCATAATAATGACTATGCATTTGCCACTCCAAATGCTTCTTCTAAGTCCAATGTGCCTTCATAAAATGCTTTTCCAACGATTGTTCCATCAATACCAGCTGCAATTAAGCCATTAATATCGGTCATGTCTTTTAAGCCCCCACTCGCAATGGTCTCCAACCCTGAAGCCTCTTGAATCGCTTTGGTAAATGCTATATTTACCCCTGTCATCATTCCATCACGTCCAACATCAGTACAAATAATCGCTTGAACCCCACAAGCTGCAAACTCTTTGGCTAAGTCAGTCGCTTTCATGTCTGAAGTTTCAGCCCAACCTTCCACAGCCACCATGCCATCAATCGCATCAATCCCCACTACTATGGGATATTTCGCTGCCATATCTTTAACAAACTGTGCATCTTTAACAGCAATAGAACCCAAAATAAGTCGGTCAATCCCAAGCTCCAAATACATCTTAATGGTCTCTTCATCACGAATCCCCCCACCAAGTTCAAGCTTTAGGTTACAGTTTTCACGAATCTTTTTAATCTGCTCTAAGTTTTCAGGTTTCCCAGCAAAAGCACCATTTAAATCCACAAGGTGAACCCACTCACTACCTAATTCTTCAAATCGTTTAGCCACTTGCCACGGCTCATCTGAATATATTTTGGCTGAATCCATTAAGCCTTTGCTTAGTCGTACTGCTTTCCCATCTTTTAAATCAATTGCTGGTAGTATTGTCATTTATTCTCCCTTAAATAAGTTGTGTAGTTTTTGTTTCAAAATATCAAATTTATCACTTGAAAAATCATACGGTGCATTCGGATAAGCATTATTGTATATTTGATTCAATATTGCTTTATCATTTTCTTTGGACTTAAACTCTGAACAGTCTAAAAACGTTTCGATACACTCTTTTTGTGGCTCTGAAATAGAAGATAAAATCAATGATTCTAAATAACCTTCTTTGCTATCAAAATCACAAGTAATGTACAAGTCAGATATTGTATACATATTTAATTCTTTTCTAATCGCTATCATCTGATTTAATGTATTTTCAAATCCACCATAATTTTTATCATTCTTTGCATAATCAGCATCTACAATAAATAAAACTTTTGTAATGATTTCTTCTTGAATATCAACCACTAATTCTCTATAAGCATCCGTATCTTTTTTGAAAAAATTACTTTTAGAACCCAAGCCAAAAAATCTTACTTTTTTTTCATCAAGTTCTAAATGCTCAATTAGAAGCTTTATTAATCTATTATCAGCTGTTTTTTGAGCATTTCCCTCATGCAATATTGCAATCATATGCCTCGAACCTCATGCCCATCACTCATTGTATATTGAAGCATGTCATAATCTCGAACACCAGCCATAATTTGACCATCTTTTAATCGGCTCATTTTGATGTATTTTATCTCTTTATCTTCTAGCTTCTTAGCCACCCTAGCATAAGATTCGATACACTCTTTTGAATGCGTTGTAGCGAAAACTTGAACATTTTGTTGTTTTGAAATGGTTAGGATAATTTCCCAGAGTTTGTCTAATTGTGTATAATGTATCCCATTATCAATCTCATCAATAAATAAATAACTATTTTCACAAGCATATAAAGAACAAATTACAGAAACCCAATGCTTTAATCCATCTCCAAATTCACTTAATTCTTGATACTTTTTTGTCTTGGTTTGACAATATGCCTTATCTTTCATAATTTTAAATTTTAAAATATTTTTATCAAAACTATGAATATAGTTGTCTAATTCTTTCTCTTTATCTTGAAATTGAATAAATTCGTATACTTTTTCAAGTTCTTCATTTGTAAAACCATAATTATCAATAAACTGAATATTATCAAGCATTTCAAAATCGCCTGAAAATTCTTTTTTGTTAATACTAATTTTCTCTTCTTTATGTGTTTTAAATACATATGATTTTTTTCCATCTTGATGATAAAATTGATAAAAAACATTATTGATATTTGTATTGGAACTATAACTATTAATTTCTTCTAAGGCATCATAAACATCTAAAGCTTCATTTTCGACTAACTCAATATAATTTCTTATAATTTTTATCCAATATAAAACATAAGTCATTGACTCGATATTTGTAGAATGTACGTTTACATAAACAGCCTCCATAAAAGCCGTCTTCCCAACATTATTCTTTCCACCAATAAGATTAACTCGACCAAAGCCTTCTGCTTTAAAATCTTCAAAACATTTAAAGTTTTTAATTTCTATAGTTTTTATGAAATATTCACTCATGAGGTTCTCCTTTTTTGGGAATCGGAGGCTTCAGCCCCGAATATAACGAGGCTAAAGCCATCGGTTCCTACAGTTTTACAAAATTTTCAATTATCTTCAAACCATTTTCATGGCTTTTCTCTGGGTGTGGTTGGATGCCGTAAATGTTATCTTTGTTTACTGCAGATACAAACTCATAACCGTAATAACTTTTACCAATGGCATACGTGTCATCACACTGGGCATGAAATGAATGCACAAAATAGAGATAAAACTCTTTGTCTAATCCATCAAAAAGAGGAATATCATTTTGTTTAAACATCTCATTCCAACCCATATGTGGTACTTTTAATTTATGGTCAAACTTTGACTCATCAAATGCCACTACTTTGCCTTCAATGAGTCCTAAACCCTCACTGTTTCCAAACTCTTCGCTACTTTCAAATAGAAGTTGCATTCCAAGACAAATACCTAAAAGAGGTTTTCCACTTTTGGCATACGCTTTTACAGACTTGTCCATACCATTACTTTTTAAATGTTCCATTGCATCACCGAATGCACCAACACCTGGTAAAATAAGTTTTTCATAATCTTGAAGTTTAGAAGGGTCACTCTCTACAGCTATTTTAGCCCCTACATTTTCAAATGCATTAATGACAGAAGCTAAATTTCCCATGTTATAGTCAACAATACCTATCAAAGATATTCCTTAGATTAGACCAGTTTATTTAGTCTATTAATAGATATGATTATAGCAAAATAAGTTGAAGTGTGAAAAAAATAAGAAGCTCTTCCCTCAAAAAGAGGGAAAGTAGTGATTAAAAATCGTAAGTAACCCCTACTGAAACAGCATCTAAATCAGGAGCACCTGATTTAACCACCATTCTTTCATAGTCGGCAAAAGCACCTAAACCTTTTTCTTGGTCACCTTTACCATCAAAAGCTCTACCATAACGACCATCTTTTGGTGTATCTTTACTTAAGTCAACTTCAACACCCAACCCTAAAGCTGTTGCTTCAGCATCTGTTCTTTGCATAGAACCTTGGGTCGTTGTTTTAGCAATACCTACTAAACCATAAACATTTGTTTTGTCTCCTAAAGGAAGCATTGGCTTTAAAAAGACACCTGCATGTTTTACTTTTCCACCATTAGACTTCCAATTGGTTCTGATACCTCTGGCTTCAACTCCGATATATTGGTTAAAGTCGTAACCAACTCTTGCCATAACACCAGCTGTTTTGTCAACACCACCAGGTCCACAACCTGTTGGTGTTGTGGTACAGTTTGATTGATAACGTGCTGCAGCTATACCTAAACCTGCATAAAACCCACTTGGGTTAATATCTTCAACTGGTACAGGAACAGGTACTACCACAATTGGCTCTGGCATTGGTTCGATTACTGGTTCAATAATTGGCTCAACATAAGCCTCTTCAGCCATAATAACATCTTCAGTTTCATAAGGTGTAATAACAGTAAAGTCACCACCTGCATATAATATATTACTTGCTGTTATGAATATTAGTACTGATAATTTCATATTTTTCATTTTAAATCCTTTGTATATTTAATTTATATTATAACATTTTTTTAATAAAGCTTATTCTTTTCTGAAGAAAAAAATACTAATTAGTAATGTTAAGACAAGCATTATAAATGCTGCTAGTTGACCCATAGCTGGGATGCTTTTTTCATATGGTCTACAGTCACAAGTACCATTAATACTAACCACTGCTGTATCACTAAGTACAAGCGTAGAGTTATTATTAACAATATATCGAATAGGTGTTGGTGTCCCTACAAATCCTGTTTCACCTCTAAAAGTGATGCTTCCATCTTCATTAACTGTCCATGTGCCTTCAGAAGGAACAACATAGCTTAACACCTCATCCCCATTAGCTCTAATAATTCTTACTGACGAACTGTTAATATCTCCCGTATCATTTTCTAATACATTAATAATAACTGGTTCAGCACCATTTGCTGTGCCTCTATCATCATTGGCTTCAATAGAGACACCTCCTTCAACTAGAGTTATGGTTGCTATATTACTTATCAAACCATTGTTGTTTTCAACCGTATATCTAATAGGTGTTGGTACACCTGTAAGTCCATCTTCTGAAATAAAGCTTACAATACCAAGGTCATTAACATGCCATGCACCTTCACCTGGAACAATCAATGTTCTTCCATCAGCACTCAATGTTGAACCAGCTACCTGATTTAAAGGGAATACTAATTGTACTGATTGGGCATTTAATGCACCTAAGTCATTATTTAAAATATTAATGAGAGTCAGTGAACCTACATTTAAAGTTGACTGGTCATCAAGGGCTAATAGTTCACGTCGAATATCAACTCTTGCACAGTTTGAACGTTCTTCTGATACCAAACCAATGGTATAGAATATGTCTGTTGGTTCAGCAACAAATCCATCTTCTGGCATAAATGAAATACTACCGTTTTCTACTACCTGCCATATTCCTTCACCCTCTACAACTAAAGTTTGAACCCCTTCTTCTTCACAACCAATGGTTATGGTTGTAGAAACTGTATTATTACTGTCATTTTCTGCTACATTCACAATAATTTCACCTGTTGTTCCTGTAGGCACAATCACAATATCATCTACAGCATCTGGATAAAGAATGCTAATCGTTGCTCTATTACTAATGTCTCCAGCTAATTCTCTAACAATGTATTGAATGGCTGTTGGATTACTTACAAGTCCCTCCTCTGGTGTAAAGGTAACTGAACCATCAATATTAACATTCCAAGTTCCTTCGCCAAGTACAGTTAGCATTTCTACTTCATCAGCACTACTAGAATCAATAAGTCTTACTGAAGTAGTATCTAATGGACTCGAAGTATTCGCATCATTTTCAAGTACATAGATAATAACTTGTTGCCCTCTTTGAGCATTAACACTGTCATCATTGGCTAATGGTGGATAGTCTACTTCAACTTCAGCACCTGTTTCATTTCCTTGGGTATCTTGTACCGTATAAGCAATTGCTGTAGGATCACCTACAAAACCCTCATTAGGCGTAAAGGTAATTGCACCTGTCTTAGGGTTTACACGCCATACTCCCTGATTTGGTACGGTTAATGTTCTTCCATCTTCACTTAATATTGCACCATTTGGTATCGACGTTAATCGAACCGTACTTACATCAAAGTTAAATGTTCCTTCCGTATCATTTGCCAATACATCTAAGGTGACATTTTTACCTATGACTCCACGTTTAATATCATTGACTGAAATACCTGTACTTACTTTTTTAAGACCTGCATCAATAGAAGTAATATTCACACTACCATTCACAACGATAATTTCGGTTCTACCATTACTGTTTACATCCGAATCTTTTTCATCATCATTACCTTGTTTCGCTGTGGCAAATATATATCCAGCAGGTAATTCACTAAAGCCTATGCTGTATCTACCTTGCAGTACATTTGTAAAATGATACTCTCCACTTACATTTGTTCGCGTAGTGTTAAGTTCAGCTCCATCAGCACTGTAAAGAGTTACTTTAATATCATTCGCTCCAAGTTCACCTGCCTCTTGAATACCATTACTTACCCCATTGAAGTCATCAAAGAAAACTTTGTCTCCAAGTGTTGAACCCTCACGATAAATACCCATATCCACTGTCGCGTTAATTTGGTCTGTTTCAAGCACAATCACTTCTGTTTTTCCTGTCTCATCAGCATCCGAATCAATGGTATCATTATCTTGGTCTTGTGGACTCACCACATATCCATTTGGAATACTAAATTGCACATAATAATTAAATTCTGGGTCAACATGAGCAAACTCATAAAGACCATTCTCATCTGTTACCGTCTGTTCTACTTTTTCCTCTGTATCATTGTTAAAGAGTGTAACAGCTACATTAGCCACACCATGTTCACCTATGTCTTGAATACCATCTTTATTAAAGTCTTCAAATACTAAATTACCAACCACTGATTTTCCAGGAAGACAAACGGTTTTATAAATACCTAAATCCCAAGATAAATCATTTTTACCGGGCGTTAAGAGTGCTACCTCTGTAATAATTTTTTCATTTTCAAGAAAAGCATCTGAATCAATTAAATCATTCGCATTATTATTAACATCTTTTTCAGTGATAATATAACCATAAGGAATACTGCTAAACTCTAAACTGTATTCACCAGCTGGTAGGTTCATAAACAAATAATTACCATTTTCATCCGTTAACATTGATCTTGAAAAATCTGAATTAGCTGAAGTCACGGTTACATTAATGTCTCTAACACCTTTTTCATCGATATCTTGTAAGCCATTGTGATTGGTATCAAGAAAAACTCTATCTCCATAACTCACAACATCTTGATAAATACCCATATCAATAGTGCTATCTTGTGTTCCAGCCACAAGCATAAAGTTTGCTGTTCTTCCACTGGCATTAGGATTTGAATCTTGCTCTGTTGAACCTTGATTTGCCTTAGTAATGGTATATCCAGCAGGTGCGTTAAAAATAATATAATATTCACCAGCGACGACATTATCAAAAAGATAAATACCTGAAGCTGTTGTTTTGGTTGTTAATACCTCATCATTTTTATTGACACTATGCAAGTTAACAGTCACATCAGCAACGCCTGTTTCCCCTTCGTCTTGAATACCATTTTTATTGGTATCATAAAAAACTCTGTCACCAACTTTAATGCCTTCTTGATAGAGACCCATATCTACGGTTTTATTATCTTGTCCACCTATTAGTGAAATTATTCCTGTTTTACCACTACTATCAGCATCTGAGTCAGCACTCTCATTTACACCTTGATTTTGTGGACTCACTTTATAAGTATTTGGAACATCAAAAATAATGTAATAATTTGCAGGAACTAAATTTCTAAATAGATACGTACCCATACTGCTTGTCTTCGTCGTACTAAGCAGTTTATTATCTTCGCTATATAACTTGACATTGACATTAGGAATGCCTTCATTTTCATTCGTATCTTGAATACCATTGGCATTTGTATCTAAAAAGACACTGTCTCCCAAATTAGTTAAGGCTGGGAACATACCCAAATCCATACTTAGGTCATTAGCTCCTTCAACCAATTCAAACAGTGCTGTTATTCCTGTTGAGTTAGCATTGGAATCATTATCTCGGTTTTCTCCAGCCTCTTTAAGTGTCACAGTATAGCCATTAGGCACAATAAACTTCACATAATATTGACCAGCTAAAATGTCCTTAAATAAATATTTACCTGAAACATCACTTTTAGTGGATTGAATCCGTTTCTTCTCTTTATCAAAAAGCTCTACCCCAATATCTTGTAACGGTAACTCATCAGCATCTTGAAGACCATTTCGATTAGAGTCCAGCCAAATATAATCTCCTACTGTTCCCACAAGAACAGGAGTACTTTGACCAACATAAGCACTTTTATCTTCAGCCAAAAGCTTCTTTCCAGCAGAATCGACTCCTTCAACTTTACCTATGTTATTATAAGCTCCAAGTATGGCTACACCGTTTTTTATACAAGTCATGCTTTGTCCTGGATTTAACGTATTATCACCATTACAGTCACTAATAACCCCTTCTTTATCATCACTTACAACAAGATTACTAATCAGCGTATTTCCATTATTAGTCACCACATACGTCCAAGTGACCACATCTCCTTCTATGATATTAACAACATTACCACTATTGGTTGTTTTCACAATCTTAATACTTGACTTTGCTGTAATAAACATTCCAACATCAATGGAGGTATTATTTTCACCTTCACTTAGAACAATAAAATCTGTTTTTCCTGTATCGGTATGAACATCTGAATCCAGTTCACTACTAACACCTTCCACACTTTTAGGACTAAAGTCATAACCTTCTTTAAGAATGATTTTAAGTTTATATTCACCAGCATCAAGATTAACAAAAGCATAAGTACCATTTTCATCTGTAACCGTTGTTGTGTTTAACTCATCATTTGCATCATACAACTCAACCGTCACTCCTACTAATCCACTTTCACCGTTATCTTGTTGTCCATTTTTATCAGCATCAAACCAGATAAAATCACCAATACTTGACTGCTCGGCTTCAGGGTAAGTTACTGTTATCGTAGCTTGGTTAGAAACTTGTCGAGTCTTATCTGTTACCGTATAACTAATTGCTTCTGGATTCATAGCACAATCATTACTTGGGCTAAAAAGGGCTTGACCATTACTGTTCAAACTCCATGTACCTACCTCTGGAACAAGCACATTATCAATATCACCATCATTATCAGTATCAGACCCTATCCAATCATTTGGAAATATGAAATTTACATGGCTGGTATTTAAATCATTTTCAGGATCACTGTCATTGGTTAAAATATCAAGGCTAACAGCCTTACAACGTTCTCCTATTTTTACATCATTTTCAGCCACTGGCTTTGTTTGAGGGTAATCAATACGTTCAGTACCTTCATTAGAAACATTGCCATTTAAATCTTCTACTGTATATTTAATAGGTGTGGGATCACTTGTATAACCTACTTTGGGACTAAAAGTAATCTTACCTGTATTAACATTAACTGTCCAAGTACCTTCATTTTTAACCACTAATTTTTTACCCTCATCCACGACATTGACATCAACAATGACAACCGATTTAGGATTTAATGCAGCATCCGTACTTTTATCATTTAATAGAGTATCTAAAGTAACAGCTTCTCCTGTTTTGCCTGTTTTACTATCATCTTGCACTACTGGAGGCGTAATCACTTTACTATCACCAATATAATGTGATGGGTCACTGGCACTCACTTCAATATTTTGTGGAGATTTTGCTTTTACTGTTCCCACATTAGCGTATTGACCTTCCACAGCTTTAGCTGTTTTCGTACAAGTTTTGCTCATACCAACAGCTAAACTTACTACGGTACATACCTCATTTAACTTATTATCGGTTACTACTATATTGTTTAAGTCCACATTTCCTGTGTTCTTTATTACATACGTCCAAGTAACTGTTTCATCAAATCCAATGCTAGGTCCCGTTGGTTTATCAGCATCATTGCCATTGGTCGCTACTTCTATCTCCACTTTTGGATTAGCCAAAGGTGCTTCTTTTAATTTATAACACATACCTTTAAAAGTTACCGAGTTATAATAAGTTAAATTATCAGCATAATTACTATCAGCTCGATGCACAAGTTTTACTCTTTTATTTCCTATTGGTAATGCAGTTATACCTAAATTGCTAAATTGAGTATTACCAATAGCCCCTATAGTATTGTCAATATCTGTCGTATATTTTGTCTGTGCCATAACAGCACCTCCACTGGTATCCGTAAATATTAATTTAAACTGTTCATTAGGTTGAACATTATCATTCCCATCATAAGTCCAAACTTTTTCTATATCAATCTCATTAATATTATTACCTAAGTTAAATAAATCTGTTGTAAGGTTACTCGAATCATTACGACCTAAAGTATAAATGTCTTTTAGATATTTTATATATCCTGTTGAACATGTAAATTTGGGTTTTGGCGTCTCTACTTTAGGAACTTTTTTGTAACAAAAACCTCTAAACTCAACAGAGTTCAATGAAGTATCATGAACATCCCCAAATCTTGGACTCGTTCTATGTACAAGCTTGATATAGACTGCATCTTTGGGCAAAATTATTTTACCAAAATCTGTAAATTCATTGTTATCGGAACTTATATTTTTAATATCTTTTGTATAATCCGTAGTCTTAAGAACCTCTTCTGGAGAACAGGTTCCTGTTCCATTATTATAACTCTTCTCAACACATTTTTTTGTTGTAAACATAAACTTAAATTGTTCAAAAGATTGATTATTAGTATTACCATCTCTAGTCCATACATTATCTATTATAATATCTTCTTTACTTCCATCAATATCTAAAGCAATATGATATAAAGCATCTTCATTTTGACCTGCTGTCCATAAGTTATACTTGTCATATTTACTATATCCTTCTGAACAGCTTAAACCTGTAGCAAAACTCGACACAGATATAAATACAAGAAGTAAAAAAAATATTTTAATCCTATATAAAAAACTTGTATATTCACGCATCTCAATCTCCTTGTTTAAACAAATAAAACTAAAAATAATTTTATAATGTTATTAAATAATATATATTAACATTTATAGTTATAGAATTCTCTTAATTATGAAAAGAAAATTTTAGATTTAGATTTAATTTTAATTTTATATTAAAAAAACTTTAATATACATTTTTAATTTATAAAATTATATTTATATTAAAATATTAAATACAAAGAAAAATAAAAGATAATAAGGGGAAACAAAAGTAGAATAAAATGGGAAATAAAAAAAGGAGAGTCTATCAAGACCTACTAAAAAGCAGGTCTTTTATTACTGAGTAAAAAGGTATTAGCTTCTTTTGTCAATAATTTCTTTGGCAACATTTCCTGGTACTTCTGCATAATGGTCAAATTCCATCGCATAAGTTGCACGACCTTGTGTCATTGAACGTAAATCAGTTGAGTAACCGAACATCTCCGAAAGTGGTACAAATGCATCAACAATCTTAGATCCAGCTCTGTCTCCCATTCCACGAACAATTCCACGTCTTTTAGAAACGTCACCAATAACGTCTCCCATGTAGTCTTCTGGAACTTCAACTTCAACTTTCATCATTGGCTCTAAGATAAACGGATCTGCTTCTCTACAACCATCTCTGAAACCCATTGAACCAGCAAGTTTAAACGCCATTTCAGATGAATCGACATCATGGTAAGAACCATCATAAAGAGTTACTTTGATATCTTCCACTGGGTAACCAGCTTGAATTCCTCTAAGCATTGATTCTTGAACACCTTTATTAACTGGTTGGATAAATTCTTTTGGAACAACCCCACCTTTAACAGCGTCAACAAACTCATAACCAAAACCAGCTTCTTGTGGCTCAATGTGTAAGTAAACATGACCAAATTGCCCACGTCCACCAGACTGTTTAGCGTACTTGTACTCTTTCTTAACAGAGTTTCTAATACCTTCACGGTAAGAAACTTGTGGAGCACCAACTTCAGCTTCAACTTTAAATTCTCTCTTCATTCTATCTACAAGAATCTCAAGGTGAAGTTCACCCATTCCTGAAATAATAGTTTGACCAGATTCTTCATCAGTTGATACACGGAAAGATGGATCTTCGGCAGCTAGTTTACCTAGAGCAAGTCCCATTTTTTCTTGATCGGCTTTTGTTTTTGGTTCAACAGCAACAGAGATAACTGGATCCGGGAAATCCATTCTCTCAAGAACAACTTTATCTTTATCTGAACATAGTGTATCACCAGTAGTTGTAGACTTAAGTCCAACAACAGCACCAATTTCACCAGCATAAATTTCAGAAACTTCTTCTCTTTTGATAGCGTGCATTTTCATGATTCTACCAACACGTTCTTTTTTCTCTTTAGTAGAGTTAAGTACGTAAGAACCAGACTCTAAAGAACCACGATATACACGGATAAATGTTAACTGACCAACAAATGGATCTGTCATAATTTTAAACGCTAAAGATGCAAATTCACCATCGTCAGTAGACTCAACAGTAACTTCTTGCTCTTCATCATCCATCATCGTACCTTTAATAGCAGGTGCTTCAACTGGAGATGGAAGGTAAGCAACAACAGCGTCAAGTAAAGTCTGAACACCTTTGTTTTTAAATGCTGAACCAACCGTCATTGGTACAATGTGCATACCAATCGTTGCTGCTTTAATTCCAGCCATGATTTCTTCTTCAGAAATCTCTTCACCTTCTAAGAATTTTTCCATAAGTTCTTCTTGACCATCAACTTCTGCGATGCTCTCAATCATTTTCTCACGGTATTCTTCAGCAAGTTCCATCATATCTTCAGAGATTTCTTCTACGTGGTAATTAGAACCCATAGCAGCATCTTTGTCCCACACGATAGCTTTCATTTTAACAAGGTCAACAACACCAGCAAAGTCTTCTTCAGCACCAATTGGTAATTGAATTGGAACTGGGTTACCTTTTAGTCTTTCTTTAATTTGTCTCTCAACTTCATAAAAGTCAGAACCAGTTCTATCATACTTGTTTACGAAAACAATTGAAGGTACACCGTAACGGTTTCTTTGTCTCCAAACTGTTTCTGATTGTGGTTGAACCCCACCAACAGCACAGAATACTGAAACAGCACCATCAAGTACTCTCATAGAACGCTCAACTTCAATGGTGAAGTCAACGTGACCTGGAGTATCTATAATGTTAATTTGCTTTTTAGCCCACTCACAAGTAGTCGCAGCAGAAGTAATGGTAATACCTCTTTCTTGCTCTTGTTCCATCCAGTCCATAGTTGCTGCACCATCGTGAACTTCACCGATTTTATGCTCAACACCTGTGTAGAAAAGAATTCTTTCAGTTGTTGTTGTTTTACCAGCATCAATGTGAGCTGCAATACCAATGTTTCTTACGTCGTTTAGTTTATGTGTTCGTGCCATAGTTATCTACTTCCTTACCATCTATAGTGAGCAAATGCTTTGTTTGCTTCAGCCATTCTATAAGTATCTTCTTTCTTTTTGAAAGCAGAACCCTTATCTGTAGCAGCATCCATAAATTCATTTGAAAGACGCTCAACCATTGTTCTTTCATTTCTTTTTCTAGCAGAGTCAATTAACCATCTAATAGCAAGTGTTTGCTGTCTTACTGGTCTAACTTCGATTGGCACTTGGTAAGTTGCACCACCAACTCTTCTTGATTTAACTTCCATAACAGGCTTAACGTTATCCATTGCCTTATTGAATACGTCAATACCTTTTTCACCAGATTTCTCTTCAATTCTCTCAAGTGCTGCATACATAATTTTTTCTGCAGTTACTTTTTTACCATCTAACATTACGGCATTTACAAACTTTGTTAAAACTTTTGAACCGTGTACTGGATCTGGCAGTACCGGTCTAACGGGAGCTTTTCTTCTTCTCATATTATTATTTTCCTATAATTTATCTTCAATCATTCACTAATTGATTTACTCAAGTTTTGTCCCCTAAGGTCAACCTTATTTAGGTCTTTTGACAATACCTGTTTAAAGTCTATCACTAGACTCACTCTCATTTTGCTTTAACTTGGAACCGATGGCTTTAGCCTCGATTACTGTTTCTTAACGTGACTAAAGTCTACGTTTCCTAAACTATTTTTTTGGCTTTTTAGTTCCGTATTTAGATCTAGCAACAGTTCTACCGTTAACACCAGATGCATCAAGAGCACCACGAACGATATGGTATTTAACACCAGGTAAATCTTTGATTCTACCACCACGTACAAGTACGATTGAGTGTTCTTGAAGGTTATGACCCTCTCCACCGATGTATGAAATAACTTCAAATCCACTTGTCAATCTAACTTTTGCAACTTTTCTTAAAGCTGAGTTAGGTTTTTTTGGAGTTGTTGTATAAACTCTGGTACAAACACCTCTTCTTTGAGGACAGTTTACTAAAGCTGGTGATTTTGATTTTTTAATCACTTTTTTACGTTCTTTACGAACTAATTGGTTAATTGTAGGCAATACAATTCCTTTCTGTTAGTTTATTGAAATCTGGGCTGGAAACCCCGAAAAAACGTCATCTAGGCATACTTTCGGAGCTTCCAAACATAGAAAATGGTGCATATTATACCCAAATAGGCTTTATTAGATATGATTTTTAGAGGATAAATGTTATCGAGTTGTTATAGATGGGAGGATTTGTTAAAAATTAACCGTGTTTAAAGAATACTATTTTCCCTTTAATTAAGTATCTTTCATTCTCAATTAATAACATAACTTCATATACCTAAATCATCTTTTCTATACTACTAAGAAATACTTTTATAGCTCTCTTAAAGGCATATTTCGTTCACGTTCCTTACTCTCTTCAACAGCAACAATTGCTTCTACCGTTTCCTTATACGACTCTATAAAATAATGTTTAAACTTATCATAAGAACCTGTTTCATAGTAGTTTACGATGGCTACTAAATAATTTCTAATTTTCTCTTCATTAGGAATATAAATCATTTGCCCATCGCTTTTAAGTGAAACATTTAGCATCATTCGTGCTGTTCGCTTATTACAATCTTTAAAATACTGCAAATAGGCTAAATTACAATGAATGTATAAAGCTCTGTTAAAAGGGTTTGCTATGGTTTCATATTTTTTAAACATATAGTTCAACTCATCATCAAGCTTTTCTTTAGTTGCTAAAGGAATATAGTTAGACGCTTTAATGGTCACTTCACTGTCTCGTGGCATCGCTCTTTCATTGTTAGCAACCATTTCATCCGAGAGAATATAATGCAAATCTTTTAAAGTATCTTTACTTACTACTAAATCTTCTCCAATAAATTTATCATATGCATCTCGCATATTCAAAATCATCTTGGCATCACTATACTTTTTTCCTCCTGCTGTACGACCGTACTCTAACAAGGTATAAGTATCATGCCTATCATAAGTATTTCCCTCTATTTTAGAAGAAATATGAATAAAATCCATACCAAATTTATCTATATAGCTTTTATTGGATAGGAATTTTGTAAGAGAGACTTTGGTATTTAATGATTTCAATAGAGTTAGTTCTTCTTTTGTGAAGATGTCTGTTTTTTCTAAATAGTTTGGGTTATAGGGTATCATTTATTTGTTCCTTTATTATCAATCATTATTAAAAAACCAATCCTTCATCCAAAGCATCACAATAAAGCTCATACAAAACTTTAGATTGTTTTGCAGACGGAAGTTTAAAGTATCCCAATACGTATTTCTCTAAAGTGTCCAACTGCATAGGAGAGATGCGAAACTCAAACTCATCTTGTTTATAATAGTCAAACAGTTTTTTCCACTTATCCACACTCTCCTTCAAGACAAAAGTCTGCATTTCCAAATCTTTTACTAGTCTAGTCTCTTTTTTCTCTTCTCGTTTATTATATTTAGCCTCTTCACTATCAATTAATAAATTCTCATCTATATGAATCTCAAAATCTAACTCTTTAATAGTAATCCAACATAAATCTTTTTTACACCATTGACTAGCATTTGCATTTCCTTCAGGTGGATTTGTAATTTCACCATAGATTCTTTTTCCAATGGCTTCCAATATATCTTTGAGTTTTAGTGGCAACTCTTGTAGTTCCCAAATGAAATTAAAATCCAAAAACTTTTCTTTTTGAGCAATTAAATGGGATAAATAGGCAATGGTATAAGTAACCGACTGAGCTCTGTAACCACCTTGATACCAAGAAGCTTTTGAAGTCATTTTCTCTACTTCTTTGAACATAATAACTCGACATACTACATCTTTAAAATACTGCTCGGTTATTGCTAACTCATCCTCTTCTAACCTGTCTGTAATCTCTTTTCTAAAATAATCAAAGCTATACTGTGCTCCCTTAGAGACAATATTTGGGTTTTGAAGCCAACTATTTTCACTTTTTGCCAAAAATGTTTTATCAAGCAGTTGTTGTTTTGGGTTCTCTAGTTGAAATTGAGTTTTTTCTGCTTTTGTTAAATAAGCCTGTTCATTAAGGTACTCTCCTCGAACCCTTTCATAAAACCAGTGTGTTCGTTTTTGAGAACCTCCAACTGTTGCTACCCAAACGCGTTTTGAGTAGTTTTTAAAGTCCTTATGAAAGGAACTGTTCGAGAAGAAGTCTGATTTATTAACTTTATTTTGTGTATTAGCATACTCTGAGACTTTTGATACAAACTCATTTTGCTTCTCACTATCTTTAACGACAGATAGTTTCATCTGTACAGATACGGTTGAGACATCCAGTTTTGAATTTTTACTTGCAGCATAAATAGCTGATGTTGTCTGAGCACCATTTACTATCTGAAAATTTTTAATGTTTATAATGTTTCCATCACTATCTAACTCAATATCTGAAGCTGTTGCTGTTATTCCATTATTGTAAGCAAAAAACATTTCAGGATTATACTCTATGGTATTTCGTAATCCTTTATTGACATTTCCTCTAAACTGTAAAAATGTTCTTACATTTTGTTCAAATAATTTTTGTCCAAACTGTTCGTAAATACCTACTAAATCATTACCTGACAAATAAGAAAGATAAGACTGATACTCATCAGAAGCTGTATCTATCTTCAGACAAGGTAACTTTATATTAACTTCAAAATCACCTCCACTATTTTCGGAGAGATAGATTTTGTAAAGGTACTCTATATCAATAATACGAAACTCTATCTCTATCCCATCTACTATTTCACTGGGTAACTCTTTTAATCTCCTTGTTACTTTTCCATCAGTTAAAATAATAAGTCTTACTTTTTTAATCTCTTTCTTACTTTTCCATCCATAAATATTATATGCCATCGAATAAGATTCATAAGCCTCTTCCATATTTTGATACAATCTATCAATAGCTTTAAGATAAAAGTTTTTCAACCTTCTAAACTTAGTGTCTATTTTATTTTTTGTCAAAGTCTCAATAGTATCTTCTTGAAAAAACTCATGAGAAAGCAGTGATAACACTTCTCTCTCTTCATCATAATCATATCCATAAACATCTATACCTTTTTTCGTATACTCAGCTTCGGTATAGTTATTTGTTAAATCAGCTGTACGAATCAACTCTTCACACACATTTTCAAAAAATGATTTCGCTCTCATTAACCCTCTACTCTGGGCATCTGAAAGTATGGATTGCATAAAATCTTGGTGAAACTCTTCTAAACTTATCATAGCAGTTACCTTATACTCATAGTATCTATATCAACTTCAAACGCATCACACTGAAGCAGGTCTATTGAATACTTAACGGTTAAAATTTGATTGCTTATATTTTTTGGGGAAATTTTTGGAAACTTCTCTGAAACATAATAAGCTCTACGCTTATCAACAATAAACTTAAATAGTGAACTCTCTATCAATTCAGAAATAAACCCATACTCTATAAGTCTACTATCAAATATATCTCTTATCTCTGCTGATTGATTTTCTAGCAATTCATAAATCTCTTGAACCACAATATCTATGCTGACTCCATTATCTGCCTGAGTTAAACCATAAGACAATAAGTAGAGAGGCTCTTTGTCACTATAGAGCTGTTGTAGTGAAGAAATAGTGACAATTGGACTTTTAGAGGTTCTATAAGACTTTACTTCAATAATAGCATTTGATAATAAAAAATCTTGTTTATCAAAATCTGCACCCACCCATGAAATAATAGACTGCTCTATACCAACCTTTGGAGTTAGCACATCTTTCAGACATAGTAGCTCACTAAATAACCCCATTTGTGCTTCTAAACTGAAAACAATATTTCGTTCATACCGAAGTAGCTGTTGCCATCTCTTTAAACGAACCTCTACGGCACTTATCATCGCTTCATCACTATCATACTTATGTGTTATAGATATTAAATCCTCACATAGTGTATAAAAAATTTGCCAATCCTCTTTCTTATTTAAAACTAAAAAAAGTTCCCCATAATGATGATTTGCATTTCTCTTTAATATAGAGATACCTTTTAAATTCGCAGGAGGCTTAATATCTTTAAAAATGTTTTTTGACTGTAAACAGAATCCATATTTACCCTCTAAATCAGTAATCCAAAATAGATTGTGTTCTGTTTCAAAGTCTACTCTTCTTTTAGAAGACTCTTGCATGTTCTTCCATGGATTTATACTGTTAGTCATCTGAAAGCACCTCTAAGTCTTCTAGTAAACTTTTATAATAAACGGTATTGATTTTCATATTAATTGTCTCATCATTACTTAAAATATCTCCTGGAAAACTAATACCAAAAGCCACTAAAGTGCTATCTTCGTTGGTCTCTAAAATATGCAACTGAAGTAGAGGATTTTTAATATTTTTCCGTATAACTTTACGATTACTTCCAAGGTTTTTTCTTGTAATACTATCCAATGCTATAGATTCTGAATTTCCAGTTGAGACTTGTCTATTTTTTATCTCTATGTAGTCATTATTTTTTAGAGTTGCTTGTCTGACTTCTTTATTTAGTGTTATATCATTAATAATATAACTCTCTCCTTTCCCACTATAAAGAGCAACATCCCAAACTATATTCCTTGTTTTTGCGTACTTTTCAACAAAAGCAATAGGCATTCTTGCACTTATCCCCAGAGCATCCGTTTGATAAACTTTAAAGTTATTTAAAAACTCTATAATGTTTTGCCTATCGACACTTCTCCACAGTAGATTATTCCCCACATATTCAACTTGATAGTTATCTTGTAATTTCTTAACAATAGTTTCCACAACTAAAAGGTTATTTTTTCTATCATCTATACTACTGGATAACCAACTTGTCTCTTTTGCTTGACCATCTAGTTTCATATTAAAAATAAACTCTTGAACATTTTTTTGTTTATTTCTTGCTGTTACTTGAAGTACACTATCAGGATGTTGTTTAACAGCTAATCCAAAATCATTAGGTGTTTTATTAGCTTCTGACATCAATTTAAAATCTTTAACTAAATCCTCTGTAGCTTCAATAATTCTTCCAAAATTATCTATCATACTCTCAGGCATATATACTCTACAAATATCTTCATAACCTACTCTATAACCAAACCATCTACCCATCTGCATCAGTGTATCGTAAAAAACGGTATTTCTTAAGAAGTAACTTACACTTAAGCCCTCTAGTGTATAGCCACGAGATAGGCTTGTACCTCCTATTACAATAGCATTGGTAACCCTATCTTTTCTATACTCTAGTGGAACACTTGTTTTTTGATGTACCTCTCTAACTACAACAGTTTCTATTGTAGAACAAATTCTCTCTAAAACCTCATCCCAAGAAAATTCAAGATTTATATATCTCAACTCAAAAGTATTTTTTAACTCTTGAATTAAACAACTAAATGTAATTGAATTTTCCAATCTTCCATAACTGTTAATATCTACAACGATACTATTAATATACTCTTCTACATGTAGAGCAAATTTTCGATGAACATCCGTAAACCTCGTAGCATGTATCAACATACTGTTATGACTCTTCTCTTGTCCTCTTAAACTTCTTATCGCTATATTAATAACAAATACTCTCATTGCATCATATAAGCTTTGAGGAATTGAAGGTAACTCAAAATCTTTTTTGTGCTTAGATGGAATATCATCAAGATAATCATCTATAGTAACTAAATATTTTCTATCTCCACCCAAAAATATCTTTCTTGCTCCAAAATAGTTATCAGGAGCATTGAGTGCATAGATAAAATCTTTGGGGAATAGGTCACGACCTAAATTATCATGCCCTGCTTCATGGTCTATAAATATATTTGCATACGGTGTCGCTGTATATGCGACATAAACACTTTTATGAAATAGACTTAATAGTTTTCTCAATTTTTTATTAATTGCTGTTGGGTCTTCCTCATCTTTTGTATTGATAGAAGCATAATCAGATTCATCATCAACCATTAACATAGCATGATTAGATATTTTATTATTATAAACTTCTTCTAACCATTTAATAACATTATCTAGCGTACGAGTATTTTTTTTAATAACTAAAAGGATAGGTGTTGTATTTGTTTCAAAATTAGTTCCCTGCGAATTTCTATTAGCATCATTTATATCAAAATCTTTTTCCTTAGTTGTTAAACTTATTGGTAATTTATTAAGAGAAGAGTCACCAATTCCAACACCAATAGGATTTCCTTTATCCCGACCAACAAAAGATTCATTAATTCGCTCTTGAGTTTGGTTTCTTAAATTATTTATACCACCAGCTATCACTACAATAAATTTATAACCTGCATCAGCAGCCTTACAGATTAATGAAGAGTAGTTTGCTGTTTTTCCTGATTGAACATGCCCTACAACCATACCATATCGATTAAAATTATCAATTCTAGGATTTTCAATATTGTTCATGATAATATCTGTATCTATATCTATTGTTCTAACAACATCAGTAGGTAGAGATTTTTTTAAATATTTTTTATATCTATACCAATAGTAATTTTCAATATCTTGTTTAACTACTCCAGTCCACCAACTGTTATCTCTATCTTGTTGTTCCTCTCCTTGAATCAGAAGCCCCTCTTCCATTTTTACATCAAAACTGGTTTCAAGTTCTCTCTTCATTCTTTCAAAATCATTCTTAGATAAGTCTATATCAATATCATCAAACACAAGTTTTTTATTATCACTCAATAATATTTTTTGCACATTCTCTAATTCATAAGAGATATCATCCTCTGCAAGCTGCCCATTAACTTTATACTTCTTTGTTAACCTATTAAATACAAACTCTTTAACTTCTTCATAACTACTCATCTTCCAACAATCCCTTCTTGTTTTTAAATATCTCTGTTTTTAATAGACTATCAATATACTCTTGACTCAAGCCTGATGATTTTAATTTTACCACTAACTCCTCTATATCTTCATCTGATAAAGCCTGTTCTTGTTTAACCTTATGAGGATTTTGTTGTAACTGAGACTGTATAGCAGATAGAGGTAAATAAGCTTCTAAACCTTTTAAATATATGTTTAATAAAGAGATGCCATCTTCAGAGAGTGAACTTAATAATTTTTGATAAATGGGATGATCTTTATTTAATCCAAAACGAAACTCTTCATTATTAGGAATAGTTGTCCAAAATCTTGTGGTTGTTTTATCATTAATCTTTCTAGCCCGTTTTACAAAAGGCTTTAAACCCTCTTTTGTAACTTCTAAAATAATTCTTTTTAAATCTTTTTTAATCTCAGGCATAGGGTTAGCTGTAGATTTTTTAATGTCTATTCCCCAATAACTATCTTGTTTATTAGATATATCAATTTTTATCCTCACAAGTTTATGAGCATCAATGGCTTTATGTAATCCCCACCATGTTCCATGGATTAATAATCTATTCGCACGATACAAATAAAAGCCTTGTGATTTTATGTATCCATCACTGGTCGAATACTCTTCCCACTCTTGCCGAGACACTTTACTATGATGGGGTAAAATATAGGGTGTAACCTCAATCATTGAGTCATATACTTTAATTTTTTCAGATGACTTTCTAAAGGTTGCATCGTTATTTGCATTAAAAGGATCAAATGGTTTTAGTAAACTGTTATTAATACTAATTTTCAACTTAGTAAAACTATCTGAACCTTCTAAAAACCTATGAAAAACCAAAGAGAGATGTTTTCTTAATTTTTCAATATTAGTAGAAAAAGATTGCTCTTTATACCTATCTAGCTCTTCCCAAATAACCAATGTACCACTCTCTAAACCATTTAACTCATCAACTAAGGGGGTCTCTTTAAAGTCAAAAATATTAGGAGTTATTAATAACCATTGGTTTGACGAAGAGATATAATCCAAATCCCACTGTCGAATAGAGATAATTTCATCTTTTTTAGATAAAACCGTTAACTTTTTACATTGCGAAAAAGATGCTGTTTTCAATCCAAGACCAAAACGACCTAAATCTTTTTTTTCTCTCTCCTCTTCAGGGTTTTTTGTTGCTAACCTCATCGCTTCTACAAGCTCTTCTTCTGACATACCTTTACCATTATCTAGCATACAGAAAAAAAGTTTTGGGCTAGGAACTGTATAGATTCTAATTTCTGAAGCATTAGCAGAGATGCTATTATCCAAAACATCAGCAACAGCTATCTCAAAAGTATATCCCACATCACGAAACGACTTAATAAAGTTTTTGATATTAGGATTGACAAGTTCAGTTTTCATTCAAAACTCTTACAATCTCTTCAGCAATTTGCTGTACCATAGGAACAACAACAGAGTTACCTGCCTGTTTATAAAGTTGCCCTCTTGCTATATTAGAAGGTAGTTTAAACTCTTGTGCAAACCCTTGTAAATTAAAACACTCTTTAGGAGTTAAGCGTCTAGGAGTACCATTATCTAAAACAATAGGAATATTATGTCCTCCACTTCCCATATTTGCTGTTAATGTAGGACATACATTTGATTTATTTTCTCGAACATAATATCGTCTATATTGATAAACTGTATCCTCTTTTGTTGCTACTTCTCTTACTCTTTGATGTATCTTGTTTTCTAAACTATCATAGATATCATTTGGTAAAACTGTCGATTTATCAAGAAAATCTTTTACTTTTTTAATACTATTTTTTGATTTTGTAGGAATTTTAAAAGAACTGGATAGTTTACATTTATTAGCACTACTGTGTTCATTTAGTTTAATAGGTTTATCAAAGGTATAATCTACCTCATCTTTAAATCCAACAATATATATTCGTTCTCTACCTTGTGGTATATCCGTATACTCTGAAGCATTCAATACAAAAGGGATAAAAGAGTAACCTGTTTTTTTAATCTCTTCTTGAATAACACGAAATGTATTACCGTTATCATGAGAGGCTAAGGTTCTAACATTTTCTAAAAAATATGCTTGGGGTTGCAGTTCATTTAATAATCTTACAACATCAAAGAATAGTTCACCTCGCTCATCTTCAAACCCTTTTCCATGTCCTGCCTGTGAAAATGGCTGACATGGAAATCCAGCTGTCAAAATATCAGTTTTTTCTAAATTTTTATAAGATAAATTTCGTACATCATCTTCTATTAATTTTGTATTCCTGTGATTTAGTTTATAAGTTATACACGCATGTTTATCAATCTCATTTGCCCATATAACTTGACTAGAAGTATTATTAAATGCTTGGCAAACACCACCTACACCAGCAAAAAGACTGCCTACTTTATATTTATTCATTAATTATTTTATCCTAAACTTTAAACTTATTTTATCTAAATTATTACTAAAAAAATCCTCACGAGAAAAACTTTATATTTGAATTCTTTACCATCAATACAAAAACCCAAACAACCAAAGAGGAACTTTAGAACCAAAGCCAACTTCTATATCATCAGCCAAGACAAAGGAGTCAGGAATATCTTTGATCTGTTTAAAACTCTTATTTTTTCCACCCACTTCAACCAAATATTTATCGGCTATTCTAAAGTCACCTTTGGAGGGGATTTCTAGTAAATCTTCATCTATCATACTCATTACAAACACTTCTTGAATCGTTCCTATATTTGCATTGTTACAATAAGCATAGTGTAAATTGGTATTGCCCAAATAGAGTTTTTGTGGTTTAGCAAAAATAGTGTCCCCTCTACTTTTAGCACGGAGTAGATTTAAAATCTTACCTCGTCTAAGATATTCTAAATAACGATAAAGTGTTTGATAGTCCTTTACACCAATGTTGGTTGATAGTTCTTTAATATTCACTTGAAACGGTTGAGACTCACACACTAAACGAACAAGCTTTTTAAGATTAATAATCTTTTCATAATCTATTGGGAATATAGATGGTATATCTACCTCAATTACGGTATTAATCGTCTCTTTTAGTCGTAACTGATAACTTTTTGGATTTTCAAAATAAAAAGGATAATACCCATTCTTTAAATACTCTTGCCAATACTCATAAGGTTTAATCTCTTTTAATAACTTATGGGCTATCTCTGTATGATTTTTAAGAATCTCATCCAAACCATAACTAGCTAAAGTAATTCCATTTTTAATCTCTATAAATTCTCTAAACGAAAGCCCTTTCATTTGGTACAGTCTCGCTCTCCTGCTTAAGTCACCTTTTGAATGGTCAAGTTTAAGTGCTGACGAACCAGAGAAAATGACTTTTAGTTTCAACATGTCATAAATTTTTTTGAGTTCTTTTTCAAAGTTGTTATATTTATGAATTTCATCAATAATTAAAAGCTCTCCACCAACCTTATGAAACTCATAAGCAATATCAAACAAAGACTCAACATCAATAGCATCTGCTGAAAAATAAAGTTTTTTAGCCATTGGTAAAGAGTGTTCATTAAGGTACTGAAGTAAAAAAGTGGTTTTCCCTACTCCTCTTGCTCCTACTATCCCTATTAACTTCTCTTCAAAATCTACTTCTCTATGTAAATACCTTTTATAGGTAAAATTAAATAGTTCTAAATAGTTAAATTGATAGTTTCTTAGTTCTTCAAGAATCATTATTGTACCTTTTATGTTCTAAATCAGAATATAATAGCATATTTTTATGGTTGTAACCATAATTTTTTAGTTAAATAATATGGATATGTTTATACTGTTCTATAATTAATACAAAAACCCAAACAACCAAAGAGGAACTTTATTGCCACTTCCTATCTCTATATCATCAGCAACTACAAAAGAGTTTGGTAAATCTTTTATCTGCTTGAAACCTTTATTTTTCCCACCTACTTCAAAAATATATTTTTCATCAACTAAGAAGTCACCTTTTTTAAGAATAGATAGTGCATGATTTTCTCTTAACATACTTGCAAAAAATACCTCTCTAGCTGTACCCATTTCAAAAGCGTTACAATAAGCAAAATGAAGATTTGTATTATTCAAATAAATCTTCTCAGGTTTCGTAAAAATATTGTCACCTTTTGACTGAGCTCTTACAACATTTAGAACCTTTGCTTGATGTAAATAATCTAAAAACTGATAAAGTCCTTTATAATTTTCACCCATATTCATTTTAGTAAGTAACTCTTTTATATTTGGTGTATAGGGAGCTGACTCACAAATCAGTCTAACCAATTTTTTTAGATTGCTTATATTACTGTAGTCAATAGGAAATATAGAAGGGATATCAACCTCTATTACAGTATTTATCGTCTCATTTAGTTTTAAAAGATAGTTCTCTCTATCCTCAAAATAAAAAGGGTAATAACCATTTTTTAGATACTCTCTAAATTGTAGTCGTAGATTAAACTTCTCTAGTAATTCATAAGCGATATCGAGATGATTTTTTAGTATCTCTTCTAAACTATAAGAAGGTAATGTAATATCTAAATTTAACTCAAGAAACTCTCTAAAAGAAAGTCCATAAACATGATGGGTAATAGCCCTTCGACTTAAGTCTGCTTTTGCATGGTCAATTTGTAAAGCACTACTTCCACTAAAAATCACTTGTAAATCTAAAATATCATATATTTTTTTTAGCTCTATCTCAAAATCTTTATATTTATGAATCTCATCAATAACTAAAACTTTACCTTCTTCTTTAGAAAAATCCTCTGCCACATCAAAGAGAGAAGATATGTTAATGATATCAGCACTAATATAAAGCTTTTGTCCAAAAGGAATCTCTAACTCTTTTAAATATTGGATTAAAAATGTTGTTTTTCCAACCCCTCTAGCTCCTACTATTCCTGTAAGGTTACTGTTTAAACTTATCCGATTATGAAAATATCGTTTATAGGTAAAACTATTTTTATTAAAAATTTTTCTTTGATAACCTCTAATTTCATCAAGCATAATTACCTCTTTTTGATTTCATTATAGCATAACTGAAGTTACAACTTCAATTTCAATATATTTTTTAAAGTTACAACTTCATTTATTAAAATATTCAGCCCTCAAAACAAAATCAATCACCTTAGCATCACTCATCTCGCAAGGCTTCAATGTTCCACTTTTAATAGTCGGATAGTAATTACCACTAACCACATCATTTCCTCCTAATTCTTCGGCATAAAGTTTTAATAATTTTCCATTAAGTAAAGTCTCTTTAATAAGGAGATAACGTTTTTTATTATAGACAACATAATTAGCACCGTTTGCTAAAGCTTGTAGTTTTATGTGGAAGTTTGTATTATTCATGTTTGAATTGTAGCAAATATTTTCACTAATATTAAGAATATCTTAAAATTAAACTATAATTTAAGTTTATTTATTATATATTTTATTTAATAAAAATTTAATATTAGGATTAGCCATGAAATATTTATCTAAAACAATCTTGCCTATCATCTCAATCTCAACACTTTTACTCTTAAACTCTTGTTCAAAACCAGAAGTTGTTTCCGTTTCAAAGGTACATCCCTATGGTCATAATTTTGGCTTGGTTCAAAATCCACATGCTGATGCCATTATTCAACAAGAACAGATAGCAATGAGTCAACCAAACGAAATAGAAATGCCTCTAATAACTGACCCAAGTTTGACCACTGAACTGACAAAAGACCCTGATGCATTTTATGCTGAAGAGTATGTACCCACAGCCCCTATCATTACTTATAAATATCCATTTGATTCCGAGTTTTACTCTAAAGCAGAGTGGAGAACAATGGAGTTACAATAAAGTTTAGCTATACTAACTCTAATAAATATATGAGGAAAATAGATGGAGCATTTTTTTACTTGTCCCTACTGTTGGGAGAGAATATCTATGATACTAGAAAGCGAAGAGGAAAGCTCTGACTACATTGAAGACTGTGAAGTCTGTTGTAGACCTATAGAGTTAGAATTTAAATTTTCTGCTGAAAGGTTAATCTATTTTAATGCCAAACAAATGGAAGGCATTTAAACATAAGAAGAGAAAAATCTTCTCTTCTTTATGAATGAAGCTTACGCTCCATCTTCTGCTGAAAACTCAATACGATCCATATCAACCATACCTGTTCCCACAGGGATAAGACGACCGATAACAACATTTTCTTTAAGATCTTCAAGCATATCAACCGTACCTGCAATAGAAGCAGATGTTAATACTTTTGTAGTATCTTGGAATGAAGCAGCAGAGATAATTGAATCTGCTCCAACAGCTGCTCTTGTAATACCAATTAACAATGGTTCAGCAATGGCTGGTTCACCAAAGAGTTTAACCACTTTAGTATTTTCTGAATCAAACTTTTTCTTAGAGATTAAATCGGCATCAATAAACTTAGAGTCACCACCATCAACAACTTTTACTTGACGCATCATCTGAGAAACAACAATTTCAATGTGTTTATCTGAAATGTTAACCCCTTGACGACGGTAAACTTTTTGAACCTCTTCAACAATGTACTCATACAATGCTTTTTCACCCAGTGTTGCTAGAACATCATGACTTGAAATTGTACCATCTGTCATTTTCTCACCCGTGTGTACAAAGTCACCTTCATTGACAACAACAGTACGCTGTTTGTCAACAAACTGCTCTACAGGTGCACCATACTCAGGTGTAATAATAATACGCTTTTTACCTCTAAGTGGTTTACCAAAGGCAATAGAACCCGTAATTCTAGCAATTAATGCTGGATCTTTTGGACGACGTGCTTCAAATAGCTCTGAAACTCTTGGAAGACCCGAAGTAATATCGCTTGATTTTTGAGCAGCTTTTGGTGTTTTTGCTAAAATATCTGCAATCCCTACCTTGTCTCCATCTTTAACAAAGATAGAAGTTTTAGGATCGAGTGCATAAGTGATAATCTCACCATCATCTGTTGCCAATACAATAGCAGGTTTATAAGCTGCTGGAATATATTCATTTAAGGTTAATCGACTCTCACCTGTTAACTCATCAAATTGTTCAACAACCGTAACACCTGGAATAATATCTTCAAACTTCAATGTACCATTTGCTTCAGCAATCATTGGTTCAGAATATGGATCCCATTCAGCAATAACCACTTGCTCTTGTGTTGCAGCATTCGCAATCAAATCACCACGCCCAACAACAGTGTCATCATCAATAGAAATAACTGAACCTCTAGCAATGTAATGTCTAGCAGCCTCTCGCTCATTCTCATCAACCACAACAGCAAAAAGACCCTTTTCATTAATCACTTTACCCGTGGCAATGCTTTCTACTCTCTCTAAATAATCCCCTTTTAATAAAAAGTACTTCACGGTACCTTTTGAATCAGCATGAATGTCTTGAGTAATTGGTGCACCATCTTCTACTGTTAATTCAGAAGCAAATGGAAT
Organism: uncultured Sulfurovum sp.; assembly: GCA_902727935.1. Lineage (GTDB taxonomy): Bacteria > Campylobacterota > Campylobacteria > Campylobacterales > Sulfurovaceae > UBA1140. Next base: position 22,085 of record CACVAX010000006.1, on the reverse strand, counting down.
ACGTGCAGGTACAGACCATGACTCTTTAATCACCTCAATGATTGAATCACCTTCTTCAATAATCTCACCATTTTCAAATGGAATGAAAAACTTCCCATCAACTTTTCCACCAACACCAGCGAGTTCATTGGTTTTAGCAATATCATTTTTTCTAACCGTATAACGTTGCTCTTTAGCCCCTTGTTGTACGGTTAATACAATCTCGTCATGTGCTGAAACAATGGTTAATTTACCTCTCGTTAAGGATTTAACCTTAGGCTCAACTAAAAGAACACCAGCATTTCTTCTGTTAGATACAAGCAGTTTACCTTCCGAGTTTCGGTTAACATTTAAGTTGTAGTAACGAATGAAACCTTCTTTGTTCGCGATAACTTGACGCTCTTCTTTACCAGCAGTTGCCGTTCCTCCTGTGTGGAAAGTACGAAGTGTAAGTTGTGTTCCTGGCTCACCAATTGATTGAGCAGCAACAACACCAACGGCTTCACCACGTTTAACAATCTTGTTTTCAGCCATGTTCAAACCATAACATTTAGCACAAATACCTTTTTGTGCTTTACAAGTAACCGAAGTTCTAATGTTTACTGAACGTACCCCAGCATCTGAGATAAGTCTGGCTTTCTCTTCATCAATCATTGTACCTTCAGATACCAATACTTCTGAAGTAATCGGATCAATAATGTCTGCTGAAATTACACGTCCATAAACTCTGTCTGCCAATGGCTCAATCAACTCATTACCAACGTAGATATCTGAAACATCAACCCCTTCATGCGTACCACAATCATGCATAATAACTTTAACGTTTTGTGCAACATCAATAAGTTTTCTTGTCAAATAACCAGCACTTGCTGTTTTCATCGCTGTATCGGCAAGACCTTTTCTCGCACCGTGAGTTGAAATAAAGTACTCTAGTACATTTAGACCCTCACGGAAGTTTGAGGTAATCGGTGTTTCAATAATTGAACCATCTGATTTCGCCATTAGACCCCTCATTCCTGAAAGCTGTCTAATCTGTGCAGCAGAACCCCTAGCACCAGAATCAGCCATCATATGAACGGAGTTAAATCCATCTTTATCTTGCTTAATCAGCCCCATAAGGTCACCAGCTACTTCATTATTGGTATCTGTCCAAATATCAATAATCTTATTATACCGTTCCTGTTCGGTAAGAAGACCTTTACCAAACTGCTTTTGAATCTCAATAACATTTGCTTTGGCTGCATCTACTGTTGCGTACTTAGGCTCTGGTACTTTAATATCATCGATAGAAATTGAAACACCTGACTTTGTTGCGTATTTGAAACCAATGTCTTTTAAATCATCAAGGAATACTGACGTATGAGAAATACCACTGTTCGCATAGATATAATCAACCAATGCTCCAATGTCTTTCTTTTTTAATATTTTATTCCAGTACGACTCAGGCACATAATCTGGAATAATTGCCTTTAAGATGATTCTACCAGCTGTTGTGTTCACAATGTGACCATTAACAACGGTTCTAATCTTAGCATTTAAATCAAGACCACCTTGTTCATTAGCAATCACAATCTCATCTACATTCGCAAAAAGTTTATGTTGACCAATAACATCTTCTTTAATTAATGTTAGGTAGTAAAGACCTAAAATCATATCCTGTGAAGGTACAGCAATCGCTTTACCAGATGCAGGAAGAAGAATGTTCATTGATGCTAACATCAAGATTTTAGCTTCTGCAATCGCTTCATCTGAAAGTGGTACGTGAACAGCCATTTGATCCCCATCAAAATCGGCGTTGAACGCAGCACATACCAGTGGGTGAAGTTGAATTGCTTTTCCATCAATGAGTTTCGGGTGAAATGCTTGAATTGAAAGTTTGTGAAGTGTTGGCGCACGGTTCAGTAGTACTGGGTGACCATCAACAACGTCTTCAAGACATTCCCAAACTTCATTTACTTTTGTTTCAATCATCTTTTTAGCTTGTTTTAAAGTCGTAGCATATCCACGTTCTTCAAGTTTTGCCATAACATGTGGTTTGAAAAGTTCAAGTGCCATAATTTTTGGCAATCCACACTCATCCATCTTAAGACCTGGTCCAACAACAATGACACTTCGTCCAGAGAAATCAACCCGTTTACCAAGAAGGTTTTGTCTAAAACGTCCTTGTTTACCTTTAATCACTTCTGAAAGTGACTTCAGTGGTCTTTTGTTTGCACCCTTAACAGAGTTTCCTCTTCTACCATTATCAAAAAGTGCATCAACAGACTCTTGAAGCATTCTTTTTTCATTTCTAACAATAATTTCTGGAGCATCAAGTTCTACAAGTCTCTTAAGTCTTTGGTTTCGGTTAATAACTCTTCGGTAAAGGTCATTAACATCCGAAACAGCAAACTTACCACCATCAAGACTTACAAGAGGTCTAAGGTCTGGTGGCATAACAGGTAAAATAGTTAGCATCATCCATTCAGGTCTGTTTCCAGAGTTAAGGAATGACTCAATGACTTTAAGACGCTTAACAATCGTCTTCTTTTTAGCTTCTGATTTCGTCGCTAAAATATCTTCTTTAAGTCCAGCAAACATCTCTACTAAATCTAAGTCAGCTAAAAGTTCTTGAACAACTTTCCCTCCCATTCTTGCATCAAGACCTGCATCTTCAAAACGGCTAGAAATTGACTGATACTGTTCTTCGTTAAGTACATCATATTTTGCTAATGGTGTTGCACCATCAGAATCATAACAAGCTTCACCTGGCTCTTTTACAATGTACGCTTCGTAGTAAAGTACACGCTCAAGATCTTTCATCTTAACGCCTAAAAGTGTACCAATTCTTGATGGTAATGAAGAAACATACCAGATGTGTGCAACAGGCGCTACAAGATCAATGTGACCCATTCTGTTTCTTCGTACTTTAGAGGTGGTTACTTCAACACCACATTTTTCACAAAGTACCCCTTTATAACGCATCTTTTTATATTTACCACAAAGACACTCATAGTCTCTAACTGGTCCAAAAATTTTGGCACAGAAAAGACCGTCTCTCTCTGGTTTTAAAGTACGATAGTTAATAGTCTCTGGCTTTTTTACTTCACCATATGACCATGACAATACTTTCTCTGGACTAGCAACTTTAAGTTGCATCGCCATAATGTCTTTTGGACGCTCTTCTTTGGTTAAATCAATAGGGGTTAAATTCTCTAAAAAGTCACTCATTATGCTTCTACCTCTCTGTTTTTTTCATATAAATCTACATCAAGACCAAGGGCTTGAAGCTCTTTAGTAAGTACAAACATTGTTTCAGGTACACCTGATTCTGGTACGCTCTCACCTTTTGTAATGGCTCGGTATGCTCTTGTACGTCCATCAACATCATCTGACTTAATCGTTAACATCTCTTTAAGAATATGTGAAGCACCATAGGCTTCTAATGCCCATACTTCCATTTCCCCAAATCTCTGTCCACCAAAGAGTGCTTTACCACCAACTGGCTGTTGTGTAACCAATGAGTAAGGTCCAGTTGAACGTGCATGAACCTTCTCATCAACAAGGTGGTGAAGTTTTAACATGTACATATAACCAACGTTTACACGCTCAATCATCTTTTCACCCGTCTTACCATCGTAAAGTTCAGTTTTACCATCGGCATCCATCTTAGCTAAAGTAAATAACTTATTGAACTCTTCTTCATTTGTACCTTCAAATACAGCGGCCCCAAACTTAACACCGTTTGCCCAGTCTCTAGCATAAGCCAATAACTTATCATCAGAAAGCTTAGCCAAAGTCTCTTTCGCGTTCATAAGACTCGCAACATCTGCTATTTCAACCATTTTAGCTCTAAGATCAGCCACCATTGTCTCTTTATGTTCGTCGAACATACCTTGAATCTGCTCACCTAAGTTTTTAGCAATCATTCCCAAATGAACTTCAAGAATCTGTCCGATGTTCATACGCGAAGGTACCCCTAGTGGGTTCAAGATAATATCAACTGTTTTACCTTCTTTTGTGTATGGCATGTCAATTTCTGGAACAATGTTAGAAACAATACCTTTGTTTCCATGACGTCCAGCCATTTTATCCCCAACTTTGAGTTTACGTTTGGTGGCAATATAGACTTTTACCAGCTTCGTTACCCCATTTGGTAAGATATCATCTTTCTCTAAGATATTCAACTTCTCTTCATGCGCATCTTTAAGTTTTTTCTTTTGTCTTTGAAAGTAGTTCTTAGTTGAGTTGTACTCAGACTCAATTGAAGAATCAAAAGATTGCACTACTGACTTAAGTGCAAAACGGTTAACTTCTAAAATTACTTCTGCTGGAATTGAATCTCCAGCTTTATATTCTACTTCAGCTACCGTTACATCTGAAGACAATGATGATGCTGAAAGCAGTCCAGCCACTCTAAGAAGTTCTTCTTTATCAATCATCAAGAGTTTATCATGATGTTCAGCATCAAGAACAGCTTTTTCTTCTTGATACGATTGCACAGCCCTGTCATCTTTCTCTTGACCTTTTTTGATGAAGACTTTAATATCAACAACCACCCCTTCCATAGAGGCTTTACAGTAAAGTGATTTGTTCACAACATGACCAGCTTTATCACCAAAGATTGCTCTTAGTAAACGCTCTTCTGGTGTTGGTTTAATTTCACCTTTTGGTGACACTTTACCTACTAAAATCATTCCTGGTTTAACCGTTGTACCTAACTTAACAATACCCGAATCATCTAAATGAGAAAGTTCATCTTCACGAATATTTTGAATATCACGCGTAATCTCTTCCGTACCATGCTTAAGCTCTCTGGCTTCAACTTCTACTTCATAAGTGTGTACTGAAGTAAACGTATCTTCTCTTAAAATCTTTTCAGAAATAATAATCGCATCTTCGTAGTTGTATCCATACCAAGGCATAAAGGCAACACGCATGTTTTTACCAATGGCAAGTTCACCCATGTCCATGTTTGGACCATCAGCAATAACTTGACCAGCAGTTACAACGTCACCAACTTTAGCCGTTGGAGATTGGGTAAAAGTAGTATTTTGGTTCGTACGCATGTTTTTTTCCATTGGGTAATGGTCAATATACACACCTCCGTCATCTTCACCTAAAATGTAAATGTTTTTAGAATCAACTTTTTCAATTCTACCATCTCTTTTAGCTTTGACTGATTCCCAAGCATCACGAGAAACAATGGCTTCCATACCTGTACCAACAACTGGTGCATCTGTTTTAAGAAGTGGTACAGCCTGACGTTGCATGTTTGACCCCATCAAGGCACGGTTGGCATCATCATGCTCTAAGAATGGAATAAGTGCAGCAGCCGATCCTGATACCATTAATGGAGAGATATCAATCAAAGTAACTTTAGAAGTTTCATTTAATAAAATTTCACCATTACATCGTGTTTCAATCAAATCATTTACGATTTTTCTATTAGCTATTTTAGTTGAAGCAGGTGCAATGACTAAATCTTCTTCTTGAGTTGCTGTTAAATAGACAATCTCTTCTTGAATAACCCCATCAATAACTTTATTATACGGTGCTTCAATAAAACCAAGGTCATTAACTTTAGCATAAGTAGCCAAGGTGTTAATAAGACCAATATTTTGTCCCTCTGGTGTTTCAATAGGACAAATACGACCATAGTGCGTTGGGTGAACATCCCGTACTTCAAAACCAGCACGTTCTTTAACAAGACCCCCCTCACCTAGTGCAGAAAGTCTTCTTTTATGGGTAACTTCAGAAAGTGGATTAGTCTGATCCATAAACTGAGATAACTGACCCGATGAAAAGAATTCTAAAATAGTATTGGTAATCATTTTAGAGTTTACTAAGTCATGAGGCATAAGCTCATCAAGTTGACCCGAAATAGTTGTCATCTTGTCCCTAATAGCCTTTTGCATTTTAGTAAGACCATTGTAAAGCTCATTACCAAGAAGCTCACCAATGGCTCTAATTCTTCTGTTACCTAAGTGATCTCTATCATCAATATGTCCAGCACCATTCTTAACTTTTGAAAGGTATCTAACCGTGTTAATAATGTCTTCAGCTGTCATAACCGTAACATAATCAGGAATGTTAAGACCAAGTTTATGATTCATTTTCATTCGACCAACTTTAGTTAAGTCATAACGCTCTGGATCAAAGAAAAGTTGTTTTAAAAATGTTTTAGCAGCTTCAGCAGTAACAGGCTCACCAGGTCTCATCACTTTGTAGATACGAATCACAGCCAAGGCATTTTCATCTTCAATGTCTTCTGTCTGTTTTAATAATCTAAGTGACTCATGATCAGCAATAAATGATTTAATAATTGAATCATCAGCACCTTCAGCTAAATCATCTGCAATATGAAAGGACTCAATACCAGCATCAATCAGCTTTTTAAGTTTAAGCTCATCCATCGCTGTAACCACATCAAAAAGAACTTCACCACTCTCTTGATCAACTACAGGTTTTGATAAGTGTCTTTCAACAAGAACATCCATAGGATACTCTACCCACTCTAAACCATCATCAATAAGTTTTTGAGCTTTTTTCTTAGTTAATCTTTTGGCTGCAGCAATCACAATTTTGCCATCAAGATCACGTACTTCATATGGTGCACGTCCAGCAAAATCTTCTACTGAAAACTTCGTTACAAAACGGTTGTCTTTAACAAAAACTTCTTTTGAAGCATAGAATAGTTTCATAATATCTTCTTTAGAGTAGTCAAGCGCTCTAAATAAAATAGTTACTGGAATTTTTCTTCTTTTGTTAATTCTTGCATATAAAATATCTTTAGCATCGTATTCAAAATATAACCATGACCCACGGTCAGGAATAATTTGAGCAGAATAAATTAGTTTATTCGCAACAGTAGTTGCTTCTTCTTCTTTAAAAATAACCCCTGGAGATCGGTGAAGCTGATTAACAACAACTCTCTCAACACCATTAATAATAAATGAAGTTCTGTCTGTCATTAAAGGAATATCTCTAACATAAACAGCTTGTTCTTTAATCTCTTTTGGGTCTAATTTTTCACCTGTCTTTTCATCTCTGTTCCAAATGGTTAAGGCAATATTCATTTTTAAAGATACAGAGTAAGTTAGTCCACGTTCCATACACTCTCTAATAGTATACTTAGGCTGAACAATATCTGAACCTTTATACTCTAAAGAAAGTCTATTTTGATGATCATGTAAAGGAAAAACCGAACGAAAAACTTTTTCAATGGTTGACTCAGTTCTATTTTTAGAACTAATCATTAAAAAATCGTCATATGATTTTTGTTGTAGTTGAAGTAAATTAGGAACAGCAATCTGTCGAGGAGTTTTTGAAAAGTCAACTCTAAGTCTATTTCCAGAATGTAAAGTATTTAACATGGGCGAACCTTATATGAGTATGTTTATGTTAATTGATTAATGTAGGGATGTACAAAAAAACTATTGTCTAATAGCTTATCGCTATATCCATCAAAATATAAAATTTAAATCTATTGATATTATACAGTTACTAATGCTGTACAAGAGAATATAATCTACTGTTACTAATGCAGTAGAAGAAAGGGTCTAACTGGGTTTTAAAGCTTCAAATGGAAGAAATCCATTTGAAACCAATAAGTCTCTTTGACTTATTTAAGCTCACAAGCTGCACCAGCTTCTTCAATTTGCTTTTTAATTTCTTCTGCTTCTTCTTTAGATGCACCCTCTTTAAGTGTTGTTGGTACTTCTTCAACTGCAGCTTTTGCTTCTTTAAGTCCAAGACCTGTAATCGCTCTTACTACTTTAATAGCATTAATTTTCTTAGCTCCAGCATCTGTAAGAACTACATCAAATTCTGTTTGCTCTTCTTCTGCTGCTCCACCTGCATCTCCACCACCAGCTACTACAGTAGCTTGTGCAGATACACCAAATTTTTCTTCAAATTCTTTTACAAGCTCAGAAAGCTCAAGTACTGACATGTTTGAAATAAATTCTAAAACATCTTCTTTAGTTGTTGCCATTTTTAATTCCTTAAAATTATAGTTTTCTAAATGATATAAAAATCATTAAATTTTAATGTTCGATAAAATCGAACCTACGCCTCTTCTTCTAGTTTAGTAGCAAGAGCACTCATACCGATAGTAAAGTTCTGCACTGGTGCATTCCAAACATTAAGTAACATACCAAGAAGTTCATCTCTACCTGGAAGTTTCGCCATAGCATTAATCGTCGCAATATCAGCAACTTTAGACTCAATAACTCCAGACTTGATAGTAAAATTCTCTGCATTCGCAGCAGCAGATTTATCAGCTACTTTACAAGTAGCAATTTGATCTTCACCCCAGATAAATACATTAGTGTTTACTAATTCCATCTCTTCACAGTCGGCAGCTTTAAGTGCAATTCCTGCTAGAGTGTTTTTAATAACACGTACTTGTACATCATTTTCTTTAGCTAATTTTCTAACACCTTCTAATGCTTCAACAGTCATACCTTTGTAATCACATACAATTACAGCACCCTGATCAGCAAAAGCAGTAGTTAATTCATTTACAATAGCTTCTTTTTCAATTCTAGTCATTTGTTCTCCTTTCGACCTCTAAAAGGGTGGTTATAAACCAACAAACTTTTTTCAAAGTTTTCTATTAAGCTTTCGCCCCTATTATCTTTAGTCTAGATTACTTATGCTAAGCATAAAGGAAAAGGTACAAATAAATTATTTGTACCCTAAGCTTTAAGCTCTTAACTATGCTTTCATCTCTAAAAGTTCAGCTGTGTCAAGTGTTACAGAAGGACTCATTGTTAATGATAATGCACCATTTAAAATATATCTACCTTTAGCAGAAGCTGGTTTAGATTTGTTAACTGACTGTAAAATAACTCTTAAATTCTCTTCAATTTTTGCAGCACCAAAAGAAGCTTTTCCAATACCTGCATGGATATTACCTTTTTTGTCTACTCTAAAATTAACTTTTCCACCCTTAGCTTCTGTAACAGCTTTGGTTAAATCCATAGTTACTGTTCCCGTTTTAGGGTTAGGCATTAAACCTTTTGGTCCAAGTACTCTGGCTACTTTTCCCAATGTTCCCATCATGTTAGGTGTTGCAATTACAGTATCAAAGTCAATGTTACCAGCTTGAATTGCTTCAATTAGGTCATCTGCACCAACGATATCTGCACCTGCTGCTTTTGCTTCATCTGCTTTTTCATCTTTAGCAAAAACTGCAACTCTAACTACTTTTCCTGTACCATTTGGAAGTACAACTGAACCTCTAATCATCTGATCAGCATGTCTTGGATCAACATTTAGGTTTAGTGCCACTTCAACAGTTTCATCAAACTTAGCTGACTTTAATTCACCTAAAAGTGCTGTTGCTTCTGCAACAGAATAGTTCTTTTCAGCATCCACTTTTTCTAAAAGTGTTGCTCTTTTTTTACTTACTTTTTTCATTGAATTTCTCCACGATATAAATCTCCCACTTTCACAGTGGTATAGGGTCGAAATCGACCATTAAGTTTATTCGAAATAATCGAATTAACCAGCGATATCAACACCCATTGAACGACATGTACCAGCAATAATTTTTGCAGCCATTTCTTTGTCATCAGTGTTTAAGTCAGAAATTTTCTTTTCAACAATCTCATCAATTTGGGCTGCTGTAAGTGTTCCTACTTTATTAGTAATAGGGTTATCTGTACCTTTTTTAATACCAGCAGCTTTCATAATAAGCTCAGATGCTGGTGGTTGTTTTGTTTCAAACGTAAAAGATCTGTCAGCATAAACTGTTACTTCAACAGGAATTTTGAATCCCATTTTGTCTTTAGTTCTTTCGTTAAATGCTTTACAAAACTCCATAATATTTACACCACGTTGACCAAGTGCTGGTCCAACTGGTGGTGATGGGTTAGCTGATCCAGCAGGAATCATCATTTTGAACTTTTCAGTTACTTTTTTTGCCATCATTATCTCCTTAGATTAAATAGTAGTTTATTTAGTGTTAAATAAAAACTTGACTAATAAAAACAGATTTTTATTAATTAAATTTTTCCTACAAAAAAAGGAAATAAGCTTTTTATCTCATTCCTTTTAGTATATTTATATTATTTTTTCTACTTGTGTATAAAGAATCTCTACTGGCGTATTTCTACCAAAAATTGAAACATTAAGTTTTAATTTTCCATGATCAAGATCATATTCTTCAACCATACCTGTAAAGTTAGAGAATGGACCATCTACAATACGAACCATCTCACCATTTTCAAAGTCTACTTTAGGACGTGGAGCATTTTTCTTTTCCATTTTGTCTAAAATAACTTTGATATCAGCAGCTGATAAGGGTGTTGCTGTTTTACCTTCTCCAATAAAACGAGAAACACGAGGTAAAGATTGAACTTTATGCCATAATGAGGTATCTAAGTTAACTTGAGCAAAAACATATCCAGAATAAAGCACACGTTCTGTAATTTTTTTCTCTCCATTTTTAACTTCAATAACTTCTTCTGTAGGAACAATGATTTTTTCTACTTGACCTTCAATACCGTTTTCAACAGCTAGAAGTTCTATTCCTTTTTTAACAGCTTGTTCAGAACCTGAATAAACTTGTATTGCATACCATTGAAATGACATCTTAACCTACTACTGCAGTTACGATTGATGACATTAACCAGTCAACAAGTGCTAAAAAAATTGATATTACTGTTACCACGATGAAAACTGCAAAAAATGCTTGTCTTACTTGTGTTTTTGTTGGAAATATAACTTTTTGAATCTCTTCTTTAACGTGTGCGAAATATGTTGTTAATTTTCCCATTGTATTTACCTTTTATATTTACCGTTATTTGTGGCAGGCCAAGAGGGACTCGAACCCCCGGCACCTGGTTTTGGAGACCAGTGCTCTACCAACTGAGCTATTGGCCTAAGAATAAAGAAAGATATAGAATATCTTTCTAAAAAAGTAAAAGAAAAAACCTATTAAAGCTTCATCTCTTTATGCGTCGTATGACGTTTACAATGCTTACAATACTTTTTTAAAGCAATTTTTTCAGCAGTATTTCTTTTATTCTTAGTGGTGTGATAGTTACGTCTACTACATACTTCACAACCTAAGTGAATTGTTTCTCTCATTAGTTTCTCCTAAAGAATATTACAAGAGAGCAGAACTCTCTTATAATGGTGCTTATATGATAATTTCAGCAACAACACCAGCACCAACAGTTCTACCACCTTCACGGATAGCAAACTTGGTACCTTGCTCAAGAGCAACTGGGTTGATAAGTTCAACAGTAATAGTAACGTTATCACCAGGCATAACCATTTCAACACCTTCGGCAAGAGAAATTGAACCAGTAACATCTGTTGTTCTTACATAAAACTGAGGTCTATAGTTGTTAAAGAATGGAGTATGTCTACCACCCTCTTCTTTTTTAAGGATATATACTTCAGCTGTAAACTTAGAATGTGGAGTAATTGAACCTGGCTTACAAAGAACCATACCTCTTTCAACTGCATCTTTATCAATACCTCTGATAAGAACACCACAGTTATCACCAGCTTGACCACAATCCATCTCTTTACGGAACATTTCAACACCTGTTACCGTTGTTTTTTGATTGTCTCTAATACCAACGATTTCAACTTCGTTACCAACACAAACAGTACCTCTGTCAATCTTACCAGTTACAACCGTACCACGACCTTGAATAGTAAAAATATCTTCAATAGGCATTAAGAAATCTTTATCAGTTTCTCTTACTGGCTCAGGAATGTATTCATCTACAGCATCCATAAGTGCATAAATTTTTTCTGACCACTCACCAGCTGTTCCAGCTTTAGCTTCTTCAAGTGCTTGAAATGCAGAACCAGCAATAATTGGTGTATCATCACCTGGGAAATCGTATTCAGAAAGAAGTTCTCTAACTTCCATTTCTACAAGCTCTAACATCTCTTCTTTATCTTCATCATCAAGCTGATCTTCTTTGTTTAAGAAAATAACAATGTAAGGTACACCAACTTGCTTAGAAAGAAGAATATGCTCTCTAGTTTGAGCCATTGGTCCATCAGTAGAAGCAATAACAAGAATAGCACCATCCATTTGAGCAGCACCAGTAATCATGTTTTTAACATAATCGGCGTGACCTGGACAATCTACGTGAGCATAGTGTCTAGTTTCAGTTTCGTACTCAACGTGAGAAGTAGCAATAGTAATTCCTCTTTCTCTCTCTTCTGGTGCATTATCAATTGCATCATAATCCATTAATTCTGAATCATTTTTTAATGCTAATACAGCAGTAATTGCAGCTGTTAATGTAGTTTTACCGTGATCGACGTGACCAATTGTTCCAATGTTAACATGGGGTTTGGTTCGTTCAAATTTTTCTTTAGCCATCTGAGGTCTCCTAAGTTTAGTTTTTAAAATTTTCGACATTATATCAAAAAGTTTTTTATATTGCTTTAAATAGCACAATATGGACAGAACTATCGTAAAAATAGTTATATTTTACAACACTTTTGTCCATATTTCTTCTGGGGCCCATAGTGAGACTTGAACTCACGACCTCTTCCTTACCAAGGAAGTGCTCTACCCCTGAGCCATATGGGCGTAATTAATTGACATTATTTTTGTCTATAAATACTATAAGTGTTTGCTTTTTGATTGATAATGTGAAAGTAGTAATAAAAATTTCACATCAGCTCCCAGATTGCTTTGATAATTGGAGCGGGAAACGAGATTCGAACTCGCGACATCCTGCTTGGAAGGCAGGGGCTCTAGCCACTGAGCTATTCCCGCATCTATATCAAATATATAAATGGTGGTGAGTGAAGGATTCGAACCTTCGAAGACGTAGTCAGCGGATTTACAATCCGCCCTCGTTGGCCACTTGAGTAACTCACCATATTTTTATATTTCTGGTCAAACACTGATAAAATTTTAATGGAGCTGATGAAGGGACTCGAACCCCCGACCTGCTGATTACAAATCAGCTGCTCTAGCCAACTGAGCTACATCAGCACCATTCATTTGAAAGTAAATCTTCAAATGGAGCAGAATTATAGACAAAAAATATTTCTATGTCAAGAGTTTCTTTAAATTTGATGTTATTTTTTTGAAATTTGATATAATGATTAAAAAATAAGGTTTAAATATGAAAATTCTTCTTGCTCCTAGTGAAGCAAAAACTCATGGAGGATATGAAAATTTTTCTTTAGAAAACTTACTCTTTACAGAACTTACCCCCATAAGAAAAATGCTTCTACATAAATATACGAATATATTACAAAAAAATAATTTTGATGAACTCTCTACAATGTTTGGATTAAAAAAAGAAGCTGATATTATTTATCATAATAAAGATATTATTCATGAACTTAGCATGAAAGCAATAAAACGTTATACAGGTGTCGCTTTTGACTATTTAGGGTATATGAGCTTAACTGAAAATGAAAAAGAGTATATAGATAATAATGTCATTTTATGTTCTAATCTCTTTGGTTTCCTACGTGCTGATAATATGATTCCAGAATATCGTCTTAAACAAGGTGCAACTATTGGTGATTTAAAACCTGAAAAACTCTATAAAGAACAAAGTCATTTAATGGAAGAATATTTAAAAGATGAAGATATTTTAGATTTACGCGCTGGATTTTATGACAAATTTTATAAACCCCAAAAAAACTACACAACATTAAAGTTTATAAAAAATGGAAAAGTAGTGAGCCATTGGGCAAAGGCTTATCGTGGAGTTGTTTTACGAAAAGTTGCACTAGCCAATATAAAAAACTTAGAAGATTTTATGAAACTCTCTATAGATAATCTTACGATAGAAGAAATGCATACAAAAAAGAATAGAACAGAGATAATTTATACGATAGACAATTAATTATCTATCTCTGCAAGTAAAGCCCTAACAATTTCTCTATCATCAAAGTGAAACTTCTCTCCATTAACTTCCATAGTATCTTCATCACCTTTACCAAGAATCATTAATACTTCACCTTCTTCCAAGTTTTTTAAAGCTTCTTGTATGGCAAATGCTCTATCTACCATCGCTCGTGTATGACTCTGATCTTTAATCCCAGACAAGATATCTTTTAAAATTTCTTCTGGAGCTTCTGATCTTGGATTATCAGAAGTCACATAAACTTTTTTGGCAAACTTAGCTGCAACAGCACCCATTCGTGGTCTTTTTCCTCGGTCACGGTCTCCACCTGCACCAAAGACCACCGAAATTTCTCTGTCCTTCATACTGTCAAGTACTTGAATCATACCATCATCAGTATGTGCAAAATCTACAATAATAAGTGGTTTTGTAGATACTACTTCCATTCGACCTGCTACTCCTGCAAAATTAGACACCACTTCACAAACTTCCATCACATTTCGACCCGTAAGCATGGTACAAGCTCCAATAGCAGCCATAAGGTTAAAGAGATTAAACAAACCAACCATCGGTGAATGAAAAGTTGCTTCTGTACTTAAATGTTTAATACCAGCTGTAATTCCATGTTGCAAGGAAAAAGCTTGTACTTTAAAAGTTGCTGGTTCATCCACACCATAACTTTGAGCACCAATAGGATTGTAAGTAATATTTTTAATATCATCTTTATTTAATAATTTAGGAGATGCATCGGCAAAGAACAAACTCTTTACGCGTTTATACTCTTCTACTGTTCCATGATAATCAAGATGGTCAGAAGTTACATTGGTATGCACTTTTAATGCAAACTCTAACCCTTCAATACGCTCTTGATGAATAGCATGAGAACTTACCTCCATAATAAAATAATTTCCACCTTTATCTTTTGCTATTTTCATGGCAGATAAAATATGTAAAATGGAAGGGGTTGTCATAGATTTTTCTTCTATACGTTCTTCATTGACAAAAAAACCCCTTGTTCCAAGTAGAGCTGGTTTTTCACCTAAATCCAAAAGAAAAGAGTAAATGGCAGCCGTGACGGTAGTCTTACCATTGGTGCCTGTAACGCCTACAACTTTTAAACTTTCCAAATTCCATAGTTGAATAAGTTGATAAGGGGTAATATAACTAGGTTTTTCTTTTAAAGCCTCAAAATACTTTTTATTTTGTGCTGTTAAAATAAATTTTGTTTCACTGTTAATTGCTGTAGTATCATCACTTAGATACTTATAAGTATCGACTCTATAGTCTATTGTCATAAAATATTCTTTTTGAAGTTATTGTTTATTATTTTGTTTTTTATAAGCTTCTAGCTTATGATATAAAGTATAAATCTCTTGGTCATTGGCAAAACTATTGCTTAAAGAATCTAAAAACTGTGTTGCTAATTCTACTTGACCTCTCTCTATTAATACACTAACGAAAAGAATATACTCTTCTTTATTTTTTAAAATTACTCGTGTTGAGAACATAATATCTTCAAAAGCTCTTTTAAAGTCTCCTCGTTCATCTATAAATTTTAAAAAGTCCTCGTAGCCAATACCATCTTTATATTCAGCTTTATCTTCATTGGTATTTAATATTTCAGCTACTTGTCCTTGGCTTACATCTAAAGTTGCTAATAAGTTGACCATTACTTCTCGTGCATCACTTTGTTCATTTTTAATAATCTGGTAATAGTCAAATAATGCCTGAGCTTCTTCAGCACTTTCTAAACCAATGTCACATAAATAAACACCAATTTGAGCATCAGAGTCACTAGGATATTCAGTCAACAATAAACCATAGGTTCTCAATGCATTTTCATATTTCCCTAAAGTAAACTGTTCTTCAGCTCGTGTTAACAATGTATTAAGACTTACCTTAGCCATTTATTATCCTAGCTCTTCTAATTTATCTTCCATACCATGAGGTACATTTGTCACTGTAATTCCAGGGTGAATCATTGTTTTCATCTCTTTTTCTATTCCAAACTTTATGGTTGAGCCAGACGAGCCACAACCAACACATGCACCTTGTAATTGAACAAAAACTTTGCCATTTTTTATGTCAATTAATTTTATATCTCCACCATCTTTTTGTATCCATACCCTTGCTTTATCAATCATGCTAGAAACAATAGGGTTTAATTCATCATCAGTAAATGGAAGCACTTGCTTCTCCTTAATATGTTATTAATCTAGTTATACATTATATTTAAAAGTTTGTCAAGCAATTATGCTAACTTTTAACACGCTAATCTTCGTAGACCTACTAAATTTACCTAGCTTTCATTGATATATAAAGATAGAGAGATTAAAATACACCATGATTCGAAAAATATTTAAAAGAAAAAACAGTAATGGAAAAATAAAAGAATTTATTAAAAAATATAAAATACCTCGTGAATATCTTTCCATTAATAGAAAGTCTATTTCAAAAGGTGTTCTCATAGGTTTATTTTGGGCATTTATTCCTATGCCAATGCAAATGTTAGCTGTCCTAGCCCTTACCCCATTTATAAAATTTAATGTACCCATTGCCATCACCATGGTTTGGCTAAGTAATCCTATTACCATGCCATTTATGTATTATATAGAGTATCAAACAGGAAATTTTTTATTGGGGAATGAAGGTTTAGAAAATATTGAATTAAGCTTGAATTGGTTCTCGAATAACTGGGATAAAATTATTACCCCACTTTATGTTGGAACCATACCCTATTCACTTGGTATTTCAAGTATTGTCTATTTTATTGTCAATAAACTTTGGATAGATTCTGTTCATAAAGAGAAATCAAATCGAAAAAAAAATTTTTAAAATTTAAAAAATAAAATAACTCTTCCTTTTAAAGGATTGTTGTTAGAATTTTTAAATATTTTATACTTTTCTTAATGGAATTTGTATCTTTGCTAACTTTCTTTCACTTCTATAAAAAAGAAATGTTACTATTTTCCCACAGATACCTTTCATGTCAGCTCCTTTGTATTTTTTATATTAAAAATAAAATTTAATATAACTTTGTGACAGTTTTATTATATTATGATTATTTTAAATTAAAATTAAAATTAATTATTTTTAATAAAATTTAATTATAGTTAAAATATAATATTTAGTTTTAATTTTTAAAGTGTAGTAAATTTAAAAGAAGAAATTGAGGAAGTATTCCTCAATTTTAAAACAATTATACAAGCTCGATAATTGCCATTGGTGCAGCATCACCACGACGCATACGTGTTTTGATAATTCTAGTATAACCACCATTTCTCTCAGCATATTCTGGAGAAATTTCTGTGACTAACTTGTTAGTACACTCTTTATCTTGTAAAAGTGCAAACACTGCTTTATGTGCATTCTCACCACTTAAACCTTTACTGATAAGTTTTTCAAAATATCTACTAAGCTCTTTTGCTTTAGGAAGTGTTGTTTCAATCTTCCCAGCTTTAATAAGAGCAATAGAAAGATTTTTCAACAACGCAGCTCTATGTGCAGAAGTTCTGCTTAATCTACGGTATCCATGTCTATGTCTCATGACTATTCCTTTATTTGGAGCTTATTCTTTAATCTGCTCAATTTTCTTAACAAGATTTACTCTTGTACTGTCTGCTAATTCGAAATCTTCACCATAACCTAGAGTCTCTAAACACTCAGCAATCTCATCCAATGATTTCTTACCAAGATTTTTAATATTTTTAATCTCTATTGTGGTCATAAGTACCAATTCTCCAACAACTTTCATACCAGCTCTGTCAAGTGAATTAAATGAACGTGCCGATAAACCTAAAGATTCAATAGGTTCAAGATACGCCTTAATTTCAGAATCATCGTTAGAACGTTTAATTGGTGTGGCATTAATTTCAACATCAAGGACACCATTAAATACTGAAAGTTGCTTATACATTGTTTCTAAGGCATTAGTAAATGCATCAACAGGGGTTACTTGACCATCTGTTTCAATATCAAAAACAATTTTTTCATAGTTAGGGTTATCTTCTACCAAAACATTTTGAATGTCATAGTTTGCTTTTTTAACAGGGGTAAAAAAAGCATCCAAGGCGATGCTATCACCTGTCACTTCATCTCTTAGGTCTTCACTCTGAACATAACCTAAACCTTGAGCAATCACAACAGTAAAGTTTAATACTGCATCTTCGTTAAGTGTTGCTAAAAAAGCATCAGGATTAACAATTTCTACATCATCATTGACTAAATCTGCAGCTGTAATTTCTCTAGGGCCATTAAAGTTATAAGAAACTTCCAGTCTCTGAACACCATCGGCTAGTTTAAAACGAATATTCTTAAGGTTAATGATAAATACAGCAACATCTTCATGCATACCACGAACAGAGTCAAACTCATGTGCTGCACCCTCAATTTTAATTGAGATGGGTGCATACCCCACAGAAGAACCCAAAATAAGTCTTCTTAAAGGGTGGGCTAAAGTAATCGCATATCCACTCTCAAAAGGGTAGGCAATAACTTCAGATCTGTTTTCGCCCAATTCATTTACCTCTACATTTTCTGGAAGTGATGGTGCTACTTTTATTTTTTTCATTCTTTGCCTTTTTTACTACTTACTACTTAGAGTAAAGTTCAACGATTAAACGCTCTTCTACTGGAATTGAAATTTCATCTCTGTTTGGAATTCTAGTAAATATTCCAAATAATTTCTCTTTTTGAACATCTACCCATTCAACCATACCAGTTTGATTGGTTAAATCCATTGCTCTCACAACTTGTGGATTTGCTTTACTCGCTTCTTTAATCTCTATCTTTTGACCAGGCTTAACTCTAAATGATGGGATATCAACTCTTTTACCATCAACAAGAACATGTCCATGGTTTGTAAGTTGTCTAGCAAATCTTCTAGTCGTTGCAAAACCCATTCTGTAAACTACGTTATCAAGTCTTTGCTCAAGAAGTTGAATAAGAATTGCCCCTGTATTTCCATCTTGTCTTTTCGCTTCAGCAAACAATGCTCTAAACTGCTTTTCAGAAACACCATACATGAATTTAGCTTTTTGCTTCTCTTGAAGCTGCTCACCATATTCACTTAACTTTGTTCTTCTTTGACCATGTTGCCCTGGTGGGTATGGTCTTTTTTCTAAAGCTGATTTTCCTGCAAGTCTTCTCTCACCTTTTAAGCCGAGATCAACACCAAGTCTTCGCTCTAGTTTTTCAACTGGACCTCTATATCTTGCCATGTTTTATACCTTTAAATTTCTAAATAATTTAAGATGCGTAAATGTTCGATGAAATCGAACTTACACTCTTCTCTGCTTAGGAGGACGACAACCATTGTGAGGTAATGGAGTAATATCTTTTAACCAAGCTACTCTAATTCCTTCAGTTGCACCAATTGCTTTTACAGCTGTATCTCTACCAGAACCTGGTCCCTGTACTTTGATACCAACTTCTTTAACACCATGCTCCATTGCTTTTAGCATTGCATCAGCCACAGCTTCTGTTGCTGCAAAAGGAGTTGATTTTTTAGAACCTTTAAATCCTAAAGCACCAGCAGAACTCCATGCAAGAACGTTACCCATTTCATCAGTAACTGTAATTACTGTATTGTTAAAGGTAGCTGCAACGTAAACAACACCTTTAGCAATATTCTTTTTTGCTTTTTTCTTAGCCATTAATCATTCCTCGCTTATGCTGCGCCAACAGTTTTTCTTTTACCCTTACGAGTTCTAGCGTTTGTCTTAGTCTTTTGACCTCTACATGGAAGACCACGTCTATGTCTAAGACCTCTGTATGAACCTAAGTCCATAAGTGCTTTAATGTCAAGTGTTACTTTCTTACGAAGGTCACCTTCCACCATTACATTCTCTTGAATCTCGTTACGGATTAACGCTGCTTGTGCATCTGTGAGTTCAAAAACTCTGGTGTTATAATCAACACCTGTAGCATCAAGAATTTTTCTTGAAGTATGAAGACCTATACCATAAATATAAGTTAGTGCATATTCAATTCTTTTTTTCTTTGGTAAATCAACACCTGATATACGTGCCATGCTTATCCTTGTCTTTGTTTATGTTTTGGATTCTTGCAGATAACTCTCACGATACCTTTTCGCTTGATAATCTTACAATCGTCACACATTTTTTTTACTGATGGTCTAACCTTCATTGGTTACTCCTAAGTGTGTTTTTTGCACCTATACGCGTCTATGGCTGGATGAAGAATGTAGCTTTCTATCAAAAATAGAATTTTATCCAACCAACTCTTATATAATCAGTGCGAATTATATAAAAATTCTTCACGTAGAATTACACTAAACCTAGAACCTGTCTATAATTTAGGTCGCGAATGGTAACAAAAAGAAACTAATACATTGCTTATAAGTAGCTATTATAAAAATTATTCTTTATTTTTTAACTTCTTTCAGAAACAATTGATCAAGGAGTGAGTGAACTGAAACTTAGTTTAAAAAGTTAAGTGACATTTTTTGAGAACTCATCTTTCATAAAAAATGCACCCAATAAAGAACTCAATACTATCATAACAATTACCCCTAAAGTACCAAAAGAATTTAAAGGTATTTCCACTGTTTCTATACTTTGAGTAACTTCTGCTAACTTAGCATCTGAACTGATATTACTTGGATTTTGAACCATAGAATTTCCCAAAAGATTTATATTCAAAGTAAACAATAGAATAAATATATTTAATAGAATTTTTTTCATTGTCTTTTCCTAAATTGTTTCTGTACAAATTATATTAAATATTAAATATTTTAAGTATTAAAACTATTAAGGTTTATAGTTACTGTGTTAAATACTGATAAAACAAGACCCTTTTATAGACCGATATACATAGTTATATTTATTAAAAAACAAAATATAACCCCAGAAAAAACACTATGTTAAAAACTATTACTCATCTAAAAAGAAGGCATCATAATCCCCTTCAGACAAAATCTCAGCTAAACCATCTGAGGTACTCAGCCCCAAATACTCCTTAGCATCATTCATTTTATAGTAGTAGCGTAGTGTATTTAACTTTTTTCCATTTGCCCATGATGAAACTAAAAAGTGCTTATCTCTATGCTCATCAAGTTTAGAAAATGAACCATTTCTTGTAAAAGCATCTGTAAACATATAAAGCCTATCTCCTTCTGTCATATAGTTTGCTTTGGTCATTTTCATCTCTCCAATCACAGGTTGATAGGTCACTTGATGGTTTCCAAAAGTAACTTTAATCAGTAAGTCATCATTACTTTCTGTTTTTTTATAGGCTAAATAATAGTGTTGACCACTCAACATTTGTTTGGAAAAATTTTTATATTTTTTAGGTTGAACATTAGAAAAAACATCATTTTCTTCAGGCTGCTTTCGAACTACTTTTTGTGTAACAATCACAGGAGTTGGCGTTGTTACAACATTTTGAACAATGGAGGTTACAGGAACTATGGGTGAGCTAACTGTCATGGGAGGTAATATATTGTCTTCTTCAGAAATAGCCACATTTTGGTACTGTGGTATAGCTTGTCTCGTCACAGGAGGAGCATACTTTAATGGAGGTTGTTTATACGGTTTAACAACTGGAACATATCTTCTTTGAGAGGCTAATTGAGGTTTTTCTTGCGTAGCATAATTACGTACTAAGGGATGATTCAACATATACGAAGAGTATGCTATGTGTGCATCTCTAAAATAACGTTTATAAGAAGCCAATTTAGGAACTAAAGCCTGTTTATTAGACGTGTAATAAGCAAAAGGAATATACCAAGAATTTGAACGAACAATTACCACATGTGAACGTAAGGCACTCGGAAGTTGCGCAATACTCCGTTCTAAACCTTTAAGGTTTTTAAAAGAACCAAATTGAATAAAATATTTCTTTGAACTGGCATGAGTAACATGAAGAAGAAGTGTCAATAGTACTAAAAGACGTATCATTGTTATTTCCTTTTTTTCAAAGATTATAACATATGCACTGTCAACTAATTGTGAATTTTAAGTGTTTCAAAAAAATATTAACAAAATGAAACACAGCCCTATTTTACATCGAATCACCTAAGTGCATTGCTGTTTCAGAATCCCATCGAGCAACATGTAGAACCATCCAAGATTTAAAGTCACCTTCTAAAAAATTTTGTACTTTTTTAGGATCTTTATTATTGTTCCAGGCACTGACCAAATAAAGAAAAAAGAGTATAATAAAAGTATGAAAAAAGAGCCAAGAAAATATAAAGTGTACAAGAGACTAACAGAGACAGAAAAAGAGATGATATATAAAATGCATGAAGAGAAG
>CACVAX010000005.1 GCA_902727935.1 uncultured Sulfurovum sp. | reverse complement strand
TCGGTTTATATTTTAAGGCTAAATCCCCATTATCATATCTGAAGTTCTCTCCATCTCGGAGTTCCATAATAATATTTTTAGTAGGGTCATAGTTAGTTAAAAGATATTGCCCTTCTTCATCAAAGACCACTTTGTTCCACATTGTTTGGACACTATCACCTTTTTCCATTCCTACTTTGGCGTGTAACTCTCCCACATCACAACGACCATTCCCATTATCATCTTGACAAATGTTCACCACAACACTTTGAGGTATCCCTATCAGTTTTAAGAGATGGGTTAATATCTCCTTCGCTTTTTCACTGCTACTTCCACACGATGCCAATAACAATACGGTCATTAGCACCATAACTGTCTTTTTCATTATCCATTCCCCTTTTAGAAATATAATTAATATTATTTTATTATATTCATCTATAATCCTTCTCTTATTAAAAGTAATGAATTCAATTATTTTTACACTAACTTTGCACTAGCTTTAATATTTATTTTGCTTTTTTAATGTAATTTTTAACAGTTTTTAACTTTTAGGGAATGGATTTACCCACTACCCAATTTAACCACATTTTAGGTAGAATATCCACAATTTACAACGTAGGGTTTTACAATGGATATTAGACAAGAATTTTTAAACTTTTTTCAAAGCAAAGGGCATACTTTAAATGCGAGTAGTCCATTAGTACCAATCGATGATGATGGTACGCTAATGTTTGTTAATGCTGGTATGGTTCCTTTTAAAAGTATTTTTACGGGTGATGCTCCTATTCCTAATCCTCCAAGAGCAACTTCTTCTCAAACCTGTATTAGAGCTGGTGGTAAACACAATGACCTTGACAACGTAGGTTACACAGCAAGGCACCATACCCTGTTCGAAATGTTAGGAAACTTCTCTTTTGGTGACTACTTTAAAGAAGAGGTAATGGCATATGCTTGGGAGTTCATTACTTCAGAAAAATACCTAAACTTACCAACAGAAAAACTTTGGGTCACCGTTCATGAAGATGATGATGAAGCGTATGAATTATGGCAAAAACACATCTCTAAAGACCGTATCATGAAGTTTGATGACAAAGAAAACTTCTGGGCAATGGGTGACACGGGTGCTTGTGGACCTTGTTCTGAGATTTTTTATGACCAAGGTAAAGAACACTTCAACGGTCCAGAAGACCACATGGGTGGAGAAGGTGACCGTTTCTTAGAAATCTGGAACTTAGTATTCATGCAATATGATAGAAGTGAAGATGGAACGTTAACACCATTACCTAAACCAAGTATCGACACAGGTATGGGCTTTGAAAGAGTTGCTGCTATTAAAGAAGGTGTATTAAACAACTACCACTCTACTCTTTTCATGCCATTTATTGACCAGATTTCAGAACTTGTTGGGACAAAGTATGACTACGATGCAGATAATTCAGCTTCATATAGAGTTATCGCTGACCACTTACGTTCATGTTCATTCCTACTCTCACAAGGTGTAAACTTTGACAAAGAAGGACGTGGATACGTTCTAAGAAGAATCATGCGTCGTGCCATTCGTCACGGTTACCTACTTGGTTTACGTGAACCATTCATGTACAAAATGGTCGACACACTTGTAAAAGTTATGGGAGATCAATACACTTACTTAGGTGAAAGAGCAGAGAGTATTAAAGCTTCTATGAAACTTGAAGAAGAACGTTTTTTTAAGACCATTGAAGATGGAATTAAACTTTTTAATACCGAACTTGAAAACACCACTGACATGTTCAACGGTGAAGTAGCCTTTAAACTAAACGACACTTACGGATTCCCTCTTGACCTTACAGAAGACATGTTAAGAGAAAAAAACATTAAACTAGACATTGATGCTTTTAATGCTAAACTTGATGCTCAAAAAGCACAGTCAAAAGCTGGTTGGAAAGGTACTGGTGAAGCAGCAGCTACTGGTGACTTCAAAGCCTTAAAAGAAGAATTTGGTGTGAATGAATTTACTGGTTATACAGAGACTTCAAATAACACAAAAGTACTCGCCCTACTTGATGAGAACTTTAAACAAGTAGAAGCGTTAAATGGAAAAGGTTGGGTTTACCTAGCAGAAACTCCTTTCTATGCTGAATCAGGTGGACAGACAGGTGACACAGGTATCTTAGACTTTAATGGAACAAAACCAACGGTAAAAGTACTAGACACTAAAAAGTTTATGGAGATGAACCTTTCAGAAGTTGAAGGAGACATTACTGTAGGTGATGAAGTTGAAGCTCTAGTTCACAACACAAGAGTAGAAATAGAACGACACCACTCAGCAACGCACCTACTTCATGCAGGACTTAGAGATATTTTAGGTGAACACATTGCTCAAGCAGGTTCACTGAATGATGACAAACGTTTACGTTTTGACTTCTCACACCCACAAGCAATGACAGCTGAAGAGTTAGCACAAGTCGAAGCATGGGTAAATGACAAAATTGCTCAGAACTCTGCTGGTGTAACCAGAATCATGTCAGTAGATGATGCAAAAGAAGCTGGAGCTATGGCTCTCTTTGGTGAAAAATACGGGAATGAAGTACGTGTTGTAAACTTTGGAGAAGCTTCCATAGAACTTTGTGGAGGAACACATGTTAACTCGACTTCTGAAATTGGTCTTTTTATGATTACTAAAGAGTCTGGGGTTTCAGCAGGTGTACGTAGAATCGAAGCTGTATGTAGTAAAGCAGCCATCGCTGAAGTACTTACACTAAGAGAAACGTTAAGCGAAGTCAAAGCAGAGCTTAAAAATCAAAATCCACTCGCAGGAATTAACAAACTCAAAGAAGACATTAAAGCCCTCAAGGCAGAATTAAAAACGGCACTTAGCTCAACAAAAAAAGAGTTAATAGCTTCAGAACTTAATGAAACAGCTGTGATTGTTGACGAAATTGAAAGTGGGGATATTAAGGAATTTATTGATGAAGCGAAAAACAAATATCCTAATCTTGCCATTATGCTCTTTCAAAAAAAAGGTGACAAGGTAATGATAGCTTGTGGTTCAACACAGCCTTCCATCAAAGCTGGTAATTGGATTAAAGCAATAGCCCCAATTCTTGGTGGTGGAGGGGGAGGTCGTCCAGACTTTGCCCAAGCTGGTGGTAAAGATGCTTCTAAAATTGGTGAAGCTAAAGAGAAAGCTTTGACTTATCTCAAAGAAAACTTGTAGGCTAAAAAATGATTGAACTCTTTAATAACCATGCGAATATTATTATATTTTTACATGTCCTATCAGCCATCATTTGGATAGGAGGAATGATTGCCATTCGCTTGGCTGTTCACCCTACCCTACAAAGCATTGAAGAACCAAAAATAAAACTGGGTAAAACGCTAATGTTAGTTGGTAAATTCTTCAACATTGTCTTACCTTTTATTGTTCTCATTCTCATTACAGCACTTATCATGACTGCTACTACAGCACAAAGCACTGCCCATGATATCAAGTTTATTATTTGGGGAATCATGACAGCTAACTTTACATGGATGTATTTTAAACGACAAAAAGCCCAAAAACTTTTTGATGAAGGTAAACTTCCTGATGCTAAGGCAACTATAGTACTCATTCCTAAACTACTGCTTCCTATTAATATAATTTTAGGTCTTATAGCACTTTGGTTGGGTGTAGAACTTCGAGGAATTTAATTGATACATCTAGCTTCAAACTCACAATCACGTGCTTTATTACTAAACAATTTTAATATCAACTTTAAACAACAAGCACCCAACTACGATGAAGAACAAATCAAAACCCAAACAGCCAAAGATTTTGCCTACATTGCTTCAAAAGGAAAATTAGAAGCATCCATTCAAGAATTTGGATTAGATACGCCCCTACTCACAGCTGACTCAGTCATAGTTTCTGCCAATAAAGAGCTACTAAGAAAACCCAAAAACATCGATGATGCCAAAAGAATTTTAGAGCTACAATCAGGTTCCAACATTGCCATTATCTCTGCCATGCACTATAAAACCAAAACTTTTTACTTTTCCGATGTCTCTGCTACTTACTATCACTTTGATACTTTTGAACCCAAAGCGTTAGATGCCTATTTAGAAAGTAAGCTATGGGATGGAAAAGCTGGAGGTTGTATGGTGGAAGGTTTTTGTAAAAAATACATTAAATCAGTTCAAGGTTATGAGAGTACGGCTATGGGTCTTTGTGTTGAGAAATTGCTTCCTTGGTTGGATAGATGACTAAAGAGAGATTAAAATACATTGACTTATTTTCAGGTATTGGTGGATTTCGTCAAGCATTAGAACTCTTAGCAAAAGACTTAAACATAGCAACGCAATGTGTTGCATTTTCTGAAATAGATAAATATGCCATAACTTCTTATAAAGCTAATTACAACACCAATAATGAAATTGAACTTGGCGATATAGAACTTTTTGTACAAGATACACAACGTATAAAAGATTTACCAGACTTTGATATTGTCTTTGGAGGTTTTCCTTGTCAACCCTTTAGCATGATGGGAAAACAACTGGGCTTAAAAGATGAAAGAGGTGGACTCTTTTTCTCAGTTATGAAACTTGTAGACATCAAAAAACCAAAATATATCTTACTTGAAAATGTACGTAACCTCTATACGCATGATAAAGGTTCTACCTACCAACAGTTAAAGAACGAGTTAGAAGAGCATGGATATACTGTACAAGAAGAGGTACTCAACACCTCTGACTTTGGTCTACCACAACACAGAAGACGGCTCTATATATTTGCAAGTAGAAAAGATTTAAGTACCCCAACTGATATGCTTAATGCACAATATATTCAAGAACACTTTAGCAAACTAAAAAATAGAAGTATCAATACGTATCTAGATGTAATGGATGGTATTCTTGACCAAGATAGAGTAGAAGACAAATATTATTTATCAGAAAAAATAAAACCAACGATTCTCTCAAATGGAACAAAAAACTTCAAGTCAAATTCACAAATAAATCAGCTCATAGCAAGACCACTCACAGCTACCATGGTTAAAATGCATAGAGCCTGTCAAGACAACTACTATTCTCAAGAGTTTTTAGATGCTGACTGTCAAACATCTTATTTAAAAAATAATTTTTCTAAAGAGGAAGAAGCAACCCATAATATTAGAAAACTAACGCCATGGGAAACACTTAAACTTCAAGGATTTGATAATGATTTTTTTATTAACTCAAGTAAAGCAGGTGTAAGCAATCATCAACTTTATAAACAAGCAGGAAATGCTGTTAGTGTTAATACTGTTTATACGATTTTAGACTATATAGTTAATACAAAAAATGCTACACTAAACCCTTTAAAATTCACCAATGAAATAAGACTTTAAACATGTACCAAAAAGAACTCAATGCCCTCAAAAAATCTGGACGATTTCGTCAAAGAAAAGTGTGGGATAAAGAATTAATAGACTTTGCTTCCAATGACTACTTAGGGTTAGCCAATAACAAAGAGCAACTTCAAAAAGCACTAAACCTTGTGAATGACTATGAAAACCATGCACCAAAATCTAGTATGTTGGTGAATGGTTATCATGAGATTCATAAGCGTTTTGAAGAGAAGTTAGCCATGCTTAATCGCTTTGAAGAAGGGATTGTGGTAGGTTCTGGATTTTTAGCCAATATGGGACTTATAGAGGCATTGGTACGTAAAAAAGACATGCTTTTTATAGATGAAGATTACCATGCATCAGGGATGATGGCAACAGCTCTTTTGGCTGATAGAGTCATAAAGTTTAAACACAATGACCCCGATGATTTAGAAGAAAAACTCAAACAATTTTCTGGAGAACGTAAAATTATTGCTGTTGAAGGGGTCTATTCTATGTCAGGAATTGTCTGTAAAAAAGAGATATTTGAACTGGCTGATACCTATGAAGCTTTACTCATTGTTGATGAAGCACACTCAGCTGGAGTATTGGGTCAAAAGCTTTTAGGGGTTTTTGAATACCACAACATCACCCCCCATGAACGGCACATAAAAATGGGAACACTTGGAAAAGCTTATGGCTCTTATGGGGCATATATTTTGGCTTCTTCGCATATTATCTCTTTTCTTGTTAATCGTGGAAAACCCATTATTTACTCTACTGCCCCATCAGTGATTGACACAGCTCTAGCCTTGGTTAATATCGAATATGTTTCAGAAAATAGTTCAAAATTATACCAAAATATTAAAATTCGCCAAGAAGCCGTGAATACTATTTTAACGATAAATACCAACAGTCTTATTATTAGCATGCCTATGCCAAATAATCAAATGGCTTTAACTACGCAAAAAAAACTAGAGACATCGGGCTACTTAGTAGGAGCAATTCGTCAACCAACTGTCCACGAACCAATTTTACGTATCATACCTCGCCTTGGTCCTACTTTAGAAACATTAAAGTCAATGCTTTATCAGTCTATTAAGCTATAATGTGCTTTACAAATAAAAGGAATTTTTGCAATGGTTAACCAACTGATAAAAGGTTCAATTCTACTCACTATTATCTTTGCACTAGCACTCTTTGCTGCCTTTATCTATGCCTACAATGAAATCAGAATTGACACAGGTAAACTTATAAATTATAAACCCCAAACTTCTTCAGTTATTTTAGATGCAAAAGGTAATAAAATAGCCTATGTCTTCAAAGGAAAACATAGGCTTTATGCAAAATATGATGAAATACCCGGTTATGTGGTCGAAGCCTTAGTGGCGATAGAAGACACACGCTTTTTCGAACATAATGGTGTTAATCCTGATGCAATCATACGAGCTGCTTTACGAAATTATGAAGCAGGGCGTAATGTGGAAGGGGGAAGTACCTTAACTCAACAACTGGTTAAAAACACCATTTTAACCAATGAGCGTAGCTATTCTCGTAAAATGAAAGAAGCCATTATGTCAATGAAAATTGAAAATGAGCTTACCAAAGAAGAGATATTAGAACGGTATTTAAATGAAATGTTTTTTGGTCATGGATATTATGGAATTAAGACAGCAGCCAAAGGTTATTACCGAAAAGAGTTAGACCAACTCACACTCAAAGAGTCAGCACTGTTAGCTGGTCTTATGAAAGCACCCAGTGCCTATGACCCTACTCGCAACTTAGACAAAGCACTCACCAGAGCCAGTACCATTTTATCAAGAATGAAAAAACTTGGCTGGATTACACATGAAACTTATCTTGATGCCATTAAAGAAATTCCAACCATCTATAAAGATACCTTGACTCAAAATATTGCTCCTTACATCACTGATGAAGTTGTGCGTAGAATGAAAAAAGAGTTCCCCGATATCCGTACAGGTGGCTATACCATCTATACCACCATTGATATGGAACAACAAAAAATTGCACGTGAAGCTTTGAAGTATGCCCATAAAAAGATTGTCAAAAAGCAACGTGAAAAGCTTGCAACAACCAGTTTAAATGGTGCTATTTTAGCCGTGGAAAACAAAACAGGAAATATTAAAGCAATGGTAGGTGGAGTAGATTATAAAAAATCAGCCTTTAATCGTGCTAGTATGATGACCCGTCAACCAGGTTCAGCTTTTAAACCATTTATTTATCAAGTTGCCTTAGATATGGGCTATAACCCAGGTACAGAGCTAACCGATATTGCCCGAACTTTCCAATACTATAGTAATGGAAAACGTAAAATTTGGCGACCTAAAAACTATGAAGGTAACTTCAAAGGCTTTGTAAAACTACGTGAAGCTTTGGTACATTCACGAAACCTAGCCACCATCAACCTTGTAACGGAAGTTGGTCTTAAAAATATTTTGGAAAGATTAGAAAAACTAAATGTGCCTAAAATTCCTCAAGACATGTCCGTCTCATTAGGAAACCTTGGGCTAAGTCCTGTGAAGATGGGACAAATATATTCTGCCTTTGCCAATGGAGGGCATATGATAGAACCTCGACTTATTGCCAAAGTACTTTCGCGAAATGGTACGGTAATCTATGAAGGTAAAACACAGGAGATTAATGACTTTACCACTCCTGCACAAGCCTATTTAATGACTGATATTTTAAAAGACATTGTCACTAGAGGAACGGGGAAAAATGCTCGAGTTAAAGGTGTAGAAGTTGGAGGAAAAACAGGAACAACCAATAAAAATGTTGATGCATGGTTCTGTGGTTATTCTCCAACAACTGAAGTGATTGTTTGGGTTGGAAGAGATAACAACAAGCCAATAGGTCGTGGTGGTACAGGAGGTGGAGCAGCAGCTCCTGCCTTTGCTTACTTTTTAAATAAGTTACATAATGAACTTTACAAAGATATGCCTAGAAAGTTTACACGACCCAAAGGTGTTTACAATGCAAGAAATGGGGTCATAACTGAACTCTATACCGATATATCTCCTTTACCAAGGGTCTCGGCTTCAGCCACAAATCCAGATAGTGATTTGGACTTATTCTAATAGAATTACTTTTGTAACTCTATTAGCTTTTCTTTCACTTCTTGCACATGATTTTTAACCCTAACTTTTTCCCATTTATAGGCCAATGTTCCATTAGGTGCTATTAAAAACGTACTTCTCACCACGCCCATGTATTCTTTACCCATAAACTTTTTAAGTTGCCACATACCAAAACTTTTACAAAGCTCTTTCTCTTCATCAGCTAAAAGCGTAATCTTTAGTTCTTTCTTTTCAATGAAGTTTCGGTGTTTTTTAGGGCTGTCTGGACTAACTCCTAAAATAATGGCTTCCATTTCTGTAAAATCAGGTAATGCAGCTGTAAAATCACAGGCTTCTGTGGTACATCCTGGTGTGTTATCTTTTGGATAAAAATAAATTACTGCCCAACGTCCTTTAATGTCTCTAAAACATATCTCTTCTTCATCTTGATTTGCTAAACAAAAAGCTGGTATTTCATCGCCAATTTCTAACATGGGTAAATCCTTATAATTTTTTCGCTAGTATAGCCAAATGAAAAATAAAAATCCTATAAATAAAAAAGAAGCATTACTAAAAGAGATAGAAGCCCTACTTTCTTATAAGCCTGAAGAAAAAACCACCATTAACCCAAATTATTTAGAATATTTAGAACTTGAAGATTTAAATTCTATTAAAAAAGGACTCATCAATAAAATAGGAAAATTAAGCAACGTAGATATTGAATGGCTAGAACAATTTAAGAAGTATGACTAGCCTCATAAGTCTCAGCATCCCAAGACTCTATGCCTAAATCTAAAGCTACTTGTGCCATTAAACCTGTTCCTTTTTTATCTAACAAGTTTTTCTCAACGTCATAGATTTTTCCACTTTTTACAGCACAAGAAGGACTTCTGTCTTTTCCTATAAATAAAGTTATGTTTGGATTAACCCTAAAAAAATTTTGAGCATATTCCCTAATGGGTCTGGAGATATTTTTTTGGGTTTCATTTGAAATAGCCTCCACATTATCCTCATTTTTAACCAAATCCATGGTAGGTCGAGGTGTTCCAAAACAATGGTCTTCTGGACAAAAAGGCACTATTTCATAAGCATCTAAAAGAATCAATAGGTTTTCATTCAAGTTATTATTGCCATCATAACGACAAGTACAACCTAAAAGACAGGCAGAAAGTGCAACTTTTGATTTTAGCATATGAATGACTATTAAAGCAAAGTATTATTTTTTAATTGAAGCAGCCATTTTTTCAATATCGGCTACACTTAGATTGATAACTTGTGCTTTCATAAGCCCTTTCATCGGTCCTCCATAAGAACCAGTTTTGTATCCCTTAAGTGCTGTAATAATCTCTGCTTTACTCATATTTTTTACAACTTTAGCTTTCCCCATCGCTGCCTTTTCCCAGTTTTGTCCATGACAACCTTTACATACTGCTGTAGAAGCACCCCATGCAGCTGAGTGCATCAGTACACCCATTGCAATGAATTTAACTATATTGCTCATATTTGTCCTTTAATGTTTAATTATATTGTTCGATTAATATTTTAAAGCTTCTTTGTGTAAGAATTGTGATATTAATCTGATTTTTTAACATAAGTGGACTTTTGAACAAAATTTGCTATATTTAAATGATTTTAATCAAAGAAACCATCTAAAAATGAACGTGTTTTTCGTTCAACATTTTCCATTTCAAAATTTTGCATTTGATTATTTAATTCATTTTGCATCTCATCTAACCTCTCTTCGGCATTTTTTCTATTTAGGGGCTTACCTGTTCCAAAAAAAGTGTCTATGCTTTTGTTTATTTGATATCCAATAAGTTGAGTCATATCTAAACTCACCTTTGGATCTTCGAGCGTACCAGAAATTTCACCAACAAACTCTTCCCCATCAAGTAATACTTCAAAATTAGCTTCAATAGTATTGGTCTTCGAGTTCATGCGTGTATCTTTTAAATAAAGATGATTAATCCCATTTTCAATCTCTAAAAGAG
This sequence comes from uncultured Sulfurovum sp., assembly GCA_902727935.1. Classification (GTDB taxonomy): domain Bacteria; phylum Campylobacterota; class Campylobacteria; order Campylobacterales; family Sulfurovaceae; genus UBA1140. Next base: position 44,520 of record CACVAX010000005.1, on the reverse strand, counting down.
AGGTTAAAGTATAGTTTTGATAGCCTGCTGTAAAAACACTATCATCATAAACATCTTTTAATACATCAATTCCTATCATTTCATAAATGGTATCGGTCATTTTTGTTCTTCTAAAACGTGCTTCTTTTAATTTTGTATTGACTAAAATAAGATCATTTGCAATATCATAAGAAGCTGAGCCCTCTATTTTAGCACTTAATAAAGCAGGAAAAGAGAGCTGCTGCAAAACTTGCTCTAAAGAAACCCCTTTAAAATTCATATCTAAGTACTGATTTCTATAATTATAATCTAAAAATCCACCATAACTTATGGTATCTCCAATAAGCGATAAGTCTCCATTATCATATTTTAAACTACCAGCTGTATTAAGAGAACCATGATATTTATGGTCTAAAAAATCTTCAAAATCTGACAAATCATTCACATGTAAACCATAATCTGCTGTTGTTATGTTTGCAGCTCGATTATAATGTCCATTGGCAACACGTAACTTTCCAAGGTCTGATTTTATGTCAGCAAAAAATTCATGTAATAAATCCTTAACCAAAACTTCAGCATCAAGATCCACTTCAATCTCTTCTGAAAGTTTAGGTATTGTACCTTTATTCATTCTAACTTTAACCGAGCCTTCTCTTCGATAAGAAGTAAAATAATCAAAATCCATAAAAACATCTACCTCACCTCTCAAAAGATCTTTATAACTTAAAAACTCTAACAAAGGCTCAGAGTTCACGGACTGTAATCCTAATTTCATTGTTTCTAAACGGTTGGGTTTTCTAATAAAAGAGTACGTAATATTCCCATCAAAAATTTTACCTTTACCAGAAATAAATAAATTAGAAAATGCTCCTCTCATCTTACCTGTGACATCAGCAGGGGTATCAATCGAATATCCATCCCAAGTAAAGGTATCGCCTCTTAAATGATAATTTAAATCCATATTCTGCTTATCAGGGAAACCATTAAGTGTTAGTAATGCTTGATCATTAATCTTAATTTCAGCTCTTATTTTTGGATATTCTTCTATGTTCAAAGAGAGAATTTCAAGTTTGTTTTCCATTTTCTGACTATAATGATATTCAGCAAGTTTAGCAATACTAAGATGTCCGAGTTCTGTCCCTAAGAAATAGAAAAGAATAAGTGTAAAAAAACTAAATAACCAAATAATATATATAGACAAAATTTTCATTTATAACTCTTCCTATGATTAAAATACAATAACGCCTTATTATTTTGTTATTAAGTAAAAGATACTATCACATATGGGATTAAAAACGATAATTTATTAAGCAGAGTTCTCTAAAGAGAGCCATAAATATTCCTACTCTACTGATAGCTTGAAATAATAAATTTTAATGTGGGAATTCTCGAAAAAGTGGCTCCGGATGTTGGATTCGAACCAACGACCAAATGATTAACAGTCATCTACTCTACCACTGAGCTAATCCGGAACAGAAGTTACAATGTTTTTTATATGGCTCCGGATGTTGGATTCGAACCAACGACCAAATGATTAACAGTCATCTACTCTACCACTGAGCTAATCCGGAACAAATAATTTAACGCTAATGTTTAAATTGGAGTGCAATTATAGGCAAAAACTTCTTTTATGTCAAGAGATTTTTATGCTTTTAGCACTTGCCCTAAGTATTTTTTACAAAAAAATCATACCCAGCACAATTTTCTATCTCTATCTTTTTTTCATCTATCAGTTTTTTCAATCTTATTTTACTTGCACTATCAAACAATACTTCGATATCAGCCAGAGTAAGAGGTCGTTTTTTAATGGTTTCTAAAATATCTTCTCTTGAATAAGCTGAAGGTTCACCTATGACAGTTTTTCTTGAGGCAATATAAATAGGTAAATTTGCATCAAACTTTAAAGATATTTTTCGTAACGCTTCATAGGCTAAAGGCTCAACATAATAAGCAGGAGGTCTATCAATTGTTCCAATATCAATACGAGTGGGTTTAAGCATTAGTAGATACTTATTTAAAGCTTCTATCTCTTCCTCGCCATCATTAACTCCTTTAACAAAAAGAATTTCAATAATCAAAGGTTTAGAGAACTTCGCTTTAAAACTTAACATGCCAGATTTAATCTCTTCAACATCAATACTTTTATGCGCTCTGTCAAGACGTTTTAAACAACGTGGCGTTGCACAATCCAAAGAGAGTTTAACCGTATCAAATTTTTGCAATGCTTCTTGAATAGAAGGTTCATGAATATTCGCAGCATTAGAGAGTATAAGCGTTTTGATAGTGCCTTTTACCTTGTTAATCTCATCCATAAGTTCTGATAAATGATGGTAGAGAGTGGGTTCACCATTAGCTGTAACGGTTAAGGCATCAATGTCTTGATGTTCACCTAAGGTGTTGTTCAGTGCCTTCATAATCTCTTCTACTGAAACCACCTCATCATAAGCATCTACTGTTGGTGCTGGAGCTAATTCACAATAGAGACAATCAAAATTACACTGTTTTTTTGAAGGGCTTAGATCTATGCCTAAAGATTTTCCAAAACGTCTGGAATTAACGGGTCCAAAGATTATTTGCATGATTAAACTTTAGAGTTCTTCAACACTGTCCATCAATACACCCACAATGTCTGACATGGTCAAAATACCTAAAAGTTCATTGTTATCAATCACTAGCAAACGTTTAATACTTGAATTTATCATCAACTTAGCTGCATACTGTATGTCTAATTTCCCCGAAACAGAAAAAGCTGGCATGTTGGCAACATCATAAACATTCAATAAATCTATATCACCGTCCTCAGCAACAATACTCTGCAGAATATTTTTAAAAGTAACCAAACCATAAGCACCATGCTCACCATTTTTTTCTACAATAACAGAACGAACTTTATTTTCTTTCATAAGTTTTAACGCATCACGTACGGTTGACATGGGAGAGATTTTAATAAGTCCTGCTGCTGGAGTCATCACATTTTCAACTAACATTTAATCTTCCTTTTTTAAATATTTCAAAATATATTTTAACATTTTAGACTATATCATTGACTTAATATCATCTTCAAATTTATGCAATTCATTCATGTCTAAACCTGCCACATGACTTAAAGGTAAAGTAAATACCAATCCAGCATTTTTAGCATTGTCTAAATCAAATTTACTACGTATAGCCTTCATCACTTTCATCGAAAGTTTTCTCGGTAAAACAAAAAGTAATACAGAAACATTCTCTTCTAAAGTTAAACCAAAAAAGACTTTTTTCTCTTCTAAACCAATGTTCTTACCATGAAGGATGGTTACCCCACCTGCTCCAGCTTCTTTTGCCACATCAATCGCTGCTTCCTCATCTTTATCTTCAATTATTGCAACCAGTGCTGTAAACTTCATGCAGTCTCCTTATTTAATTGTCGTTTTTTATAATCACCATAAATTCCATAGCCCATCACCGTTAACATGGGAAACAATGAAGCAAAAGCAATAAGCCCAAATCCATCAATAAGAGGGTCTCTTCCTTCAATATTTTGTGCCAACCCTAATCCTAAAGCTGCTACCAAGGGTACGGTCACCGTTGAAGTAGTCACTCCTCCACTGTCATAGGCAATGGGAATAATATATTTGGGTGCAAAATACGTTAATAAGATAACAATTGAATATCCTGCAATAATATAATAGTGAATTTGGTCACCAGAAACCAAACGATAAGCACCTAAGGCAATCCCAATTGCCACTCCTAATGCTACCACAAAACGCAGTACATTTTGCTTTATGTTACCCTCTGAAATCTCTTCTGCTTTAATGGCAATCGCCAATAATGCTGGTTCTGCCATGGTGGTTGAAAAACCAATGAGAAAGGCAAAAAGATAAATCAGCCCATTATTCCCCATAGAAGTTAATGCAAATGCAATGCTCTCTCCAATAGGGAAAAGTCCCATTTCCAAACCAACAATAAAAGCATCAAGTCCTAAAATAACCATAACAATACCAACAATGATTTTAGGTAAATAGGGTACAGATTTTTTAATAATGGCATATTGAAAAAAGAAAATTACAATTAAAATAGGAGCAACATCTTTAATAACTCCCAAAAATCCAAAAAATATCTCTTTGAGTGAAAAACCTTCTTCTTTAACTACTTCTTGTGCTACAGTAAGCGTATTAAGAACCGTAGAAGCATCTCCAAATGAATAAACAATAATGCCATAAACTTGCACAAATATCATAGGGGTCAAAGAAGCAAAAGCAATAAGCCCAAACCCATCAATGGCTGGATTACGCCCTTTAATACTTGAAGAGAGTCCAATACCCAATGCTGCTACTAACGGTACGGTAACCGTTGAGGTGGTCACTCCTCCACTATCATAAGCCAACCCAATAATCTCTTTGGGTGCAAAAAAAGTAACCACAACTACTAGGATATATCCAGCAATAATATAATACTGAATAGGATGCCCTAATAAAATCCGTAAAGTACCCAAGGTAATCGCGAATCCAACCGAGAGTGCTACCGTCATTCTAAGCCAAAAAGCATCTACTAATCCACCTGAAATAACAGCTGCTTTTTGGGCAATGGCAATCAATGCTGGTTCAGCAACCGTAGTAGAAAAACCAATGGTAAATGCAAAAAGCAAAAGCCAAAAAACTGAACCTTTTTTAGCAAAATCAACGGCTAAATTTTCACCAATCGGAAATATACCCAGCTCCAAACCTCTAATAAACAATGCTAATCCTATAGCGACAATGGTTAAACCAATAGTAATAGATAGTAAATTTTCAGGCATTGCTTGAATAATAAAAGTTTGGAAAAATGCTACAACAATAATAATAGGAAGAAGGTCTTTAAAGGAGTTTTTAAGGTCTTCAAGAAATATTTTTATACTCTCATTCATGCAATATTATACTGCAAATACTAAGAATTAAACAAATAAATTGATAAACTTGTTAAATCCTTAAAATTAATGTAACTTATTATTCTAAGTAAAAAATATTATAAAATATGAATCAATAGTTTATAACTCAATACAAGTCCCAATACCTGAAGAAGTTAAAATTTCCAATAAAATAGAGTGTTCTACGCGACCGTCAATAATATGTGCTTTTTTAACACCTCCACGTAAGGCATCAATACAAGCATCTACCTTGGGTACCATACCACCATTAATCGTACCCTCTTTTTTAAGTGCATTTGTTTTATCTATGTCCATGGTTGATATCAGTTCCATATTGGCATCTAAAACACCTGGTGTATCGGTTAAAAATACTACTTTTCTAGCTTGTAGTGCTATGGCTACTTGACTGGCTGCTAAATCAGCATTGATATTAAAGCCAGGGTGACCCACATTTGATGAAGCAGCAATCGGAGCAATCACAGGAACAAAACCATCATCAATAATATTACAAGCTATTTCGGGGTTAACATGTTGAATCACCCCTGTGTAACCAAAGTTCTCAAAATCTTTAGGAATCGCTTCTAAAAAATTAGCATCTTTACCTGAAATACCAACAGCTTTACCCCCTTGATTGTTTAAAAGAGAGACAATTTCTTTATTGATAGAGCCAGAAAGTACCATTTCTGCTATACGCATCACTTCTTTACTCGTCACACGCTGTCCATCTACAAACTTGGTATCAACACCCAACTTATCTAACATATCAGTAATGCTTTTTCCTCCACCATGAACCACAATTGGCTTCATTCCCACGGTATGTAAGAGTACAATATCTTGTGCAAATTTTTGTTTTAAAACTTCTGAAGTTTGTGCTGAACCACCATACTTAATGACTATTTTTTCATCTCTAAATTTTTTAATGTAGGGTAAAGCTTCTAAGAGTGTTTTAACGACTTCTATTTTATCTTTCATTTGCATGTTCCTCTATGTATTTATGAATATTTTCTAAGGCTTGATTTTTAATTTGTAATTTTAACTTCATGACTGACAAAGGAAACTTAAACTCTTTCATTTTGACTGCATCTTTTTCCGTGACCAAAAGAGAAGTAGCAGTTGAATTTACAAATTTTTCTTCTACTTCTCGCTCATTAAAATAGGCATGGTCATCCAAATAAACTTCTCCTACCACACCTTTGGGTAAAAAAGGCTTTAATCTTTCTGGATTAGAAATGGCTGTTAACAATAACATTTTTTCTGTTTTGTTCTCTGTTTCAACGATTCTTTTAAAGTCTATCTCTTCATATAAAACTAGATTGGCAAAATACTTCATAAAGAAAAATTCTCTAAAAGGTCCAGCTGGAAAGGTAAAATAATTAACAATTTTTTTCGGAAACAGTAATATTTCATATTTTTTAATGTTGACTCTATTAAAGCCATCATCTAAAAAAATCACCTTTGCACTGTTTTCAATGGCTTTCTCTATCGCTACTTCACGATTCTCACTGACCATGACAGAAGCATCTGGAAGAGATTTCGCCATAAGCATTGCCTCATCACCAGAGTTAAAGACATCTGTAAGAATTTGCCCTCTTCTACTCACTTCAACTAAGCCCCTACTCTCTCGTCCATAACCTCTGGAAATAATATAAGCATTATCATAATGTTTGGCTAAAGCAATTACAAAAGGCGTTTTACCTGAACCACCAACTGTTAAATTTCCAATACTCACAATGGGTACAGCATAAGATTTTTTAAAAGTAAATAAACGTCTGAACAACATAATATGAGCATAGATAAGAGAAAAGGGGGAAAGAAGTAAAATTAAAACCCAATCAAAAAGATTGGGTTTGAAAAAAAGCCGTTCAAAAAAAAGCGTTAACTTAGATGTGTGCATTCGCAACTTTTTTAATGGCTGTACAAACACGCTTAATTTCTTCATTTGTTAAAGAAGCATACATAGGTAAAGACATAACCCGTTGGAAACAACCCAATGCAACAGAATAATCAAAAACTTTCATTGTATATTTTTGTTTATAATACTCTGTTAAATGTAGAGGCATATAGTGTACAGAAATATTAATACCTTCATTTTTTAATTGACCCACAAAATGATCACGATTTTTGTCAATCTCTACAATGTATTGAGAGAGTACAGCGTCATTTTCAATTTTAGGTAAGCTAACATGTTTGATATCAGCCAATTCTTTACTATAAATACCAGCAATCTCTTTTCGTCTTCGTAAGGTCTTATTAAGTGCTTCAAATTCAGCCAAACAGTAGGCTGCTTCTAATTGACTTAAATCATACTTCCAACCAATATCTACGACATCATAAATATAGTTTACCGTACCGAATGTATCACACTGTCTATTTTTCATACCATGAAAACTAAGGAGTTTCGCACGTTCATCAACCGATGCTTCTTTACAAATAAGAATTCCCCCATTAACCGTGGAGTTACATAAATGTGGTGCAAATGAAAATACCGTGATGTCTGCACCTGTATTTCCAATATAATTTCCTTTATATTTAGCCCCTAAAGCATTTGATGCATCTTCAATAACTTTTACATTATATTCTTTAGCCATTTCATAAACAGCTTCCAAATCCACAATGTTTCCTGCCATATGATTTAACACAATGGCTTTGAGCTTTTTACTTTTATTTTTCTTTAAGGCAGCTTCTAAATTTACCAAGTCTATATTATAGTTTTCTCCTTCAATATCTACAAATATAGGTTCAGCATCAAAATGTCTTACAGCCTGAGGTATTGAGGGAAAAACATTAATACTACAGATTACCTTATCTCCTCTTTTAAAATCTAAAGCACACATGGCAAGATGCAAGGCAGCAGTTCCACTGGTTGTAGCAAGTGCATGTTCACAACCAATAAACTTTTTAACAGCATTTTCAAGTTTTTCAACTTTTCCATTATCTGAAAAGTTTAAAACATCATCTATATATTTTTTTGTATTTTCCTGAATCGATGGTTTAAAAAATTCTATTGTATTTTGCATTTTTTTCACTTTTATTTAATTTTATGTAGAATGATTATACTCTATTTATATTAAATATAATGTTAAACACAATATATTTAATAATGTTTTTTTTAGTTATTTTTGTATTTATGTTAAACTTTTAATATATAATCAAGGATTATGACTATTTATTCTTAGCTTTTACCTAATAACTCTATCTCTGAAATTGTAAACCCTGCTTCTATTCTGGCTTTTTTATTCAAATGTGGTCTATTTTTGTCCATAATCTTATATTTTTTTAAAATTTCAAAGTAAATATTAATATCTTTGTTTTCTTCTTTACATAAAACTTTAAACCAATGGTCACCTTTTTGCACATGTTCGATCTCTTCAACATAAATAATATTTAAAATCTTAATAAATTTTGCTACAAAAGGTAACTTTTTTTTGTTGTCAAGCTTCTTTAGTATCTGAGGTGTTACATCTAAACCACTGGCTTCATAATAACGTGGCACTACAGCCATTCTATCCAAATGATTTTCTGCCGTCTCAACCAAGGCATCAAAAAGCCCAGAATGTACCGAAAAGTCTCCATAAACAAATCCTAATTCAGCTAAAAGTTCCTCTAGCATCAAATAATGTCTAATTTCATCTTGAGCAACTTCCAACCAATCTACTTTATAGGATTGACACATATGAGGGTAACGATAAACAGCATCTAACGCTAAATCTATGGCTGAATATTCAATGTGTGCAATTGCATGAACAAGGGTAGCTAATCCTTCTTTGGTATGAAAATCTTTACGTGTTTTTAGTGCCTTTGGTTCAACTATCTGACATTTATTTATATAAGAAGGGGAAGTAAAATTTTTGGGTTTTATTTCAAGCTCATTTATTACTTCATTTTGGCTACAATACAGCAAACATTGCTCTGTTAATTTTTCTTTAGTAGCGATGCAATCACTCTCTATCGCTTCTTCTAATATTTTATAAAAATTCATAGCATATTATAACCTAAAGGCATCATAATGGAAATAAAATTTAAACCTATGGGGGCTACCCAAACAAATTGTTATATTGTTACCATAGATAATAAAGACTTGATTATTGACCCTGGCATGGGAGCTACACAATGGGTAAAAGAGAACACAAGCAATCCCATTGCTATCTTAAATACCCATGGACATTTTGATCATGTTTGGTCAAATGATATACTTCAAAATGAATTTAATATACCTCTCTACATTCAAAAAGAAGATGCTTTTATGTTGGAGCGTTGTCCTTTAGGACAAAATGTTCCAGAGTCGACAGCTGATTATTTGGTTGAGGGAGATGAAAAAATCAATATACAAGGTATTGAAATTCAATATAGACAATTTGCTGGACATACCCCAGGAAACTCTATTATAGAAATAAAAGATGTTTGGTTTTCTGGTGATTTTCTTTTTCAACAATCCATAGGACGTTGGGATTTTCCATTTTCATCGGGAGATAAAATGGTCAAAAGTTTAGAAAAAGCCATGAAAATTGATGGAGACTTCACCATCTACCCTGGTCATGGTATGAGTACGACTTTAAAACAAGAACAAAAAGTCATGTCTTATTGGATTAACACAGTTAAAAACTCGTAGGGTTTACCCCTACTTTTCATATGAAAACTTGTACCCTCTTCTTCTTACCGTATGTATCACTTGGAAACCAAGAATACTTTTTAATCGTTTTCTAATTTGATTAATGGCTACTTCAACGGTATTATCAGAAACATATTCTGGTTCTTCCCACAGTGCATTTATAATCTCATCTTTAGAAAAAACTCTGTCTTCACGCAGTGCTAAATAGGCTAAGATATCAAATGTTTTGCCATTTAGAGAGACAATTTTATCATCATACTCAATCTTTTTATTTGCAATATCAATCACTAGTTTACCCACATCTATTTGTGTCCCAAAAAGTTTTCTCATATTTGAAAGTACCCGTACAGCAATCACTTCTGGCGAATCAATAAAGTTAACAAGAACATCGTCTACCCCTAAACCAAAAAGTGCAATTTGATTTTTTTCATTGGCTGTTAAAACAATAATTTTTGTTTCTCTTTTTTTCTTTTTCACTTCGTTACTATACTTTTCTAAAGTATATTTTTCACCTTCATCAACAACAATAATCAATTCATAATGGCGAAAGTCTGTAAAATTGGTTGCATCATATAAATCTCTGGCAACATCAACGATACAGATAAAATATTTTTCAAGCTCAATTTCTAACTCTTTAGTGAATTCGTCATCAAACCCAATAGTTAATATTCTCATCTTTATCCTATATATTTTTATCAAAATATGTAATATACACACTAATAAAAAAATAATATTATTTTATAAGTTTAGTAATTTTTAAGAAACTACTTATATTTCTTTAATTATACCTTATTTCTGACACTTTTGAGATTTTTTTTCACTTTTGACTATTTTTTCAACCTTTTAGCCTTAATGTAAACTCTTTTAGGTGCAGGGTAACCCTCTACTGTTTTATTCTGATCCTCTTTGTCTAAAAAATCATCTAATGATTGGGTCTTAATCCATTCTGTTTTTCGTTGTTCTTCATGCTCTGTTTTGACAATATCCAACACTTCGATGGCTTCAAACCCAGCTCTATAACACCAATTCTTAAGTGCATTTACCGTTGGAATGAAATAGATATTACCCATCTTAGAATAACGCTCTCTTGGCGTTAAACAAATATCATCTTCCCCCTCAATCATAAAAGTATCGAGTATAAGCTCTCCTCCTTGATTTAAGCCTTTAAACAGAGACTTAAGCATACCAATAGGATCAGATCTATGGTAAAGTACTCCTAAGCAAAAAAGAACATCAAATTTATGTTCATAATACTCAACGTGTTCAATCCCTAGCAGTTCATATTTAATATCGCTTTGTATAAAATGATTCAAAAAACTAAATTGACAATAAGTCACAGCAGAAGGGTCAAAGCCAATTAATTTTTTAGGCTTATCTTCCATCATTCTAAAAAGATAATAACCATTATTACAGCCAATATCTCCTACAATTTTATCTTTTAAATTAAAGTGTGGACGGAGTAAATTGTATTTTAAATTACTTTTCCATTCAGCATCAATGAAAGTCTTAAAAACTTGAAAAGGCCCTTTTCTCCAAGGATGCATTAATTTTGCTGTTTCATAAATATAGACCTCTTCTTCTTGTGACAAATCATCACACAATATTTCAACAGCATCAGAAAGTTTTATTTGGGTATTTTTAGGTGTTGGAAGAGCCTGTATCGCCTTCCAGTAGGGTTCTATATTTTTCCAGTGAAGGCATTTTAAACGCTCTTCACGTAAAGTATTAAGGTCAATTGTTTGCATTATTACTTAACAGTAGCCTTTTTTATAATTTGATTGTCCACAGGTCTATCTGCTCTGGCTGTTTTGGTGGTTTCAATTTTTTCCACAGATTCTTGTCCAGAAAGAACTTCACCAAAAATAGTATAACCTCCATTTAAAAAAGGGGTAGGTTCAGTCGTGATAAAAAACTGACTTCCATTGGTATTTGGACCATGATTCGCCATAGCCAGTAAAAATGGTCGGTCAAACACTACATTTGGTTTATGTTCATTAACAAATTCTTTTTTCCAAATAGATTCACCACCTCTACCTGTTCCTGTAGGATCTCCACCTTGAATCATAAAATCTTTAATCACACGATGAAAAATCAAACCATCATAATAACCTGCTTTAGCATGTGTTACAAAGTTCTCTACAGCCAAAGGAGCAACATCGGGAAACATTTTCAACTCAATATTACCTTGATTTGTCTCTAAAACCACAATAACATCATTTGATTTTTTGACCTCTGTAACAGCATTGTTTGTACTGTTGCTATCTTTGGCATTACATCCTGTGATAAACACAATGGCAATGACCAATATATTTAAAATTATTCGTTTCATTTATTTCTCCTATTCTTTGTTTATATTTATTTTTTACTATCTAGCATACTGTATTTCGCGTTTTTCACGAATGACATTTACTTTAATTTCACCAGGATATTGTACCTTATTTTCTATCTCTTTTGCAATCTCTTTAGACAACAAATAGACCGAAGCATCATCAATTTTTCCAGCATCTACAAAAACCCTTATTTCTCTACCTGCATTAATAGCGTAAGCATCCATCACCCCTTTTTTTGACAGGGCTATGGTTTCAACTTCTTTAACACGCTTTACAAAACTTTCAAGTACTTCACGTCTTGCCCCTGGTCTGGTGGCAGAAAGAACATCAGCTGCACAAACAGCTGCTGACTCTACTCCATCAGGTTCTTCATGTCCATGATGTGCATAAATAGCATTAATCACGGTTGGATGTTCATTATGTCTACGACAAACTTCTACGCCCAAATCTACATGGTTTCCACCCTGTTCTTGAGTTAGTGCTTTACCAATATCATGTAGTAGTCCAGCTCTTAATGCTAATTTCTCATCACCACCCATTTCAGCAGCCATAATGGCTGCTAATTTAGCCACTTCTAAAGTGTGTGCTAAAGCATTTTGACCATAACTTGCACGGTATCGCATACGTCCAAGTAGACGCATTAACTCTTCATGCATCGGATATAAACCAAGCTCAACAACAATGTTTTCACCCTCTTCTAAGATTTTATCTTCAAATTCGGCTTCTACTTTTGCATGTACTTCTTCTATTCTACCTGGGTGAATTCTTCCATCTTCTACTAATAGCTTAATCGTTTTAGTAGCAATGGCTCTTCTATAAAGATTAAAGTTAGAGACAAGTATGACCCCAGGGGTTTCATCAATGATAATATCAACACCCAAAAGCTGTTCTAAACTTTTAATATTTCGACCTTCTTTACCAATGATTCGACCTTTATGCTCATCACTTGGAAGTGTGACAATGTTCATGAGTCGTTCACCTGCAAACTCACCTGCATAACGTGTTACAGCTTGAGACAAAATATAGTCTGCTTTCTTTTTCGCTTCTGCATGGGCTTCTTTTTCATACTTCTTAACCGTTAGTGCAAACTCTAATTTCGATTCATTTTTTAATTCTTCCAAAAGATGTTTTTTTGCCTCATCTCTGGTCATAGAGGCTGATTTTTCAAGTAAAGCAATGCTTTTAGATATCTCTTCCTTTTTTTGAATCTCTAAGGCATTAAGTGCCTGTTCCTTTTTATCAAGATTTTCTCTAATTTTAAAAATCTCATTCTCTTGTTTTTGTAATGCTTTTAATTCTAAGCCTAACTCAGTTTTTTGTTTAACGATGGATAATTTTTTACCCTGAAATTTCTTCTCTAGTAAAACTTCATCTTGCTGAATTTTTACATTGGCTTCATGTAATAAATGTTCAGCTTCATACTCAATAGCCGTGGCTTTTGCTCTGGCTTCATTTTCTAAATGTTTGAACTGCTTCTTATTTGCATTACGCATAATCAAATAAGTTAATGCTACTCCAAGCATTATAAACAGTAGTGCAACTAATGTATTCTCTATCATATATTCCTCCATCTAAGGAGCCTAAATCCTTGATTTTTTTTTCAAATAACTTTTGTAATGACAATTTTTAGCTGTCAGATAAAGATCTCCTTTAATATCATGATCATCAGAAATAATTTCAGATGAAACACAATATTCTCTTCCTACAAATAAAATTTTGTTAATTCTTGTATGATTTGTTTCAAAAAATCTATCATAGAATCCTTTGCCAAATCCTACGCGTCGTAATGTACTGTCTGTCCCAATTATTGGAACTATTGCTAAATCTATCTTATGCTTATATTTATTTGTATTCTTAGGTTCTTTGACACCAAATTGTTTTTTAATTAAAGGCAGTCTATATTTTACCAAGCTAAAGCTTTCACCCTCCATAAACGGTACATAAAGGGTTTTTTTCTCTTTTCTTAACTTTAAAATTAAACTTGTTATATTAATCTCTATTTTTAATGGAATATACAGCATTATATTTTTTGCTTTTACTTTTTTTATCTCTTTATAGAGCATTCCATTCACTAATTTGTCAATTTTATAAGCATTGGTACGCTTGTTTTTTTTAGCTTTTTCTATACAAATACTTCTAAAAGTTTTTTTATCCATTATGGCACACTTTATACTTTTTTGATATAATCACTAAAATTTACTTATAAAAGACCCCATAACAGTGATGAACCATAAATTTTATTTCCTATTAGTTACACTCCTATTTATATTATCTGCCTGTGAAGAAAAAACAAACTCTCAAAAAAACCATCCAGAATCTGACACAAAAACAATCAATATCGAAGAAAAGGTTCTTTCAGAAGAGGTCACACTAGAAGAAAAGGAAGAAAGTACCCTAGATATGGTTTTTCATGCTTTAGAAAAAAGAATCACTACAGCACTAAAGCAAACTAAAGAAGCTCCCAAAAAAGAGCCTATACCTGTCATAGAATATAGCTATACCTTTAAAGATTTAAAAGAACAGGAAAACATCCTAGATATTAGTAATGATATCTACAATTTTAAAAACATTCAACAACCAATAATTATTATGAACGTCATGGCGACTTGGTGTCCTCCTTGTAGAGGACAAATACCCCATTTATCAAAACTACAACAAAAGTTCAAAGAAAATATATTTGTAATGGCTTCCTTGGTACATGATGACATTTCAACCGAAGCCTTAAATAAGTTTATTATTGCCCAAAAAATGCTTTTTTATGTCTCCGTAACGCAAGAAGAAAATCTTAAATTTCTCAATATACTTACCCCAAAACTTGCCCTTTCTGAAGATTTTCCCATGCCTTTAACCATTGTGTTTGTTAAAGGGAAATATTTTACCCATTATGAAGGTATGATACCTGAAGAGATGATAGAGAGTGACATCAATCAACTGCTTACAAAAATAACTAACTAAGGTCAAAATTGTTTAACATATTCAAAAAAGTTTTTAAAAAAACCAATGAAGCTATTCATGAGGTAGCACCACAAAAAAAGAAAAAAATTACCAAAGATGAGCTTGAAGATATTTTACTCGAAGCTGATGTAAACTATGAACTTGTAGAAAAATTCCTAGAAGAACTTCCAGAAAAAGTTGAAAGAATACATGCTTTCAATACGCTTATTTCAGTCTTTCAATATGATGTGGATTGGAAAGACAATATTAAAGACAAACCTTTTGTGGAGATGATTATTGGGGTCAACGGTGCTGGAAAAACAACCACCATTGCAAAACTTGCCAACTACCATAAAAACAGAGGTGAAAAAGTCATCTTAGGGGCTGCTGATACTTTTAGGGCTGCAGCCATAGAACAACTCACCCGTTGGGCTAAAAAACTAGACGTTCCCATCGTCTCAACACAACAAGGTCATGACCCTTCAGCTGTTGTTTTTGATGCCATCTCTTCTGCCAAAGCCAAAAATGCTGACCGTGTTCTCCTAGACACAGCTGGTAGATTACATACCCAAACTAACTTGGGAGAAGAGCTTAAAAAAATGGTTCGTATAGCAGACAAAGCAATGCCTAATGCTCCTCATAGAAAAATGCTAATTTTAGATGGGACACAAGGTTCTTCAAGTATTAATCAAGCAAAAGTATTTAACGAACTTATAGGAATAGATGGTATAATCATTACAAAACTGGATGGAACAGCTAAGGGAGGATCAGTTCTTTCTATTGCGTACGAATTAAAAATGCCTATTTACTTTATAGGAACAGGTGAACAGCCTAATGACCTTATTGAATTTAAAGCCAATGCTTATGTCAATACCATTTTGGATGAAATTTTTATTTAACTTATAAAAAGAGGAGTCAACCATGTTTAAACTACTTACTCCTCTAATCATACTCTTAGTCGTTACAGCTTCCCTTCTTATTTTAGAAGAGCGAAAAACTTTTGATGTCAGTACACTCGTTCAGATAGACCCCCTACCTCACACAGAAACACTGATACAACAAAAGAAATATGTGGAAGCAGAAGAGTACCTAAACTATTTTATAGCGTATGACTATGTTAAAAAAAATCCAAAATCTTCCGAACTCTTAGCCCAAATACAAGCAACGCGTAATTCACTTGAATATAAGAAAGATAAAGTTCTCCAAGGCATAATGCAAGGAAGAAGCGATGATGACATAGGACGTGCTTCTGCCATTGCCTCTGATTTTTTGGTTATTGGAGATATACGTGACTTAATTATTCAAGGGATGCATTACAATAATAATGAAGAAGTAGACGAACTTATTTTAGCACTCTCTTCACTTGGTTTATTAGCAACGCTTAGTACTGTCTATTCACTGGGTGCTACAGCCCCTCTCAAAGGCACAATTTCAGTTTTGAAGTATGGAAAACGCATGAAAAAAATACCCCTTTGGTTACAAACAAAACTGTTCAAACAGATAGAACGAGCAAAAGAGACAAAATCACTCAAAGAGATACAAACACTGATTGAACCCATACAACAACTTAAGCAAAAAGTAGGACTTAATCAAACCCTTCATCTCCTTAGTAAAAGTCGAAATCTAAATGAATTAAAATCATTTAATAAATTTGCCACACGTTTTGGAACAAAAAGTCAAGTTTTACTTAAATCAACCAATAACACAGCATTAAAACAGATGCAAAAAATGCCCAATGTTTCAACAAAAAATTTTCTTTATGCTTCAACCTATGGAGAACAAGGTTTAAAAGGAATTGAAAAATTAGGGGTAAATAAATTTATGAAAAGAGTTGGGGTTAGCTCAAATTTGGCTAAAACTACCTATAAGGGTAACCTTGATTCTCTTTTTAATGCACTACTAAGACATATTCCCAATAGTTTACTCTATTTCATAAGTTTTTTTGGATTATTTTACTTTATACGCAAGTTTTTAAAATTTAGTACTACAATACGTTCAATTATCACTTAAGGAGTCATCATGTTAAAAAGTTTTTGGTTTTGGGTACTTATACTGTTTATTATTATGCAATTTTTTTCACTCAATACTTCTGCTATTCAACCCATACAAAAAAATGAAGAACTTCAAGCACCCAAAGAGGTACTTAATATTTTAAAACGTTCTTGTTATGATTGTCACTCTTCACAAGTCAAAGCACCATGGTATTATGACATCGCTCCTATTTCATGGTACACCCAACTTAATGTAAAAAATGCACGAAATATTATGAACTTTTCGAAATGGAACAGCTATAGTAAAGAGAAACAAGTAAAATTTCTTGAAAAGCTACCAAAAGCCATTGTCATTCGTATGCCACTTCAATCTTATTTATATTTACATGAAGAGGTTAAGTTAACAGGAGAAGAGAAAAAACTATTAAAGTCTTGGTCAAGGGCGTTAAAAGACAAGCAGCTAGGCTCATCTTATTAACAGTGGAGGCTTATTTAGCTCCACACTTACTATCACTACCACATTTCTTAGTATCTTTTGCATCACCACATTTTTTAGCACTTGATGTACCACATTTTGATGCACCACATTTACTAGCTCCCTCTGCATGATTTGAACACCCTGTTGTGAGTGTCATCATTCCAAAAGCTAATACTGTACTTAAAAGTAAATTTTTCATTTTATATCCTTATTTTTAATTCTATATTGGTCATCACTTGACACCTCTTAAATCTTTATTATTATAATTTACTTCTATAAACAATCCATAAACACTTAATAAACATTTAATTTTTTACAAAAGAAACAAAATATCTTCATCAGTAACCTTATTTTAAATTGCCCATTTTTTAATCAAGTTTTTCTTGTTTTTAAAAATGATTAAAGGTATTATCAATCCATTTTTTATTAAAAGGAAAAAATATGTTAGACAATCCGTCATATATTATTGACACTTTCTTTGCCATTTTTGCAATGGTTCTTATTATCTTCATGGTGCCTGGTTTTGCCATGCTTGAAGCTGGTCTTATTCGTACCAAAAACGTCACAGCAGTACTCACCATGAATGTCATGATTTATGCCGTAGCTTCTATGAGTTTTATGTTAATTGGGTATGAATATGCTTTTGGTTCATGGGATCATCAAGAGGGTATTTCTAAATATGCTTTTTTCCTTTTTCAAATGGCATTCGTAGGAAAAGTTATTAATATTATGTCAGGTGGTGTCTCCGAGCGTTCAAGAATTATACCTCTAGCACTTTTTACCATTGCTGTTGGTGCTTTTATTTATCCCACGATTGTTAATATCACTTGGGGAGCAAATTTCTTAGAGGGAACGATGTTAGATATCTCTGCCATGTCTGACTTGGCTGGTTCAACAGTTATTCACTCTACAGGAGGATGGGCTTTATTAGCAGCTATCATTATTATGGGTGCAAGAAAAGGAAAATACCATGAAAATGGTGCTGTTAAAGTTATTCCTGCTTCAAATATTCCCTTGGTTACCCTTGGGGCATTCTTATTATGGATTGGTTGGTTTGGATTTAATGGAGGTTCTGTAGGAGCTATCTCTTCCAAAGAAAATGCTGATGCCGTTGCTTTGACCATTATGAATACTAACACAGGGGGTCTTTCAGGTGCAATTACAGCATGGGCTTTAACCTATTTTCGTTATAAAAAGTTTGATATTACCATGATACTCAATGGGGCATTAGGAGGACTTGTTTCAGTCACAGCCGGGCCTGACCAATTTTCTATGTATGTTCCTATTTTAGTTGGGGGTATTGGGGGAGCGTTGGTGGTTCTTTTTGTACCTTTATTTGACAAACTTAAACTCGATGACCCTGTTGGTGCTTTATCTGTTCACTTGGTCAATGGTATTTGGGGAACACTCGCTGTAGCCATATTTGTAGAGTCTGTTAGCTACTGGAACCAAATTAAAGGTATAATTGTTGTGGGTACTATTGTATTCCCTCTCTCATTTGTGGTAATATATATCATTAACAAAATATTTCAATTAACAGCTGGTGACGAAGAACAGCTTGTCGGAATTGATGAAACTGAATGTGGTATGGAAGCGTACCCTGAATTTAAACGAAGTATCTAAGGAAAACAAAAGATGAAAAAAATTGAAGCAATTATTAAACCATTTAAACTTGAAGATGTAAAAGATGCATTAGTAGAAGCTGGAATCGAAGGAATGACCATTTCAGAAGTAAAAGGATATGGTCGTCAACAAGGACACACAGAACTCTACAGAGGTGCTGAATATGTTGTTGAATTTATTCCTAAAGTTAAAATTGAAATTTATGTTAGTTCAGAAGAGTTTGCCCAAAAAGTAATTACTGCTATTAAAGAAAATGCACTAACTGGTAAGATTGGGGATGGAAAAATCTTTGTTTCTGATGTAAATAATGTCATTAGAATTAGAACAGGTGAAGAGGATGAAGAAGCACTTTAGTGCTTCCTTCTAAAGGACTTTTGAATCAAAAATAAAAACTTACTCTATCTCTAAAAACTTTATTTTACCCTCACTCGTATAAATAGGCACAGTATCTTCAAGAAGAATAATGTCTTGAGGGTATACATAGCCATCGCTATGTATGCTAGAAATTTCCCCTATCTTTACCTCATCCATATAAAAAGAGATAGGAAATGAATCACATTCAAACTTACCATTGTCAGTCATGGTTCGGCGTTCATTGAGACAAGTATAATCAATACGCTCATTAAAACTACTTACAAAGTAACCCGAATTTTTTTTAATCTCTGTGGCAGTTTCCACACTTCCACAAGCAGATAGAATAAGTGAACATCCAAGTGTATAACTATAAAATTTAATATTCCTCATATCTACTCCTCTTTGTAATTAAATATAATAGTTATACATCAAATAAAATTAATTAACACTTAATTTACTTTTAATATAATAATTTAATATATTTAAATAAGAGTTTTCACTAACTTTTCACCAACTTCAACTCTTCTACTAAATATTTTCCTGTATATGAACCTGTTGCTTCATGCGTTTCAGCCACCTCTTCAGGTGTACCAGTCGCCACAATAAGCCCCCCTTTATTTCCCCCCTCTGGTCCCATATCTATAATATAATCTGCATTTTTAATCATGTCTAAATTATGTTCTATGACAACAACAGAGTTACCTAAATCTACCAAGTGGTGTAATACACCTGTTAACCTATCAACATCGGCAAAGTGTAAACCTGTTGTTGGTTCATCTAAAATATACAGTGTTTTTCCAGTATCTTTACGACTCAACTCTTTACTTAACTTAATACGTTGTGCTTCTCCACCCGAAAGGGTTGTTGCATTTTGCCCAAGCGTAATATAATCCAAACCAACATCCATCAGTGTTTTAAGTTTAATAGCAATTGAAGGTACAGCTTTAAAAAACTCCATGGCTTCGGAAACCGACATGGCTAAAACATCTGCTATTGATTTTCCTTTATACATAACTTCTAACGTTTGTGCATTGTAACGTGTGCCATGACAGGTATCACACTCCACTAAAACATCTGGTAAGAAATGCATTTCAATTTTTATCTGCCCATCACCCGTACAATTTTCACAACGACCACCTTTAACATTAAAAGAGAAACGCCCGATTTTATAACCACGAAGTTCTGCTTCTTTAGTTTGTGCAAAAAGTTTACGTATCTCATCCATAATTCCTGTGTAGGTAGCAGGATTTGAACGTGGAGTACGACCAATAGGACTTTGATCTAAAGAGATTACTTTATCTACTTTATCCAAACCTTTTATCTCAACACCTTCAACTTTATTGACTTTCTTAGCACGGTTAAGTAACTCTCTTGCCACAGGTAAAAGTGTCTGTAAAATAAGAGAACTTTTACCCGACCCACTCACTCCAGTAATACAAACAAAGTTTTTTAAAGGAACTTTAGCTGATATATTCGTGATGTTATTCAATGTCACATTATTAATTTCGATCCAATCCTCTTGAGGTTTATCATGAGGATAAGAGATTTTCTTTTCACCAAATAAATATTTGGCTGTAAGTGTTTTAGCTTTCATCATCTTTTTACCTGTTCCAGCAAACACGACATCTCCACCATACTTACCAGCACCAGGACCAATATCAATAACATAATCAGCCGACATAATGGTCTCTTTATCATGTTCAACCACAATCACCGAATTTCCTTTTTCTTGTAAAGAACGTAAAGTTCTAATCAGCTTCATGGTGTCACGTTCATGTAGCCCAATACTTGGTTCATCTAACACATACATAACACCCGTAAGGCCAGAACCAATCTGTGAAGCAATACGAATACGCTGTGCTTCTCCACCTGAGATAGTTCGTGCATCACGTGAAAGTGTTAAGTAAGTTAAACCAACATCATATAAAAAGAACAAACGTTCCTGCACTTCTTTTAAGACCGATTCAGCAATAAGTTTTTGCTGTTCTGTTAAATGAATAAAATTCTCTTCATTTTTAAAATACTCATAAGATTTTTCAATGGGCATGTCAATAATATCTGCAATATTCTTACCTTCTATCTTAACGGCCAATGAACGAGGACGCAGTCGATGACCATCACATTTATCACAGACTTTTTCGGTCATATATTCAGACATATCTTTCTCATCAGAAAACATATCATGTGCAAACTTTACAACACCTGGCCATTCACGGTTAAGTTTATGACGTTTCCAAGTAAAATCAACATTAGCCCCTCCACCATATAAAATAGAACTCTTTTGATACTCTTCTAAGCTCTCATAAGGTACATCTGTTGGAATATCATTTTGCTCACAGTAAGCTGTTAAAAACTTAGTATAATAACTTTTATTAAACCCATACATAATCTTTACAGCACCCTTGTCTATTGACAAGGCTGTATCTATCACTTTTGTCAAATCAATCACATAACGAATCCCCAAACCATCACAAGTAGGACAAGCACCTTTGGGTGAGTTAAATGAAAATGAAACAGGTTCAAGAGGTTCAAATGAGAGTTTACAATGAAAACAAGCCAGATGCTCAGAATAATGAATATGCTGTCTATCTATTTGAGGAAATTCTTCATGATTAAGTACTTCTAACTCCACTTCTCCATAAGCTTCTTTGAGTGCTTTTTCAACATCTTGCCCTATTCTGTCTCTGCTTTCTTCTTTGATAACCACACGGTCAATTACTACTTTAATGGTATGTTTCTTGGTTTTAGAGAGTTCTATCTCTTCATCAAGACGTACCATTACCCCATCAATCATTGCACGTACATAGCCTTTATGACGAAGCGATTCTATCATATCAGCAAACGTACCTTTTTTTTCTTTGACCAAGGGTGCCATAATCACAAGCTTTGCACCATTTGGAAGTTTCAACACTTCTTCAATAATATCAGCAGCAGACATAGAAGAGATGGGTTTTCCACACTCATGACAATGCTGTTTTCCAACACGTGCAAACAATAAACGTAAATAATCATAGATTTCTGTAATGGTTCCCACCGTAGAACGGGGATTTTTAGAAGTTGTCTTTTGGTCAATGGCAATGGCAGGAGTTAAGCCCTCTATTTTATCGACCTCTGGTTTACCTACACGTCCTAAAAACTGACGAGCATATGAAGAAAGAGATTCAATATAACGTCGTTGCCCTTCTGCATAAAGCGTAGAGAAAGCCAGGGTAGATTTACCTGAACCCGAAATTCCTGTAATAACCACCAGTTGATTTTTAGGAATGCTTACATCGATATTTTTTAAATTATTTTCTTTAGCCCCATAGACTTCAATTTTTTGATTTTTCATATTTATATTATCCTAAAAACATTTTTTTCATAAGTAATAGCATTGCCACAATGTACATAATCAGCAAATACGTTTTGTGTAGGGAAGAAGAGACTTTGTCTTTTAACCAAATACCAATAAACACCCCCAATAATGACGCAAAAGCCACATAGAGACCTTTTTCCAAATCAATCGTTCCTGCACTTAAATGCGACAGCAAACCAGCTATTGAAGAGAAAGCCACAAAGAAGAGTCCAGCTGAAACAGCTTTTTTAATAGGATAATGTAGAAACCCAGCCAAAATAGGCGTTAAAAGAATTGAACCTCCTACCCCTAAAGCAATGGCAAAAATCCCAATAAGTACCCCCACTGAAAAAAGTACCAATGAATTTAAACTTTTAACAGTTTCATCCTCATTGGGTTTAGCAGAAAAGATTCGAAGCAATGCAAAGGTTAGTAAAGAGAGGAACATGTACTCTAAGAGAGTGGCAGAAATCATATTCGAGACATAAGCTCCCACAAAACCACCTGCAAAACCACCCACACCAACCCAAATACCTTCACCCACAATGAGCGAACCTTTTTTATGATTAAGATAAGAGCCATAGATAGAAGAAAAAACCATCTGAACAATGGAAATTCCAATAGCCGTTTTGATGTCAATGCCTAAGAACATAAGTACTGGAATAAGTATCATTCCCCCACCAATACCGAAGAAACCCGAAAGCGTTCCAACCAGTACACCTACTAAAATTAATATGATTTCCATGTTTATAGAACTCCATGAGCGTGGGATTAAAAATAAAGGAGGATTATAGCATTAAATGTAAGAAATCTTAAATACTTACAAGAAGAATACTACTTAACAAAATTAAATATAATAAAATAATTATGATTCTAATTAATATTATTTTTTTGAACTATCTAAAACTTAGCCCCTCTATATTAATAAAGTAAGCTTTTATTGAAGCTAATTTTTTATACTATAGAATATAAAGATATTATTAATTATTATCAATATATCTTATATTTATTATAAAGGGTTTTCATGAAAAACAGTATAAAAAGTACCTTAGGTTCACTCGTTCTTGTAACAGGATTAGCAGTCAGCACTGCCAATGCAGGTGTTCCTCTTGACTTAAAGTACCCAGATGGGAAATTAACAGATGCAACACAAATCATGGACAATGTTTACTATGTCAATCATTTCTTTGCATTTAAAAACTATTCCATTGAAAAAGTAGGCAGAACCATTACCGTGATTGTCAAAAAATCAGAGGGACAAAAACCTCTTACTGAAACCGTTGAAAGATATTTAAATAATGATTATCAAGATGACCCCAATGTTAAAGCCAAAGATTTAGCTGTATTTCGTGCTGGTAAAATGAGAGGTACAGGAATGCTTATTACTGATTATAAAGATGATGCAAAATCTCAAGAGTATCTATTGTGGCTTCCTGCACTTAGAAAAGTACGAAGATTTGCACAACCTGCCCATGATGATGCTTGGGGTGGAACAGACTTTACTTTTGGAGATGTAACACTGCGTAAGCCAATGCATGAAAGCCATAGTTTGGAAGGCACACAAAAACTGGGAATGGAATTAAAATCTTTAGTAATTCCAGCAGCAGAACAAACAGCAGCCACCAAAAAACTCCCAGCTGGAACAAATGAATTTACTAACCGTGAAGTCTATAAAGTAAAAAGTACAACAAACTTTTCTGGATGGTGGTATGACCATCGTATTACCTATATCGATACCAAAACTTTTGCAGATTATCATACTGAATACTTTAAAGATGGTAATATGATTAAAATTTTAGATAAAAACTGGCAAAAAATGGAAGGTTCAACTGATCCAAGAGCCTTAAGATGGTATGCATGGTATGGAAAAGATTTAAGAAACAATCATGAGTCACTGGCTTATATCCCTAAAAAAGTAACCAAGCACAACCAAGAATCATTCAAAATTGGAAGAAAAAACTATGATACTTCAAATTTATGGCAAGAGTCAACATTGAAAAAAATTAAGAGATAAGCTTTATCAAGGTCAAATATTTCAAATGAAAAAGGAGTTCAAATGAAACAAAAAAAGATTTTATTATCATCAATCGTTATAGCACTGTTAACCCTTCCCTCTTTTGCAGAAACACCCGAGGAGGCACCAGAAGAACTAGAAGAAGCATCAAGTGTTGAGGTATCAGGATATCTTAAAACTGAAATTGGTGTCTACACGGGAGATGGTGAATCCATTAATTCTAATAAAACGCATGATGCTGGAGACTTGCATAAAACTGAAGGAACAATGAAATTATTTATCAATGGAGACGTGGGTGAAGAGAGCAGTTTTCATGTAGAAGCCCAAGGAATCTTTGATGGTAAAGGGACAAATGGTTATAAACATCATAGAAACTATACCCAATATGATTATTTAAGAGAAGCCTATATCGACAGTGCCGTTTCGGATATTGATGTCCGTATTGGTAAACAGCAAGTCGTTTGGGGAAAAGCCGATGGGGTTAAGTTCTTAGACATCATCAATCCAACCGACTTTCGTGAATGGGGTCAAAACACCATGGAAGATAGTCGAATTCCAATTTGGATGGGGGTTGCCGAAAAAGATTTAGGAAACAATGATTCCTTACAACTTATATGGGTGCCAGATGTTGGTCGTATTAACCAAATTCCAGGAATGTACGATACCTCAACAGGAGACCAAAATCAACCTTTTGTCAGTTATGGTGCTGCATCATTAACAGGACAACAGAATGGTTTTTTAAATATTGGTACCGATATGGGAAAAGTTGCCAATGCATTTGATGGAGCATTTTCTGGGGCATTTGGCATACCAGCAGGTAATGGTATCTTAGCTGGATTTAATGGACTAACTGTTTCTGGTTTTACAGGCAATGGAACAGCTCAAAACCCAGGAGTTGCCAGTGTTGCTGGTATGATCGATAGCTTTGGAGGAAACTCTGCGAATATTGGCTTAGACGTAACAGCCCCTGCCAATAGTCCTAGAAACCCAAACGGTACACAGATGTTAACAGGAACAGCCATCGGTCCTGCCTCACAAGGAGGGGTCGAAGCCACGACCAACTTGGTTCCAACCACCACTGGCTACAACTATGATAATCCAACCCATATGTTTGAGTACATGGGAGATACAACCTTTGCCA
Organism: uncultured Sulfurovum sp.; assembly: GCA_902727935.1. Lineage (GTDB taxonomy): Bacteria > Campylobacterota > Campylobacteria > Campylobacterales > Sulfurovaceae > UBA1140. The sequence goes on along the minus strand of CACVAX010000005.1, from coordinate 18,848 downwards.
CCTTTAACTCCTTTGCTGGAATGGCTACCGAGTATCGGATTAATCCCATCAGCAGAAAACTTAAAAATCACAACTTTGGTGTTAAGTATGCCAAATCCACAGATTTTGGCTTAAACTATACCTTAAACTATTATCAACATTGGGAAAACAATCCCATTGTTAACATGCATTGGGAAGACAGTTCAGGTAATCAACTTAATGCTGTAACAACGCAAAATAGTTTCGATAATGCTACCAATGCTCCTGTCGCAACAGGTACAGCTAATTCACATGTCAACAGAACCGTTAGCCTACAAAATGCAAATGGAACAAACTATACAGGACAATCTACCTTGGTCATGCTCCAAGACCTAAACCGTGTCGATACCTTTGGTGCTTCATTTGACTTTGCTGTTGACACCAGTTTTGCCCCTATTGTATTAAGAGGTGAGTTTGTTTATGATAAAGGCTCAAAAGCCCCTGAAGTCGATTTAGGCAAACTGGCTTATGGGGACATTGTGAATGCACTCACTATGGCCGATGCCAATATGTTTAAGTATGTTATTGGTGCTGATGTAACCTTGGGTAAAAACCTCTTTACGAGTCTTCAGTTTATGGACACATGGAACCTTGATTATGAAGACCAACAAGTACAATATGCTGGAAATACGCGTTCTTATGGAAAGTACACAGCCAATCCTGCCTCCTTGGGTCTGACCAATGGATTTAGAAAAGCCCAAGAACATCAAATCATGTACACACTTTTTCTTTCAAAACCTTTCTTAGAGTCGGATGCACTTAGAGTCAATAACCTCTTTTTATTAGAAAATGATGAAGGAGGTTACTGGAACCGATTTGACTTAGAATACTCTTATTCAGACAATACCATTTTATCTGCTGAGTGGAATAAATATGGTGGCGATAGATTTGGTGTATTTGGACAATTTGAAGATATGTCCAATATTCAAGTTGGTGCTAAATATATATTTTAACACCATTGCAAGAGAGTGCATAGCTCACTCTTTTGTGTAGGTCTTGCTATAATCAAAGGTTCAATTTTCATATTTAAATTATTAAATACCTTTTGACATTTGATGATATCAACCCTGCATAAATTCTAAAATTTCTACATTTACAGGAGATAACATGCATCAAAATAAATCTTCATTTAAATACGCCCAATTTGTACTGCGTTTTAAATGGTTCATACTCGCATTTTCACTACTAACCACGCTTTTCTTTGCTTTACAAATAAAAAACATTGACATTAGAAATGACCCAGATACGCTACTGCCTCAAACCAATCGATATGTCTCAACCAATAACTTTGTAGAAGGTTACTTTGGTATGGCGAACCTTTTTGTGGTGAGCATTGAGATTAAAGAAGGAGATATTTATCAACCTTGGTTTGTCAATATGACCCAAGAGATACATAACAAAGTTTCAGCCATGGAAACAGCCAATACAGCCTCTTTCATTAGTATTGCTGCTCAAAAAGTCAAAAATATGGGCGTCACCGAAGATGGAAGTTTGTCTTTTAAACGTCTTATTCCCAACATTGGAATCTCTGAAACCGATGAGCTCAAAGCCAAAGAACAATTGGCATTCATGAAAGAGGGCTTAGACAATAATCCTGTTTTAAAACCAATGATTATCCATGAAGTTGACCCCAAAACAGGCGAAAAATGTTTTAAGAACGAAGCTGGATGTGTGGCTAAAGCCACGTTTATTATTGCTGATTTTACCAATGGGGTAAAAGAAGCGTATGTGCCATGGGTTCGTAATGTTGTTGATATTATTGAACCTTATTCTAATGACGATAGAGTCAATGTTTCTATTGCTGGAGAACCTTATTTTCTTGCATGGATGATGGTACAACTCATCGACCATTGGTATCTGTTTGTGCTTTCTATTTTAATAGCTTTTATTATTTTATTTATTGAAACCAAATCAATACGAGGAGCATTATTTCCTCTTACTGGTGTTGCCATGAGTATTATCTGGACACTAGGACTGATGGGCTTTACAGGCTTTAAACTCACCACCATGATGGTACTAACCCCCATGCTCATCTTAGCTGTGGGTATGGGACATGCCATTCAAATCACCAGACGCTATATGAAAGCACGAAAAGATGGTGAAACCAATGTTAATGGTGCCTACTTAGCCCTAGGTTTTACCATTGTTCCTGCTGTACTTTCCATTGTCACTGATGCCTTGGGTTTTGCTACCTTGGCAACGGTTGATATCTCATTTTATAAAGCCTATGCCTACTTTGGAATGTTTGGGATGTTCTCTTTACTTTTAACAACCTCAACCCTTATTCCTGTACTGATGCTCACTTTCCCTACCAAAGCAGATAAAAATGAAGATGTCTCTGATGTGCACTTTAGCAAGCAAACAGGGGAAGGTTATGCTTGGGAAAGAAAATTGGGTGAAGTGGTTCACTTCATGACCCAAGGCTTTGGTCGTGTTATTCCTCTTTCCATTGTCTTTGTTATTTTGGCTGCTTCTTGGCATTACACCAAAATTGGCGAAGGTATTGCCAACTTAATTGCAGATGAGAGACCCTTGACTGAAAAAGTTAAACTTGCTGTAACTTCTGATGACTTAGACCTAATGCCAGGGGTTGAAAAAGGTATTGACTATGCACAAGCAGCCTTTAAAGTGGATTCTCGACCAGTGCAAGATATTTTTCATCTTAACAAACTAATGCCAGGAGTCATCTCCTTTAGTATTCCTATTCGTGGGAAAAATCCTATTCTTCCAGAGTGTAGTGATGCATTTTATGAAATTTATGATGCAGCCGTTGAAGCAGGAAGTAAACTTCCCCCAAAAAACTGTTATGATCCCGACAATGATCCAGCACAAGGAATTATGAATGATGTCGATGTTATCAATGCCATTGCCCAGATGGAAATAGCCATTCGTAAAAATGAGTTCATAGGTTTTACAGCCTCTTATGCCCAGTACATTAATATTGCTAACTTATTGCTCATGAGTGAAGGTAATCAACTCAACTTTGATAACTTTAGAATTCCAACCAAAGAATACCTAACAGCCATTGACCCTGATGATGACCGAAACCCTTCTGCTATTATCTCCACTTATAATGGTTTATTGGATATGGCTTCTTCTCCAGGAGATTTAACCTCAATGGTAGGACAAGATTATAACTCTGGGGTTATTTTAGGCTTTATTAACACCATGCATCCTAAAGAAACGCATGAAGCTGTACTTTTCTTACAAAATTATATTGAAGCCCATAAAAATGATGTAGGATTTAAACAAGTCAACTTTGGTTATAGAAATGCTGATGAGAGTGGTGATGTTGGGGTAATAGCCGATGACATAAGTGACAATTATGTTCGTCCAGGGATTGGTGGATTCTTAGGAGCAACAGAAGCGACCAGAGAAGTTACCTATGCCAATTGGATTATGAATCCATTAGGAACGGCTTTGGCTATTTTTATAGTTGCTACTTTAATCTTTAGATCATTCTTGATGTCGGGTTTCCTCATGACAATACTCGGCATTACCCTGTTCGCCCAATATGGATTAGCTGGATATTTTTCTTCGGTAGAGAGTTGGAGTGGGAATTTACACTTTGGTAATTTGGTAACGCTAAGTATCGCCATGGGCTTAGGCGTGGACTACAGTATTTACATGATTTCAAAACTTCGAGATGAATACCATGAACATGGTGTTTGGTCTGATGCACTTAAAAATACAGTAGCCACCACAGGTTCATCCGTTTTAATTTCAGTGATTGTTTTGGTGGGGGCACTTATACCACTGATGGCAACAGATTTAGGAAATACTTGGGGGCTTTCAATCTACATTACAGAAGCCGTAGTGATTGATGTCTTTACTTCTTTGACACTTTTACCAATTCTTCTGTATCTCTTCAAACCAAAATATATTTTCGATCGGAAATAAATTTGTCTTAAAGTCTTGTTATCGCTACAAGACTTTATAGAAAGCTAAAGCTTAAAATTTATAGGTTGCACCAACGGTTACAGCAGATTGAGAGTGATTCACTGTAGCTGTTGATGCTGTGGCTGTAGAAGGAATACCACCTCCTTGGGCAATTTGTCCATTGGTTAAATCCGAAGTATTAAAACTGTTTGTCTCTTCTGGTGTGTAGACAAAAGCTAAGGTCATGGCAAGATTATCAGACACAGTATAGTCTCCACCAACAGTATAATGCTCTTCTACCATGGCAGGGAAACCAGCTAAGTTAAAAAAGTTTTTTGCTGCATTGGCATAATTTCCTGCATTGGCAGTGGCTGAACCATCTTGTTCTGTAATCGGTGATTTTCCATAATTATAACCAGCTCTAACTGCCCATGAAGGGGTTGCATATTCATAACCAACAGCCACAACATTTTGATTTTCCCAACCAAAATCTTTATAACCTGCCACTTCACCCCAATTTACTCTTCTTAAATCAATCGCGACAACACTGTTTCCCATTCTATAAGCAGCACCAATTCCAAATTCTGCTGGTTGATCCAGTTGGTCACCAGAAGTAACCGAAGCAATTCCAAAGTCTCTTACAGCACTGGAAATGTTATTTTTATAATTTGTCTCAATTTTTGATTTAAACTCTGCTCCCAAAGTTAAACTGCCTATATCATAAGCCAAACCAGCTGCCAGACCAAACCCAACACTAGAGTCTTCTTCATTTGTTGAACGTCCAAATGGCGTATCATAATTCATTTCTAATGTTGAATATTGTAACACAGGAGCAACAGCAATGGTTAAATCATTGACGGTATACGCAATAGGAACAGAAATTTTGGCAATGGCTAATTGGGTTTCCATACCAAATGCACCTGACCCTGCTTTAGCAACATCGTTATAATCTGTCCCCATTCCAGCTGTACCTGCAACAGAAATACCCCATACCACATGGTCATTATTACGATGAACATAAGCAAAACCAGGGATAAATGAACGATCAGCATCTGATTTACTTTTACTAGCTGCCCCTTGTGGAATTCTTGCACTGGCATCAGAAGAGAATTGAACATCTGGCTGAAACATGGTTAAGTATCCAGAAAACTCCGATCCTTTAACATCTTTAATCATCGCTGGGTTTGAATATAAAGATTCTGAACCATGAGAAATAGCAATACCTACCCCACCCATACCTGATGCTTTTGCACCATCTCTAAGCATAATGTCTCCATTAGTTGCCAATAACATCGCTGAAGTAGTCGCTGATAATAAAATAATTTTTTTCATAAAAATCCTTTGTAAATGTTGAGGGGTATTATAGATAATAAATATTAATAAGAGAAGAGAAATTTTTAAGTTAATAAAATAATGAATTATAATTAAAAACAAAGCTCTTAGCTTATTTTGTTAAAATTGTGCATTAAAATATTGAGGATATAAAATGATTATCATTCCTGCACGTATCGGTTCTTCTCGCTTTCCCAATAAAGTTCTGGCAGATGTTGCTGGTTTACCCATGGTTATTCGTACAGCCAAAGCCGTTGAAAAGATTGATAAAGTTGCCATTGCGACTGATTCAGAAGAGGTAATAAAAATGGCACAAAGCCATGGTATTACAGCTGTTATGACCTCAGCTAAACATAATTCTGGTACAGAGCGAATCTTTGAAGCAGCCCAAAAACTCAATTTGGAAGATGATGAGATTATTATTAATGTTCAAGGAGATGAGCCCTTTATTGAAGAAGAGGTTGTCAAAGCTGTTTTTGACTTAACCCTTAAAAATAGAAATGATAAACAAGTCATGATGAACTCTTGTTATAAAATGATGAGTAACCCAGAAGCAGATGACCCCAACATTGTGAAGCTAATTAGTAGCGATAAAGAGAGAGCTTTGTATTTTTCACGTGCCAAAATCCCTTATCCAAGAGATCATGCTTTTAATGACTACAAAGGTCATTTAGGTATTTATGGGTTTACTAAAAAATCACTGAAACACTTTTGTCAACTGCCCCCTGCACCTCTTGAAGAGATTGAAAAATTGGAACAACTCCGTGCTTTATACCATGGATTTAGCATCGCAATGGTTCAAGTTGAAACCAAAAGTTTTGGTATTGATACCATTCAAGATTTGGAAAAAGCTCTAAAAACACACAACTTAGAAAATTAAAATTGGTCATTAATTATAGGTTAACTTTTGATTTTCCATTGATTTACACTAAAAATATATACTACGACTATGAAAGATGTACAACGAAAAGATTACCTCCTTTAATTTTCGTTTGTGCAGTTGTTATTATAAAGTATATATTTTCCTAGATATATTTTACTCCCTTCCCTTTTCTCAACAAACTTTATAATAACACTTTCAAAATATTTTTGAATGAAAAGGATTTAAATGCATAAAAGTATCATTCTATCAACACTCTTATCAGCTTCGCTGGTTGCTGGTACAATAAATTTTGACAATGCACCTTCTAAGCCCGAACATAGATTACCCAATGGAAAAAATGAAATTCTCTCTTTCCATAAAATTTTAAAAGATTCCATGAACGCTGTTGTAAACATCTCAACCAAAACCGTTGTCCAAAGCAATCAAGCACATAATAGATTGTTTAATGACCCTTTTTTCCAAGAATTTTTTGGACAACGAGGGCAACCAAGACAACAAGCACCAAGTCACAAAGACAATGCACTCGGTTCAGGAGTCATTGTTTCGAGTGATGGTTATATTGTGACCAACAATCATGTCATTGCTGAAGCCGATGAAATCATGGTAATGGTAAATGGTTCAAATAAAGAATATAAAGCCAAAGTAATAGGAAAAGACAAAGACAGTGATTTAGCTGTTATTAAAATTGAAGCTAAAAATTTAGAAGCCATTAAACTTAGTAGCATTGAAGAGGTAAAACTCGGCGATGTTGTTTTTGCCATAGGAAATCCATTTGGGGTAGGACAAACAGTTACCCAAGGTATTGTTTCAGCCCTTAACAAAAGTCATGTTGGTATTAATAAATATGAAAACTTTATTCAAACAGATGCCTCCATTAACCCTGGAAATTCAGGAGGAGCATTAATTGATTCCCGTGGTGCATTGATTGGTATTAATGCAGCCATACTTTCACAAACAGGAGGTAACCATGGCATTGGATTTACCATTCCCATTGACATGGTACGTAATGTTGTGACCAAACTTATAAAAGATGGAAAAGTTAGCCGTGGTTTTATGGGGGTAAATATTTCGGATCTTACGCCCAATTTGGAAAAACTTTATACGCATCAAGAAGGAGCAATTGTTACTGATATTCAAGTTAATTCTCCTGCAGCTAAAGCATCCTTAAAACGTGGAGACCTTATCTATTTAGTTAATGGTAAAAAAATTAAAAGTTCCAGTGATTTACAGCGTATCATTACCTCTTTTTCACCTGATGAAAGCATTAAACTTTCCATAGAACGTGATAAGAAAACCTTTGTTCAAGAATTGACTCTTAGTAGTGCCAATGCTGCTTCTAATGTCTTAGGTAGCCTTACCGAAATAGAAGGTCTTCGATTGGCTGAATTGAGCAATCATGTTAAAAAAACCTACCAAATCGACCAAAATGTTGTTGGTGCATTAATTGAAGGAGTCCTAGAAGGTAGTCAAGCTGATATGAGTGGTTTTATGGCTGGAGACATTATTATCCAAATTGAAAATAGAAGCATTGAAACGGTTAAAGATGCCAAACAAGCTTTTAATGCATTTAAGGGTCATATCAAAAGAGTCTATGTCAACCGTGAAGGATTTATTGTCTTATTGGTGACGAAATAATTTTTACTAAACCGTCAGCAAATAGCGACGGTTTAATCTTTAAAAATTACCATCTCATAATTACTGGTAGTTACCACAGCTTTATGTGAAGGAACTGAACCATTACGATTGACTTTGGAGAGTTCTTCTCGTAAACTATTAATCTCATTATGCATCGCATCCATCTGCTCTTTAAGCTTTAAGACCACGTCAACACCAGCTAAATTAATCCCCATTTTTCGAGTTAATTGTAAAACAAATTTAATTTTTTCTATATCACGTTGAGAATAGAGTCGCATACGTCCTTGCGTTCTTGAAGGTTTTATTAAACCTTCTTTTTCATATTGACGTAATGTTTGGGGATGAATATCTAACATGGTTGCCACCACAGAAATTAGATAAACAGGCTCATCATAACTATGCATGGACTACTCCTCTGAAGCAACTTCACCTTCTGGTAATTTTTCTTCTAATATATTTTTTAAATCTTCATCTAAATCTTCAACATTCGGTAAAACAATATTTGCTGTTAAGTAAAGGTTACCTGCTAAGGCTGTTTTTCTGTCCGTAACACCTTTGCCTTTAACCCTAAATTTTTGACCATTTTTAGTATTTTGAGGAACTTTGATGGTGATATCATCATGAATGGATGTTGAAACCAATACTTTTCCACCAAATAATGCCTCTTTTAATGGCACATCCATGCTGGTATACAAATCATTCTCTTTACGTTCAAAGGTTGGTGAGGCTGATACTTCTACTTTGATAAGAAGGTCACCTTTTTGCCCCATCCCAGAGTGTCCTTTTCCACGAACCCTTAAGGTCTCCCCATTTTTGATTCCTGCTGGTATCTTAATATCAAAACTATCTGAACTGATAGAGACATGATGTTTTCCACCAAGAATGGAAACAGCAAAAGGAATGATAATGGTTGTCTTTTGGTCAAGATCCATACCTCCACCTCCAAAACCTCCTCCACCGAAGCCTCCACTATTACCTCCACCACCAAAGATATTTTTTAGCAGTTCATCAAGGTCGACATTGCCACCTTGGTTTTGAGCAAAATCATGAAAGTTTTGTCCACCAAAAATTTGGTCGCCATACATGTCATATTCATCTTTTTTCTTCTTATCTGAAAGTACTTCATAGGCTGCATTAATTTCTTTAAATTTTTCTATAGCAGATTCATCCTTATTCACATCAGGATGATACTTTCGAGCTAATTTTCTATAGGACTTTTTAATCTCGTCTGCACTTGAGTTTTCACTCACACCTAAAGTCTCATATAAACTTTTTGCCATTCTCTTTACCTTGTTTTAAATATTAAGGTGATTATATCAAAAACTTTTAGTCTATGTCAATCAAGGTTTAATGATATTTCAACAAGATATTATAAAGTGAATCAACTGAAATAGGCTTACTTAAATAGTCATCTAAACCTAAATCTAAAAGACGTTGTCGGTCTCCTTTAAGTGCATTTGCTGTCACAGCCACAATAGGAATGTTAATCTCTTTTCTTTTCAATATTTTATTCGCTTCTGCACCATTTAAATTTGGCATGTTAATGTCCATTAAAATAAGGTCATAAGTATTTTTAGTTGCCATCTCAACAGCTCCTTTGCCATCTTCTACAAAATCAGCTTGAATATCATATTCTAACAACATTTCATCTAGTAAAACGCGATTAAGTCTTGAATCTTCAGCAACCAAAACTTTTAAATCAAAGTGCTTCTTTCTTATCTCTGTATGTAAAGCATCATTCAATGCTACAATGGCATTGTATAATTCAGAAGGAAAAGTAATAAATGCAGAGATATGATAAATGTTGTCAAACTCTTTGCTAAAAAAGAAAGCTTCCTTTTTGTCATCAACAAGAATAATACTATTATGACTTAACTTCAAAGACAAATATTCTCTATAGTTAAATATAATGACAATATGATTGCTTATCTTACTTGAGAGTATGGCTTCTTTTGAAATTTGAATAAAATTAATAGAAAAATGCTCTAGTTGATAAAGTACATTACTATGGTCTCGACTCTTATCTTCGACCAAATAAATTGTTCGTTCTTTTGTAAGGGTACTTAGCGTATTTTCAGCAGTGGTTTTTTCAAAATTGATTTCAAATGAAAAAGTACTTCCCTTTCCAAGAATACTTTTTACTTTTAACTCACTGTCCATTAACTGGCATAATGAATTACTAATACTTAGACCTAGTCCTGTTCCTCCAAACTCTTTAGTAAATCCATTGTTTCCTTGCATAAATGATTTAAATATACTTTTCAAATCATTTTTGTTGATGCCAATGCCTGTATCGGTTACTGAAAAAGAGACCAACTCTTTTGTTTTGGTCGCCTTTAGAAGTTGAATATCAATAAGTACTTCACCCTTTTCCAAAGTAAATTTAATGGCATTAGATATGAGATTATTTAAAACTTTAACAATCCGTCCCTTATCCATCAATAACGATTCAGAAATATCAGGATCAATATCAACCCTATAGCTAATATTTCTCTGTAGTGCTTCTTCTTTAAAAAGAGAGATTGCAAAATAAAAATCCGTAAAAATATTAACATTTATAAAATCTAACTCCAAACTACCATTTTCTATTTTTGAAAAGTCCAATACATCATTAATAATTTCACTTAAAACGGTGGCTGACTCGTCTATTAATTGAAGAAATTGTTGTTGCTCAGGTGAGAGTTTTGTGCCTAAAAGTAAACTGGTAAACCCAACAATACCATTCATAGGCGTTCTAATTTCATGACTCATATTCGCCATAAATAGTGTTTTGACTTCTTCTAACCTTTTTGAAGTGCTTATGGCTTCTTCTAATTCAGTAATGTCCGTAAAAGTACAAATTTTCAATGGAACATCTTCTATCGTGAGCTCTTTTAATAAAACCGAATAGACACGTTTTTCTCCACTAAAATCTCTTATTAGAGCTTTATGCCGTTTATGAGGATTTTGAGTAATTGGATCAGTCCAATGTGCATGTATCGTGGTCTCTTTTAAATACTCTTTACTTGAAATAAATAACTCACATATACAGTTGTAAGTTTTTTTAAAATCTAGTAAATTTTTAAATCCAAATGTTTTATAAAACTTTTTATTGGCACGAAGTACACCAGCATTCATACCAATGGTAAACACTATATTCTCTTCTTCTTCAAATAAAATATTATTTTGTTTTACATGATAGTCCAAATTAGTATAAGAATTACTCACTTTGTTTATTAAGGCTTGTACATTTGTATCTAAATTTGTTAACTCAAAGTTTGGTCCATATATATCTTTTAATTGCTTTTTTAATAATTGATTAACTTCTAATTCACTCACGTATAAAATTCTCCTTCTATATTATAGAGTACGTCTATCATAAGGTATCAAAAAAGTTATAAATATTATAAATTTTGTTAAAAATGGCATAAGAAAAGAAATAAAAAATTATTATCTGTTTTTTATCAATACATAGACAACAACAAGAGGAGGAAGGCTTAAAAAAATAAGATAAGGCAGTAAATCCAAAAGCTTATTTGAATTAAGATAAAAAAATCCTAATACCAATAATGCATAAGCGAAGAGACGGTAAAAAGAGAAAGATGCTTTTGCATCTTTGCTTGTTTCCCAAAAAGAACGTCTACTTTTTTTTAGATTAGCTCGTTCTTCTTTGACCACTTCTTCTAAAGATTTTTCTTCTACTGTATTGTTTTCATCATATAAATCATAAGGGTCTTCTAATTTATCCAAAGTATCACGACCATCATCACTCATCGCTCCTGCCATGATACCTTTTTTGACCATATTTTGATAAGAATACATTGAGGCTATCATAATAATCGAAGAAGAGATAAAGGCAATTTGTCCGTTTAATAACCATATCTTATCTGTAAAAATAGCAGTAAGCATCAACAGTGCTAAATCTACAATAACAAGAAAGAAAAATACTTGCTTCATTAATACTTATCATCCTCATCAGAATCATCATATTTTTTATGACGATATTTAGGGTCATTCGCCAATTCATCTAAAGATTTTTTTTGTTTTTTATAAGCTTTATAGACATTTAAAATAGCAGCAGCAACACCCCAAAAAACACCTAACCACAGCAACCAAGGTAGACCAAAGATATTTTTCATGAGCAGTCCTAAACCTATTCCAAAGAGTATGGCAACCACCATAGAAATGCCCAAGCTTAAGCCATCAGCTGCTGCAACTACTTTTTTAAGTTTTGGTTCTTTTTTTTGTGTTTCTGACATAATAATCCTTAATAAATTAATAAAGCCATTATAGCTAAAATCTAAATATCGTCTCTATCCCAACGTGTTGGGTCTAAAAATGTATCATCATGAATATGTTTAAAAGATGCTTGTATCATTTTAAAAACCTTTGAATTCTCTTTTTCCAAGTCTTCCAACCATACTTTCATTCCAGCCCTTGCATGAGGCATCTTGACCTCTTTCAACATAGCAGGACAGGCTTCATCACCAATGGGCTGTAAGTTATTGTCTTGGGCAAATGCACGTAACTGTTTTTCTCTGGCTTCAATGAGGGGTCGAATTAAATGGAATCCTCGATTGGTCTTATAAATCGGTGCCATGGCTCTCATGCTTCCATTGTAAAACATGTTCATAAAAAAACTCTCAACCGTATCATCAAAATGGTGTCCAAGAGCCACTTTTGTAAAACCATTCTCTTGGGCATAATTGTATAAAGCCCCTCGTCTCATACGTGAAAAATAAGAACAAAAAGAAGAGTTTTCACGAATACTATCATTGGATACTTCATAAATATTGGTATCATAAACCGTATGTTTGATGTTATACGCTTTACAATGTTCAGCCACTTGTTCATAGGCTTCACCTGGCATTCCATACTTAATGGTACAAGCTTCAAATTCAAATTTAAAAGGTGCATGTTTTTGTATGTGTTTCATAATATGAATAAGTGCTAAAGAGTCTTTTCCTCCACTTAAACCTACCAGAACCTTATCACCCTCAGCTATGAGTTTAAATGTTGCATTGGTTTTACCAGCAACACGTAAAAGTTTTTTAGAAATCGTTAATTGGGGTTCTAATGTTCTGCTCATGCCAGTTCCTAATCGATTTTTTCAACCATGTCTAAAATAAATGATGCAGAAATTTTAGCCGAACTCACCATAAAAGTATCAAAATCCATTCCAGCATCATCATTGGCTGTATCTGAAATGGCTCTTAGTACAAAAAATGGTACATTTAAAGCATCACATACCACAGCCACCGATGCCCCTTCCATTTCGAGAGCATCAGCTTGAAAATGATTAGCAATAAATGTTTTACGTTCATTTGAAGCAACAAATTGGTCACCCGTAGCAATTGTGCCTTCTATAAGCAACAGTCCATTTTCTTTGGCTACTGCCTTCGCAATTTCACGTAATGTCTCATCAGACTCTACAAATTTTGCACCTTCAGGAACATAACCAAAATCATGCCCAAAAATCGAAATATCTAAATCATGTTGGCATAATTTATCAGCAATAATCAAATCACCAATTTTAAGTTCAGGATTAATTGCACCAGCCACCCCAGAAAAAAGAAGTTTCTTACATGCAAATTTTTCTAAAAGTATTGAAGCCGTTAAAGAAGAAAAAACTTTACCTATTTTAGAGTAGGCAATAACCAACTCTTTTCCTTCATATTCTGCCTCATAATAAGTGTTATCAGCATATTCAATTTTCTTAATATTCTCAACTTTTTCTAATAAAGGTGCTATCTCTTCAGGCATTGCACCCATAATGGCAATTTTACTCATCTATACTTTTCCTCATAAATTTTAAAGAAATTATAGCTAAATGATTAAAAAAGTTATATACTATTGTCGTAATTTAAAAAGGGAGTAGACTTGTTCAAAGTATTCATATTTATTACCCTCTTTAGCCTAAAATTTAGCATGGCACAAGTACTTCAAGTCGATTCAGCCACGCAATATGAAACAAAAAAATACCTCTCTTATACCCTCGCTAAAGAACTTAATGAAAGCGTTGAAGCCCTAAAAGATAGAACTTGGTTCAAAGATAAAAAGGCATTTACAGCTTTAAAATACGCCAATGATGCCTATTGGGCAAAGCTTAATATCCATAATTTAGCCACATCAGCACAAACATATTATCTCCAAGCAGAAAATCAATTTACGTATAAAATAGAGTATTATTTAGTCGAAAACAAAAAGATTATCAAACACATTGAAGATGGGGTGACTTCAAAAAACCACAACAGACCTTTCAATGCCAATCATATGTTATTTCCTTTAACAGTCCAAGCCAATAGCCAAGTTGTTGTTTACTTCAAAATTAGGAATTACAATAAAATTAACATCGATTTTAAACTCGTCACCAATGATTATTTGGTTGATTACTACCAAACTTATAATATGTTAGAAGGCATATTTTTTGGAGGAATGATTCTGATGATTTTTTACAATATTTTCCTCTATTTTCTCTTTCGTATACGTGCCTATATTTATTATGTTGCCTATGCTTTTTGGTTAAGTGTGTATTTTGTTGGACTCTTTGGTTTTTCAGAACGTTATTTTAACAGCTACCCTTACTTTTTTTACTGCTCTTCAGGGGCTATTTTTATTTTTTTGACCCTTTTTGTACAATCTATTCTACAACTTAAAACAAAACTTCCTAAAGTGCATAAATTTCTAAATCTATATTTGGTCTATTTTCTGCTAAATACCATTATTACAGCCTGTATACTAGAGTTAGAACTATTTTTTTACGCCCAGCTACTTTTTAATGTATTTTTTATATTCCTCTGTATTTTTGCACTAACTATTATTGGGTCAACCTACTACTTAGCTTATTTTAAAGAAGATAGCATCGCGAAGTTTTACGCCATTATTTGGTCTTTACTTGCTTTAATTGGGCTACTTTTACCTTTGCAATATTTAAACATTCTTCAAGTTTCCATTCCAGCCAACTATATTTTCCAATTTTTAACCCTTGTCGAGATTTTGTTTTTCTCTTTTATTCTTGCTCAAAATATTAATCTACTTGAACGCGAAAAGAAAGAAAGAGAACAACTTTTTCTTCAGCAAAACAAACTCGCTTCAATGGGAGAAGTCGTAAGCATGATAGCCCATCAATGGCGACAACCTCTCTCTGAAATCAATGGTGTTATTTTAAGCATGGACATGGACTATCAAAAGAAACAACTCTCTTCCACTAAGTTTAACCACTATCTTGATAGCATCGAAAATACGACCAATTACATGTCTGAAACCATTAATGACTTTATTAACTACTTTAAACATAACAAACAAACTGAAGAATTTCAAGTCTCTGACCTTATTAAAGGTGCTTTAAACTTGGTCTCCTCCACCAATAAAGCCCACATTAACATACAATACTTACAAGAACATCCAAAACTTAGCATCAACTCTTATCATTCAGAACTGCTTCAAGCACTACTTATTGTTATCAATAATGCCATAGATGCCTGTTCTCAAAAAGAGACTTCTAGTATGTGTTTAATTCTTATTCGCGTTGAAAAAACTAAAAAACATACCCTCATTAGTGTAGAAGATAATGGGCATGGAATTCCTTCTGATATTATCGATAAAATCTATGACCCCTACTTTACCACCAAACATAAATCCAAAGGAACAGGGCTTGGTTTATATATTTTAAAAATGATTATAGAGGAGCATATTTCAGGAAAAATAGAAATTAGCAGTGATGAATTTATTACGAAATGTAACCTATATATCCCAAATAGTGTGAATAAATAATACACTTTTTAAGCTTTATCGAAGATGTTTGATTCTATTGGTAACAGAAGGATAATCAATCTCTAATTAGAAAGCATTTCTTGTCCTCCAAAAAATATATAACTATAATCAGCAAAACTTATAATTAACAAACTTTAAAGGGCTATCATGATTAAAAAGGGAATACTAATAGGACTAATACTTTCACTAAGTGGCTGTGTAGGTACAGTTCGAATAGCAAATGACAACAATACAAGAATCAAAGATTCAACAACACCTATGATTACAAAAACGGGCTTAATTGAAGAAGAAAAATAGGAAGTATTTGTATTAAAACTCATACTTCAAAGTACAAGAAAGCCAAATAGTTTTACGAAGTAAATCTTTATTTTTCTCTCTAGGATCAGTACTTCCTCCACCAACAATAGCGTTAAATTTGTAGGAAGTTCCATGGGTATCAAGCTTAGTCTTTTTAACTGTACTAGGAACAGCATAAAAATCTAAAACTATATCTCTTTTAGGATTATTATACTTTAACACATAAACACCTTTTTTTAAATCAGAAATAATATATCCATACTCATCATCAAGTTTAATACTTTTTTTGTCAATACTAAACTCTCCATTTTTAAACCAAGCATTAAGGTCTTCATCTGAAAATTTTAATTGTGTTCTTGCACTTCCTGACTGACAATTAATAATAGCATCAGCAGAACCTGCATAACTTATAATGGATAATAATACCAAAGATAACAATTGTTTCATTTTATTTTCCTTTTTTTCATGATAACATATAATAGATAGCTATTCTAGGTACTAAATACCCCTTTCCAACATTTGTAGCATTTCCGTACGATCTTCACCATTCACCATCAACGTTTTAGGTTGGTATTTTGCATCAAAACGATAAGACACATTATTATCTTTGACCACACCAAGCATCGTACCCATTTGTAATTGAGGTGCTAGTTTTTCTTGAAGCTCCACAGGTAGGTTTGCAATATAGTCTTTGTTCAATTCAATATTTAAATCTACAGCCAATAACTCTAAAAAATCCTTTGTAAATTTTTCCATTAAATCCTTTGATGTTGTGGGCAATACCTCATCACCCACATAAGCAACTTTCATATTTAAACTACTCTCTTTATCTTGTTTATCTAAAAGGTTCATGTTCACTGTAAGATTTGTACGGTCTTTATTGAGTAATCCAGCAAGCAGAAGCATCATCTCTTCTTCTGCTTCAACTTGAAACTTTTCAAGTTCTTCAAGAGCTTCCATATCAAATGCTCCATTGTCTGAAGAAAGTTTGAGTGCTAACGCTTGTTGCTTCGCTTCTAAACGCTTTGTAAAATCTTGAAATGCTAAAAGCCCTTTTAGGCTTGTGCCATTGAGAGCATAAGCCAATGCAACCTTTTTAAGTGAAGCATACTCTTTAGGCAAAACCGAATTTCGAGTATCAGCATCTATGTTAAATTTCATGTCAATACTTTTGTCTTTATTTTCATCAATAAGCATCCCCAAAGAGACTTTTGCATTCTCTAAGCTGATGGGTAAAATTGCTCCTTTTGTACTTAAAGAGTCTACTTCAAAAAGAAAATCTCCCAAATAAAAACCATTCGCATAAAACTTTGTAATGTCAGCATCTAAGAGAAGAGATTTTATTGTTAAACTATCTTCTCCTTGTGAAGCAACAAGAGAATCAACAAACATCTTTACTTTACCTTCAAAAGTATCCATATCCATATCACCCTCCATTTTTAAAGGAGACATCGTTAAGGTATCACCTTCAATATCAGCAACTATTGGATTGCTATGAGCTGTAAAAGAGGCATTTCCTGCAAAACCAATGACCATGCTAGAATTAAACATAATGTCATTTTTGAACATCTTTTTAAATGCTTCTTCTTCTACAACATAATCACTTGCTTGTAAATTTTGTTCAATACGACTGCTTCCGAAACCTAAACCCTTTTCAAAAAAGATTGGTCCATTTTCAATATTATAATTCATCTTCATAGGCAGTTTAAATGTATCGCTAAATATTTCTCTCATATCAGGCTCAATAAAATCCATATTCATGTTTGCTTTTGAACTAAAAAATCCTTTTTCAAATGCTTCAAGAGAAACTTTAAATCCATATTGTTCATAGATTTTATTAGTTCTCTCCACATAATTTTTTAAATATGCCTCTGTATTTGACCCAATATATGCTGTACTTCCAAGCCATAAAGCTGAAATAGCAACCAATGAACCTATTATTTTATTTCTTGACATTTATATTCCTTGTTATTAATTATTCTCGTATCTCTACAATGGTATTTTTATCTATCATGCTTAAAACGGTATTCATTCCATGATTGGTCAAAGCAATGCAACCGTTTGTCCAGTCGTTAGAGAGGGTATAGTCGTCCCCACTTCCGTTCCAGTTCCAATTGACTTGGGCATGAAATGTAATTCCCCCACCAGGATTAAATCCTAGATTTTTAGAACGTTTTACATCATGACGATTAGGGTAATCTATCAATATCTCTTTATAATATTTTTTATCTCCACGAATATCACGAATACCATAAACTCCCTCAGGCGTTTTTTTATCACCTTGTTTTAACTTTGTTCCCACAGGGTTTTCTCCAAGAGAAACTCTATGTCGACTCAAGGTATCTCCCTCTTCGTTAAACAGTACTAAAACGCGTTTATCTTTAACCACTACCATTTTATGTGCTTTTTCAGACTTAATCAACTCATCATTTTGTTGCCAGTCATACACGGTTAATTCAGGAACAACTTCTTCTTCCTCAACTGTTTCATTGACCTCAACAACCACCACTACTATCGGTTCTTTTTTAGGAGGTTCAACTTTTTTGCCACATCCTGTAAACAGTAAAATCCCTAAACCTATTAGTAGCAAATATTTTTTCATCATTTTATTTCCTTACTCTTTCAAAATATTTTATACTAAAAAGGATTACCCCAGCTTTAATTAACTGTTTCTTCTAAGTTAAAGACAGCTTTTTCTAAATTTTTAGTGTATTTCAGCTTATTTTCACCCTGATAATAGATGGCTTTTCCCACATTCACGTCTATAATAAAAGGAACAAACAATGCCTCACCTCGTGGTAATGCTTTTCCAGCACCATAAATCGACAAAGGAACAACTGGCACATTTGGATAAGCCTCTGCAATATGTGCAATACCTGTCTTAAAAGGTTTCATCACCTCTGGGTCTCCCCTGCTTCCTTCTGGAACTAAACAACTACCGTCTACAAGACGGTAGGTTAGTATTGCGTTTTGAAAAAACGGATACGGGTTCTTGACCCGTTACTTTTCCACCCCAAAGTTTTCTCCAATCTTAGGCTCAAAGTGATGTTCG
>CACVAX010000004.1 GCA_902727935.1 uncultured Sulfurovum sp. | reverse complement strand
AAACGAAAGCTAAAACCTATCTGGCAAAAAAGATATTATGAACATACGATAAGAGATAATAAGGATTATTTACGATGTTTGGAGTATATGGAAACAAATCCTATAAAACATAAATATGTAGACAATGTCAAAGAATGGAAATATTCCTCATTCACGTAGGGTGCGTTTTCCAACGCACCAAATGTTTAAATGTATTCTACCCCAAAAGTCAAGAAGATTTTTTATTTAATATTGACTGTCCATTCATTAGTCATTACATACAAATCAATATCAGTACCTTTGGTTAGAGTACCATCAAGCAGTATTATTTTATACTTTCTGAACAATATCAAATTTTATTTTTTCTCTTCTTTTACTTCAGCAAAAGGCAATACTAAAATCTCAACTTTTGTATTGATATACTCTTTAGGAATATGTATCATATACTCATCACTCTGTGGGGTTATAATTTCTCTTAGCATTTTTTGCTCCTTTTTGGTTTTTGGGGTTTGGATTGGGATAGTAGACTTGTCTTTAGTACTTAATCCCTTAAGTTCAATTAGCAGTATGCATTAACTATTATAAAGATAAAATAACCACAAAAATTTATTAAAGAAGAGTTATGAATATATTAAGACCATTAGTAAATAGGTAAATAAGGGGAAAGTAAGTAAGCATGAAAAAACTTGGGACTAAACATCAAAATTATGAAATTTTAAATCTTATAGGTTATGGGCTTTCCAAGTTTAATAATGATTTTATAAAAGAATTTGGCTTTACAACAAAAACTGATTTTTATCAATATTTTATTACTCATAATATAGCCCAAACAGTTGGAACTGTAAAAAATAGAATGGATTTATTTGACCCTTTTTTTGTAGATAATGGAAGAAAAGGTTGGTGGCAAAAAGGTGATACCTATATTCATAGAAAAATTTTAATAGATAATTTATTCGGACTTGAAGATGTCAAAGGATATGCGAATATTGTAAAACTTTATATGAAAGAATATTATTCAGTTAAAAATATTTCCAGTAGTGTAAGACCAATCGTTAAATCACGATTTAAAAAACTTCAAGAGACTGGTTTAGAGGCAGAAATTTATTTTATGAATAACTTTAATAAAATTGATATATTTGATACTGGGAATTTAGAAGATGCACGATTGTTTGGTGATGGATATGATTTTCAAGTCAATGTAAAGAATTCTACTTATTTGGCAGAGGTAAAAGGTATTCGAGAAAGAAAAGGAAAATTTAGACTTACAGAAAATGAGTATAGAAAAGCATCGGAATATCAAAATGATTATATTGTAACATTGGTTTTAAATATGAATGATTCACCTACTTTCTTAACCATTGAAAACCCAATTAAAAATTTAAGATTTAAAGAAAGAATAATTTCATCAAAAATCAGTAAAGAATATCATTTGGTAAACGAAATATCTTAACATTCAAATAAAAATATTACCTATTTCTTACAACAACTTACTCAACAAAAATACCTAACACACCTACTACCTTTCACTCTTAAATTAACTTAACCTTTAAAAATGAGAATGAAGAACGAGAATTTTGGGAGAACCATGATACCACAGAGTATTTTGATACTTCAAAAGTAAAAGTAGTACGATTTCCTAATTTGAAAAAAACAACTAAAAGCTAAAGAATCAAATATTTTTTATATATAAAAAATGACAATATGACATATTTTTATATAAAATTATTCTTTTATGTTAAAATAGTAAAATCCAAAACAAAGGCTTTGAGTATGGGTAAAAAAGATGTAATCAGTAAAGAGATACTCAAAAATATAGCACGAGATATATCTAAACATATCTTACATATTGACATCAAAGAAGATATGGAAATCATCAACCAAGAGTTTACACGAGTAGAATCACGAGAGAGTGATTTACTTTTTAAAAATGGAGATGAAATAGTTCACATTGAGATACAAAATAATAACCATAAGCAAATGCACTTAAGAATGTGCCGTTACTATACAGATATACTCTTTTTGTATGAAGAGTACAAAGTCTCACAATACATGGTCTATATGGGCAAAGAAAAGTGCTATATGACATCTCAAATCAAACGAGATAAAATTGACTATGGTTATGATATAATCGATATGAGAGATATAGCTTGTGAGGAGTTATTAAAAAGTAATGATCCTTCAGCTGTGGCTATATCGATACTTTGTGATTTCAAAGATGAAGATAAACAAATAGTTGTCAATACTATCTTACGAAAGCTTAGAGAGTTAAATGATGATAAAGCATTTGAAAACTATTTAGAAATGGTAACCCTTTATTCAACGAATAGAGGACTAGAAAAAGAAGTTGAAAAAGGAGTTGAGATGTTAACTGTAGATATAGAAAAAACACCATTTTATAAGATTGGTGTGAAAACAGGTGTTGAACAAGGAAAAGTAGAAGAGCGATTTGAAAATGCAATTGTGATGATTGAAAAATTTAAACTTTCTATAGATGATATAGTCAAAGAGTTAAATATTAAAAAAGAAGAGCTTTTAGAATACATGAAACAAAGAAAATTAAAATAGAGCAAGTATTCTTTTAGAAGAAGAGAAACAGTATAAGATTTGAAGTGTTAGAAATGCTGGGTTTTATTTCCATTGAAAGGTTTGAGTCTTTAGTCAATGAAAGTAAATTGGTTTCTCTCTCTTTTTGGGAAGATGAAAAATCATTAATTCATTGGAAAAATAACCTTGAACATTTGGCTACTCAAACAGAGGTAAGAGCTTCTATTTTAAAGATTATCGTATTTGTATTGCTAAGGTTGAGAGGGATTATACTATGGGGTTGAGTGGGTTTAGAGGAAAATAAGTCTTTTTAATATGTCAATTTATAGGAGTTTTTCAGTTTTTTGTCTTATGTAAGAGCATAAAAAAGTTTATGCTATAATGAAAAAAATCAATTTAAGGAGTCAATAATGCAAGAGTTAGCAACGAACCAAAATTTCTCAAATATTCAATTAGAACTGTTAAAACTTTATTCTACCGATGTTAAAGAGAATGAACTTCTTGACATTAAAAACTATTTGGCTAAATATTTCGCTGAAAAAGCGATTAATGAAGCTGATGTAGTTTGGGATGCAAAAAACTTAGATGATGACACCATGGATAAATGGTTAAATGAGTAGTAAACTCAGAGTTGTCTTAGATACCAATATTTTATTGGTATCTATCTCTTCAAAATCGAAATATCATTGGATATTTAAAAATCTATTAAACAATAAATATCAACTTTATGTGAGTAATGAAGTGTTACTTGAATATGAAGAAATTATTTCTGGAAGATTCAGTGAAGAGGTTGCAAAAAGTGTTATACGAACGCTTCTTCACTTAGAGAATGTGACTCTAGTAACACCCTTTTTTAAATGGGATTTGATTGTTAATGATAAAGATGACAATAAATTTGTAGATTGTTATCTTATTTCAAATAGTAATGTTTTAGTCAGTAATGATAAGCATTTTGAGTGTTTGAAAAGTATTGAGTTTCCAAAGGTGAATGTGATTAAGATAGATGAGTTTGAAAGCTTATTTCAGAAGTTGAGAAATTAATCTCAACTTTTTTACTCCCCCAAAACCCGTTGAATATTCACCAACATATCTTGATAACTATACTCAGCCAAAGCAAAATTACTCTTCGCCGTTGTTAAAAGCAACCGAGCATCCAAAAGCTGGGTGGTTGTGTCGAGCTGTTCTCTATAACGGTTTTTAGTAATTCGGTAATGCTCTTGGGCTTCGACAATGGAAGCTCTTGCTACTTCAATTTGTCCTTGGCTTACCGTAAGTTGTTCCATAGCCTCTTGCAATTGCAGTTTAATGTCCAGCTTCGTTTGCTCTAGCTCTTCACTTAGAGAAAGAACTTGGGACTTATGAATCATCTTTTGATTGTCAGACTTTCCTCCACTGTAGAGGTCGTAGGAGATGTTGACGCTTCCCATAAATTCGTTTTCTTTTGAGCCTAAAGCACCGTAAGAGACACCATTGGGGATGATTTCGTCTCCATATTTGTTGTAGTCCAGTGAAACACCAATTTTGGGGTAGTAGACAGAATCTACGGCATCCATGCTGGATTCTTGGCTCTTTTTTAAGGCTTCAAGGTATTTGAGTTCACTACGTTTTTCAAGACTGAGTTTGTAAAGCTCTTCAAATGAGGTATGGGCAACATGGTTGGCTTGGGGTGCTTGCAGTGTTTGTGGGTCAACCTGTTCTTGAATGAGTGAACGCAAGGCATTTTTGGCGTTGCGTATGTTGCTTCCTGCTTGCAGTTGGGCTTGTTGGCTACTTTGCAGTTCTACTTTTACTTTGAGGTATTTACTCTTGGCAATCATGCCTTGGTTGAGTAGGTTTTCACTGTCTTGGAGTTGCTTTTCTAAAAGGAGTACGGCCTCATCTTGTACGGTTTTGTTTTCCACAGCTTGTAAAAGGGCAAGGTAGCGTTTACGGATGAGCTGTTTGAGGTCAGCAATGTTCGACTGTAGTAACCACTGTTCTGAGTCGGTTAGGTACTTTTGACTTTCAAGGGTGTATTTGTCATAGAAACCATTGAAAAGGTTGTAGTCTACGGAGACGTTAAAAAGACTCTCCTCTTTGGTGCTGATGAAGTTTTCAAAGTTTCGGTTTCCATAACTATAACTACTTGAAACGGTGGGTTTAAAGGCTGAACCCAAAAGGGCTTCATTGGCTTTTGAAGCGTTTATTTTATGTTCTTGTGATTTGAGGGTATGGTTAAGGCTTACGGCTTTTTCCACAGCTTCCTCCATGCTCAGAGCCATTAGATTGCTCACGGTGATCAATGAGAGTAATAAGAGTTTAGTTTTCATTTGGCTTCTCCTTTTTGGGTAGTTTTTCCATTTTTATAAAGAACATTAACAGAGCAGGGGTAATGAAAATGGTAAAGAAGGTTGAAAATGCCAACCCACCTGTAATAACCGATCCTAATCCACGGTAAAATTCACTCCCTGGCCCTGGGGCTAAGACTAGAGGTAACATCCCAAAGATAGACGTGAGTGAACTCATGTAAATGGGGCGAATCCTACTTTTGGTGGCTTCAACTACGGCCTCTTTATGTCCATACTCACCACTACGGATGAGGTTTAAACTCTGATGCACAATCAAAATGGCATTGTTCACCACAATACCAATGAGGATAATAAACCCAAGCATGGTCAAAATGTCCAAAGGCTGTGGGGCTAAAAACTTATCGGTTAGAGCTAAGCCCACAAAACCACCAGCTGTTGCCAAGGGAACGGTTGCCATAATAACTAAGGGATAGATAAAGTTTCCAAAAAGAGCTGACATCAATAGATAGATAATAATGAGTGCCATAATGATGTTAAACGATAACATCTCAATGGTGAGGCTGAGTTTATCGGCTGTTCCACTAATGTTAATCGAGACATCGTTTAACGCCCCACTTTTTTTAACATGAGGAATAATTTTCTCTTTTATAATCTCCATTGCTTCTTGGATGGTCATGTTTGGGGGAGGGGTTACTTGTAGGGTAATAGTTCTGTCTCCATTGTAATGTCGGATGACACTAATTCCTGCTGTTCGTTCCATTGAAGCCAATGAAGAGATGGGTAGGAGTGAACCATTGGGGGTGGCGACTTGTGCATCATAAATGTCTTCAGGCGTTCTAATTTTTGTCTTATCAGCTTTGACAATTAAATCTATCTTTTTCTTACCATCTTGTTGAAAATCACCGATTTGTCGACCATTCATCAGTACATCAATGGTCTGACCAAAATGCGTACTGCTCATACCAAGTGCTGAGAGGGCATCACGGTTGGGGATAAGTCTTATTTCAGGGTAAAGTAACTCTATGGAAGGAACAGGGCGTACTTGTGCGCCTTGTATGGTTTGCATGGTAGCACCAAAGAGCGTACCTCCAGCCATGGCAATACTCTCAATGGACTCTCCTGAGATATCAATATCGATACTGTTTCCTTCACCCACACCAGATTCAAAAACACCTGATTGTAGTGTTACCCCAAAAATGCCTGGTAAGGAGTTGACAATGGGTGCGTAAAGTGGAATTAATTCAGCAACACGTTCTCCTTGACCACTGGTTCCCCCAAAGATAATCAAATCGCCAAAACTAACATAAAAAGCACGGTTAATGGGAGGAAATCCATCAACTTCTTTGTTTATGTGAGGTTCAATTTTATCAAAGAGGTACGTTCCCATCTCTTTTCGTTCATTATAAGAGAGTCCAGGAGGTGGAATCAAAATATTAAAAATAAGGTTTTTATTTCCTTTGGGAAGGTAGTCCATTTTGGGAAAGAGCATAAAAATCATGGCAACAGAAATACTGGTCAAAGTCACAATGGTAAAGACTCTTGTAGCAATGTTTTTAAGTGAAAAGTTGACTACGGACATAATGACATTTGAAATGACTGTTCCAAAATTGGCTAAGGCAGATGGTTTTTTTTCTTTATGGGCTTCTGAGGAAAGGGCAATCTTTTTCCATAACATTGGAATAACTGAAATAGAAACAAAAAGTGAAAAGACTACCGATGAAACAACAGCAATGGCAATGTCTTTAAAGAGTTGTCCAGCTTCATCTTGTAGAAAGATAATCGGTAAAAAGACAGCAATGGTCGTACTTGCTGAAGCAATTAACGCACCCCAGACTTCATTGGTTCCATCGTAGGCTGCATCGGAGAGGGATTTTCCCATTTTACGGTGTCGGTCAATATTTTCAAGTACCACAATGGCTGAGTCAACCAGCATACCTACAGCAAAAGCAATTCCTGCGAGGGAAATGGTATTTAGACTTCGTCCAAACATTTCTAAAACAATAAAAGTTCCCACAATACTAATG
The DNA here is from genome assembly GCA_902727935.1 of uncultured Sulfurovum sp. Taxonomy (GTDB): domain Bacteria; phylum Campylobacterota; class Campylobacteria; order Campylobacterales; family Sulfurovaceae; genus UBA1140. Next base: position 3,647 of record CACVAX010000004.1, on the reverse strand, counting down.
GGAATGGCAAGGGCTGCTACGGTTGTAGGTGCGATGCTTCGTAAGAAAATCATTAACATAATAACAGCCAAAACACCTCCAATGATGATGTTTTCCTTAACAAGCTCAACAGCTCCAACAATATAATCACGTTGATCAAAAATCCAACGGATATTAAGTTGATGATCGGCAAGTAAACCCTTGTTCATGTTGTTAACGACTTCTTCGACTTTGTTGGTAAGTGCGACAATGTTGGCATCGCTGGTGGGTTGGATACCCATAAACATACCATCTACCCCAAAGAACATGGCAACCCCTGCTTTGTCTTCATAGCCAAAAGAGACCTGTGCTACATCTTTAAGTAAGATGCGTTGTTCACGGTTGGAAAAGAGGGTGATGTTTTCGATGTCTTTTATACTTCTAAGTTTTGCTGTGGTACGTATACGGTAACTTTTACGCGCTACATTTTGGATTCCTGCTGAGATGTCCACATTTTCAGACCTAATAGTCTGTATTACTTCGGCAATGGTGAGTCCATATTGTACCATTTTACTGGTGTCCAAAACAATTTGCATCTCTTGTTCCGTTCCACCAATCTGCATGATTTCAGCCACACCATCGACCCGTTCTACTTGCGCGCGAATCTCATTTTCGTAAAAGGTTTTATACTCGTCAATGTGTTTGGTATTGCCCTCGGTAGTTTGTAACATCATCCAGATAACAGGACTGGCTTGTGAGGTTTTAATAATGGGTTGTTCTACATTTTCAGGGTAACTTGGTACTTCGTTGAGTTTGTTGGAGACATCTAATAAAATTTCTTTGGTATCAACCCCCAGCTTAAAAGTAAGGGTAATTTCTCCTAAGTTGTCTTTTGAAGAACTCTCATAAGTAAGCAGGTTGTTTAGACTTTTAAGTACTTTTTCTTGCTCTTCAATAATGTCTTGCTCTATCTCATAAGGTGTTGCCCCTGGCCAAATGGTGGTGACTTTAATTTCAGGTTTGCTTACCGATGGCGTAAGTTGGTAGGGAAGTTTTTCGAGTGCTAACATTCCAAAAAGAAGTATAATTAGCACCGAAACTATTACCGTAACGGCATTTTTAATGGAAAATTGTATTAAATTCATTTGCTTTTCCTAAGGCTTGGTTGCTTGAATGGGCTGATTTGGAAAGATACGTTCATTTCCTTTAATCACAAGAGGCATTCCTTCTTTCAGCATGGGGGACTCGATGGCAATTTTATCTTGAAAATAACCAACAATGCTCACAGGAATCATCATTGCTTTTCCGTCGGAATTGGTGAAAACTATTTGTTGTCCAAAGCGTTTAATAACCCCATCTCTAGGAATAAGCAGTGCATTATCAAGCTGTGCATTTGGTAGTTTAATATTGACTTCCATTCCTTCAAAAAGAATTTTTTTACTTTTTAAAGTTACCTTGAGTGGAAAGGTACGGGTGTTTTTATCGCCTATGGGGATAATGGCTTTTACTTTTCCTGTAAGTGCTTCGTTTGCAACCATGACTTTGATGGCATCCCCTTTTTTGATATTGTGTATAAACTGCTCAGGAATATTAATGGTAATGTCAGCAACATAGGGATTAACCAGTTGTGCAATAGGCTCTCCTGTCTTCACCCATTCACCCAATTCAACCATTTTTGAGGTGATAATTCCATCATAAGGAGCATAAATCTTTTTCTTATTTTTCTCAATACGCTGTGCATCAAGTCCTGCTTGTAAGGCAGAGGTTCGTGATTTCAATCCTGTGGTTGCAAATGCAATGGCATCGTACTCTGAATGGGCAATACTCTGGTCTGCTAAAAGTGTTTTGTAACGTTTTAAATCTTTATTTGATTTTCGATAGTTTGCTTCTGCTTCTCTAAGTGAGGCTTGTGATGCCATAATATTTTTGTCCAATATACTACTGTCAAGGGTAACCAAAAGCGTACCCTTTTTAACGGTGTCTCCATTGTCAAAATAAACTTTTAAAACTTTTCCAGCACTCTCTGAAGCAAGGTTTGACTTTTGATTAAAGTACAAGGTTCCCACAAAGTTTTGTAGACGATTGACTTTACCTTTGGTAAGGGGTGCCATTTCGACAAGTGATGCTCTAGGTGCTGGGGCTTTCGACCACAAGAGTAGTGGAACCATGACTAATAAAATTCTTAACATGCTTTGTCCTTACGTAGTTGTTCAATGGTTTTACTCATGTCCATTTCTCTTAGATGGGTGAGTACTTTGATGGTGATGGCTTTTTCTTCAGGAGAAATGCTTTGTTCTTTTTCGGCTTCATAAACTTTGAGACAAAGACCCACTTCATCATAGAGTTCTTGACCTTTGGCTGTAAGTGAAATAAGGTAAGAACGTCGGTCAGTAGGGGAAGGCTCTCTGAGGATAAATTCTTTTTTAATGAGCGAATGAAGTAGCCGTGACACGGTAGTTTTGTCTTTGTAGTTGTACTGGGCAAGTTGGCTTACGGTACTGGTTCCATATTCATTTAAACTACAGAGCATGGCAAACTGCTCGGTGTAGATGTTATAGGGTTTTAAAAACTCATTGAAGTTATTACGCATTTGGTTGCCCGTCACATGGACATGGTAACCTAGGCTTTCCTCTTTGTTACTTTCTTTTGAAGACATATTTTCTCCTATTTAGTTGCATAGACAACTATTGTCTATGCAATTATAGTTTATGGAGCTTTAGAAAAACGAATATGGGCTTAACTTGATAGCAGTATTTGACAGCTAAAAGTTTATAGAGTATAATGAGTATTACTAAAGTAATACCAAAAAGGATAAATTATGCATACAATTACCCTGAAATCAGACAATGATTTTTTTAATATGCTTAACGATATGGTGAAATCACTAGATACGAATCGTAGTGACCTTATTAGAAAGGCTGTTATCCACTATCGTGATGTTCTTGAACAAGAGAAGCTAAAAATACAAATAAAAAAAGCTTCGATGAAAGTTCGAGAAGAGTCTATAAAGGTTTCAAAAGAGTTTGATAGTACCGTAAATGATGGCTTAGACCATGTTTAAAAAAGGTGAAATCTATCTAGCCAGACTCAACCCACGCAAAGGTAATGAAGTAGGAAAAGTTCGACCTGTTCTTATCTTTCAAACCAACATGTTAAATGAAATAGAGCATCCAACAACGGTTATTATCCCTCTCTCAACTTATCTTATCAATGATGCTTATCCTTTACGTTATAGAGTTGAAAAAAGAGAAAAATTAGAGCAAGACAGTGACCTGCTTTGTGACCAAATAAGAACGATAGACAATCAGCGTATTATTTCAGATAAGTTGGCTGAGTTATCTCTGAAAGAGTTGTTAGAGGTGGATGAGCAGGTTAAGATTGTGTTGGGGTTGGGCTGTAGAGTTTAGCCTCATTCCCATCAAGGACGATTAAAAGTATATTTTCAACGTCTGACCTCTATATTGGGGCTTCGGAGTTGATTGAGAGTAACTTTGCTATAATGCTTTTAAGAACGTAAAAGGTTTAAAATGAAAAAAATAATTTATGGAAACAGTAACTTTAAAAAAATAAAAATAGATAACAATTACCTCTATATTGATAAAACCCAATTTATAGAGAGATTAGAAAACCTTAATGAAGATTTTGTAATTTTTTTACGTCCAAGACGCTTTGGAAAGTCACTTTTTCTT
>CACVAX010000003.1 GCA_902727935.1 uncultured Sulfurovum sp. | reverse complement strand
AAAGCCTCTTCTATTGGTGGCTTTTTAGTTAAGCTAAAATTGTTTATTTTAGCTTATGGAATTGATAAGTTTCTCAAGCTTTCTTTCACTAGTCAAACATTGGCGTTTAACTAGCAATTTGGGTTAAGTATAGTATATAATATTTATTAATATCAAAAGTAAGGAGTGATTAAAAATGACCCATATTGAAAGAATAAACTTCTTACTTGAGCAACTTGATGATAAATTAAAGAACACACTCTCCTTACGTGAAAAAAACTTAGAAAAGATACAAAAACTTTTTAAAACTTTAAGATTAGATAAAAAACACGCCAATTTTACAAGTATTTTTAATTATCAAGCCATAAACTTAGCAGGTATTGGTCTAAAAAATGAAGATTTTGGAGAAATTCGTGAAGGAAAATATGTACAAATTATTGCCATTGCTTCCGAAATCAATAATAATGGTGAAAAAATCATTAAAAATCTCTCTCTTGGCTATTATGGTAAAGCCGAAAAATTAAGTCAAAAAGAAAAGGGAAACATTATCGAATTTGTCTTAAGATGGCGATATGAAAAAACTTTTCAGCATTCAGATTATTACCAACAATTACTTGAAAAACTTCATTGATAACTAACCATTCTTGTGCTAAAGTTATAAAGTAAACACAACAAAGAAAATCAAAAGAAAAAGGAAATAAATGCAAATTGACTTAAGCCCAGAAGCCCTTTTAGCCCAACTAGGTTATGGTACCTCCACACAGTCTATAGACCATATCAAAAGAATTATTGACAACACCAATGGTTTTGAAAATTTTTCTAAACACATACTCTCTTTACATGATGAACTGGCACATATTAAAGGGGTTGTTGCCTTATCAAACTCCAAAGATTTCTTTAAAATCAAAGGCAGTCAAAATACTTCAAAAGAGATACAAGAAGAGTTTAGTGAACTCATTAAAAACTGGTCAAAAAAGTACAAAATAAAAACAGAACAAGTAGGAAAAAAACCTACCTATTACATACTCGGTCAATAAGGTTTATATGCCCCTTAGTACCTTAAATGAAGAGCAGCTTGCTGCTGCAACTGCACCCATAGGAAACAATCTTATTATTGCTTCTGCTGGGACAGGAAAAACATCTACCATTGTGGGACGTATTGCGCATCTTTTACAAAATGGTACAGAACCCTCCAAAATATTACTTCTAACCTTTACCAACAAAGCAGCTGGTGAAATGCTTGCACGTGTTGGTCGTTATTATCCAGCAAGTATTGTTAACAAAATTGAGTCTGGAACCTTTCATGCTGTCTCTTATCGTTGGCTCAAAGAACTCAACAGTAATATCTCATTAAAACAGCCTGGTGAATTAAAAACACTTTTTCGTTCCGTTTATGAAAAACGACAAATGAAACGTTTAAACTTAGATACAGAACCCTTTTCGTCTACCTATTTATATGAACAATACTCTCTCTACCAAAATGCCTCTTTAGATGGCTTTGATGTTTGGTTTAGTGAAAAATACCCTGAACATAAACCTCTTATAGACATTTACATGAACATTATTGATGATTTTGAAGAGACCAAAGAAACCTATGGTTTTGTCTCTTTTAATGACCTACTTCTTAAAATGAAAGCACATCTAAAAGAACATGGTCGTGACCTTGTTGAAGTATTAGTAGATGAATATCAAGATACCAATACTTTACAATCAGCACTCATAGATTCTATGACCCCAAACTCTCTCTTTTGTGTTGGAGACTATGACCAAAGTATTTATGCCTTTAATGGTGCAAATATTCAAAACATTGCAACCTTTGGAGAACGCTACCCCAATGCAACTGTTTTTACCTTAGATAAAAATTATCGTTCATCAGGCAGTATCTTATCCCTTGCAAACCGTGTTATCGAAAGAAATGAAAGAATTTATCCTAAAAAGCTGGTTGTAACACGAATAGGCAAAAACCAACCCCCTAAACTGCTCATGCATAACGAACTTTTTGATCAATATCAAGCCATAGCTAAAAATATTAAACAAACTTATACCCCTACTAATGATATTGCTGTCATATTTAGAAACAATGCCTCAGGAGATGGGATAGAAGCCTCTTTACGTGAGATGGGTATTCCTTCAAAACGAAAAGGTGGTAACAGCTTTTTTGAAGCCAAAGAGGTCAAATTTTTACTTGATGTTTGTTCACTCATCGTGAATCCAAAAGACATGATGGCATTTATTCATATTTTTGAATATGGAAAAAATATTGGGTCAGCCGTAGCCAAAGAGATGTTTGAATGTTTTAGACATTTTGGTGAAGGGAATTTATTTATAGGGCTTATGTACCCAAAAGTACATACCTTACCCAAACTTAATCCAAACAAAAACATGCAACTTGGTCTTTTTGACGATGATGCAGAGATAGGGTCTGTAACCCGTTTTGCTAAAATACCCATGAGTGAAAGAATTCGTTCCCATCCTATTTTAAAATACCCTAAACTTAGTCCTGATGGCTTAGAGTTTTTTATAATGTATCATGACTTTATGAATTCTATTTCAAATATTAAACAACCAAGAAGCCTTTTGATAAAACTCATACAATCTGCACTGTATGGATTTTTAGTAGAACTTTTAGCCACCCAAAGAGGACGACTAAAATCAGGTGAAATAGACCAAGAAAGAAAAAACCTTGCCAAAGAACGTATTGCAAGAAAAGCAAGACTCTTAACAGACTTATCTGCCCAATACAAAGAGATATCTCGTTTTGTAAATGCCATGGTACTTGGTGGCAATGAACTAAGCGAAGGTGATGGTGTAAACTTACTCAGCATACACGCTTCAAAAGGATTAGAGTTCACTGAAGTATATGTAGTAGACTTAATGGATGGACGTTTTCCAAACACTAAGCTTATGAGTAAAGGTGGAAGTTTAGAAGAAGAAAGAAGACTCTTTTATGTGGCTGTAACACGTGCTAAAGAAAAACTTTACTTGTCCTTTGCCAAACATGACAGAGTGAAAAAGTTAGACTTTAAACCTTCTCCCTTTTTATATGAAGCAAAAATGTTAAAAGAGCATTAATTTCAAAAGTTTAATAATCTATATTAAAAATCTCTGCAATAATCTCAACTTTATCAGAATTTTCTGTTTCAGTTGAACTTTTACGTAAATTTTTAGTAGGATTATGTAAGAAGTCCTTAAACATTTGTTCAGCCATTTTATTCATATTGTCTTTATATTCAGCAGGAACAAACTTCTTCGCAATGGCGCGTTCAAGCTCTTTCTCAATAGACGCTTGTACCTGCAACCTCATATCACGAATCACAGGTTCGATGGAAAATTTTTTGAGCCATATGTAAAACTCATCTTTATAATCTAAAACAATCTCTTTTGCTCGAATTGCTTGTTCTTGTTTAAGTGCATAATTTTCATTTGAAATACTTTTCAAGTCATCAATTCTAAACAACTTTAATTTCTCTAAATTTATCTCTCCAATATCTTTAGGAATAGCCATGTCAAACCAAACCCTATCAAAGTTCGCATTTTCAATCATACGTGGTTCAATAATTGGTTCTTGTGCTGAAGTAGCTGAAAAAAGTAAACGGTAACGATTCACATACTTGACCAACTTCTCTACTGTATCAGCCTTAACATTTTCACCTAATTCTTCAGCAATTTTTTGTGTTTTTTCTAAATCTCTTCCCAATAAAAGAACATCACAGCCCAAACGTAAAAGATTTTTAGCTGCAATCTTCCCCATCTCACCACCACCAATAATCACACTACGCATTCCTGAAATATTATCACCATAAATCTTATGCGCTTGAGCAACAGCCACAGAAGCAATGGAAATAGGATTTTCAGAAATTTTAGTAATGTTTCTAACTTCTGCTGCACATTTTGATGCATAGTTGAGCACACTCTTCAGCTTAGGTCCTGCTGTTCCATTTTCATCTGAAAATTTAAAAGCTTCTTTTACTTGCCCTGTTATTTGGGATTCACCAATAACCAAAGAATCTAAAGAAGAAACGACAGAAAATATATGAATAATGGCTTCTTCATCATCATAACGCCGTCCTGAAGATTTTAATCTATAAAAATCTACGTTAGATTGCTTACTGAGTAATCCTAATATAGTATGATAAGAAGAAAAGTTATCAGAAGTAGCCACAACAATCTCAACCCTATTACACGTAGAAACAACGTAAGCTTCATGTATAAATTTAAATTCTACCAATTCATCTAAAAAATTTCGTTTTTCTTGTTCATCCTTAAATACCAGCTCTTCACGTAAAGATTGTTCACAATTATGATGATTAAAAGAGAGAACTTGATAATACATTAAAACTTTCTTTCTATCATCGCTTTAGCAATATTAGATAAATCTTCTTCACCCAAAGATTCCATCAAGTCTATCGCTTCATCTACCAATACCTTCGCTTCAGCATAAGACTTTTCAATAATACGATGCTTTTTCATCGCAGACTTAATCCAGAGTTCCTCATCATTAGTTAAAATTTTTTTATGTAAAGAAACTAATACTTTTCGCTCTTCTTCAAGCAGTTTTTCATATAAATATATATAAGGTAATGTTACTTTTCCCTCAACAAAATCATGTAAAGCTGGTTTACCTAATGTTTCTGTATCTTCTGTAATATCTAAAATATCATCAATCATTTGAAAAGCCAGTCCCAAATTATGTCCATATTGACGATAAGCTTTACGATTTTTACCTGCTAGTATGGCTGCTGACTCAGCTGAAGCTTCCATTAGAGATGCTGTCTTTTGATACAGCATACTTAAATAAGCATCTCTATTAGTATGAAATTTTTCAGATAAACGAACATCTGCCAATTCACCCAGACTTAACTGTACAACAGCATTAGAGATTACCTTGGCAACTTCAGATGAAATATCATTTAACTCAAAAAAAGCTTTTGAATAAAGAATATCTCCCATCATAATAGCTGTTTTATTACCTTCTGAAGCATTAACTGATTTTTTACCCCGTCTTGTATTTGCATCATCAATTACATCATCATGAAGTAAACTTGCTGCATGAATCATTTCAACAGTAGCAGCAGTTTTTATAATCTTTAAAGAAGAACCAGCAATTTTTAAAATTAACTTTGTTCTTAATCTTTTACCATGTGGCAAACCTTTATAAAGTTTCAAGACATATTGGTCATCCAATTCACTTAAGTATTGTTCTATTTTTCTTTCAACGGCATCTACCACCATTTAATCCTTAATGATTTCGCTATATTATTATACATGAAGATTATACCTGCATACTCATTAAAATCTTGATGTGACAGACTCTCAACCTAGTAAATAGCTGTGATTTTCAGTAAAAATTTCATCATTATTAATTATCTCATTTCGGATTATTCATAATTTATACACAATTAGGTTATAATATCAACCTAGGGCTTGACCACACCTAAGAGTATTTTTTAATATTAAGTGTTACAATACCTTCTGTTTTGGTCAGGTACCCATTAAAAAATTACGGAGAAACAATATGATTAAACAAAGTATAATCACAATCGCAACCTTAGGTCTATTTACAGTAACAGCATCTGCATATGATACAAAAGGTTGTGTAAGTTGTCACGGAGCAAACTTTGAAACAGCTAAAGTATTTGGTAGTGAATCTAGAGCAGTAAAAGATATGACTTCTGAAGAAATTGTAGTAGCACTTACAGCATATAAAGATGGTACTCATAAAGGTAGTAAAGCTATGATGATGAAAGGTCAAGTTGCACCAATGAGTGAAGAAGATATTAAAACCGTAGCTGATGCCCTAGGGAAAAAAGCTGAAGAAAAGAAATAGTTTTTCTTATCCCATCTTTTGATGGGAATTTATTTTTCACCTTTTAACGCTACCTTACATTTTAACATTTATAAATTTTATAGGCACTATATCTGTCAACCACACAGCATTCTCTGAAACATAAAACTCATATCCATCATCAAACATTTTTTTTGCTTCCAACTCTAAAATAACCACTGTACCATGCCGTTTTCCAACAACTATAGAGTCTCCTTGATTGGCGCGTATTCTATTACCATCGATAATAAATAGCTGTTTATCATTCTCTTCGACTACTTCGTTTATAAGTTTTCGTGTTAACTTTATCTCTTTACTTTTTTCTATCAGTTCATCTATATCAGCCCAACCATTAGCATCTAGTTTCAACTTAATACTTTGTGGATTGTGTCTTAGGATGAAACTTAAAAATTTACTTATTGTTCTTATATTATTTTTATTTTTTATTTATCTATCTCTTTTAATTTTATCACGTACAAGCATTAACGCAAATCCTAATTTATTTCAGCCTCTCCACTCTAAAGGCTTCGTAGCTTTCTCATCATCCTGCAACATTCCAATTCCCCAAACTTTATCGTAAGGACTTGCTTCAACAATAACTTTATCGACACTCTCTTCTGACTTCTGTCTATGTCCCCAAAAAAAGAGGTACTTAAACTTTTTACCTTTTTGTAGCTCATTTTTTAATTCGTCTATATTTTTCATTTTATACCTAATCCACTACTATATAAAACATCTGAACGCATAGCATACTTTACACCTTTTATTACCTCATCACCTCGATGCCTATATCGATGATAAAAGAAAAGTGCTGTTCCAACTTTAGGTTGAACTGTAAAATCAATAAAACCTTCATCTGTTCCTACATTTTCAAATGATGTACCTCCACCTTTGAAATCATCATTTAAATAGACAAAAAAAGTAAAATAACTTGTTGTAAATGGATTTGGTGCATAGAAACCATCTACGTGCCAATCAAATTTTTGTCCTACATCATAACGATAAAATTGAATTCGACTATTCAAACTATCAACTTTTCGTGCGTTAAAATTTTTAGGTAAATAATGCTTCATTCGTTTCCATAACTCTTCAGAAAACGCTACATTGTCATAAGTGAACCGAGTATTATTTCTAACACTATTATTTTCAACGGCTCCATTACTGGTATTAATCGTTGCTTTTTTCATACCATTTGACTCTGCTAATTCAATGTATTTCTTACATTCTAACGGAGTTAAAAAATTATCTACTTGAAATATATTATCTGCTAACTTTTTCATTTTTATTCTTTCTTAATTCTAAAACTCTTCTTCTACTTTACTCATTAACCAACTCCACTTTTCTATCATCTGGGTCTATAACTACAACTGTACACTTATTATCAAATTCATATTCTGAAACTATTTCTATACCAACATTAGTTAAATAGGCATGAATGTTTTCTAACTCTACGTTAAAGCCCAAACGACTATTTTCAACATTATATCCATCTTTTAAAGGGTACAGTTCCAGAGTCATGTCACCTACATAACTAGAATAATGAATAGGATCTTTCCCATGTTGCTCTTTTTCAAACTGCAAACCCAGTTTTTCATAGAACACTTTACTTGTTTCTATGTTTTGACATCTTAGAACTAGTAAATTTAGTTGCATTTTATTTCACCTACCTTTATTATAACTTTTTCATCTGTTTTTTGGGTTTCAAACAGAATTCTCTACCAACGCCAAAACCTCATCCGAAATCGACCCATAATTCACAATCACCACATCCAACTCAAAGTCACGGTATAAATTTACAGCCCTCTCAATAGCTGAAATTATCCACGCCATTTCATTTCCAAAAACACCACCACCAACTAATGTCAAGTAAACCGTAGAGTTTCCATTCTCTAAAGCATTTAAAATCAAAGAAGCAAATGGTTTCCATAACTCAGGAACAAACCCTACATAGGCAACGGATAAAGCCGAACAGTAAGCTTATGAAACTCTATGTTCTGAACCATCTAAAGTAACTTGCGTATCCCATTGAACGCCAATGCGAAGTTTCTCACGTAAGGCATCATGACTCATCTGCTTTAACTGTTCATTAATAACATGTAAACCATCCTCTTTAAGCAATGCATACCCATTTCGCATCTCCCAAAGTTGGTTATTTTCATTGCCCAACGCCTTAACAATATCTGCTAAACAATCTATCTGATTATTAGTACTCTGTCCTATTTGTCCATTCACTTTAGCAAAATAGTTTCGATAAATCGTCCCTACCCCACAACAAATAGCACAAATAGGTCCTTGGGTATGGTCATGTTCATAACATTCTATCCCTTGTTCAGGCGTAACATTTGGTCCAATCATTTCCAAAAGATTAAACTGAGAAGCGACTTGAAACAGAGCATTTTTATTGCTAGGGTCTAAGTGCAAAGCTTTAACATCAGCTTGTATCGCTCGTAGTTTTAGCTTTCTTTTTTTGGCATGGCTGTTTTTTACTTTTTCTCTTAGCTCTTTTAATGATGGATTTTCTAGGGTTCCGTAGTGGTACTCTTTGCCATTTGCTAATGATTTTAGTTTATTTTCTTTTACTATTATGTTTTGGTAGATAGCGTCTTTTGATTCTTGGAAGCCTGTTAGGTTTTTTAGCCACATGATTTTTCTTTAAAATAGTTTATTCTATTATAACAGACCTCATTGTTATATTTAGTGATAAACCAGTATACTTATAAAAATAAAACAAAGGGAGGAGCTTTTTTAAATGATACAATATATTAGTGGAAATCTCTTCACCTCAAATGCAAAAGTTCTTGTCAACACCATTAATACAGTTGGGGTTATGGGTAAGGGTATAGCCTCGGATTTCAAAAAACTTTACCCACAAATGTTTGAAGAGTACAAACAACTTTGTGATACAAATAAGCTCAATATTGGAGACCTTCACCTCTACAAAACACCCAATAAATGGATTTTAAATTTTCCTACCAAAGAACATTGGAGAAGCCCATCTAAAGTTGAATTTATAGAAAGAGGGATTCAAAAGCTTGTTGCAGATGCTCACAAACTACAAGTTAATGATATTGCCATGCCCAAACTTGGTTGTGGAAACGGTGGTTTAGATTGGGAGAGTCAAGTTAAACCTATTGTTGAAAAGTATCTAAAAAAATCTCCTATCAATGTCTCTATCTATGAGTTTGACAAAGATATTAAACCTGAACATTTAAGCCAAAAAGATATAGAAGAGTGGCTATTATCTGAGCCAAAAAACCTCTCTTTTCGACTCTTTTTTGAAGACCTTCTTGATCTATATAAACAAAAAACCCTTTTTATAGAAACCATACCATTAGCAAATCAAAATTATATTATTAGCTACAATGAAAAAGAAGAAATCTTTGCTATACAAAGTGATGAAAAGAAGTTTATTCTTTCTAAAGAAGATATTAAAACGATGTTTTTTACTCTAAAAAACCGTGGAAAACTTTGTTTCGAAGATATAGCTCATGAACTTTATGAATATAGAGACGAAATTTTTGATTTTTTTACCAAGCTTAATTATGTACTTAAAAATGAAGATAAAATTATCTTGAACTATACAAAAAAAGCAGATGTCCCAACATTGGAAATTTTGGATGAAATCTAAAGAAGCTTTTTTACAATCATTTCAAAACTCACTCTCCTCTCAGTTTCAAGGGGCTCAAAATTGGTGGACTAAGTATCTTTTCCATTTTACTGATATAAGCAATGCACTATCTATTTTAGAACATCAAGCCCTCTTATCTCGAAATGAAGCCACAAGGTTAGGGCTAATGAAAAATGATAATGCCAATGATGATGTTATTGCAAAAACTTCACAAGAGCATCAAAATTATGCACGACTTTATTTCGCCCCATCAACGCCAACCCAATACAACAATGAGGGGTTTAAACCACAAAATGCCATTCAATACAATGCTCATTGTCCTATGCCTATCATGTTTATTTTTGATTTCAACAGAGTTTTTATGATAGATGATATAAAGTTTACTGATGGAAACTTATCAAACAACCCCACTATCTATGAAAATGTTGCTGATTTACAAAATCTAAATTTTAACCTTATCTATCATAGAAGTTGGTTTACTACTGAAGAAAGAAATTCCATTATAAATGCTAGACATTCCGAGATATTGGTTAGAGATAAACTTCCTTTAGAGGGTTTTCTAAAACTTATTGCTGTACGTTCAGAAGCAGAAAAAGAGACTTTTTTATATCAAATGCCAACTCATTTACGAGCTATTTATCAAAATAAAATCTATATCCAGCCACGACCAATGATTTTTGTCAATAACTGGTTGTATGTTAATAAGATTTCGATTATTGACAACATTATTCATATTGAGTGGCATGGTTGCCAAGACTTGGATAAATGTCATAATAGATATAATTTACAACTCTCTGTTAAAAAAATTTCTACAGGAGAGAAAAAAAGCCTAAGCAAAAACAGTTGGTATCCTCAAAACAATCTAATGAAAATTCGATTATCTGAGGAGTTTCAAGATGACTTTATTGAGCTATCTCTTGTTCTTGATGGGAATTTGGGGTATAGGAATGTTATTGCTAATAATTTAAAGATTAAAAGCTCTTCCTCTTAAATTTTTATATCTATTTCACAATAATCTAAAATTGCCTGTATCCTTCTTGTTCTTTTATATTTACTTTTAGAGCCACCATTCATTGAGTCCCGATAAGCTATCACTATATTACTTTCATTTTTTCTATCTTCTCTACTTTTCCGATACTCCACATATAAAGTATTAATTTTACCCAAACTGCTAGTTAAAAGCGAGTTTTTGATGTTCTTTCGAAAGCTTAAAAAACATATCAACACTATAAGCTAAGATAAATAATTTTAGCTTGACTAGAAAGCCACGAATAGAAGTAGCTTTAATAACTTTACCAAATTTGGATGTAATAACAGAGAAAGCAGTCTCAACCCCTTTTCTAATTTTTCGTTTGAGCTTATGAGCTGGGTC
>CACVAX010000002.1 GCA_902727935.1 uncultured Sulfurovum sp. | reverse complement strand
GATTGATTATTCGGCTTATTTGAGTTGGGATAATATGATTCTTTATATTCAAAAAATATTTGATAACTATGGTAAACATTATCGGATATTCTTTTCTTAGGGTTTAATTGTTGTCGGGTACTTATCTCTTCAAGTTTATTGGTAAAAAGCATTTTATTGGCAATCGCTTCATTTACTTGTGCTTCACTTAACTCTAAGGTTCTGTCTATGCCTTTTCTTAGTTCTTCTATTCTCCACTCTGCTATGTCAAAACCTACTACTTCATATTTTGATGCAAATGCATGGGCTAGGGGTAAGCCTACGTAGCCCAGTCCTATTACGGCGATTTTATACATGAGCTGTCTCCTTTTTAATATCTTCTATGTACCAAGCAATGGACTCTTTTAAACCATCTGCTAATGTATGGGTTGGTTCGTAACCAAGTAGCGTTTTCATTTTGTCCACATTGGCGTTTGAGTGGCGAATGTCACCAGCCCTAAAACCTCTATAAGTAGGTGTTTTAATAGAAAGGTCAGGCAGGTTTTCTTGAATTTCATGACGCATGGCATTGTAGAGGTTGTTAAGTGTTTCTCTACCTCCAACGGCTGTGTTAAAGGCTTGCCCAAAAGCTTCTTTATTGTTTGTTGTTCCAGCTAAGATATTGGCTTGAATGACATTTTCTATGTAGGTAAAATCTCTGGAAGTTTCTCCATCTCCATTAATGTATACCTCTTCACCATTAAGGATTTGGGCTATCCACTTAGGCATGACAGCTGCGTAAGCTCCATTGGGATCTTGTCGCTTACCAAAGACATTGAAGTAGCGTAATCCAATTATTTCCATACCATAGCATTTTTCAAATACGCCCATATAGAGTTCATTAACATATTTAGTTACGGAGTATGGTGAGAGTAACTTACCTGTTCTTGCCTCTACTTTGGGTAGTTCTTGTGAATCACCATAGACAGAAGAGGAGGAAGCAAAGACAAAACGTTTAACATTGTTTTCTTTGGCTGCTGTTAACATGTTTAAAAATCCACTGACATTGTTATGATTACTCAAAATAGGATTGTCAATGGAACGAGGCACAGAACCCAATGCTGCTTGATGTAAAATTATATCCACATCTTTTGTGATTATTTTACAGGTTTCATAATTTGTAATATCACCTTCGATAAAGTGAAAGTTTTTCCATTGATCTGGGTCAAGGGTTGTTTGAACTTGCTCAAGGTTATGTTTATGTCCTGTGGAAAAGTTGTCTAACCCAATGACATTTTGATTTAGTTTTAACAGTGCTTCTACGAGATTGGAGCCAATAAATCCTGCTGAACCAGTAACTAACCATGTTTTTTTATTTTCTAATAAGTTTTCTTTTACTTGTAAGTATTTCAATGCTTTTTCCAAATTTTATATAATATTTTTAAACAAAATTGTACTCTAAAATTATTGTGTAATAGCTTTTTACTTTCAGGTACTAGTAGGTTATTTCTAGCGTTTAATTTGAAACAAGTTCCTTTTTTGATAAAATTCAAAATCATTCAAAAAGGTTAAAAATGAACTTAACACATTTAGATGAGAATAACAAACCTAAGATGGTTGATGTCTCGGATAAAGAAGAAACGAGCAGAGTTGCTGTAGCATCAGGAATAATTGAAGTAACAGCAGAGGCTTATCGTGCTGTCGTGACGAATTCAGCTAAAAAAGGACCAGTTTTACAAACAGCTGTAATTGCAGCCATTCAAGGAGCAAAACAGACGAGTTCATTGATTCCAATGTGTCATCCATTAATGCTCTCTTCAATTAAAACAGATATTCAAGAGTTGGCAGATCTTCCAGGGTTTAAACTCACGTTGACTGTTAAGTTAAAAGGGCAAACAGGGGTAGAGATGGAAGCATTAACAGGGGTTAGTTTAGGCTTATTGACGATTTATGATATGTTAAAAGCAATTGACAAAGGTATGGTGATAAGAGACATACAATTAGAAAAAAAATCAGGAGGTAAGTCAGGTGATTTTAGACGGTAATAGTTGTGAGAAACCCGATATTGAGTATCCTTGTGAGTGGGGATATAAATTAATTGGAAAAGATAAAACAAAATTAGAAGCTTGTATTTTTGATATTGTGGGAGATAGAGCCTACAAAACTAAAAGGGGCAATAGTTCTAGTAAAGGTAAGTTTCATTCTTTAAATATGACCTGTAAGGTAGAGTCACAACTTGATAGGGACAAAATTTTTAAAGCTTTCTCCGATCATATTGATGTGAAAATGGTCATTTAGTGTTTTCACAAGGACTTTTACCCCAAGTCTTTGTGTTAACATCACTTCTCTCATATAAATTCAAAATACCTATGATTTTTTTAAGTTTTTATATTTAGACTATTTTATTAATCATTAATTAAAATAAGTATTACACCCATTATTAAGCTTTTAAACTCTTTAAGGGAGGGATGTTTTAGCCCATTGGACCATGATGACTTCATTTATTATAAAAGTCTAAAAAAAGCTGTTTATGGGGCTTTTTAAACCATCTATTAATGGAAAAACAGCTAAACTCACATAAAGGTTTTAATAAATTATAACAGTAAGGGCGTCTCTTGAAAAGTAAACAATATTCACTTAAGGTGTTTGAAACAACAGTAAGAGATGAACCACAATTTATGGATTTTTTTGATAATAATTACATGTTATTTAAAGATCATCTAATTGTTATTGATGGTGAACTTTCTAAGAATATTAAAGATTATTTAGAAAGTAAAAAGTTAAAGTATTTAAATAATATTACTTTACCTAAAGGTCGAACACGAAAAGCATTGGAAGTTGAAATGAAAGAACAACAAGTTGATGCAAATATTTCGGCGCAGATTGCACAAAATGAGATTGCGAAGCTTTCAAGTCAGCTACAAAATAATTTAACCGTACTCGATGAAATGATTCGTAGTGGACGTGAACTTGAAGTAGCAGGAGACTTGTTACTTTTAAATCGTATTAACAGTGGTGCTACAGTTCGAGTGAGAGGCAATGTTATTATTACAAAAATTGTCGAAGGTGCCATTCGTTGTGAGGGTAACTATATGTTATTGAAAGCTTCGCCTAAAGCCAATATTGTTTTTCATGATGTTGAAGTTGACAATCATCTTTTAGAAGACAAGTTAAACCGAGTAGAATTAAAAAATAATGAGATAATCATTACCCCAGTCTTGAAGAAGGAGATAAATTGGGCATAGTAATCGCAGTAATTAGTGGAAAAGGTGGGGTTGGTAAAACAACTGCTACAGCAAATCTTGGTCTTGGAATTGCCATTAACAATAAAAAGTGTGTTGTGGTTGACTTTGATATTGGTCAACGTAATTTAGACATGGTTTTGGGTTTAGAAAATCGTGTTGTTTATGACATGGTACAAGTTATGGATGGTGAAGCAAATTTAAAACAAGCACTAATTAAGAGTAAAGTAAATGCGAATCTACATTTTTTAGCAGCTTCTCAAACCAAAGATAAATCCGTCCTAGATTCAGCAAAAGTAGAACAATTAGTACAAGAATTAAAAGAGAGTTTCGACTTTGTTATTTTGGATGCTCCAGCTGGAATTGAAAGTGGTTATGAACATACAATCGAATTTGCAGATGCAGCAATTGTGATTGTTAATCCAGAAGTTTCTTCCATTAGAGATGCTGATAGGGCCATTGGTATTTTAGATTCAAAATCAGCCAAAGTAAAAGCTGGTGAAGATGTGGCTAAATATCTTATTATTAATCGTATTGTTGCTGATATGGTGGAGAGTGGTGAGATGCTAAAAAGTGATGATATTTTAGAAATTTTAAACATTAAGTTACTTGGAAAAATTCCAGAAGACCGAGGGGTTATTGATGCATCTAATCAAGGAAAGCCAGTTATCTTAGATAAAAAATCCATTGCAGGTCAAGCTTATAATCGTATCGCTGGTCGTTTATGTGGTCAAAAAGTTGACATGAAAAATATTGAGGTTTCAGATTCTGGTTTATTTAAAAAATTAACAGGGATATTTAAATAATGTTTGGATTATTTGAAAACAAAAAGAGTGCATCTGTCGCAAAAGATAGATTGACCATTGCCATTATGTCAGATAGGGATAGAACTAATGGATATCCATTTATGGATGAGATGAAAGCTGAAATTATTAAAGTAGTTCAAAAGTATGTGGGGGTTAAAGATGTTGAAATTCGTAAAGAAGTGGATGGAGACTTTGAAGCTCTTGCTATTGATGTGGAGTTAGATCGTAATGCCTAAAAAGGCATTGTAAATCTAAAACTTAGGCAAGAACTTCTGGAATCCTAATGGTTTGACCTGGATAAATAAGGTCAGCATCTTTAATCACTTCAATATTCGCATCTACGATGTGTGTGTACTTACTTCCATCATCATAAAACTTAGTAGCAATCGCCCATAAGGTATCTCCCTTTACAATACTGTAAAAAATCTCTTCAGGAATTACATGTACATTCTCTTCAGAAATTTGTTCTAAGGTTACAAGTTGTTCTGCATTAACTTGTGCAATACCCTCAATATTCCCAGCAATTAAGATTGCTTTTTCTCTGGTTGGATAGTCTTGTGCAATACCTGCTAAAGTAACCAAGTCACCTTCAATATTTACCAGTAAACCATCTACTGGTAAGTTTTCAAAGCTACTTTCTATTTCTTCCTTAATGATAGTAGCATCATCACCTTTACCTAATAATTTTTTACCTGCGTCTGATGCAAAATCAAAAAAACCCATGGCACTTCCTTTTAATAAATTTGTTACAGATTATTATATTCTAATAGACTTAAAGAATTCTATGAGGATTCTTGAAGTATACGAGGAAGTGTAATGCCCCTTTGACTTTGGTATTTCCCTTTTCTGTCAGAGTAGGTTGTTTCACACTGTTCATCACCTTGTAAGAAAAGAACTTGTGCGATTCCTTCATTGGCATAAATCTTAGCTGGAAGGGGTGTAGTATTTGAAATTTCTATGGTTATATGCCCTTCAAAACCTGGTTCAAATGGTGTCACATTAACGATAATTCCACAACGTGCATAGGTACTTTTCCCTAAACAAATAGCCAGTGTATCGGTAGGCATTTTAAAATACTCAATCGTACGTGCTAAGGCAAATGAGTTGGGAGGAACAATACAGATGTCTCCTTTGAAGTCTACTACATTGTTTTCATTAAAATCTTTTGGGTCAACCACTTCTGCATTGATGTTAGTGAAGATTTTAAATTCATTACTTACACGAATGTCATAACCGTATGAACTTAGTCCATAAGAGACAACCCCTTCACCTTTGAGTGCTTCACAAAAAGGTGTTATCATTTCTTCATTTACTGATTTTTCTCTTATCCAGCTATCTGCTTTTAATCCCATATATTAGTACCTTTATTATAGTCGTATAACACGAATCTTCGCGTTTGATTTTAGTTTATTTAGAAAATCTTTACCTGCTTGAACACGTTGTTCTTGTACCCATCGTGCTGCAACAGCATTTTTAACAGCAGTAAAGTTATTTTGATTTGAACCCTTTGATTTAACATAGTATGCGACAAAACCTTGGGCTGTATTTACAGGTTTGGTAAAACTATTCAGTGTTGTTTCATCAATTAAGTTAAGCAGTGCAGGACTCATTTCATTTGATGAAGCTAAAATATTTTCTTTACTAACCCCTTGTGTTGGTTGTAAAGGATTATCAATGGCTTGTTTAAGTCTAGCAACGGAGTCACTTTTGTAGGCAATTAGGCTCATTTGTCGTTGGGCATTGGAGAAGGATTCGCGATATTGATTGTAATAGTTTTCCAATTCATCATCACTTGGTCTATCAATGGTAGATAAGATAACTTCTTGAAAAAAGCGCTCTTTTTTCATTTCTGTACTTAATTGCTCAATATAGCTTTCCCAAGTTAACCCTTTGTCATTAAGAAGTTTTTTCATTGTTGTGGTTGTGAGACCTTTAGAACTGGCAATGGAATTGACTTTTGCTTGTATCTCTTCAGGTGCAATTACAATACCAGCTTTTTTAATGGCTGCTTTTTCAAGTCTATCTTTTATAAGTGTTTCGACAGCAGCTTGTTTGGACATTTGTAATTTTTGTTGCACAGCTTGTATTTCTAGGGTGGTAATTGGTTCACCCTCAACATCAATGGCAATGGCATCTAGCACTTGTGCTTGTGTGCTTATGAAAGCAGAAATCAGGAGGGGTAAGATTTTTTTCATGAGGTTATCCATTTAAATTTAATTGTCAAAAATTATAGCCAAATAGCTTTATAAAACAAATTAATTTAAAAGTGTAACCTAACACTTGACAATAAGGGTTTTTTAATCTATACTATCACTTTATAAAATATGGAGTTAATTATGTCACTAAAAATGAAACATCTTATGGAACAAACAGGCGAGAGTAAGTCGACCATTCTTTTTTATGTTAAAGAGGGTCTTTTACCTGAACCAGAAAAGCCAAAACCCAACCTTCATCTTTATGATGAGTCATGTATTAATATTATTAAATTTATCAAATATCTACAAAATCAATTCTCATATACCATTTCTCAAATTCAAGGCGTTTTTAAAGAGGGTAAATTTACTTTTTCTGATGACTTCTCTATGATGTTACGTTCACTAGAGCTGATGGCTGGTAGTCCAAATGCAACTTGGTATAACGATGAAGATTTTTTAGAAATCGCAGAACTCAAAGAAGAAGAGTTAAATAAGTATCTAGCAAAAGGTTGGCTATTTAAGCAGGAGAAAGGTTTTTCTTCTAAAGAGTTACAGTTAGTGGGGGTATTTAAAAGGGCAGAGTCACTTAATTTAGATGAAGCACTTTTTAACAGTTATGTAGCATCAGCCATAAAAATGGCAGAGATAGAATATGCACTGGGTTCTGAGATGTTAGAAAGTGACAAAACACGTAACAATGAACATTATGAGCTTTTATTTGATGCTATATTGACCCTTAAGCCTTATATATTTAATATGCACACCATGCAAGAACATCAACAACAGATGGACTTAAAAAACAAAGGAAGCAAAAAATGAAAAATCTTTTTAACATCACAGGGTTCACGCCGTATATATTCATCGTTTTTTTAAATGCCATGACTGACTTAGGACATAAGATAGTATTACAAAACACCATCTTAAAAGCCTATGATGGAAGTGAGCTAATTATATTGACAGCGATTGTGAATGCTTTAATTCTTTTGCCTTTTATTTTGCTTTTTTCACCAGCTGGTTTTTTAAGTGACAAGTATGCCAAAGTTAAAATCATTCGTGTGGCTGCTCTGTTTGCTGTTGGGATTACAAGTTTGATTCTTTTCTCTTACATCATGGGTTGGTTTTGGGTTGCATTTGGGCTAACTTTTGTTCTCGCAGCACAATCAGCCATTTATTCTCCTGCAAAATATGGTCTTATAAAAGAGATGGTGGGCAAAAAGCAATTAACAGCTGGAAACTCTGTAGTGCAGTCAGTGACCATTGTTGCTATCTTGGCTGGAGGAATTGTTTACTCCATCTTTTTTGAACAACTCTTAGCTGGAGACATTAAAGATAAAGGTGAAATTTTACAAGCTGTTTACCCTTTAGGTTTTGCGCTTATTCTAGCTTCTATTGTTGAATTCTTGTTTGCTTTAAAATTGAGTAAGCATTACAATACACAAAAAAGCATGGAATTTAAAGTTAGAAAATATGCTGATCTAACGTATTTACGTGGTAATTTAAAATTACTTCAGAAGTCAAAAACGGTATGGTTATCAATTATTGGGCTTTCTATTTTTTGGGGTATTTCCCAACTGGTTGTGGCAACTTTTGGTGCACATGTGAAGTCAGGCTTAGGCATAGATAACACCGTCATTATCAATGGCTTACTTGCGCTTTCTGGCTTGGGAATGGTTGTTGGTTCTTTGCTTGTTTCAAGATTTTCTAAACGTTTTATTGAGGTGGGGTTAATTCCATTTGGGGCGATTGGTGTTTCTTTGGCACTTTTTTTAATTCCTAGCTTAAGCTCACTCTATACCCTTGGATTTGTGTTTTTTCTTTATGGTATTTTTGCTGGACTATTTATTGTCCCTTTAAATACGATTATTCAACTGCTTACGCCCAAAAGAATGATGGGAAAAGTACTGGCTGGAAATAATTTTATGCAGTATGTTTTCATGTTCTCTTTTTTGGTGTTAACCACGATTTTTGCTTATGCAACGTTTTCAAGTTCTTCTCTTTTTGTGCTTGTTGCTGTTATGGCATTTTTAGGTTTTCTTTATACGCTTAAACATTTAGCCCATGAGTTTGTACAGTTTTTGGTGCGTTTTGTATTTGGTCTTTTTTATAACATTGAAGTGCAAGGCTTAGAGAATTTAAAAGCTAAAAAAGGTGTGCTTTTATTAGGAAACCATGTCTCATTTTTAGATTGGGCATTTTTACAAATAGCTACTCCTAGACCCATTCGTTTTGTGATTGACAGACATTATTATGAATTGTGGTATTTTAAACCCATTTTTAAGTTTTTTAAAGCCATTCCCATCTCAACACGTGGTGGTAAAAATGCTCTTAAAGCTGTAGGAGAAGCTTTAAACAATGGCGATATGGTTGCACTTTTTCCAGAGGGACACTTAACACGTAATGGACATATTGGAAAGTTTCAAAAAGGTTTTGAACTGGCAGTCGCTGAAGTTGAGAATGCTGTGATAGTTCCTTTTTATCTACGTGGCTTATGGGAAGGAAAGTTTTCACATGCTGAAGACAAAGTAAAAGCAAAAGCACTGCGTGATGTTACTGTGAGTTTTGGAACGGCTATGTCCATTAAAAGTAGGGCTGTTGATGTAAAAGAAGAAGTACTTAAACTTTCTACTTTCTCATGGAAGGCATATATAGAACGAACTGAGAGTTTACCTAAGCTTTGGATTAAAGAGGCAAAGAAAGTAGGTTCAAAATTAAGCATAGCAGATTCAACAGGGGTAGAACTCTCAGGTTACAAGTTCATAACAGCCGTGTTGTTAATGAGAAAGAAGTTTAAAAAGCTTTTTGGTGTTGAACAAAATGTTGGACTTATTATCCCTACAGCTGCTGGGGGAAGCATTGCTAACATGGCAACGTTAACTTTAGGTAAAACCATAGTCAACTTAAATTATTCTGCTGGAACACAGAGTTTAAAACATGCGATTGAATTAGCAGAGATTAAACAAATAGTAACTTCAACACAATTCATGACCAAGTTAAAGGCTAAAGGTTTTGATTTAACAGAGGCATTAGAAGGTGTAGAGTTACTTTACCTAGAAGAGATTAAAAAGAGTATTTCTAAAGCTGAGCAGTTAGGTGTTTTTGTACAAGCAAAGTTTTTACCAAGTTGTTTACTTTCTGAACTTTATGTTAAAGCAGTTTTAAACACAGATACAGCAGCCATATTATTTTCAAGTGGTTCGGAAGGTATTCCCAAAGGTATTGAGCTTTCACATCAAAATATTGTGGGAAATATTAAGCAGTTTATGAATGTTTTAAATCCTAAAGAAAGTGATGTGATGTTGGGAACATTACCTATTTTTCACTCTTTTGGAATTACGGTAACGACTTTTGCACCTCTTATAGAGCGTATTCCTGTTATTTGTCATCCTGACCCAACTGATGGACTGGGCATTGCTAAACTGTCGCATAAGTACAATGCAACTTTTCTTTTTGCAACGGCTACTTTCTTTAGACTTTACGCTCGAAATAAAAAGATACATCCTAAGATGTTTGAAAACCTACGAATGGTTATTGCTGGAGCAGAAAAATTACCAAAAGAGATAAATCAACTCTTCAAAGAACGTTTTGGGAAAGAGATTTGGGAAGGTTATGGTGCAACGGAAACAGCACCTGCTGCCTCATGTAATGTTCATGATGCTATTGTGCCTAGTACTTACCATGTGCAAGTAGGTGTAAAGCATGGAAGTATTGGTCTTCCTTTACCAGGAACGGCCATTAAAATTGTTGATCCAGAGAGTTTTGACGACTTAGAACGGGGTGAAGATGGGATGATACTTATTGGTGGGGTACAAGTTATGAAAGGCTACCTCAAGAATGAGACTAAAACTCAAGAGGTTATTAAAGAACTAGATGGCATTCGTTGGTATGTAACAGGTGACAAAGGTCATGTAGATGAAGATGGTTTCTTAACCATTGTTGACCGTTATAGTCGTTTTGCTAAAATAGGAGGAGAGATGATAAGCCTTGGTTTAGTAGAAGCCGAAATAGGAAAGCTAATGGGTGAAGAAGATAACTTTGCCATAACAGCCATACCAGATGAAAAGAAAGGTGAAAAGATAGTGCTACTTTTAGAAGGTGAAAAAGCAATAGATACTTTAAAAGAAGAGATTAAAGCTTTAGGAATGAACCCACTATTTGTTCCAACGAACTATTTTAAGGTAGATGAGGTTCCTAAACTGGGTACTGGTAAGGCTGACTTTAAGGGGGCTAAGAAGTTGGCATTGGGATTATTAAAGTAATGATTAATCTTTTTTTTTGTTCACTTATTATATCCTCTTTGCATGAATTTGTTGAATAGGGTATTAATGGAAGATTATCGAATAGAAGAGATTACTGCACGGGATGAGATGGAGCAACTAGGAACAAAAGAAAAGTTTTGGTTTTATGATGAAAATAATAATAAAAAACTTTTTAAAATTGGGCGACCTGGAACAGGTGAAGATTGGTCTGAAAAAGTTGCTTATGAATTAGCACAACTTTTAAAAATCCCTTGTGCAAAGTATGAGTTGGCAACATGGAATAAGAAGCAGGGGACTGTTTCAACTTCGTTTGTACCAGAAGGTACGAGGCTGGTACATGGTAATGAATTATTAGTAGCATTTCATAATGATGACTATCCTAAAAGTGTTAAATATCATTTAACTGAACCCAAATTGCTAGTTAAACGCCAATGTTTGACTAGTGAAAGAAAGCTTGAGAAACTTATCAATTCCATAAGCTAAAATAAACAATTTTAGCTTAACTAAAAAGCCACCAATAGAAGAGGCTTTGA
>CACVAX010000001.1 GCA_902727935.1 uncultured Sulfurovum sp. | reverse complement strand
GCATGTGTTAAGCACGCCGCCAGCGTTCACTCTGAGCCAGGATCAAACTCTCCATTAAATGGAAATAGTTTAAACCTATTTCAAAGAATCACTTAAAAATCTCTAATTAAGTTTCTCTTTTTGTCGTGTTTTTATATTAAAAACATCGAAAAAAACTCAAATAGACGTTGTTTTGTTTTACTTATATTCAGTTGTTAAAGATCACTCTTAAAACCCTGTTGACTCTCTGACTTAAACTCTAAGTCGTCCCCATTGTTCTTGGACGCGTATTATAGACAAATGCTCATCCGATGTCAAGGGTTTCTTCCAATTTATGCGTAATTTGTCGAATTTATTTTACTTGTCACGTTTAAAAGACTATTGTTTTATTTCCATGGACAAAAACTCGGTCATTCAAAACATAGTTTAAAGCCCGAGATAACACTATTTTCTCGACATCTCTACCTGCTTTTTGCATATCTTTCCATTCTAACCTATGATTTACAGGAATAACATCTTGTGCAATGATTGGACCTTCATCTAAATCATCAGTAACATAGTGTGCTGTTGCTCCAATAATCTTTACTCCTCGCTTATGTGCTTGTTTGTAAGGATTTGCCCCTATAAATGCTGGTAAAAATGAATGATGTATATTTATAATTTTTTGAGGATAAGCCTCTACAAACTTAAAAGTCAAAATTCTCATATACTTTGCTAACACTATATAGTCAAATTTTTGTTCGTCAATTAACATCATAACTTGGTTTTCATGTTCTTCTCTTGTCATTCCTTCAGCAGATACTTTAAAAAAAGGAATATCAAAACGTCTAACCAAATGTTCTAATGTGTCATGATTGGCAATAACAGCCTCTATATCTGCATCTAACTCTCCAGCTTCATGGCGTATTAAAATATCTCCTAATGCATGTGACTCTTTCGTTACTAAAATAACAATCTTTTTACGTTTAGGCTCTACTACTCTTAAATTTGCATCAATAGGAATTATTTTTGTTAATTCATTTTCTAACTCTTTGACTTCAAAATTACCTGAAACAACTGTACGCATAAAAAACTTACCCTGTTCTTTATCTACAAACTCTCTATTGTTCTCTATATTTAAATCTCTATCATAAAAGACTTTTGAGATTTTATACACTAAACCTTTTGCATCATTACAATCAATTAATACTCTTACTCGCTTTTCCATATCTGTCCTATACTATATATTATAAAATTATACCAATTTTTTAAATCAATTTTTGAGATAATGTTTCCCATTGTTCTTTTAACTCATTGTACCCAGCCTCATACGCCATTTCAATTTCTGAAAAATCAAACAGATGCATGTTCGCTACCCCTTTAACTTCAAAAAAAGCATCAGCCAATTTTTTGGCTGACATGGAATTGGAACGTATCATTATAAGTATAGAACGAATGGTTAATGATTTAAAAGACTCTAAACTTTCGCCTCTTAATGGGTTGATGTTAATTGCTAAAGTTTTTTCATGATATTGTTGTAATGGTTTAACGGGTAAGTTATCAGAAAAGCCACCATCTATATAAGAATATTCTCCAATTTTTTTCGCACGAAACAAAGGTGTGATTGTTGATGAAGCAACCGTATAAGAGATAGGATTTCCTTTATTTATGTAATAACTTTCTCCTGTAGCAATATCAGTGACACAGGTATAAAGAGGAATGTTTAATTCAGAATAATTTTTTATGCCTACAGTCTCTTCTAATTTTTGCTCCAGTTTATCCATCTTAAAAATACCTATATCACCACTTGCCCAAACAAATAGTTCTTTTTTTTCCAATGAATTCAAAAAGTCTAACATATCATCACTCTTTAACCCAGCTGCTAAAAAAAGACCCACTATCGCTCCAGCACTCGAACCTGATACAGCTGTTACTTCAACACCCTGCTCTTCTAAAAATTTGATAGCTCCTACATGAGCTGCGCCACGAAGACCACCACCACTTAAAGATAATGTAATTTTCATCTATACTCTTTTCTAGTATAATACCAAAAATTAAATCCGAATGGACAAAGATGAAAAAAGTATTTCAAATAGAACAAGACCGACTTAAACCAGACAGAGCTGTAGATGCTATTAAAAATGAACTACGTAAATATGCAAAGCGTGAGAAGAAAAAAGAGTTACCTAACAAGAAAACAATGTATTGGGATTTTGACTGTAAATTTGGTAAAACAGCTGAACTTGCAACTGAATGTACTTTTGAAGAGATTTCAAGCAAACTAAGTTCAGTAGTTGAAGATGGATGGAAAGAGTGTTATGTGGAAATTATGGCAAAAGCCGTAGATAAACCTATAAAAGAAGAAGAGGAATAAAATTCCTCTTTAAGTAAAAATACGTCTACTTAGAAACGTATTTAGCAATAATATCACCCATCTGAGAACAAGATAATACTTCTTTGGCATCATAAGCACCAAGATCACCTGTTCTGTAACCTTTTGACAACGCCTTCTTAATCGCATCATCAATCTTATTCGCAGCTTCTTCTTCACCTAAAGCATAACGTAACATCATCGAAGCCGACGAAATTGTTGCCAATGGGTTCGCAATGCCTTGACCAGCAATGTCTGGAGCAGAACCATGGATTGGCTCATAAAGACCAACCCCTTTTCCTGTACTCGCAGATGGTAAAAGTCCAATCGAACCACTTAACATTGAAGCAGCATCTGAAAGAATATCACCAAAAATATTTCCTGTTAAAATAACATCAAACTGTTTTGGCTCTCTAATAAGTTGCATTGCTGCATTGTCAACATACATGTGTGTTAACTCAACTTCAGGATACTCTTCAGCTACTTCAATAACCGTTTCTCTCCAAAATTGACTTACTTCTAATACATTTGCTTTATCTACCGAACAGACTCTTTTATTACGTTTCATGGCAATTTCAAAAGCAACATGTGCGATTCTTATTACTTCATCACGTGTATATACCATTGTATTATAAGCTCTGTCTGCAAGAAGTTCTCTTGGCTTTCCAAAATAGATACCCCCTGTTAATTCACGTACTACCATAATATCGACACCCTTAACCACATCGGGTTTTAGTGTTGAAGCATTTACAAGTTCATCGTAAACTATTGCAGGACGAAGGTTTGCAAAAGTACCCATCTCTTTTCTAAGTGCTAAGAGTCCAGATTCTGGACGTAAATGACGTTCAACACCATCCCATTTTGGCCCACCAATAGCACCAAAAAGTACAGCATCTGACTTTTTTACCCCTTGGATTGTTTCATCTGGTAAAGGCACACCTGCTTCATCTAAAGCAGCTCCTCCCATTAAAAACTCATCATACTCTAAATTAAAGTCCATATTCGCTGATAATGCATCCAAGACTTTAATCGCTTCATCAATAATTTCTGGACCAATTCCATCACCTTTAATAACAGCAATTTTATGATTTCTAGTCATCTTAAGCCTTACCTTCTGCAATTTCTTTTTCACGAATCTCTTTTTTCGCAAACTCAATCAGCCCACCAGCATCAACTAACTCTTGCATGAACTCTGGAATAGGCGAAAATTTATAAGTTTTCGCCTGAGTAATATTAATCACTTCACCCTTATCCATGTCTACTTTGACTGTATCACCTTCATTAATTTCAGCTGATTCTTCCAGCTCGAAGATTGGCAGCCCCATGTTAAAGGCATTTCTATAAAAGATTCTTGCAAAAGTAGGTGCAATAATCGCAGCAACACCAGCAGATTTGAGTGCGATGGGTGCATGTTCACGACTTGAACCACAACCAAAGTTTTCACCAGCTACGATAATGTCACCTTCGCTCATTTTATTTACAAACTCAGGGTCTGCATCTTCCATTACATGTTTCGCCAATTCACTTGGTTCAGATGTATTCAGATATCTAGCAGCAATAATTAAGTCGGTGTCAATATGATCACCGAATTTCCAAACTTTACCTTGCAAAGTCATCCTTTAATAGTCGAAGCAAAAATAGCTCCGTGAAATATAGTTGAAATTATAACGAAGAAGCACTAAAAAGGCAATTAGTTTAAGATACCATTAAACTAATACGATTCCTCCCTAGCATCAAATTTACGCACTTCCCCATTATCATAAATCTTAATCTTTTCAGCCTTAACGCCACGACCCTCATCATCCAATTCAAAAACCACTATTTGTAAAATATTTTGACATTTTTTAGCAATGTCAAAATGCCCTCCAATTCCTGTTAAGAAACGGTTCATTGGAATATCTTTTTGCATCCCAATCACACCATCACGGCATCCAGTGAGTCCAACATCAGAAACATAACAACAACCATCTATTATCATGAGGTCATCTGTTCCTACATGGGTATGCGTTCCGAACAAAGCAGAAACACGTTCTTTTAAAATGTGCATCATCGCTAATTTTTCACTTGTTGCTTCTGCATGTATGTCTACAATAATATGTTTAATACCCTCTTCTTTTAACTTCGTCACAACCTCATCCATCATAATAAAAGGATTATCTACCATGGGCATAGTGTAATGACCCATCACATTAATAATAGCAACCTGATGATTTAAAACTTCTATTTTTAATAAACCTTCACCAGGGCTTTTACGAGGATAATTGATAGGACGAATTAAAGGGTAATCTTTATACAATAAAAAAACCTCTTTTTTATCCCAAGAATGGTTACCTCCTGTCATAACATCTATGCCATAACTCAAAAGTTCTTCACAGTTTTTTTTGGTCAATCCAAAACCATGTGAAGCATTTTCATAATTAGCAATGACCAAATCTAAGCCATAGTCTTTGCGTAACTTGGGTAAATGTTGTGCAATAATATCACGCCCTGGTTTACCAACTATATCACCAATAAATGCCAACTTCATTAAAGTACCCATTGCATTAAACTATTTCTTCTTATCACAAATCATGGTATCATGCCCACAAGTTCTACAAGTTGGACGTACAGTAAAAACATACCAACCATTTTTATCTTTTAAAATGGGTGTTTTACATTTAGCACAAAGCATTTTACTCTGCATAATAGCAGCAACCATCGCTGGAATAAAATAGTAAATATTTTCAAAAAAGATAGCAAAAATAACCAAAGTTCCAACCGTAATAGATAAGAACATGTATTTAACAAAAGAAGAGAGACACATAAAAAACCTTTTTACTTTATAAATCTAAGATTTTAAACTTGCTATATGTGACCCTATACGCCAGTAGAGCAAAATTTCAAAAATCATCGCAACGATTATAGCATTTTTCGCAGAAAATAACTCATCAAGCCCAAAAAGCGAAGTCATCACATAAAGATTTAACATTCCAATAGACATAAAAAAAAGTGAACGCAGTAAAAATACCCAACCTACTGAAGTAAAATCTTTTATAAAAAGTGCTTTTCTCTTACTATTATAGTAAGCGTATGCTATACCTAGAATAGAAATAATAACTTGAAGCACAACCATTTCCATGTTCCATAAACTGTTTATTTGAATAATGGCTTGTACAAATAATGCCATATAAAGAGCTAAAAATAGTGTCAAGTATAAGACGTAATCTTTACTTGTAACACTACCTTCTATTATCTCTTGTTTTAAGTTTTTAATTTTCCAAAGGTACATTAATTAAATTTCACACCAAAATCCTATAAGTAATAAACGAAAGAACCCAAGCCGTCACCGAAGTAAATACAAAAAGATAAACCAAATATTTATAGCCTCCAGCTTCTTTAGCAAACACCATGGAGGCTGCTAAACATGGTAGATAAATCATTACAAAAACAATAAATGCCATAGCAGAAGCGAAACTAATGTTCTCACGTAATTTTTCTTGTAAGGTACTATTTTCTGCATCTACTTCATCACCAATGGCATAAAGAACCCCTAAAGTTGAAACCACAACCTCTTTGGCTGCCAAACCTGTTTCTAATGCCACCGTCATTTTCCAGTCAAATCCAAGAGGTGCAAAAACCAGTTCGGTTGCTTTCCCTATTTGTCCGAGATAAGAGTTTTCAAGCTTCTTCAATTTTAATTCATTTTCTAATGAAGAGACTAATAGTTTATCTTCTCCAGCTTGTTCTATTTTAGATGCGTATTCAGTATCAAAAAGAGGCTGTTTTGGATAAGTTGATGCAAACCAAATTAACATGGAAGCAGCCAAAATAAATGTACCAGCTTTCTTTAAATAGCTCAAAGCTTTATTATAAACAGTATGCCAAATCAGAGAGAACGAAGGCAGTCTATATTTTGGCATTTCCATTACAAATGGTTCTGCTTCACCTTTAAAAACAAAAAGTCTAAGTGCCTTTGCCATAATCAAGCCAAGAAATGCTCCTGCAAGATAAATTATAAATAAAATATTTCCAGCTTCTTCAGGTGCAAAGAAGACCCCTACAAATAGAACATAAACAGGCATCTTTGCCCCACAAGACATAAACCCTATAATGAAAAGAGTAATTAATCTATCTTTCTCATTTTTGAGCGTTCGAGTCGACATATAGGCAGGTACAGAACAGCCAAAACCTGTAACCAAAGGAATAAAACTTTTACCATGTAAGCCAAACTTATGAAAGAAACCATCTAATAAAAAAGCTACTCTACTCATATAACCTGTGGTTTCTAAAAGAGCAATTCCAATGTATAAAATAATAATATTTGGTAAAAAGAGTAAAACAGCTCCTACCCCAGCAATAATTCCATCAACAATTAAAGAACGTGTTGCTTCATGAGGAATGAGTGAGCCTATCCAATCTCCAAAAGCCCCCATTCCAGCTTCGATCCAATCCATAGGAATAGAACCTATCTCAAAGGTAAGTTGAAATAGTCCCCACATAAAAAAGAGAAATATGGGAATACCAATAAATTTATTAAGTAAAATATCATCAATTTTTTGGGTACTATTTTTACTTTTTTTAATTTTTTTACATTTGACTGTTTCCATCCGAATACCTCGAGCAATGGCAATGTATTCATTGGCTTTAATGTCAGACACATTTTTGGTTTCGTGATGTTTATAAATATGTTCCAACGCAGCCACAATACGTGGTTGAAGTTCAGCAATAATCGGCTGAACATGCAACTCTTCATAAAGGTCTTTGTCTTCAAATAAAATACGAATTGCCATTTCACGTGAAGTTAAATCACGTAATTGAAAACCTTTTTCATCCATAAAATTTGAAAGTTCCAAAATCTCTTCTTCCAAAGGTTCGGAATAGACAATATTGGAGACGCTTCTGTTTTTTGAATCATAAACTTCATGTACCCGATGCAATAATTCTTCGATACCTTCACCAGAGTTAGCAGAAACTAAAATGGTTGGTACACCTGTAATGGCTTCAATCTTAGCAATATCTATCTCTAAATGCTCTTTTTGAGCTTCATCTGCCATATTGAGAGCTAAAACCATCTTTTTATTGAGTTTTAAAAGCTCTAAGGTCAAAAGTAAATTTCTTTGTAGATGCGTAGAATCTAAAACATTAATAATAACATCATACTCTTCATTGAGCAAATACGTATGTGCAACTTTCTCTTCTTGGGTAAAACCAGAAATCGAATACGTCCCTGGCAAATCAACCATTTCTAAAGTATGTGAATCATGATGAAATGATACTTCTGTTTTCTCTACGGTTACCCCTGAAAAATTCCCAACTTTTAAAGCATTTGAACCAGACATGGTGTTAATAAGCATTGACTTACCAACATTGGGCTGACCTGCCAATACAACTTTGATGGTATCCATTACTTACTTGCTTTCAGAAATTCAACTTCTATCTTTTGGGCTTCACTCATACGTAATCCAATCAAGGTATCTTCAGCCATAATCTCAACAGTCTGCTTTCCTAAAGAACAAGCTTCTATACTGATTTTTGTACCTCTTGCAATACCAAATGAAAACAAACGTGCTTTTAACTCTTCATCTGTTCCTATACCAATAATAAGGGCTTGATCATCCTTATGTAAATCTGAAAGTTTCATCAATTATTTTCCTTGACTCAATATTTTGGAGATGATAGTCACTATCAACTTAATTAATCATAAAATCATACTTATTCTAATTAAAAATTGTAATTAACATACACATGAAGATGTTCTGCATTACGAATTCCAACCGTTTCAGGTTTTAAATACGCATAAACCATGTCTATAATCAATTTTTCGTTAATAGCATAAGAGGCACAGACATCAAATTCACTGGCTTTTTTCTTATCTTCGGTTTCAATATACATTTTTCCTAAGCCTAATGTCAAGTCATTCACTCCTAAAGTTGACGCATCAAGTTCTACACCAAAGCTTTTTGTATGCGTATCTTTACCAGCATTGTCAATCACTAAGAATTCTGAAGCAGAAAAAAATGGACCTCCACCAAAACCACTACTGGCTACATTACCGTTGATTTTATTATAAGCTCCCGTAAGAATGACACCAAGATTTTGGAAACCAAGGTCTAATTTAGCACCAAACACTTCAGTATCTTCTCCTAGTAAATAAGATTGATGAGCATATTGTAAACCCAAAGCATAATTATAGTTTTGAAAATTATCTTCATAATTTGACGCTAAATAAGCAATGCCATCAATTTCAGCATTTTTTAATCGGTTATACCAAGCATCTAAAGTTACCTTATCAATGCCACTGTAAGTAGCTCCTACAATTTGCATATTATCCGAACCATTCACACGTGTAAACTCATCAACAACTTCAGCCCCTACCCCAGACATTTTATTAATCTGTCCTACAAAAAGTTCTAAATTTTCTACATCATTATTAACTAAAGTAAGTCCTTCAAAAGTATTAGGTACCATCCCAATATCATCCATATCTGCAAAAGGAGTATTTAACTCTTGACGACCTATTTTTAAACGTGTCTCTCCAAGCTTTCCTTCTAAATAAAGCTCACCCAAAATAGTATAAGACTTTTCGTACTCACCACGTAAAGGAATAATATCACTGTTATCATCATTAAATAATTTACTTGTAAAATAGAGACTAGTACCCAATTTCATTCCTTCATAAGAAGGTGTTTCATAATGAAGTTTTCCACCAATGGCATCATCTTCATATTTTTTATCATTTTTAATATCATGTATATGGTAAGTTCCTCTTATATAGCCATTCAATTCATAATCACTATTTTCAACAGCTTCTACTCCAAGCGTCAATAATACAATTAATCCCAATATCACATTTTTCAAACGTAACTCCTAAACTATTTATAAGACTTTAGCTAAAATCATATTTATGAAACGAATAATTTTAATAATGTTTATCATTTTCATTTTTATAAAAGCCGAAACTACCCAAAGAGAACAAATAATCATGGGTACTTTTACAAGCATAACACTTCAAAGTAAACAAGAACAAAACATTAGTCATGGATTTAAACTTTTAAAAGAGATAGAACACTCTCTCTCTTCTTATAATAAACATGCTCTACTTTATCAACTTAATCAAAACAAAACTGTAAAAGCAGATAAGTATTTACTAGAAAGCATTCAAAAAAGTCAAGTATTTTACACAAAAAGCAATGGTTTTTTTAACATTACTATTGGTTCGATTACAAAAAAACTTTATAACTTTGGAGAAGATGAAAAAATTCCTAGTCAAAAAGCACTAAAAAGTGCCAATACCAATATAAGTGGAATTCATATTAAAAAAAATATTATTACACTCGATAAAAATACCACACTGGACTTAGGAGGCATGGGTAAAGGCTATGGGGTAGACAAAGTTGCGAACTACTACCGAGAACAAAATATAAGCTATGGACTCATCGCTCTCTCTGGTGACATCCAAGCACTTCACCCTACAACGATTTATATCGATTCCCCCTTTAAAGAGAAACCTTTTGCAAAACTACAAACCTTACATCCAAATATTTCCATAAGTACTTCAGGAACATATAGGCGTTATGTAAAAAGTAAAAAACACCATCATCTCATCAACCCTAAAATAAAAAAACAAGGCAGAAGTTTTGTTTCAATTACACTCATAACCAAACAAAACAACACGCTTATAGATGCTATGGCTACAGCTATTGGAGTCATGTCAGAAAAGGAGGCTTTAGGCTTTTTGGTGAATAATCCTCATATCGCTTATGTGTTAGTAAAACCTAATGGGCATATTATTTATGGAAATTTTGCAGAGTTAGTAAGAATTAAATGGCTTAAGTAACCATCTTTACTGACATTTATCACAAACCTTATGCAACACCACAAAAGGAGCTTTTTGATGCTTGTTAGGCTTCATTATCTCACAAAGAATCTTACGTTGTTCACTGCTTACATCTTCTACTCCAACCATTTGACATTTTGGACATATCTTAAAGACAGGGGCATCATTGTCTACCAAAATATAATACGCTTTCTTATTGTCATCTTGCACCAATAATACCAAATCACAGCTAACAAAAAGACTTAAATGCCGATACACTGTATTAACAGTAAAAAAACTTTACTTTCGTTACAATAGTTAAAAACTAAAGGTATTCAAATGGCAACAACTCAGCTTCATCAAAAACTTCTTCTGGATACTCTTCAAACAGCTATCAATAAAGATGATTTTAATCTTGTAAAACAAGCCATTGAACAAGGTGCTAACCCTAAGTCACTGTTTATCTCTTCTATTCTAAATCTTGGTAGTACTAAAATACTCCAGTTATTACTTGAAAATGGTTTTAATATCCATGCTGATAAGAACATGGTTTTAACCGAATGGATGGGATCAACCGTCATCAGTGGATGGGGGAACAAAAGACATGAACGACATGACTTATTGGCTTTTATTGCACACTATTATCTGGAAAAACCAGCGTCAATAGCAAAATTTAAATCTTTAAGACTACCTGATAAATCACTTTTATTTAAAATAGGACTCAACAATAATAACCTTGAGGTAATGAAATTTGCATTGTTAATAGGAACTGATAAAAATGAAGCACTTAATTCGGCACTTTATCGCTATTATTCGCATGAACAAATAAAGCATAAACATGAGAAAGTTGACTACGAAATAATTGAATATCTACTCAACTCAAATATAGAATTTAAAAAAATTACAATTTCAAATGCAGTCTGTTTTAAATACACTGAACTCTTAAATGCTCTAAGCCATATGCATGATTTAGAATATGCCTATGAAATGGCATTCAACTATGATAATGAAAAGTTATTAAATGATTTTACTGACCGAGGGGTTTCCAAAGAAGCCCAACACTTGGCTAAAATGAAAGTTTCAGCTATTAAAGGGAACATGAAAGCATTACGTAATGCCATAAATAATGGAGCTAATGTAGAAATGCTTAGTAAAGATATCATCGTCGACATTATAAATAAGAACCAAATAGAATCACTCAAATTCCTGCATAACTTAGGTCTGCTGTTGGATGCCTCTTTTAATCAATACCTAGATCAAGCAATGCGACAACACAAAGCTTATGAAACCATCTCTTACCTCATTGAATTAGGACTTGATATCACCCATGTAAAAAACATGCCAACAGTATACAAACAAAAATATCCCTCTTTGGCTGATATGTGGGAGAAAAGATTTACCGATATTTTTGATTATACGCTCCATCTTGCCAAAGAGGTTTACCCTAAAGTAGAGGGGAAGAGACAAGAAGAAGTACTCAAAAGAGTTGCCCAACTCTCTTCATTGCCTTATGTTATGCACAGGTCTAAGGAAAAGTTAACACACTAAGCCTACCTACTTCATTAATCATAAGCTAATTAAGCCATTTTTTAACTGTTTACTATAATATAAATGCAACTTAATCGCATTAATGCATTTTCAAGGATTGTCAATGAATATCAGTTTTTCAGACTTAGATATCTACAAAGAGTCTCAAATTGTTCCCTATTTAGAAGGTGAATCTGGAATAGGGAAAACCTCTATTATCGAGCAGTATGCCAAAGCAAAAGAGATGGATTGCATCATTATGGGAGTAGCATCATTAGACCATATTGAATTTTATGGTCGAACTGTTTCAACGGACATTGTGGCTGGTTTTAATGATACAAAATTTACCGTATTCAATAAATCCATCCCTAGCTGGGTGTCAAGAATCTTACAAAATGACCAAAAGAATAGAGAAACCCTTCTTTTTATTGATGAACTGAACCGTGCTGAACCACAAAATCTACAAAGCTTAATGAACCTAATCCTTAAAAAAGAGTTTGGTTCAGACAGCATACAGTTACCAGATTCTTTGTTTATTGTCGCAGCTGGAAATCCCATAGATGATGGTGACTATCTTGTTGAATCACTGGACAAAGCCATGCTAAGCCGAATGGCCATCGTCAAAGTCAGAGCGACACTGGAATCATGGAAAAAAAATTATGCTCTTAGCTACGATATCAAACAAAACCGACAACGCATACACCCTTTAATCATTAACTACCTTGAAGATAATCGTGCTGATTTCTTACTCAAGAGTGCAGAAGATAATATGAGTGACCCAGGCATGGATCCAAGAAGATGGGACATGATTTCCCGATTACTCTATACCTATGAAAAGAGCAATCAACACTCCAGTAATTTAGTCACCCTTCTTTCGACTGTGTCCAGTAAAGAAGTTGCCCCTAAGCTAATGAGCTACATCAATAAATCGAATGTATTAAGTTTCTCAAAAATAGAAAAACAACTTGCAGGGTTTTTAAGTGCTAATGATGAAAAAGAGTTTACTTCCTATTTATTAAAAGAAAAAAGTAACAATCCTGCTTACCTTGACCTCATCGAATCCATACAATCCAATTGGGATAAGGCACAACCCGTCACTCAGGTGAATATTTTAACCTCTGCTTTCTATGCCTTAAAAGCAGTGCATATAAGTGATGATTTCTTTGCCATTATTCTTAAAATCGCTTCGGAAGAACACATTATGTCCATAAAAATTGGTTTGGATGATGCTGAAACATTTATTGATAACATCGATAAAAAATATAACTTAGGTATCAGTCAAAAAGTATCCGATGGCTTGGTAAAACATATTGACCAGACCAATCCCTTTATCGCCTCCCTCATTCAAGCATAACGAGATTTAGATGATACCTAATCAACAGCTTCATCAACATCTCATGGAAGCATGTAAAACTGGCAATGTAAATCATGTAAAAAATTTACTAGCGTCTGGAGCTGAACCCAACTTTAACATCAAAACGGCCATCAATGCTTTGGATGTAGCCATACAAATAGACCATCATCAAATTATTGAACTACTCTTAGAGTATGGAGCAATCGTTAAAGGTGCTGTGCTTCAAAGAGCCATTGAAAAAAATAAACACTATTTTCACCTTTTAATTCCAAATTTTAAATCTTGTAAAGAAGAAACGCTTCTTATGGCAGTGCTTCAAGCAGCCATGAATATCGACGACTTGCACCTTGCCAAACAAGCCATTGACCAAGGGGCTAAACCAAAGTCACTGTTTTTATTTGCTATTCAAGATTTTGGTCGAACCGAAATATTAGAATTGTTAATTGAAAATGGTTTTGATATCCATGCTAACAACAACATGTTATTAACT
Organism: uncultured Sulfurovum sp.; assembly: GCA_902727935.1. Lineage (GTDB taxonomy): Bacteria > Campylobacterota > Campylobacteria > Campylobacterales > Sulfurovaceae > UBA1140. Next base: position 43,833 of record CACVAX010000001.1, on the reverse strand, counting down.
GAATGGATGGGTTCTTGTTTAACCCATGAATGGGGAAGAAAACGTGCAAAACGAGAAGATTTTTTAGTTTTTATCTCTGAATATTATCTTGAAAAACCCTCCTCCATCGAAAAATTTAAGTCTTGGAGACAACTTGATAAATTACGTCTCTTTAGACTGGGGCTAAGCATGAATAATATTACAATGATGAAATTTGCCTTTCAAATAGGAGCTGATGAAAATGAAGCACTTAATTCAGCACTTCATCGCTATTACGCCCATAAAAAAGAGAATAGCACCCATTCGAAAATGTTTAAAAATCACCACTATAAAGCCGTTGACTACGAGATACTTGAGTACATGCTAAATACTAATATAACCTTTAAAAAAATTAGCATTTCAAACGCAATTTGTTTTAAATATACCGTTCTTCTAAAAGCTTTAAGTCGTCTGCAAGATTTAGAATATGCCTATGAAATGGCGTATCACTATGAAGATGATGATTACTTACTCTATTTTTCTAAGCGAGGTGTTTCTAAAGATGCTCAAAGCTTGGCTAAAATGAAAGTTTCAGCCATTAAAGGAAATATCAAAACCCTACAAAATGCCGTCAATGATGGAGCAAAAGTAACCATGCTCAATATCAATACACTTGTGGAAATTATCAATAAAAATCAAGTAGCCTCACTCAAATACCTTTATGAGGCAGGTCTATCACTTGACCCTTCGCTAAATGCTTATTTGGATGAGGCAATGAACCAGCACAAGGCATATGAGAGTGTCTCTTACCTTATTGAATTGGGTCTAGACATCACCCACGTCAAAAAATTACCACTGGAATACGAAATAAAATATCCCTCTTTTGCTGACATGCGAAAAAAACGATTTAAAAACATCTTTGATTACACGCTTCATCTGGTCAAAGAGGTTCACCCAAAAGTAGAAGGCAAAGAAAAAGAAGAAGTACTCAAAAGCATTGCCCAACTTTCTTCATTGCCATATGTTATTAAAATGTCTAAGGAAAAATCATTTGAACACTAATCAAGATTATATCTATTCAATTAAAACAGTTGAGTCCATCATCGCTAACCCTAATAGTAGTTGGAAAACACTCTTTAAAGAGATGATTATTTCCATGATAGCCTCTAACAAAAATGATTTGTTATGGTATGCAAATTTTTTAAGCCGATGTGAATACGAATTTCATTTTAATGAGTTATTTGTATCAGCCATTTATTTTAATGCTAAAAATTTTGTTATTGTTATCAATCCTTTGATTCTTGGACTCATCCATAAAGACCAAATTATTGCCATACTCAAACACAATGCTGGACACATCATCAACCACCACTTTAGCCGAAACACTCAAAATGATGGTACAAATAAAGAAATCATTGAAACAGCCAAAGACATCGTGATTAATGGAAGTAGAGATGTCCCCTATATTAAAGATTTACCCAAAACAGGTAACTATACAAATACTCCTCTTAAAGCACTTTTTTATCAGACCTTAACCGAAAAGTATGGGGTTGAAAATTATGAAATGGGTAGAGAGTTTGAATACTATGTGGACTTAATGCAAACAGCTCAAGAAGAATCCTTAGAAGAAAGTACACAATCATGCACCAATGACCTAGAAAATAATTTTGAGGATGAGATAAGTATGGAATCAGACGCTTCAGAAGAGAGTGATAATTCACCCCAAAACAATCAAGAAGATGGCTCTAACAATGAAACAAATACGGAATCAAATGCGTCAGAAGAAAATGATAACCATAGTCAATCATCCCAACATGGTGAAGCAGACTCCTTATCCAATAAAACCCTAGAAGCCTTACAAAATGGTGAATGTACTATTGATGACCATAATTATGGTGAGCAACTTCAAGATGCCGTGGGACTTGAAGATGGTTTGCTGGACTCCTTCATGGACACTACCTTAAAAGAGATGATTGATGATTCAACAAGCTTTGCACGAGGATTTACCCCTAGTGATGCCATGGAGGCATTGGGCAGACTTGAAAAGCGACAATCTCACAAAGACTGGAAAAAAATATTCAATAAAAAGATGCGAAACTACTTAAGCAACTCGTTACGATACAGAGAAGCCAATAAATCCAGACAGCACCCTATTTATCCTGATGATTTGGACTTGCATGGATACACACCAAGCAAAAAACCTAAACTGGGTGTCGTGCTTGATGTCTCAGGTTCGGTTGAAGAAGCACTGTTAATAGCATTGATGTCCGAAGTCCAAGCAATCCAGCGAAAATATGCTATTAAAAACGTGACCCTAGTACAAGTGGATGCTGAGGTAAAAAAGATAGAAAAATTTGGCGTTCGTGATACATTCATTGTACGACATGGTAGTGGTGGAACGATTATGGAACCAGGCTTTCATGCCTTACTCAAACAGTCAAGCCGTGAAATACCTGACATCATAATCTGTGCTACCGATGGAGACATAGAAAAAAGATTTGAACATCTGAAAATACCAAATAAAGTGCAAGTGATTTGGCTTATTGACAAAGAGGGTACCTTATTGTTTGATACCAGTGCGTACCCAAAACAACAAATGCAGGTAATTGAACTATTATAGAATCCCAAGCCATACCTCTGCCATTATGTCTAAAACTATTTTACTGGAACCCTTAATCCAATATTTTAAAAATGAAAATTGTTGAATGAGCTAGACTTCATATTCATACCCTTCTCTTGACCAGTTGTCACCCACAATGTTTGCACCATTTCAGGAATACACACTGGCACAAGTTGATACTTCTGTCACGCCACAACCACAACCAACACAAGAACTTTGAGACTCTTTTTTTTCATCATTCAAAAGTTTATAATACACCAATTCAAATAATCTTTTATTTTTACATCGCGTTGCATAATCAATCGCCATATCGTAATTGTCGTCCATCATATACAAATCAATGTTATGGTTAATCAAATATTGCACAATCATTATGGACTCTTTTTCTAAAGCTTTCATCAATAAGCTTTGCCCTTGACTGTTATAGATATTAATATTCAATCCTTTTTCTATTAATACCATCAACGCCTTTAAATTATTGACCTCTATCGCATAAAATAAAGCATGTACCTTAGGCTCTACTCTAAGTGAAGAACCTCCCTCCATATCAATTAACTGTTGTGAATAATAAATTTGATTCATTGCCTGTGTCATTTTCTTCTCCTAATTTTTATTTATTGCTTCTCTCATAACATCTTTCATATTCATGACATGCTTTACAAATCTCTGAATCACTATCGAGTGATTGAACCACTTTAATAAATTCGCTCTTAACACAATCAACGCTTCTAGTCGCATAAACAATGGGTAAACCTTTATCTTTTGCTTCTGCTCTGTAATGCTTCATGGCATTATGATTTAAAAAGTTAGTAAGCATCAAAACCATATCAACTGAAGTAGGAATGACTTTATCTTTTTTTCTACCTCTCTTTTGATTCCGAGCTGTCCAGTGAATAATATTTTCTACCCCTAAACTCTTTAATACTTCTCGTATTGGGTTAATCTTATCTCCACCAAGTATGAGTAGTGACATCTTTCATCCTTATTTTGATATTTATTCTCGAATAGTAGCAAAGGTTTATTAAAATTAATTGAATATGATATTTATTATCATTTTAATTAAACTATTTACTTAGATGGTGTTTTTCGATACTTATTATCAATTTTAACTACTTTTAATTTTAATTGATTACTATTCTCACAATTTCAAAACAATGATGTACTATATTTTGTGTACTTCAAGACAAAGGTTAACCAACATGACACAAAAAATCACCCTTATTTTTGCTCTTTTTATCACCACGCTTTTTGCTCAAGAGAATATTTCTATTGATGAACTACTCAAAACAAACTATGACGATAGCACCATAACCATTGAAAAAAAATCTTTGATTTTAACCAAAGAGGATGTTGAAACTATTCAAAAATTAGCCAATACAAAAGTAGGTTCTAAAATAGTACGTTATTACAGGGTCACTAAAAATGAAGAACTCTTAGGCAATGCCATTCTTTTAAAACAAAAAATTCGTACCAAAAATGCAGCCATTTTATACATGGTAGATGCCAACAACAGCATGAAAGGTCTTGAAATTGTTTCGTTTAAAGAACCCAGTGAATACAAACCCAATGACGAATGGACGAAAGTATTTGAAGGTAAAACAGGAGAAGACATGCTCATTGCAGGAAAAGATATTCCTACCATTTCAGGAGCGACCCTTTCAGCACGTGCCATTGCCGATACAGCCAGAGTTGCGTTAGCCATTGTAGAGCAAAAATTATAATCAAGTGCAATCATGCAATTTTTAGATAAGAGTAGAGAACTCCATAAAAATCCTCTACTTAAAAAACTTATTCTCTTTTTAGTCTTAACCCTTTTACTCTACTTAGGCGTGGATATTTTTTTACATCAACACCAAATTGGGTTAACACTAAGCACAGCGACCAATAATATTTTAGGGAATGAAGAGGAGTTTTTAGACCCCATTTTATTTGACACCCTTTTAGAACGTACCCATGCAAATATTTTAAGCTCCATGATAACCTTGATGCTTTTAGCTCTTATTCTTATTCGTTTAAACCCAAAATCTACACCATATCTTATTCATTTTGCTTTTATCTCATCCATTTTAAGCCATGTGCTTTTGCTACTGACAAGTAACACCCTATTCATTGCTCTATGGATTGGTTTTTTTATGCTTTGGCATGTTTTTGCTTTTGTTATGGGTCTTATAATAATTTGGAGACTTCGCTAGTGCATACGTTCTATACTGTAACCATTCGTTACTTTCTACTCATGTTCCTTATGCTACTCATTACAGGCATATGGATGTTATTGCTACACAATAGCTTAAGCATCGAAAGTTTAACCGACTATTATGTCAAAAAAAGCCTCTATGGTATTTTAGACGTACTCACCCCTCACCTCTTTGCCATGGGAACGGTTATTTTTATCTTAACCCATCTTCTCTCTTTAAAGAACAAAAACTCTGCTTTTGAATCCAAAGTGACCCTGCTGCTTTTTTTGGTGATGCTCATCTCTAACTTTTCTCTCTTTTTTATTACAGAGCTAACCTCATGGATGATTTGGGTTAAACTTATTTCCACAATACTTTTTTTACTTTTGTCATTTTTGACAATGTGGCGTGTCCTTTTTAGACACTATTAGCCTTGAATTCTCTTCAAAAAGTAAAGTTTTTTCATTTTTTTAAAAATTTTTAGATACTTTTAGCTGAATTAAATAACTTCATGGATAACATCCGATTTGAAAGTGATAATAACTATCAACTTAAAGTATAAATAAGTTTTATTGGTAATAATTATTTTTAGTATTACTACTACTTATGAACTCAAAGGATTCAAATGAATTTAAAATTAACATTGGCAACCACCTCATTGGTAGCCATCTTAGCATTAACAGGTTGTGAAGTAAGCTCTTCTGCCTCAGATACCCCCTCAACCAACAGTTCGAGTCAAGTCAAAGATTTACCAACAGCTCAAAAAGAAGCTGTTATTCAAACAGCCCTTACAGCGTATGCTGACTATGCTTTTACTTCCTACTCAACAGCCAAAATAGATGCCATAGCCTTACAAACTGCTTTAAGAGCGTTTACGGCAACCCCAACAGAGACAACACTCGCAACGGCTAAAACGGCTTGGTTAAAATCAAGAGAGAGCTATGGGATTACAGAGGCTCTTAGACTTTCAGAAGGACCAATTGATGCAGAAGCTGGATATGGTGCAACATTTGATGGACAAGAGGGACAAATAAATGCTTGGCCTTTAGATGAAAACTACATTGACTACACCACTGATAAAAATAACAATATAACTTCTGGAAACATCATTGATGGTACAGCTACCATTACCAAAGCTTCTTTAGCTGCTCTCAATGAAGTTGGTGGAGACACAAATGTAGCAACAGGTTACCACGCCATAGAATTTTTATTATGGGGACAAGACCAAGATTATAACTCATTTGTAGCCGACAACATTACCTCTGGACCAATGGTTGCTGGAGCAAGACCTCTAACAGACTACACCACAGCTGACAATGCAGACCGAAGAAAAACCTACTTAAATGCTGTTGCCGATTTACTGGTAGATGACCTAACAACGGTTGTTAATGCATGGGGAAAAGGAGGAGACACCTACCGAGATGCTCTACTTGGAACACACTCTACAATGGCGAACAACCTAACACAAAATACTGCTCTAAAACAAATTTTTGCTGGAATTGGAGTCTTTATTAAGTCAGAACTTGCCAATGAAAGAATAGCTGTTGCTGCGTTAACTCCTAGTGAAGAGGATGAGCATTCATGTTTTTCTGATAATACCCATAGAGATATTGTTTTAAACTATGAAGGATTTAAAAACGTACTCAACATTTTCAAAGACAACTTAAGCACAGCAGAACAAACAGAAGTCAATACCCAAATGGCTTCGATTGATGCCAAAGTCAAAATCATTAATGATGTCGCGATTTCAGACTATCATTTTGACCATCAAATTATTGAAGCCAATGGTAAACTTCAAAACATTATTAATACTAAAAATGAGATGCGAGATTTAGGTGATGAAATTGTCGCTGTAGCAGCAGAATATGGAATCAATATTAGCACTTCAGATGTCACAGATTCAGAGGAAACCTCTATTTAAGACCATGAAAAATTTTACTTTAGCCCTCTGCTCTCTTTTGATACTCACAGCGTGTTCAGACAGTCCCTCTGAACACGCTGAACAAAAAAGTTCTCAAACTTCTGCTAACCTCTTTACAACCGATAGCTCTAAAAATGCTTTTTCCAAAGCTATTACACCGTTAACCCATGAAGAGGAAGACCTTTTTATCTTGGGAAAAAGCTTTTTTAGCATTCCTTGGGTGGAGTCTCCTGCTTCTACCACAGCTAGAGATGGTTTAGGTCCTCTCTTTTCGGCGAATACTTGTAAACATTGTCACCCTAGAAATGGTGCTGGAGTTGCCTTAACCCAAGAAGGAGAGATGAGTCGTTCATTACTCTTAAGACTTTCCCATAAAACTTCAGACAATCAAATGCTTTTAAACAAAAATGGATTTGAAGCTGACTCAACTTATGGAAGTCAATTAAGCAGAAATGGTAACCACAATGTCTTAGCCGAGGGAACGCCCAATGTCCGTTACCAAGAGATAAAAGGTCACTATGCTGATGGAGAAGCTTTTACTTTACGTCAACCTAGCTATGAGATTAAAGCGTTAAACTATGGTGCGTTAGATACCCAAACCATTATTGCACCCAGAATTGGTTCGGCACTTGTTGGTCTTGGACTATTGGAAAAAATTGCTGAAAATGATATTTTGAAACATGAAGATATTGATGACAAAAACCAAGACGGCATTTCAGGAAAAGCCAACTATGCTTTTGACCCAGAAACCAATACCACAAAGTTAGGACGGTTTACGTGGAAAGCCTCTGCCACTTCCGTTAAACACCAAAGTGCAGCAGCAGCCCACAATGACATGGGACTTTCCAATCCACTTTTTCCTCGACATAACTGTACAGAGAAACAGACCGACTGTTTAAAAGAAGCCCAAAGCGAAGAGCAAACCTTTGACTTACCGAAACAAAGACTCGATGCCATTGCTTTTTATTTAAGCCATTTGGCTGTTCCTAAAGCCAGAGAGGTAGCAGAAGAAAACAAAGAGGCCTATGAAGAGGGAAAAAGTTTATTTACAGCTTTAAACTGTATAAGCTGTCATGTTTCAGAACATACCACCCCAGAGGGTATTACCATTGCCCCATACTCTGACCTTTTGCTTCATGATATGGGAGAACTTTTAGCTGATGGACGTTCCGAGTTCTTAGCCAATGGGAAAGAGTGGCGAACCACCCCTCTTTGGGGGATTGGTCTTTACCAAAAAGTAAGTGGTGAAGCCAACTATCTTCATGATGGACGAGCCAGAACCATTCAAGAAGCGATTTTATGGCATGGTGGAGAAGCGTTAAAATCTAAAGAAGCGTTTAGAAAACTCTCTAAAAAACAAAGAGCCTCACTGCTTATGTTTTTAGAAACAATTTAAAGGAGAACCAAAAATAATGAGAAAAAAAATTACCTCAAAAATAAGCTTGATGGTGTTAATTTCACTAATATTAAGTTTTTTTACAGCCTGTGGTGGAGGAGAAAATGCTTATGATGGTGAAAATGGACTCATCAACACCTCAACAACAGCCGATGCTTTTAGCTCGATGCAAAGCAATGTTTTTGCCAAAAATGCCAATGAGCTAACCAGTAACTTAAGCACCATGCATAGCTTAATAGAAAGTTTTGATAGTAACTTAAGTAGCAGTGAAGTAGAGAGTTTACAAACAGCCTTTGTGAATGTCATGACCCAATGGAAAAGTGTTCAAGCGACTTATATTGCTGGAGACTACAACAGTTCACTCATTGACACTCCTCAACTGATAGACTTTTTTAACACAGGAAAAAATGCCGACATCGCTGCTGATATTGACCAAGCGTTAAACTCATCAAGTTCAGTTCAAGCGAGTCTACTTACCAACTCTTCTAAAAGCATTACAGCGTTAGAGTACCTTGTGTTTGGAAAGCAGAGTAGCACTGCCCAACTGGTTACAGCCATGAATACCAATGGTAAAAGACGCATTGAAACCATTAAAGTTGTGGTTGATAACATTCAAAGTAAAATAACAGCAATTAATGATTTTTATAAGCATGATACACAATTTGTATCGGATGAAACCGAAGCCTTAAATACCTTGGTCAATGCCCTTGTAGACAGTGCTTACAAACTAAAAGAACAACGTATTGGTGAAGCAGCTGGACTGGTGGTTAAATACAAAGACAACCCCGATGCAACACGCTTAGAGTATTATAAAAGTAAAAAATCACTCGAAGCAATGAAAGCCATTTTAACAGCACACAATGAGATTATGGGAGAACAGAGTTATGAAAACTTTGGCTCTTTTGCTGCTGATAATGGTGCGTTGACGGTTGTGAGTAATATTCGAACCAACATTACAACAGCATTGGGTATTTTAGAGGAGTTTTCAACACCCATCGAAGATGCCATTAGCCCAACAGCCGTTGATTCCAAAATAGAAACGCTTTACAATGAAATGGTGAAACTGCAAGAGAACTATTTTACCTCTCTTATCGCGTCACTCAGTTTAACAGCTGAGATTATTGAGGCAGATGGCGACTAATCATGGAAAACTACTACGCTTTAAACTACTTTTTTGATGTCAATCAACGGGTTTTTTACGGCTATGTATTGGTGGCTTTTTTAATTGCTTTTCTATTTTTTAGAACGGCTTTTAAAAAACAGTTTTCAAAAGAGGTACTTTGGCACAAGTCAGCACAGTTAGACTATGCGTACTTTGTTATCTCTTGGTTTGTAAAAATAGGACTCATTGTCCCCCTACTCATTGGGGTCAATGAGGTAACACTTTGGATGGTATTGAGACTCAATGAACTCTTTGGCTACACCCAAAGAATAAGAGTTGCAAAAGAGTTATTATTAATCTCGTATACCTTGGTACTTTTTGTACTTAGTGATTTAAGTCGCTACTGGTTACATAGGCTCATGCACAATGTTAAGTTTCTATGGCGTTTCCATAAAGTACACCATTCGGCTGAAGTTTTAAACCCTTTAACTTTTTATCGGGTTCACCCTTTAGAGAATTTACTTTTTGGCTTACGTTATGCATTGGTGACAGGGGTGGTAACGGCTATCTATATCTACTTTTTTGGAGCAGGTATCACAAGCATAGAGTTTATGGGTGCAAATGTTTTAGTTTTAGGTTTTTCTCTCGTAGGGTCAAACTTACGGCATTCACATATTCCTTTTTCTTACCCTAAGTGGTTGGAAAATTGGTTTATTTCACCCTATCAACATCAGTTACATCATAGTAAAAAATACTATGGACGAAACTTTGGTTCATTTTTGGCTGTTTGGGACAGACTATTTGGAACATTGTTAAGAGGGAAAAAAAGGAACATTGTTTTTGGATTACCCAAAGAAGAGGTAAAACATTCAATTTTAGGGGCATTTTTAAACCCCATTTTCAAAGGAGTCAAACTATGAACAACATTACAAAAATCACACTCAGTATGGTAACAGCATCTAGTCTAACACTAGGAGCAACCAACGCCGAACTTGAAGCAGAACTCAACACACTCAAAGCAGAATTTAAAAACTTTAAAAAAGAGCAAACAGCCACCAATGAAGCCTTGGTAGAAGAGGTAGCAGGAGCAGAAACGCAAGGAAGTGCTACTACCAGCACAACCAACAGTGGAAGTAAATATGAATCGGTCAGTGACCTTGGTCTTGCTGCTTCAAAAGTTTATCATTCAGACTCAGCTGTTTCCATTGGAGGGTATGGTGAGTATACTTTTAGAAAATACTCGGACTACAAAAACAACTCAAATGCAGCAACCAATGCTACCTTAAATAAGGCTACTAGCAATGTTGCTCGTTTTGTGCCGTACTTTGGGTACAAGTTTAACGACTGGATTGTTATGAACACCGAAATAGAGTTTGAAGATGGTGGAGCAAGGTCAGACAATACTAAAAACTACAAATATGCCATTGTAGAGTTCTCTTACCTTGACTTTTTATTTGATGAGAAATATAACCTAAGAGTAGGACATGTGTTAGTGCCGTTTGGAAACATTAACCTCAATCATGAACCAACGTCATTCTTAACAGCCCAAAGACCTCTTGTTGAAAGTTATATTATCCCTTCTACTTGGCACACCAATGGGGCTTTGGTTTATGGAAAAAAAGACAAATGGAACTACTATGCTGGAGTGGTAACTTCACCTGATGCCAGTAACTTTACAGAAGGTCGTTTTATACAACAGGGTCGTTTAGGAGCAAAACAATACACCGATGATTTAACTTATGTAGCCAGAGTGGGTTACAACGTCATGCCAGGCTTAGACATAGGAGGTTCGGTCTCTTATGGAGAGAGTAGTAATGTAGCAGATATTGACATGACCATGGGTGAAGTACACGCTACTTACAAAAATCATGGTTTTGATGTTCAAGCACTCGCTGTTGCAGGAAAATTAGGAGGAGACTACCAAAACCTAAATACAGAAACCCTCTCAGGTGAAGTCAATGGACAATATTTAACCGTGGGATATGATGTACTCAATACCGTCAAAACATCTCAAAAACTTTTTGCCGTTGCTGAGATAGAACGTCTTAACATGGATGCAAAAGATGAAACAGCCGTTATGGACAACAACAAGTTTTTTGAATACACAGCTGGAATTGCCTATTATCCTGACCCAAAGGTAGTGGTAAAAGCAGAATACAATCTAAAAGACTATAACAAGCTTTCAAAACTTGCCGATGAAGAAGCAATTCAAGCAACGCTTGGATTTATATTTTAAGGAATACTTATGTTAAAAAAAATAATTTTATCGCTCTCAATACTCTTAATGTTAATTGGTTGTGGTGGAGACAATGCCTATGAGTCAACAGAGAGTACAAGCACCCCTATAACCCCTACCCCAACACCAGAGGTGAGTACCCAACTCACCAAAGCCGAGCTAGGAGAACAACTCTTCTTTGACAAAAATTTATCATTGACACGGAATACTTCTTGTTCAACCTGTCATGACCCAGACCATGCCTTTATGGATACACGATTTAAAGCAACCGATGCCAATCAATCTATCTTTATGCATGGTGCATTATCTGTAGGTGATGATGGTGTTTCATTGGGAGGCAGAAATACCCCAACGGCTGCTTATGCAATGTTCTCCCCTGAGTTTAATGCCACCACGGTAGTAGGTGGACAATTTCATGATGGAAGAGCTGCCACCCTCAAAGACCAAGCGATGCGTCCACCTCTTGATGGGGCTGAGATGATGATGCCCGATGAAGAATCTGTTATTGAAAGAATAAAAGAAAATACGGAATATGTAACTGCTTTTAAAAACCTCTATGGCGATACTATTTTTGAAGATACAGAAAAAGCCTATAATGCCATGGGTGAAGCGATTGGAAATTTTGAGAAAACAGACCTCTTTGCTCCATTTGATTCCAAATATGATGTCTATGTCAAATGTAAAGAAGATGGAGGCAAAACTTCAGCCTGTTTACAAGCTGGAAACTGGAGTGTGGATGAACAGCTAGGCATGGATTTATTTTTCTCTGAAGCCAATACCAACTGTGCCTCTTGTCATCAACTACAAAACACTTCAGAAGTATCAGGAGAGACATTTAGTAACTACAAATTTGAAAACATTGGTACACCCAAAAACTTAGCAACTATTAAAGCACGGTTTGATTTGGGACAAGGAGAGAGTGAGGTAACTGACCATGGTGGACTAGCACAAGGTGCTGCTGATGGAGCAATAAAAGTACCAACACTAAGAAATGTTGCTGTTACAGGGCCCTACATGCACAATGGTGTTTTTGCTGACCTTACCACGGTACTGGAGTTCTATGAACATCTAAGAGGTGCTGGAAACAAAGCAATAAACCCCGAAACCAATGCCCCATGGGGTGAAACTGATGTGGAAGATACCATCAATCATGAATTACTACAACAAGGTGTTGAGTTAACTGACCGAAAGATTGAAGCACTTGAAGCTTTCTTGAAGACTTTGACCGATGCAAAGTATGAAAGTTTGATTCCATAAGACCTAAAACACTCCTATTTTAAGGAGTGTTTTGACTTCTGGCTGTTTCTTTCTCTATTATCTCTCTACAGGCGATACAATAATCTGCAAAAATCTTTACTTTAAGCCTTTCCGTACGAATAGGTACTCCACAAGCCTCACAAATACCATAAGTCCCATTATTAATCCGTTTTAAACTGCGTTCAATGGCTTTAAGCTTTTCGGACTGTTTGGTAATAATTGTATTACCCACACTGTTTCCTCTTTCAACAGAAGCATGGTCACCTTCATCACGTGGACAAGTATCACTTAGTCCATTCATTTCCAATGAGGTATTATCTAAATTACGCTCAATTTGTTGTTTCATCTTTTCGAGTTCTTGTTTAAAATAAGCTAATTCTTCGTTATTTAACATAGAGTTTACTCCTTAAAGTCTAATACTTTTTGTTACATTTTATTTTATCATATTATTATTAATAAATAATAAATATTTTAAATAAAATATATAATTTTATTAAATTAGTTATATATTATAATAAGGGATAAATAGAACAACGAAATTTTTACTATCTATTGGCTATAATCCTGTACTTAAATGCAAAGGGGATTTATGCAACACCTTGTTGATACCAATGATTTTAACGATAAGCAATTAATTCAAATTATGAATGATGCAAGGGCATTTAAAATAAAAATGCCATCACGACTTTTACAAGACAAACTCTTTGTCACGCTTTTCTTTGAAAACTCAACACGAACACGTAGCTCTTTTGAGGTTGCAGCCAAACGTTTGGGGGCATCCATAGTGCATCTTGACCCCTCAAAAAGTTCTACCAATAAAGGAGAAAGTCTTGAAGACACCTTTGAAAACTTGGCAGCCATGGAACCTGATGGCGTCATTATTCGTCATGAATTTAACAATACCCCTAAAAAACTTGCCAAAAAAGGTTTAACCCCTATTATCAATGCAGGTGCAGGAAACACGGCACATCCAACACAAGCACTGCTTGACTGCTTTACCATTATGGAGCATTTTAACTTAACAAGCCCTCATGAACTTAAAGGCAAAACCATTGCCATTGTAGGGGATATTGTAAGTTCACGTGTTGCCTCATCAGGCATTCGTCTGTTTACGCGTTTGGGGCTTAATGTTGTGCTTGTTGCCCCACAGCCTTTTATGCCAAAAAATGACCTACCCAAATATGAAAACCTAGCAGACGTTATTGATAATGTTGATGTTATTATGAGTCTTAGAGCCCAGCTAGAACGGCACAAAGCACCTATTTTTGAAGATTATGATGAATATGCGAAAGAGTATTGTATTACTAAAGAACGGATGGCTCAAAGGGATATTTTACTCCTTCACCCAGGTCCTGTGATGCGAAATATTGATATCTCTGATGAAATGCTTGAAGATAAACGCTCAAAGGTATTGGAACAAGTAAAAAATGGTGTCTATGTTAGAATGGCCATTCTGAAACTTGTTTTGGAGAGTTAATGCAACAAATTAATGAACTCGCTTCAAAGAAAGAACCTTTTTTATTTGTTCTCTCTTATGATTTAAAAAAACAGTTCATTCAACCCCTCAAACAACTTGATGATGATATCTTATATAAAATTGGCAATCAGCGTAACTATCCTAAAACAGTTCTACAAAAAGATTTTTTCTTTAAAAAAAATCCTCTCTCTTTTAGAAACTATCAAAAGTCTTTAAAAAAAATTTTAGAAGAGATACGTTCGGGTAATACCTATTTACTTAACCTTACCTTTAAAACACCCATAGAGACTGACCTCACTTTAAAAGAAGTTTTCACCTATGCCAAAGCAAAATATAAGCTCTACTTTAAAGATGAATTTATCTGCTTCTCTCCTGAAAAGTTTATTGAAATTGTTAATGATAAAATTTCTACCTATCCTATGAAAGGAACTATTGAAGCTTCACTTCCTAATGCAAAAGAAAAGATACTCACCAATGAAAAAGAGATGGCTGAACATGTCATGATCGTCGATTTAATGCGAAATGACTTAGCGATGGTGGGTACAGATGTTCAAGTAGAAAAATTTCGTTATGTTGAGAAAATACAAGCTGGTGAAAAGGAACTGCTACAAGTAAGCTCTAAAATCACTGCTAAACTTCCTAAAAAATGGTCTAATAATTTGGAAAATTTACTCTTCACACTTTTACCTGCTGGTTCAATTACAGGAGCACCTAAACGCAGTACGGTTAATATTATTAATAATGTTGAAGATTATCATCGTGATTTTTATACAGGAGTATTTGGACTTTTTGATGGTAAAAATTTATACTCTGCTGTTATGATACGGTTTATCGAAAAAAAAGATGAAAAGCTTTACTATAAAAGTGGTGGTGGCATCACCATAGACAGTGATGCTCGAAGTGAATATGAAGAGTTGATAGATAAAATCTATCTACCCCTTTAATGAGCGTCTTACTTAATAACTACTTACCACAAATCCACCCACTCGACTCGCATGTGCTTTGGCTGCTGTTCGACTTGGGAAACCTGTTAGAATTACTTTATAATATTGACCAATCTTTCTTACAACAGCAGGATATTGAGCACCTTGTGTATTGGCAACAGCTTGTGCTTTAGACTGTGAACCAAATGCACCAATTTGTACCCCTATTCCACTGTTTCCACTGACGGCTGTTGTACCATAAGGATTATTAATGGTATAAACACCCCCACTTGAAGTATCATAGTTTGGTTGTACAGGAGGCGTATAACCACCAGTTGATGCACCTTGAACAATAAATGCACCAGGGAAACGGCTCTCTTTAAGTCTATTGGCTTCAGCAAGAGATGGAATACCTGTAACAATCACTTTATTCATTGCACCTTGTTGAACATAAGCTGAAAGCCCAGGGGCTAATGAAAGTCTATTTTTATAATCAACTGCTGTACTGTAATTCTTTAACGCAGCAATTTGTAAATGAATACCACTACCAGACTGAGACACAGCTGGTGTGCTTACAGGATAATTGTTAATAGGATAATTATCTATGGGTTGACTGGCATAAGGATCTTGATAAACTTCTGTGCCAACACCATTGGCATAAGGGTCTGGATAAGTAGTATCAGTCATTGCAGGTTGGGTAACTGGTTGGGTAACAGGCATGATAACTGTACCATCAGCTTGTACATCTTGATAGACGGTACCAGAGGGTGCTGTTTCATATACAATGGGTTGTGCCGTTTCATACACAACAGGTTGACCTGCATTATAAACACCTTGTGCTGTGCTGGTATCAGTATAAATAGGTTGAGTATCTTGTGCTGGTTTAACACACCCTGTGGCTAATAGTGCAAAAACTGCTGTTATCATTAAAATATTGAATTTTTTCATAAATTCCCTTTTTAAATTTTTCTTATTATAACAATCTATTGATATTATAAATATTAATATTTGTACTAATTTAAAATATACTGTTATTTTTTATTTTCAGAATTTAACTTAATAAGGGTTCTGTCTTTCCTGCTCGATGTCGAAAAACGTAATAAGTCATCTACTACTTGAACATGATTAGGTAAATTTTTAAACGTTAACTCTAAAAGTTTCGAAGTCACTAAGGCATCAGAAAAAGCTCTATGTTGTATGTGATTACCCAATTCTAAAGTTTCACTTAAATAGGCTAAACCATAACGCTCACTCTTAATGGTTCTTCGTGCAAGTTCAATAGAACAAAGTTTTGGATTACCAATACTGCCCAAACCAAAACGGTCAAAAGAGTGATTTAAGAACCCATAATCAAAATTTACATTATGTGCAACAAAAATAGCATCTTCCATAAAAGTTCTTAGATTGGTTAAAACTTCTAGCTGACTGGGTGCTTCTATAAGGTCTTTAGGTAAAATACCTGTGATTTTTGAAATATACTCAGGTAAAAAGGCACACGCCACAAAACTTTCAAAACGGTCAACAACTTTTCCATTTTGTATCATCACAGCACCCACTTCAATCACCTGAGCTGTTTCAGGTTTAGAACCATTGGTTTCAATATCAATTACACAGTACTTTTGTTCACTATAAGGCGTAAAAAAAGTCTCTAAACGATAACGACCATCTACTTCTATAATAGGATAACCAGCAGCTTGTAATAAAATAAATAAGGTATCAAAATCTTCAGGAAAGCTACTGTTTTTTTGAACTATTCTTTCATATGCAGGTACGGATAGGTAGCCCTCATTTCTTCTAAATGCAGAGGTTAACTCTTCATAAACTTTTCGCATTGTTAATAAACTCTGTTACCTTTTTATAATCTTTTTTACCTTTAATACGCTCAACACCTGAACTAACATCTACGCCATAAAAATTATACTTTTTTAATTCTTTTAAATTATTAGCGTTCAAACCACCTGCTAAAATAATTTTGGAACAATCTATACCTTCAAACCACTCCAAGTTTAATCGTTTTCCTGAACCACCATACTCTTCACAATAGGCATCAACTAAACGGTATCTATTCTTGTATTGCAAAATATCTTTAGGCTCTTTTGCACGAATAACAGGCATGGCTTTTGAACCAATCATATTCAAACCCTCTTCATCCACATCAAAATGAATTTGACACAAAGTCAAGTCACAATATTTTGAAATGGTATCAATGGTATCAATTCCTTCATTCACAAAAAGCCCTACCCTACCTATAAAAGGTGGCATCTTTTCGATAATCTTTTTAGCATCAGAAGGTTTAATATAACGTGGTGACTCTCTATAAAAAACAAAGCCTAAGGCATCTGCACCAGCATCAATCGCTTGTATCGCATCTTTAAAATTAGTAATTCCACATATCTTAACTCGCATTAAATACTCCCTCAAGTAATGAAAAATTATACCTTTAATGACTCTATAGCATGCTTATAACCCTCTTTATTTCCAAAAACATAAGACCCTGCGACTACTACGTTCACACCTGCTTCTTTTAATGACGCTATATTTTTAGCACCAACTCCTCCATCTACTTCGATAAGACAAGTAGGATTATGCTTCTCAATGAGTGCTTTCAAACGTTTTACTTTCTCTAAAACAGAAGGAATAAATTTCTGTCCACCAAAACCAGGGTTAACTGACATTAAAAGAACCATCTCTATCTCTTTCAATAAAAACTCCACACTCTCAGGTGGGGTATGAGGATTTAAAGTAATGGCAGGACGAATTCCTAAAGAACGAATTTTTTGCACCAATCTATGAGGATGCTTCTCTTCCTCAATATGAAAAGAGATAAACTCTGGCTTCAAAGGGGCGAATAAATCAACAAAAAAATTATTATTTTCTACCATTAAATGAATATCTAAAGGCTTTGTGGCTACTTTTGCTACAGCAGAAACCACAACTGGACCTATGGTTAAATTGGGTACAAAATGACCATCCATCACATCTACATGTACAAGGTCACACCCTGCCTCACAAATTGCCTCTACATCACGTGCTAAATTTCCAAAATCTGCTGAAAGAATACTTGGTGCTACTAACATTTATTGTCCTATGGTTAAACTTTTTGTATTATAGCTAATGTTACACCACTAATTAAGTAATTATTCCCTATAATTGCGAAACTTTTTATGTGCCATATTATTTGTGCAACATAAACACTATTTATTACAAAGGTATTATTATGGCAAGAAGATGTGATGTAACAGGAAAAGGTCCATTGGTTGGAAACAATGTATCTCATGCAAACAACAAAACAAAAAGAAGACAACTTCCTAACTTAAGATCAGTAAAGATTACTTTAGAAGATGGAACAAGTAAAAAAATTAAAGTCGCTGCTTCTACACTTAGAACAATGAAAAAGAAAGCTGCAGAAGCTACGGCTGAAACAGCAGAAGCATAAGCAAAAAGTCTTTTTAAAAGACTTTCACTATTTTGGCAACGCAAAATAGAATTTTAAAGTTTCTCAATTGGCGAGAAACTTCAAAACCACACATAACACTCAATGATGAGTTATATGTACTACTAGCACCTTTTAGACTCCCTCTTATTTTAACTGTTCTAACCATGATGTTTGGAACTTTTGGGTACATACTCATTGACAATATGTCACTACTTGATGCACTATATCAAACAGGAATTACCTTTACAACCGTTGGATTTGGGGAAATAGCCCCTATTTCTGATGTAGGTCGTATTTTTACCATTTCATTGATTATCTTTGGATTTTTAGTCTTCTCGGTAGCAATTGGTATTATTGTTGATGTACTTAATAAAGGTGAACTCTTTAAAATTCTAAAGGAGAGAAGAATGCTCTACGACATTGCCCGACTAAAACAACACTTTGTCATTTGTTACCACAATGAATTTACCATTCAAGTCACCAAACATTTACGTGAAAGTCATATTCCTTTTGTGGTTATAGACCCCAACGAAAACTTAAAAGAATTGGCTGAAAAGTATGCTTACCCTTATTTTGTTCAAGCTGAACCACATACACAAACAGCCATTTTAAAGTCTCATCTCTCATCAGCAAAAGGTATTATTAGTCTTGCTAATAATATCGCTGATAATATTGCTACCATTGCTTCTGTACGTCTTTATGAAAAAGAAATTCACCGTCGACGACCTTATCTTATTATTTCTAATGCACCCACCGTTTCAGATGAAGAAAAACTGTTAAAATTGGGAGCTGACAAAGTTGTTACCCCTACAAACATCATGGCACAACGTATTAATGCCATGGCAATTCGTCCTGATATGGAAAACTTACTTCAAGAGTTTCTTTATAAACAAGATACTCCTTTAGATATGGAAGAAGCACGTGTGACTAAAACTTCCTGGCTCACACTCAAAAAGATTAAAGATGCTGCCTTCTTTAGAGAAATTGCCAATGTAACTATCATTGGACTACGCTATAAAGATGGTCAATTTATTCCCATGCCAAAAGGGGATACAACCATTACAGCAGGTTCAAAACTCTTACTAATAGGACCAAGTGATGGTATTAAAAAAACCAGAAAAATTATCCGAAAAACCAATAAACCAGAGGAGATGTAAATGTTTAATCTATTTTCACTAAAAGGTGGACTCAATAATGTAAAAGGGTTCTTCTGTGATGGTGTTAATGTAGGGATGAAAAAAGGTGAAGATGGGGATGTTGCTTTTATTCGCTCAGAAGTTCCTTGTGACATTACTGCACGTTTTACCTCTAATAAATTTCAAGCAGCACCTATCAAACACTATCTAAACTATGAAAAAGATTTTAAAACAGACTTCATCTTGATGAATGCTAAAAATGCTAACGCTATGA
Organism: uncultured Sulfurovum sp.; assembly: GCA_902727935.1. Lineage (GTDB taxonomy): Bacteria > Campylobacterota > Campylobacteria > Campylobacterales > Sulfurovaceae > UBA1140. Next base: position 23,923 of record CACVAX010000001.1, on the reverse strand, counting down.
CAGGAGAAAAAGGCATAGAAGACATAGAAAATATTTTTGAAAATCTTAAAGAACATTATCAAGTTAAAAATCCCATTATGTCTTCTACTGGTGTTATTGGCTACCGTTTAAATCAAGAAAAAATTACTTCAGCATTTTCAAAATTTGACTACAATGCTAAAAATTCAGACAAAACAGCTCGTTCTATTATGACAACTGACTCTTTCAAAAAAGAATTGGCTTTTAAAATAGAACTAGACGATGGAACATCCTTTAATGTTGCAGGAATTTGTAAAGGTGCAGGAATGATAAATCCTGCCATGGCAACAATGCTCTGCTTTATAACAACCGATGCAAACATTCCTAAAGCTGATATGGAAGCATTATTAACAGAAGCAACGGAAGGTTCATTTAATAGAATATCTGTTGATGGAGATACTTCAACCAATGATAGTATTATGCTCTTAGCCAATAAACTTTCAAATGCCTATAACAAAGAGGCTTTTAGAGAAGCTCTTAATAAAATTACTTTTGAACTCGCCATGATGATTTTAAAAGATGGAGAAGGAGCAAACAAACTCGTAGCTTTTGAAGTCAAAGGAGCAAAAAATGATGCAGAGGCCAAAAAAGCTTCTATGGCACTCTCCAATTCTCTTTTAGTAAAAACAGCCCTCTTTGGAGAAGATCCCAATTGGGGAAGAATCGCCTCTACCATTGGTGCATCTGGCGTAGAATGTAATGACTCTAGCTTAAGCATTCATTATGATAATTTACTGATTTATTCAAATGAAGAACGAGAATTGGATAAAGAACGTGAAAATAAAGCCTATAGTATCATGAAAAACTCCTCTTTTAAAGTTAGCTGTGATTTAGGACTAGGTAATGGTAGCTATACCTCTTATGGTTGTGATCTCTCTTATGAGTATGTAAAAATAAATGCTGAATATCGAACTTAAAATATATTTTTAATAAAAAAAAATATATAAAAACTTAATATATATTTAATTTAAATATATAATTTAAAATTAAATATATTTTTAAATTACTTTAAACTAATTCTATACTATAATTTAAATATTAAAAAATAATTAAATATAGGAATTAGTTTTGACTCTTGCTCAAATTTCACCATTGACTATTAATGTGTTTAAATCCATTATTATTGCTGTCATTTTAGCATTAACCCTTATTCCTATCCTATTCTTTTTAACTTCTGCTACAAACTCTTGGATTTTTATGGCTACCATAATATGGACGGTAGGGAGCATTCTTGTTTTTCATCCTTTTATTCTCTATGTTTATCCACACCTTATGAGTAAACTAGGAGTTTACCTTTTAACCTCTATACTCATTATTGTTTCAGCATGGTTCAATATTAGTATCATTAACCTTATGCTTCCTTATGACTATTTATACTACAGTTTATTTAATGCCACCCTTGCACAAATTACACTATGGGGTTCTGTTTATATCATTCTTATTAATGCATTTTTGACCAACATTGTATTAATCTCTAACATTGAGTTTTATAAGGAAGAGAGTCTCTTTTAGCTATACTTTCTTCATATTTTACCTCAAAAGAGCCTACTTTGACAACTTTTAAAGACTTAACCCTACCAACTGACCTACTAGAAAACCTAAATGCATTAGGCTATATAAATCCAACACCCATACAAACACAAAGCATTCCTCTATTATTAGAAAATAAAGACATCATTGCCCAAGCAAAAACAGGTTCTGGAAAAACTTTGGCTTTTCTTGTACCTCTTATTCTAAAACTAGATGAAAAAGAACATTTTCCTCAAGCATTGATTATCGCTCCAACACGTGAACTTTGTGAACAAATAGCAGGTGAAGCTAATAAACTGGCTCGTTATAAGAAAGATGTTAAAGTCACTACCCTTTATGGAGGAACTTCCCTCACTAAACAGGTAGCCTCTTTAGAAAAAGGTGCAGATATTCTCATTGGTACACCAGGTAGACTGCTTGACCATTTTTCAAGAGAAACAATTCATTTAGGTCAAATTAATACCTTAATTTTAGATGAAGCAGACAGAATGCTTGATATGGGTTTTGCCGATGATATTTTAAAACTGGTTTCTAACCTACCGAAACAACGTCAATCTATTCTATTTTCAGCTACTTACCCTGACAATATTGAGAAACTTACTAAGGTTATTTTAAATCAGCCAGTCGACGTTAAAATAGGCACTAAAGAAAAAGAAGTTGCCATTGAAGAGTTTGTCTATCGTGTAGACGATAAAGATAAAGATTTATTAACTGTGCTTAAACATTTTCAACCAAGCCTTGCATTAATTTTTTGTAATACTAAAGTTAAAACAACAGAAGTTTCTAAAATTCTAAATGAAAAAGGTTTTGATGTTGCTACCATGAATGGAGATTTGGAACAATATGAACGCCAAGAGATGCTCTTACAATTCGCTAATGGATCGTTACCTGTTTTGGTCGCTACAGATTTAGCAGCGAGGGGTTTAGACATAGAGGGTATTGATTTAATTATTAATTATGACACACCCATGAAGACCGAAGACTACACCCACCGTATAGGTCGTACAGGTAGAGCTGATAAATCTGGTTTGGCTGTAACCCTTTGTGATGAATATGGACTGCGTAAACTCTCTGAAATTAAACCAAAACTTAAAGCAGAAAAAATCTCCATACTCTCTCCAAATAAGAATTTTTACATGCAAGGTGAAGTAGCTACCCTATGTATAGATGGTGGAAAAAAGAAAAAAGTACGTGCAGGAGATATTTTAGGTACACTTTGTAAAGATATTGGTATTGATAATAAAGATATTGGGAAAATAAATGTTTATGCGACACATTCTTATGTGGCTATCAAAAAATCTGTTATTAAAAAAGCTTTTAATAGTTTAAAAAATGGAAAGATTAAAGGAAAGAAATTACGTGTTTGGTGGTTAGGCTAAGAACCTAACGAACCAAACAAAAGAAGGGAAATTACCACTTACGAATAATTTTATGACATGCTATACATTTATTTAAAATAGTACTGTATGTTCTAGTAGCATCATCTTTTTTATTACCTTTAAACTGATTTAAAAGTGTATCAGCCATTTTTGAAATACTTTCAGACTCATCTTTAGCATATTTATGAGAGTCAAATTTCAAATCATCTTCATTCTGAATCTTAAAAGCATCAATATTTTTCATAAGTGCTTTAACATCATTAACACCATTAGCTACAGTTCCTTCATTATTATAAAAAAAACCTTTTTGAATAACAGCAACAGCAGTTTCCAAATCTTGCATAACTTTCATATTTTCTCTATCAACAACACCTTCTGCAAACATAAAGCTAGTCGCCATAATACTCATTAATAATACTTTTTTCATTTCATTTTCTCCTCAAATTTATGGATAATTATAACAATTAGAATAAAAAAAAATCTTGACCTATATCAATGTTTTTTTTTATATTATGGCTATAATTTCGTTTAAATTATAATTTGGAGTATATATATCTGAATTAGCTTCGAATAAAAGTCTGTTTTAAACAGTAAAATAACAAGTAAAAAAGCAGAAAAATTTTAGAAAAAGAAGGGGAAAGTAAAGTTCAGAGACTTTACTTTTAGATTATTATTTTATGAAGATTTTATTCGCTAAATGCACCAACTGAAGTAAGACGTTTATAACGCTGCTCCAACATCTCTTCAGTACTTAACTCTTTTAAAGCTTTTACATTTTCTAAAAAATATGCTTTCACAATATTAGCTGATTTCCTTTTGGTTCTGTGTGCACCAATTAAAGGTTCTTCTAGGACATCATCAATAAGTCCATACTCAAGTAAAGACTGTGCTGTTATTTTTAGAGCTTTAGCAGCTTGTTCAACTTTGGATGGGTCATTCCATAAAATGGCTGCACATCCCTCAGGAGAAATAACAGCAAAAACCGAATAACGCATCATTGCTAGCTTATCAGCAACACCAATCGCCAATGCACCACCAGAGCCACCTTCTCCAATAACCACTGAAATCATAGGAACTTTAATATTGGTGAATTCAAAAAGGTTTTTCGCAATGGCTTCACTCTGTCCACGCTCCTCTGCACCCAAGCCAGGATAAGCACCAGGAGTATCTATCAACATCAACACAGGAATATTAAATTTTTCAGCAAGTTTTACAGCACGTAAAGCTTTTCTATAACCTTCAGGATTTGGCATACCAAAATTTCTTTTAAGTTTATGCTTTGTTCCACGACCCTTTTGCTCACCAATGAGCATTGTCTTTTGACCATCAATATAACCGATATAACATAAAATAGCAGGATCATCTCTAAAAGCTCTGTCTCCATGAATTTCATAAGCATCATCCATCATAAAACGAATATAGTCTAATGCATAAGGTCTATCTGGATGACGTGCAAGTTGAAGTTTTTGATAGTCAGAGAGACCCTTCATACTCTTTATGGTCTCTTTTTCTAAGTCATTTGTTAAAGACTCAATGGCAACTTCATCATTTTTTGCACGAGCTGAATCTATATCATTTTTAATCTGTTCAATTCTTTTTTCAAACTCTAAATAAGTTGCCATATAATGCCTTTATACTTTTTTAAAGATTACAACCCCATTAGTTCCACCAAAACCAAAGGAGTTACTCATTACAACATTAACCTCTGCATCACGTACACCAGCAGTTACATAGTCTAAATCACAATTTTCATCTGGTGTTGTATAATTAATCGTTGGAGGAAGTTTCCCATCACGCATTGCCATAAGAGAAACAACAGCTTCAATCGCTCCAGCAGCTCCCAAACAGTGACCAATTTGCCCCTTAATAGAACTCATAGGAGGACAATTCTCTGCTCCACCAAATAACTCTTTCACAGCAGCTGTCTCATTTTTATCATTAGCAGGAGTTGAAGTACCATGTGCATTTACATAATCAATCTTCACATCACCAGCCATTCTCATTGCAGCTTTCATTGCACGTAGTGGTCCATCTATTACAGGTGTTGTAATATGATTCGCATCACCACTCTCGCCAAATCCAACAACTTCACCATAAATTTTTGCCCCACGAGCAAGAGCTTTATCATAATCTTCTAAAATTAATGCTGCAGCTCCTTCACCCATAACAAAACCATTTCTATCAGCATCAAAAGGTCTTGATGCTTCTTTTGGGTTTTCATTATTAGTACTTAATGCTTTCATAGCAGCAAATCCTCCAATTCCAGCACCACAAATAGCAGATTCAGCACCAATAACAAGCATGGTATCAGCACCATCTAACATAATTGTTTTAGTAGCTTCTGCAATTGCGTGCGTTCCTGCTGCACAGGCAGTTACACAAGAGAGGTTTGGACCTTTAATGCCATGTTCAATGGTAATAAATCCACCCAGCATATTAACTAAAGAAGAAGGAATAAAGAATGGAGAAATTCTTTTAGGCCCACGTGTATTACAAACAACCGAGTTTTTTTCAATATTTGGTAAACCACCAATGCCTGAAGCAGAAGAAACACCAAAACGTTCCATATCTACATCCTCACCAATATTGGCATCAGCCATTGCTTCTTTAGTTGCTTTCATACCAAGTTGAATAAACCTGTCAGCTTTTTTAATCTCTTTAGCATCCATTACTTCACTAGGATCAAAACCAACAATTTCACCTGCAATTCTTACAGAAAATTTTTCAGCATCAAAAAGCTCAATCTCTTTAATTCCACATTCACCATTTAAAATGGCAGCAAACGAACTCTCTTTATCATGCCCTACACTATTGATCATTCCTAAACCAGTAACAACTACTCTTTTCACACTATCTCCTATGCCGTCTTAAGATATATATCAAACTACAGATATAATTTCAAATATAATTTAAATACAAACCCTCACAAGAGGGTTTAAAGCTTTATGCCTGAATATTTTCAATAAACTTAATTGCATCGGTTACTGTTGCAATTTTTTCAGCATCTTCATCAGGAATTTCAATATCAAATTTCTCTTCAAGTGCCATTACCAATTCAACAACATCAAGACTATCTGCTCCAAGATCTTCTACAAACTTTGATTCTTCTTTTACTTCATCTGCATTTACGCTTAATTGTTCAACCACAACTTCTTTTACTTCATCAAATAGTGCCATGACACTCTCCTAATTGTTTAATTTTATGCCTATAAGTATAGCTAAAAAATATAAAATTAGTTCTCTCTTATTCTTCATTCAAGTTTTAAAATAATTATATGGAAAAATATCAGCATATAATAGAACAAAAATAATTTTATAAAAATACTTACTATGATAAATAATCATGCTTCCCAAAGCACTGAAAAGTAATTTTATTTTTAGGAAAAAGTTTATAATATATAATGTAAGTAAATATAATACTAAAAATAACTGATAAATAAGTAAAATTTATAACATAAAAGAATATCTATAAAAAGGCTACAAACTTCCCAAAAAGAATACTCCACAATTACTCCACTTCTATCTAAAAAAATAATTATTTTTTTAGATGCGTTCCAAAAGCCACTAAATAGTCCTTTATAAAAATAATTCCTAATAAAATAAATAGTATTAATCTTTTTTTAAGTTTTTAAAGATATAATTTCGGAATTTTTAAAAAAGGAATAAACAATATGATTAAACATATAAAAATATTTTTTGTTTTCACGCTATCTCTATCTGCACTGGATAATGTGTATTTAGATACTGTTTCACAAGAAGTAGAGAGTTATAATGTTCACGATATAAGTTATAATGTTCCAGAACCTTCAAAACCCAAAACACTTGATGCTCAAAAAAGTGAGCCACTCACAGCTCCTTTTATTGTAGATGATAAAGTTTCTACTGTAAACAAAAAAATCAAGACGCATAAAGATATTAAAATCTTTACCTCAAATGAAGTTCCCCCAATCAACTACACGAATACGATTTCTTTGAATAAATTACAGGTATCAGAAAAAAAACAGAAATTTTTTCATATGATTCTTCCTGCTATTTTAATTTCAAAAGAGAATCTAAGACTTAAACGTGAAAGAGTTCTTTCACTGATGAATACCCCTGTTGAAACAATGGATGAAGATGATGTTGACTTTTTAAATGCTTTGTATAAAAAATATAAAACAAAGAGTAATAAAAAACTTGCCAACAGATTAAAAACACATCCTGTGAGTATTATCTTGGCACAAGCAGCCATAGAATCAGCATGGGGAGAATCAAGATTTTTCAAAAAAGGTAATAACATCTTTGGAATGTGGTCATTCTCTAAAAATGAACCTCGTATAAAAGCACTTGGGAACAGAAATGGTAAAGCCATTTATGTTAAAAAGTATGCCAATATTTCAGATGCCATTGATGACTACTTTGTTGTTATTGGTAGAGGTGCCTATAAAAGCTTTAGAAAACAGAGAAATATTACGAACAATCCATTAGTGCTTGTAAACTATTTAGTAAACTATTGTGAGTTAGATAATTACCCAAGTAAACTAAAAAAGTTTATTGTTCAAAATAAATTAAGAAAATTTGATAAGTTTGAATTAACTGCAAACTACTAATCTTCTTGGTCGGCTAAAGCCGACCCTACAGCCTCTTTATAATTCTCTTCTGCTAAAATACTTTTCATGAGAATAGATTTACACAACCACACCACTCGATGTAATCATGCTAAAGGCTCAATGCAAAGCTATGTTGAACGTGCTATTGAGTTAGGCATTGATATTTATGGATTTTCTGAACATGCTCCTATGGACTTTGACCAATACTACCGTCTAAACTTTTCTGAAATGTCTAACTATGTTCAAGATGTTAAAACTTTACAAGAAACATACAAAAGTGACATTGAAATTCTACTCGGTTATGAAGTTGATTATTTAAAAGGTCATATGGATAAACGTGTCCTTAACGCTGAAGTGGACTACTTGATTGGATCAATCCATTTTTTAGATGAGTGGGGGTTTGATAATCCTGAATTTAAAAAAGAATACAATAACAGAAACATTGACGCAATATGGCAAGAGTATTTTGATAATATTGAAGCCATGGCAAAAACACAAAAATTTGACATTGTTGGTCATTTAGATTTAATTAAGATTTTCAACTATATGCCAACAAAAGACATTCGATTCATTGCAAATAATGCACTCAAAGCCATCAAAAAATCTAATATGGTTTTAGAACTTAACACAGCTGGACTACGTAAACCCTGTAAAGAGATTTATCCAAGCCAAAGTCTACTAGAAGTGGGTTATGAACTTAATATCCCCATTACTTTTTCATCTGATGCCCATGCTATTGGTCAAATAGGCTTTAAATATGATGAAGCCATAAAACTAGCTAAAAATATTGGCTATACAAAAGCTGTTACCTTTAAAGAACGAGAGCAGAAATTGGTTAATTTTTAAGCAGTTTTTACTACTGCTTTAAAAGCTATTCCGATACAATGACTGCAACATAAAACTTTAGGAGACAAACAAATGGGTAAATTTGTGAACAATGTAGATGAATTTTTTAAATTCTGTGAAGAGAATGAAGTAGCGTACGTAGACTGGAGATTTACAGATATTAAAGGTGCATGGCACCATATTTCTTACAGAATAGACGCTGTAGATGCTGAACAAATTGAAGGTGGATTACCATTCGATGGTTCTTCAATTGAAAACTGGCAACCAATCAACAAGTCTGACATGATTCTTAAGCCAGATATCGAAACAGCCTTCCTTGACCCATTCACAGCTGACTCTACGGTAGTTGTTATTTGTGATGTTTATGATATTTACAAAAATGATCTTTATGAAAGATGTCCTCGTTCTATTGCTAAAAAAACATTAAAATATATGGAAGAAATTGGAATTGGGGATGATGCTTATTTTGGTCCAGAAAATGAATTCTTTATTTTTGATGACGTTCAAATTTGGACAGGGGTTAACCAATCAGGTTATCGTGTCGATACTGATGAAGGTGAATGGAATGCTTCTACCTCTTATGGAGAATTTGGAAATATGGGTCACCGTCCAGGAACAAAAGGTGGTTACTTCCCAGTAATGCCAATCGACTCTATGGTAGACTTAAGAGCAGAAATGATGCAAGTTATGGATGATATTGGCTTAACCGTAATGTTAGGTCACCATGAAGTTGCACAAGGACAAGGTGAAATCGGAATTAAATTTGGAAACCTTATTGAAGCAGCCGATAATGTACAAAAATATAAGTATGTTGTCAAAATGGTAGCTCACCTAAATGGTAAATCAGCAACCTTTATGCCAAAACCACTTTACGGTGACAATGGAAATGGTATGCACGTACACCAATCAATTTGGAAAGATGGTAAAAACATGTTCTATAAAGAAGGAGCATACGCGAATCTTTCTGAAACTGCTTTACAGTACCTTGGTGGAATCTTTAGACATTCAAATGCTGTTTCAGCATTTACCAACCCAAGTACCAACTCTTACAAGAGATTGGTTCCTGGATTTGAGGCACCAAGTATCTTAACCTACTCTAGTCAAAACCGTTCAGCTGCGTGTCGTATTCCTTACGGTGCTGGTGAAATGGCAACCAGAATTGAGACAAGATTCCCAGACAGTACAGCTTGTCCTTATCTTTGTTTTGCTGTTCTTATGTTAGCTGGTCTTGATGGTATTAAAAATGCTGATGTACCTGTAGGACCTATGGACATTGACTTGTTTGAACTTTCTCTTGATGAGATTAAAGAGAAGAATATTCCTCAAATGCCTCGTACTCTTAGAGAAGCACTTGAAGGTCTTCGTTCAGACTTTGATTTCCTTAGACCTGTTATGTCAGATGAGTTTATTACAACTTACAGACAATACATGTTTAGAAGTCAAGTTCATCCAGATGAAGCTAGACCAACAGGATTTGAGTTCAGTTCTACTTATTCTTGTTAATATTAAGGGCAATCATAAAAGATTGCCCTACTCTTCATATTTATGCTAAACTTATGGCATGAAAAATATTATTCCCCATTTTTTACTTTTTACAGTTTTATTTTTTGGCTTTGCCAGTCTCTTTTACTTTTATGGAAAAAATATATGGTATCCCTACTATAAAAAACACTCCTATAAAGAAACCCTTACACCACAACCTATTGTTCCTTGTGATGAATGTACCTTAACACATGTTGAACCACTACAACAGCCCACTATTGTTCAAAAAGAATGTCCAGAACAAAAACCAACTCCTCCAACAGAAATATTAAGTTCTAAACAAAAACTCAAACGTCATTTAGCTGACAGTGATTTTATTGTTTACCCTAACAACTTAACCCTTATTGGACTTAAACATGAAAAAGTTTTAGAAGTTTGGACAAAGAAGAATGGAAAGAACATTCATATTACAAGCTATCCCTTCACAGCTTTTTCAGGTATTTTAGGTCCAAAGGTTAAAGAAGGAGACCGACAAATACCTGAGGGAATCTATGGTATTAGCTACTTAAATCCAAACAGTAAATACCACCTCTCAATGCGTATAAACTACCCTAATGCTTTTGATAAAAGAAAAGCAAGAGAAGAGAAACGAAGCAATTTAGGAGGAGACATCATGATACATGGAAATGCTGTTACCGTTGGATGTATACCCATTGGTGATGATAAAATAGAAGAACTCTACTTCTTGGCCCAAAAAGTAGGAATAAATAATATCAAAGTTATTTTAGCCCCTGTCGATTTTAGAAGAATGGAGGTAAGTATTAACAAAAAAAACAAACACCCTTGGCTAAGAGAGTTATATACTCAAATAAAAAAAGAGATGGTAACCTACTAAAACTCTTTTTTTATATATGTATTAACTAATCAAAGTATTGTGAAGTACTTATTGTGCTGTCATCTTTTTCTTTTGATTGACCCATTAATTGACTATCTTCAATATTGGTAACATTGGTAATGTTACTGACATCATCTCCAGATGAAATGATTCCTGCATTAATATGTCTATCTGTTTCAATTTTACTGTCTTCAATATTTAAAGATTGAACAACATTACCACCTTCTATATCTGAACCTAAGTTTAAAGTATCCCCTTCCAAACTCGAAAGGTCTGAATCATCTAAATTAACATTTTTAATTTCTCTAGAAATGTATCTTTTTGAGATCTTACTACCGTCTTTCAAATCACTTTCATCAAATTTTCCTTCTTTAAGAGCTTCTTTAAACTCTTCATCACCATCAATTTTGGTATATTCACCTCTTTTATCATCTACATGTGCTAAATTTTTAGAAATACTTTCAACGAAAGAATGGTTAACGGCTCCATGAATTGTCACAAAGTCTGCATCTGCATCTGCTAGAAGTAGAGAGTTATAGCTAAATAGAGTAAGAATACTCAATAGTTTTATTTTATTGTTCATAATCAATCCTTTTATTTTGATTTAATAATATCACCAATATTGCTATTGATTGATTCTGTATCTTCATTAACAATGTTTAAATCAATACCTTTACTTCTCACTGAAGAGTCATTTCTTACTTTATCAGTATCAAAATTCATTTGATCTAAAGTAAATGTAGCTTGACCATACTCCATACTATCTAAAGGAAAATAATCATTTCTTCTCGTTCTATTAGTCGATATGGGACTAGGTTTTAAAATAGATTGCATTTTTTTTGTATTAGACATTGAAAAATTAGGAATTAAGTCATAAGGTGTTTGTCCATCTAGATTAAGAATGTCTTTAGAAGCTCCATTATTAATCAATACAGTAATCATATCATAGTAACCATTTTTTGCAGCGATATGAAGGGCTGTTTCTCCATCAATATTTTGAATATCTAATTGAGTTCCACTATTTATAAGCAGTCGTGCAATTCTAAAATATTCATAAAAAATAGCATCTTGAAGGGCTGTTTGAAAATAGACACCTCCTTGTCGGTTAAGTTCAACATTTTTAGAAATTAAGAATTCAACAATTTCATATTTATCTAATTCAACAGCATAATGTAAAATAGTTTTATCCTCTTCATATACATAATATGTTGGAACTTGCTCTAAAAAGTTTTCAGTTGCTTTAAGTCCTTGATTTAAACTTTTTACAACCCTTATCTCCATTTGTTCACTATTTGCATTTAAATTAAGTCCTAGAAATACAAATAGTAAAAATAGAGGTATTTTTTTTCTTTTAAACATTGTCTTCTTCCTATTTTAATTAATTTATTTTACTTTAAAACATTAAGAAAAGTATAACATATATATGTGGTACTAAAGTGTCTAAACGATAAAAAGCTATTTAGAGTCTAAAGATAAAATCTCCATTTTCTAAACTCTCATTTTTATATTGAGGCTTTTGTCGCTCTTTAGTTTTTTCTTGAACATACTTTTTAATATACTCTGCAAGCGTTGTAAATCGTATATACTGATTATTATCCTTTGATGTTAATGCATTTAAAAATGCTTGTGTAAAGGGAGAATGTCCACTACCATCGGAAACAGGTTGATCATCACCAGCTGTTAATATATTAATAGATTTTTTATCTAAAAGCTTTTGAAATAGACTTACAACAGTATGTGTAGTATTATTTGAGTTGGAACTTGAATTTATCATAGTAGGCTTAATTCTTACCGAACGCATTTGAGTATCATATTCAACACTGTCCAGATTCTCTTCATTGTTAGAAAGTGATTTAGTTGTATATTTTGATTCCATGGCTAAACCTGAAAAACATGAATCTAAAATAATACCAATATGTTTTGCTTTAGTATCTCTCGAGTACATTACTAGAGAACTAATACTTAATGCTGATTTATCATAATACATTACATCAGGATTAGGATTATTTAAATCTGAATTAAAATCATAGGGTAAAATATAACCTTCTCTAACATTATTATTCCCTGATACCCCATCTCCATGACCTGCAAAATAAAATAGTGTCGAGTCACTTGAACTGGCATTATTTTTGATTTCTTTTAATGCATCAACAATACGTTCTTTAGTAGCATTTTCATTATAAAGTTCAATTACAGAAAAGCCTTTTTGTTTTAAAAGTTTGGCAATACTACGTCCATCAGCTACAGCATTATTGAGTTTAGGTAAAGAGAGACGTTTATAATAATCTATACCTATTACAATCGCATATTGGTTTTTGTACCAAGAGGAGATGTTAGTATTATTTCCACTACTAGTACTTAATGTATTGCTATTGCTATTGCTATTGCTATTGCTATTGCTTGAAGAGTAGGGATTTTTAATTTGAAAAAGTTTAATTTTTTGATTACCTTCGAGTGCTACGAGTAGATGACCAGATTTATTAACAGCAACACCATAACCTTTATCTTTTAGGACGATATTTGAGATAGGTCTCTTTTTTTCTAAATCCCATAAACGAATGGTTTTATCTTCTGAACTAGAAGCCATATAGCTTTTATTTTCTGAAAGACTAATGTCAGTAATTGGTCCACGATGTTGTTCAAATTCGCTTAATGTGTTTCCTTGATTATCTTTAAATTTAATACTATAAACCCATACAGGTGGTCCATTTCGTTTTCTACTGTTTCCTTCAGCACTTTCTACTTCTGTCATTGCTGATATGGTATAGTCATCAAAAGATTTGGCTTTTTGAATTTTCCCGTATTCATTTGAAGGGGTTAAGTAAGAATAAAGTAACTTTTTTTTATTTAATGCCCATATCTTGGTATGGTTATCTTTGGCTGACGAAACCAGTTTTTTATCATAGTCAATAAAAGAAAGATTGGTAATATCATCTTGATGTCCTTCAAGTCGAGCGATTTGTTCTCCACTGTTAACACTCCAAACATCAATCACTTTCCCTCCTCCAGCACTGGCAACGAGTTTATTATTGGAACTTAATGCAATGGCAAAGATATCATCTGAATTACTTTGCATACGATGACGTAGTTGATTGTTGTCTAAATTCCATACTTCAACATATCCATCATCTCCTGAACAGACGAGATAAGTTCCATCACTGCTAATATCTAAAGCATTAACTTCATCATTTTTGCTTTTTATTTTTCCAATAAGCTCTAAGTTCATATTATAAATAGAAATAGTACTACTATCACCATAAGTAATAATATTATTGTTTTTAGGATTAAATCTAATTCCATTTAATGCATAGGAACTTCCAAGGGTTTGCAGTAGCTCATAGTTTAATTCTCCTCCAATAATAGAGAGAGGTTTTTTAGGGTCAACAGCTTTGGTAAAAGAAGAATTTCTTGGAATAGGATTAGTACTGTTTTGACAAGCAAGAAACACAAAAAATATTAGGGAAAAAAAAACATATTTTAGTGAGGTTTGAATATAAAAAGATTGTCTTTTCAATTTTATTTCCTTAGTTTAAAATATTGAAGAATAGAGCCACATTTTTAAATTTGACTCTAATATTTACATAGTAACCTTAATCGAAGAAGTAAGTTAAATATACATTTAAATAAGATTCAGAATAGTCTGTAAAGTCAAAAAACTGAGCACCAGCTTCAGGCGTAATGGCAAAGTTTTCACTTAAAAATTGATGTGCACCAACATAAAACTTTGTACCATTTGCTGTGGTGTCACTGTTACCTGTAAGTCCACTATTATAGTATTGTCCACCAACATAAGGTGTTAAAGTAGGTGTTTTAGCAAAGTAATAGTTTCCTCCTAAACCAAGAAGGTAAAAGGTATCTCCATTCGCAGAACTACTAAAAAGGTCAACCATAACTTCAATATCATCCGTTAAAAAGTGACCATATTGAGCTAAAAGCGTTAGGGTATTATCCCCTTCATCTGGAACACTGAATCGAGCCGAAGCAGAAATTCGATTGTTTCCTTCTTTTACACCATTTTGTTCAAATGTATTTGCTGTACTCAATGTAGATAATATCAGTAGCGAACTTAATGTACTTTTTAGAAATTTCATAAAACCATCCTCATAATCTTTATTTAATAAAGTATAACTTGACTAAGCTTAGTAAGAAGTAAATTTTATTATAATTAAACATAAAAGGATAATTAATGACTTTATTTAATAAACTTCTGCTCAAATCTACACTGAGTTTATTTTTTTTGATATTTTTTCAAGCTTGTGTATCTGAGAAAGTAAATGGACAATCTAAAGGTTTAGCATTGGCTCAATCAAATGCTATGAGCAATGTACTTTTTTCTAAAAATATTCAAAATAATAAAAAAGCCCTTGTCGTCGGTGTGAGTGATTATGCTGGAGAAAATGCCGATCTTAATGGTATTGAGCGAGATGTTGAAAAAATGAAAAATATGTTTGAATCATGGGGCTTTGAGGTGACAACACTTTATGATGCTGAAGCTTTAAAAATAGTTGATTATTTAAGTAACTATGGAAGAGATTTAAGCAATAATGATTATTTTGCCTTTTATTACAGTGGTCATGGTTCGCATAAAAAAGATGAAAATAATGATGAGTCTGATGGTTCAGATGAAACGTTAGTGTTAAGTAATGGAAAAGAGAACATACATCTTTTAGATGATGTTTTATATGCTAAGTTTAATACGATTAAAGCTAAAAAAATGATTTTTTTTGATTCTTGTCACAGTGGCACGGTCTTTAGAAGTTTAAATGGAAAAGTTCAATCTAAAACCATTGATGCAGCCACCGTAAATAGAACTCTTTCAAAGGGTTTAAACATTAGTACCAGTAAGGATATCATTGAAAACAATAGTGATTTCATCGTATTCTCTTCAGCTCGAGATGATGAAGAAGCATTGGCAACACCAAATGGAAGTCTGTTTACAAATTCACTTTATAGATTATTTTCCAACCAAAATTCGCTTAATCAACCTTTTTCAGATATAAAAAAATCTTTAACAAGCGATGTACTACGCTATGCCAGAGAAAACTCTGCTAAAGAGCATCATCCCAATATTTCCTATTCAAAGTCATATTCAAGTTCCAGTACTTTAAAAGACTTTACCCAAAGTCAGTCCAAAATAGCATCGGCTAATACGCCAATATCGTCTAATACTTCTAATACTGCCAAAGAAATCACCTTACAGGAGACCTTAGAGGGATTTATTCAAGAAGGTAAAATGGAAAAAATGAGTTTAAACTATGATAATACAACTTATACTGTTGGTCAATCTGTAGAGTTTTCTTTAAATACTCAAGGTGCAAGAGGCTACTTAACAATTTTTTATGTTGACAAAAATGATGTGACCTTATTGTATCCTAATTCGTTTGTGCAACCAAAAATAATAGAAGGTTCTTACCATTTTCCTAAAGATTTTTCAGGAGGAAAATTTGAACTTGAAGCTTATAAGAGTTGCCATAATTGTCAAGAAGAACAAACCACTATTTATACTTTATTATCTTCAGAACCAATTTTACAAAGTAGTGTATTTAAAAGTAAGGATGGATTGTTAAGTTTTGCTAAAGGGTCTCAAAAGTCTCAGGTTGTCACCCGAGCTGTTAGGTTGAAAGCAATATCAAAAAATACAAATAGTAGTCCAAAATTAGGAAAATATCAATTTATCGTAAAATAAATTTTTTATCACATTTTTTGGACACATATTTATGTTAAAATAAAAAAATTAAACTAGGAGAAAGAGCTATGAGTATAACAAAAAGGTATAAAGTTTCATTGTTGGTATTATCATCAATTATTATTACAGGGTGTGTGCCAGGTAAAAAGGAGGCACCAGTTCCTACTCCAGTAAAAACAGAGGTTCAGTCTTCAGAAAAAACCATTGCAGCCTTAAAATATGCACAGTTTGGGAGCATACAGTTAAAAGGAAAAACTGAATATTCTCAAAATCAGTCAATACAGTTTATTGTAGATACAAAAGGGAAAACAGGTTATTTATACATTGTTTATGCTGATAATAAAGGGAATACTGCCTTACTTTATCCTAATGCACAATCTCCTCTGACGGAATTAAATGGAAAATATATTTTTCCTAGAGATTTTGGAGGTATGAATATCAATGCCACTAAAGATTGTAAAGGTTGTCAACAAGAAAAAACTACAGTATATGCGATATTAAGTAAAGAACAAATTTCAGATATTAATAATTTGAAATTAACTGATTTAACAAACTCTACCCAATCAAAAGGTTTATCTATGAATTTACGACCTTCAGGTGTTGCACGTAGTGACATCAATATTGGAAAAATAGAATTTTTTGTAAAATAGGAGAAAACGAATGAAAAAAATTATTAAATTATCAACAGTGGTTGTAGCAATACTTTTTGGAGCTTGTGCTGCTCCAGAAATTAATCTTTCACAAGATGGAGGAGAAATAACAGCTGTAAAAACAAATTATACGAATGCTTTAAAAAATGTTAATAGTATGGTTGCTATATTTAATGGACAGCCTATTAATGTCTATGTTAATAAAATTACAGATGAAACAGCATCTGGAGGAAAGTTACCTAAAAATATTTCAACCATAGTCCAATCGAGTTTTAATTCAATTGGACGAAATATCATAACCATGTCAGCAATTAATACAAAAAAACTACCAAAAGGTTCAGTGTTTATCATTAAGGGAGCTATTACAGAGTTTGATTTAATTGAGGCATCAGGTAGTGGAGTAGATGCAGCTGGTCAGGGGACCTATAACGGTCAACAAGGTACAATTGATGCGAGTTTAGACAGAGAAAGTAAGGTTACTAAATTGGCTATCACTTTTAACCCTGTAAACATTAGAACAGGAAACTTTGTTCCTCGTACTTCTACAAAAAATAAGATTACCATTAATCAAGAAAGTAGTGGTAATGAATTGGCTTTCTCCATTCTTGGTAGTGGTATAGGGATTAATAATGCCTTAACTAAAGCCCAAGGTGTTCATTCATCTATTACTATTTTAATTGAATTGAGTGTTGTTGAGGTTCTAGGTAGGTTGGCTAAGTATCCGTATTGGGTTTTAACAGGTGGTAGTGTTAATCAAGACATAGTCGCCCATTTAAAAACAAGATTTTTACGAGATAATTTAAGTAGAAAAATTCAAAAAGTTAGTTATCTTCTTTCTTTGCAAAATTCAAAGATAAAACCAACAGGAATGATGAATAGCGATTTAAAACAAGCCATTATTCAATATAAATCAACTCATGGGATGTCAGCAAATGACATTATTGACACACGACTTTATATGAGTCTTATAGGAGCTTAAAAGGTAATATCATGAAAAAATATCCTTACATACTTTCTCTAACAATTACGTTAAGTACTTTTTCAGCATCGGAAGTACTTATTTCGATATCTGATGATGATCCCAATAAAAAGAGTAATGTTGTGGTCTCAACAGATAAAAATGGGAATAAAGATTATATTTATATAGATAAAGATAGTCAAATTATAAATTCTACAATTGGTACTAATATTAATATTAATCAAAGTACTCCTCGAACAAAAGAAGAGAGTATTGCTTTTTATAATAAGCGTATTATTTATTATAAAAGTAAAATAGATTCTTATCACGATAAAATTGACAAGTATAAAGAGAAAATTATAGATAAACCAAAATATAAAGAACGATATCAAGATAAAATCGAAAGATATTTTGAAAAAATTAATTCTTATAAAGATAAAATTGCTGAAACTAATTTAAAAATAACAGCACTAAAATAAAGCTTTAACAATTCTTGGATTTTTATTGATTTAAATAGTAACCAATACCTTGTTTATTTTTAAAGAAATCCATTGGAATTTTTTTCTTAATTTTTTTAATAAAAGATTTGACTGCATTACTGGTTGGAGGGCTATCATAGTCCCATAAATATTCATACATCATATCATAGGTAACAATATTGTTTTCTATTAAAAGTTTAATAAAATTGCTCTCTTTATTGGTTAAAGAGATTTTCTCTTGACCAATAATAATTGTGCCTAACTCAAAATTAAAAATACTATTATCCTTGAAAGTAAATTGATTGTTCAGATTGAAAAAATCAAGAAGTTTATCTAATAATACAAATACTTTTTTAGTAGTAAAAGGTTTAGTAATATAGGTAATAATATTTAAATCAATTGAATCTAAGAGGTAATCAGTATTTGTATAGGCTGACATGATAATAATAGGTAAGTTTTTATTGTACTCTCGTACATATTTAGACAGTGCTATACCATCTGTATTGGGCATGGTGATATCTGTAATAATCAAATCTATATTATTTTGATGTTCAATAAAGATATCTAATGCTTCATCTCCATCAGAAGCAATGAAGATTTTTTTAAAAAAATTATTTAATATTTCTTCTACCTCAGATTGTAGTTCTAAATCATCTTCTGCATATAGAAGTGTTTTGTTCTTTAATAACGCATATTTTTCATTATTCATTTATCGTATCAACCTTATTGTAAATGTAGTGTTTTTATTATTACTTTCTACTTCTAATTTTCCATTAAAATGTGTTTCAATAATGACTTTTGAAACATATAAACCTAATCCTAAATTCGTAGAGTTAGTATTTAGTTTAGTCGAAAAATGTGCATCAAAAATTTTTTCTATATTTTCATCTTTAATACCTCCTGCTTCATCACTTATTTCAATAACATATTCTTTAGGTTTTAATTTAGTTTTAACTTTAATAAAAGCTCCCTTTCTTGAAAACTCAATAGCATTTTGAACAATATTAATAACAACTTGCATAAATTCATTGTGATAGAGTAATACTTTGCTATCTTTATCATATTCTTTAATTAAGTTAATATTCTTCTTCATTAAACTATTTTCTAAAAACTGTAAAGACTTATCAATTAACGGTAAAACATTCATTTTTTGTTTGTCTTTTTTAGGTTTATAAAATTCTCTAAAATCATCAATGGTTTCAGATAAAAACTCTGTATACTCTTCAATTTCTTCAATTTTTTTATCTAAATAAGCTGAATCCAATTCTTTATCCATCATTATTTTAAATCTTAAATTAGAAGAAATTGAAGCAATTTTACTAATAGGTTGTCGCCATTGATGTGAAATCATACTAATTAATTCACCTGCTTGAGCAAGTCTTGACTGTGAAAACATCGCTTCATTGCTTTCTTTAATCTCTTTTTCATAATCTTTAATTAATCTATTAATAATTTTAGAAAAAATTATAGAAAAAATTATTGATATAAAACTTAATAAAATCAGAAGTCTTATATTTTCTTCCGTTTCGTCATCTAACTTTGCTTCCCATATTTTTTTCTTTTCTGCAATCGAATATAAAATATCTTTTTCATTTTTACTAATGACTATATATAAATCCGTTGTTTTAATATGATGTACAAAAGCAATTTTTCTAATCCCTTTATTGTCAATGCAATTAGTTCCTTCATAATAGACAAATTTATGTTCATTCGCAGCCGTAATCAAACGAGAAACCAAAGTTTTTTCCTGATTAGAGTGTACCAAGTTCACAAGTGTTTCGGTACAAGGGTGTTTAATAACATTTCCATTTTTATCAAAAATAAAAATAAAACCACTATCATATTTTTTAATAGAATCAATAAAGTCTAAGATACCTTCTGTTGAAACTGAAGGATTATTAGATGTTTTAGTATAAATATAATTCATAAAAGATTCTATATATTTAGCTTTTTCAATTAAAAACTTTTTGTGTTTACTTTTTAGTTCTTTTTCATATCGTTTAAGTTCTTTACCAACATATAAGTTGTGTTTATATTTTAGTGCTAAAGAGATAGAAAATCCATATAGTAAAATAATAATTAAGGGGAAAATGATGGTAATAACTAAAAGATGCTTCGTAAAAATTTTTTTTAATTCTAACATTTCTTAAGGAGTACAGTCATCTTGGGTATAGATATCTTTAGTAATTTTAGTATAAAAAGTTATACAACTTGCTTTAAGTTCTTTGTCCCGAATTTTATTACAAGCACTAATATCATCAAGTGCTATGGCTAAACATTTATTTTTGAAATCCATATCTTTAACCATATCACAATAACCAGTATTTTGCTTGACAATTCCAAAACATGCACTTTTGTGGTCATGACTTTCAATAGCAATACAATATTTTACATTTTTTTCAAGAATAGCAAAACAAAGTTTTTCACTATCTGTAGAAACATTGTTTTCATTGCTTACATTGTTCTCATTTGAGAAAACATAAATACAACTAATGGTAGCAAAAGATAATATATATATGTATTTCATTGCTCAATATTTCCTTAATTATTCTAACATATTATAGCAATTTTTAGTTAAGAAAACTGCTAAAAAGAAGTCATAATAAAAGATTACAAAAAGTGATTTATAACTTTAAAAAATATTTTTTGAAGAAGAGTGACTTAGTAAAAGTCTTTACTAAGTCACTGAAAAGAGAAGCCTGTTAAACGAAAATGTTACTTATCTAGCTTTAATTTGTGTTCCTACTGTTGAACCTGAAATTTCACTATCTTGAATTACATTTACATTTAAGTTATCATTAGCATTAACTGTACTGTCTGAAGCTTCAATTGATGTTCCTACAACAGAATCTTCTATCGTACTGTCATTGACTACATTAACATTTAAGTTATTATTTGCATTTATTGTACTATCTGCTGCATCAATTGATGTTCCAATTACTGAATCTACAACTTCACTATCTGATACTACATTCACATTCAAGTTCTCATTGGCATTTACTTCACTGTCTGCCATTAGTGTTGATGCTCCAAGTGTTAAAAGTCCTGCTACAATTATTGATACTGTTTTCATTTTAATTCCTTTTCTTTTTAAGATAATCGTAGTTTACTCCTTCTTGGTGGCTCTTTGGTGGCTCTAAAGACAAAGTATCAAGTTACTCTCCTGCTCTAACACA
This sequence comes from uncultured Sulfurovum sp., assembly GCA_902727935.1. Classification (GTDB taxonomy): domain Bacteria; phylum Campylobacterota; class Campylobacteria; order Campylobacterales; family Sulfurovaceae; genus UBA1140. Next base: position 2,235 of record CACVAX010000001.1, on the reverse strand, counting down.
GCGAACATAACTGTTACCGTTCTTATTGAGGTAGTCCTGATACCCATCATAGAAATAGACAATCCACGCACTTTCAACATTGTTTGAATGGCTAGTCGAACTCCAATAACTGTTAGAGTAGGTATTTTCAAATATGGCATTTATGGCAGGATTATTTTCAACATAATCAACCAAAGAGCTTAGCTCTTTTAGAGTAGGTAACCTCCAATCACTTTTCTCATCTAAGATTAAATCTTCACAATAATCTATCGCATCATTCCAAGCAGTATTTTTAATATCTCCACCATTATCACTATAATCATCTTGCCACTCCAAGTAGGTGCTACTATCAATGACCACACCATTACCCCTACTCAAGCCTTCAGCATTGACAATACCACTCAAACTTATCAACAACAAGCAAATCATCTTCATTTAAAACTCCTATTTTTTATATTAAAATACTATCAAAGTTCTGCTAACGCAGAATTACTGTCCTGCTCTAACACAGCGAACATAATAGTTATTGCCCTTATAGCTGTGGTCCTGATTCCCATAAAAGAAATTGACAATCCACGCATTTCCAGAATAGTAAGAATGGCTAGTCGAACTCCAATAATAGCTAGAGTTGGTATTTAAAAAAACCACATTAATAACTGGATCATGTTGACCATAATCACCAATACCTCCTAACTCTTGTATGGTTGGCAATCGCCAATCCTCATGCCCACCCATCACCAACTCACTACAATAGGTAGTCGCTGTATCACCAGTTGTATCACTATAATCACCTGCATCATAATTGTCTTGGGTAACCCACGGTTTGGTTACCGAAGCAACAGCTTCATCATCTTGCCACATAAGCCCTGTAAGATGATCGGTTACAATCTTATTCGTATCATCTCTCGTATAGATGGAGTCTAATCCTTTTTGATAAAAACCATCATCTTTAACACTTCCATCGGTTACTTCTGTTCCATCTTGCTCATAACTTTTAGTTTGTCCTGTTTTTTTAACATCATTAACAGAAGTTACGCCTCTGTCTATAATTGTCCAATTGTAGCTATTTGTAATGACTTCTCTGGATGTCTTTCCATCTGTAGCCGTGTATTTACTCTTACCAGCATCAAAAGTTACATTAGATTGAAGCGTTTTATCTTTCCATCCTACAAGTAATGCTGTGTAATTCACTACCGATAGTTTAGCTCCATTAAACATAGCATCCATATCTTCGACATTGTTTACATCCCATGCCCCAATATTTTGGTCAAATACCACTGCATCCTTAAACATACGAAACATATCGCTTACCGATGAAACATTCCAGCTTCCTATATCTTGATTAAATACCGATGCCCCATTGAACATCCCTAGCATATCGCTTACACTGCTCACATTCCATGTACTTATATTTTGATTAAACGATGTTGCTCCCTTAAACATACGGAACATATCACCTACACTACTTACATCCCATGCACTTATGTCTTGGTCAAAGCTTGAAGCACCATCAAACATACTCTCCATATCTAAAACATTACTCACACTCACTCCCCAACTTAATTCACCATTAAAACCAGTCGCATTCTCAAACAGTGATGCCATATCAACAACATTAGAAACATTCCAAGCACTCAAATTTTGATTAAAATTACTTGCTCCACTAAATAAACTGCTCATATCATCAATGTTAGACACATCCCAACCACTTAAAGAACTGTTCATACTTTCAGCATTTTCAAACATGCTATCCATTTTAGTTACTAATGATAAATCGGGGCTATCTATTGCATTAATAAGCATATTGCTACAACCATAAAAAGCTCGACTCATAGATGTCCATTGTATAGCTCCCCACTGTTCAACTGAAAGAATTTTCTCTTTATCTTTTTCATCATTAAAATAGATTCGTGGAAACTCTCCTGTAATTCGAACCGTATATGTTCCAGCATTAGCATAAGTACAAGTATAGTTAGCCGTTTGACTCGTTGCCTCATAAATGCCATCATTATCACAATCAATACTATAATCATACCCCTCTCCTTGCGTAGGAATAATAATCTCTGTATCAGAAGATACACCAGAATTATCTGTTTTCCATGTTGTTATGAATGGTTGTTTTTCAATGGTAATAATCACTTCATCTGTCGCTGTCGCAGCATCATCATCGGTCACGGTTAATGTAAGCGTATGCTCTCCTACACTAAAGTCACTTTTTGAGAAACTGGAACTAGTTGAGAGTTCTGTCTCTCCCTC